>NZ_JBVHLK010000015.1:0-182065 GCF_055559015.1 Streptomyces sp. NPDC024698 | reverse complement strand
CGACGGCGACTACCTCGAAGTCCACGAGCGCTGGGCCCGCAACATCATCTGCGCGCTGGCCCGCCTCGACGGCCAGGTCGTCGGCATCGTCGCCAATCAGCCGCAGAGCCTGGCCGGTGTGCTCGACATCGAGGCATCCGAAAAAGCTGCACGCTTTGTCCAGATGTGTGACGCTTTCAATATCCCGATCATCACGTTGCTGGACGTGCCTGGGTTCCTCCCGGGTGTCGACCAGGAGCACGGCGGGATCATCCGGCACGGCGCGAAGCTGCTCTACGCGTACTGCAACGCGACGGTGCCGCGGATCTCCCTCATCCTGCGCAAGGCGTACGGAGGTGCCTACATCGTCATGGACAGCCAGTCCATCGGGGCCGACCTCACCTACGCCTGGCCGACGAACGAGATCGCCGTGATGGGCGCCGAGGGTGCCGCCAACGTCATCTTCCGCCGTCAGATCGCCGATGCCGCCGATCCCGAGGCGATGCGCGTCCGCATGGTCAAGGAGTACAAGGCCGAGCTGATGCACCCGTACTACGCCGCCGAGCGCGGGCTGGTCGACGACGTCATCGACCCCGCGGAGACCCGCGAGGTCCTGATCAAGTCGCTCGCGATGCTGCACACCAAGCACGCGGACCTCCCCTCCCGCAAGCACGGCAACCCCCCGCAGTAACCCGGCGGATCCTCCGCGGTACCCCCGCGGAAACCTCTCTCATGGAGACTGAAACCTATGAGCAACGCTGACATCCGCGTCGAGAAGGGCCACGCCGAGCCCGAGGAGGTCGCCGCCATCACGGCGATCCTCCTGGCCCGTGCCGCCTCCGCTCCCACTGATGCCGCCTCCTCCGTCCGCCCCCACCGCAAGGCGGGCTGGCGCCGGCTGGAGCGGGAGCCCGGCTTCCGGGCGCCGCACAGCTGGCACTGAGAGACCTGCGCCCACAGCCCCGCCCTCCCGACGGAGGGCGGGGCTGTGGTGTGTCCGGGAGCCCGCGGAGGCCCCCCAGGGCCAACTGAGGGCTCGTTCAATAGTGTTCGGGCACCCCCCGCCCTCTCGCTCCCCAACGGGGCCGTACGGGGCGGTAGTTGCCCCCGGCGCCCTTGCGTGCGCCTACCGGGCGCGTGTCCTGGGGCAGGGGAGGGGCTTCGACCGGCGCGGCCGGAGACGCACGACGGCCCCTGTCTCTCCGGGCGGAGAAGCAGGGGCCGTGGTCGTGCGAGCGGGTGCCGCTAGCGCAGGCGCGCCATGAGGGCGTGCTCGACCAGCGTGATGAGCGCCGACTTGGCGTCCGCGCGGTGACGGGCGTCCGTCGTGATGATCGGGGCGTCCGGGCCGATCTGAAGAGCCTCGCGGACTTCCTCCGGGTTGTACGGCTGGTTGCCGTCGAAGCCGTTGAGGGCGATGACGAACGGAAGGCCGCTGTTCTCGAAGTAGTCGACCGCGGGGAAGCAGTCGGCGAGACGCCGGGTGTCCACCAGGACGATCGCGCCGATGGCGCCGCGGACCAGGTCGTCCCACATGAACCAGAAGCGGTCCTGGCCCGGCGTACCGAAGAGGTACAGGATCAGGTCCTGGTCGAGGGTGATACGGCCGAAGTCCATGGCGACGGTCGTCGTCGTCTTGTCTCCGGTGTGCGTGAGGTCGTCGATGCCCGCCGAAGCGGACGTCATGACGGCCTCGGTGCGCAGCGGGTTGATCTCCGAGACGGCGCCGACGAACGTGGTCTTGCCCACGCCGAAGCCGCCCGCCACCACGATCTTCGCGGACGTGGTGGAGCGGGAAGGCCCTCCGCTAGAGCTTGCGAAGTCCACTGAGCACCCTTTCGAGCAATGTCACGGCTGGCTGGCCGCCGGCGCTCTCGTCGCCGCCCGGCTGATGAATGGCGACCAGGCCCGCTTCCGCCAAGTCGGCGACGAGGATCCTGGCCACACCGAGAGGGATGGTCAGCAGGGCCGAGATCTCGGCCACCGACTTGATCTCCCGGCAGAGGTTGCAGATGCGCTGATGCTCGGGCAACTGGCCCTGCATCTGGTGCGGCTGCGCGGTGGTGTGCACCAGTGCCTCGATGGCGAGCTGGTAGCGGGGCCTGGTGCGGCCGCCCGTCATGGCGTACGGACGCACCAGGGGGTTGCTCGCCGACCCGGCGGGCGAAGCCTCGGGCGAACGTCGCTGCGGCTGCACGGGCTGGATGCGCGGTGCCGACGGCTGGTCGTACGGCGACGGCCCGGGGCCCTGGGGACCCTGAGGCGCGTACGGCTGCCGTCGCTGGCTGGGTGCGGAGGGAAAGTTGTACCGGTTCGGGTTCTGGGAACCGTCGCCCTGGCCGCCCTGCCCCTGGCCGGGGCCGTACGACCAGTTGCCCGAATTCGAACCGCCTGGGGGTGTTACCACTCTCTCTCCTCCTCCGACTGTGCCGGGCACCCAACGCTGGGACCGCGTCCCGAAACCTTACGGCCCCGGGACGACAATTCGCACCGTCTGTCTATTAGTTGAGAAGGCTGCCCTGGAGCTCCGCACGAAGATCCGGAGTGAGAACCGTGCCCGCACGGTCCACCAGAAGCGCCATCTCGTACCCAATGAGACCGATGTCCGCCTCAGGGTGTGCGAGTACTGCGAGTGAAGAACCATCCGAAACGGACATGAGGAAGAGGAATCCTCGCTCCATCTCCACAACGGTCTGGTTCACGTGGCCGCCCTCGAAGATACGGGACGCGCCCGCGGTCAAAGAGGTCAGACCGGATGCGACGGCCGCCAACTGGTCGGCGCGGTCACGGGGAAAGCCTTCGGACATGGCCAGAAGGAGTCCGTCGGCGGAGACCACCACCGTGTGCGACACCCCGGGGGTGTTGTCCACGAAGTTGGTGATCAACCAGTTCAGGTTCTGTGCCGCCTGGCTCATCGGGCTCACAACTAACGCTCCTGGTTGTAGGTGCTGTCGGGGCCGAGGCCCTGACCGTTCGTCTCAGTACCTGCACTGCGTCCCCGCTCGACACCGCGACGCAGGTTGCTCAGCCTGCCCCGGACGTCCTCGGGAGCACGGGAGACCTGGGGGCCTCCCTGGGGGGTCGATTCCGCGGTTCCCTCGACCAGGTTGGCCTTGGGCACCCGCCGCGGCAGACCGGACGAGGTGACCCCGCCCGCCTTGGGCTTCTTCAGCTGCTCGGCGCGCTGCCACCGATCGTCGTTGGACGACCGCCAGTCATCGCCCGTGTTCCCGGAGGACATGGGCGCCGACTGCTCCCTCGCCGGCTCCGCGGGGCGCCGACCGTTTCCGGCCGGGGCGGCTCCGCGACGCGGGAGTCCCGCGTCGGTCATCGTGTGGGGGGCCGAGACGGCCGGACCCGGACGACCAAAGCCTACGCTGTCCCGCTCACTCGCGTCAGCGACCTGCGGAGATTCCGCTTGCGGAGCGTAGTCGGGCCGGTACCCGCCCTGGTACGCGTCCTGCTGCGGCCAGTCGTCCTGGTAGGACGGCTCACCGAAGCCCGACAGCGTCTCGGGGGCGGAGCCGGCCATTCCGGAGTGCTCCTGCTGGACCGGCTCCGTGTAGGAGGGTTCAGGGTAGCCGCCGTTGGACGGGAAGTACGCCTCGTCGTACGCAGCCTGCTGCGGCTCCTCGTACGACGTCTGCTGGTCGTACGTGGTCTGCTGCTCCTCGTGCACACCCTGGGCGCCGTCGTACGCCGGGGCGCCGTCGAAGGACGCCTGCCCGTCGTACCCGGAACCGGGCTGCTGGGCGTCGAAGCCGTCGGCGTAGCCCTGGGGGGCCTCGGTGGCCTCGGGGCCGTGCGTCTGGGCCTCCAGGGCCGCACGGCGGCCCTCGCGCATGAGGGAGCGGCCCACGGGGTCGAGATCGCGGATGTCGTCCGGGACCTCGTAGCGGCTGTCGTCGAAACCGAGGTCCGCGGCGGTCAGCACGGGCTGCTGCTGCGTCCCGAAGTTCTCACCCGGGAACGACTGCTGCTGCTGCTCGGGAATGATCTGGGACACGGTGAACTCGTCGCGCATCGGCTGCTGTTCGCCACCGCCACCGTGGGTGATGGCGTCGGGCAGCATGACCAGGGAAGTGGTGCCGGCCTGCTCGCCCGAGGGGCGCAGCTGGACACGGATGCCGTGGCGGTCGGACAGCCGGCCGACCACGAACAGGCCCATGCGCTGCGAGATCGCGGCGTCCACGGTCGGCGGGTTGGCCAGCTTGTGGTTGATGTCCGCGAAGTCCTCGGCGGTGAGGCCGATGCCCTTGTCGTGGATCTCGACCATGATGCGGCCGTCGGGAAGACGGGTCGCGGTGACACGGACCTTGGTCTGCGGGGAGGAGAACGTGGTCGCGTTCTCCAGCAGCTCGGCCAGCAGGTGCACGAGGTCGGTCACGGCGCGGCCGTGGATCTCGGCCTCCGGGACGCCGGAGAGCTCGATGCGCTCGTACTGTTCCACCTCGGAGGAGGCGGCGCGCAGGACGTCGACCAGCGGGACCGGCTGGTCCCAGCGGCGGCCGGGCTCCTCGCCGGCGAGGACCAGGAGGTTCTCGCCGTTGCGGCGCATACGGGTCGCGAGGTGGTCCAGGCGGAAGAGGTTCTCCAGCTGGTCCGGGTCGGCCTCGTTGTTCTCCAGGTCGGTGATCAGGGTCAGCTGGCCCTCGATCAGCGACTGGTTGCGGCGCGAGAGGTTCGTGAAGATCGCGTTGATGTTGCCTCGCAGGAGGGCCTGCTCGGCGGCCAGTCGTACGGCCTCGCGGTGGACCTGGTCGAAGGCGCGGGCGACTTCGCCGATCTCGTCCGTACTGGTGATCGGGATCGGCTGCACGCGGGTGTCGACCCGGCCCGGGTCGGTGCGCGAGAGCTGGTCGACCAGCATCGGCAGACGCTGCTCGGCGACATTGAAGGCGGCGTTGCGCAGCTGGCGCATCGAGCGGCTCATCTGGCGGGCCACCATGCCGGCCAGGATGAACGCGGCGAGCAGGGCGACCACGACGATGGCGCCGGTGATGAAGGCGTCGGTCTTGGCCGTGTCGGAGATGTCGCCGGCCTCGGCCACGGCCTTGTCGGCGAGGTCGGACTCGATCTGGCGGTACGCGTTGTACTTGGCGGTGTTGACCGCCATCCAGTTCTGCGCGGTGATGCCGTTCGCGGCCAGCGTCACGCGGTCGCTCGGCTGCGGGGACGGGAGCTTCGCCAGCGACGTGACCATGGTGATCGGGTTCGACGGCGGCGGCACGTAGTTCGGGTCGGCGGCCGCGGCCTCCCGCGCCTTCGACGTGAGCTCGGCCTTGATCTTGGCCGTGGCCTCGTCGAGCTTGGTCGCGTCGGCCTCGGTACCACCACCGCGGTACTCCTCGACGGCGATGCCTTCGAGGTAGGCGTACGAGGAGAGGCCGACCCGCTGGCTGTCGAGGCTGCTCAGACCGGGGCCCGGCTTGATCAGCATGTGCAGGCCGATGGACCGCTCCAG
Source organism: Streptomyces sp. NPDC024698 (assembly GCF_055559015.1). Taxonomy (NCBI): domain Bacteria; kingdom Bacillati; phylum Actinomycetota; class Actinomycetes; order Kitasatosporales; family Streptomycetaceae; genus Streptomyces; species Streptomyces sp. NPDC024698. Next base: position 176,622 of record NZ_JBVHLK010000015.1, on the reverse strand, counting down.
CGACAGCGCGGCCTTGGACAGCGAGATCGCGTAGACGGTACGGCCGTAGCTGGTGATGTTTCCGGTGCCCAGACCGAGCTCGTTGGCGAACTCCATCAGCGGGTGCTGGATCTGGAGGTAGCCCTCCTCGGTCTGCACACCGGTGAGCTTGCTGGTGTACGCGAGGGTCCGCAGCTTCTCGAGACCGGGCTCGACGTTGCGGAAGATCGCGAGACGGCGCTCCAGGCCCGGTGTCCTGGGCATGTTCTGGGCGGCCTGGTCGAAGGCGTCGGCGGCCAGGTCGGTGTCCCGGCGGACCTTGACGACGGTCGCGTCCTTCGCGCCCTTGCCGGTCAGCAGCGGTGCGGCGCTGAGGTCGCGCTCGACGAACAGCTTGTCGCCGTACGTCAGGGCCGCCTGCACCAGTCGGGCGGTCTTCTCGGCGTCCTGGGCTTCCTGCCAGGTGTCGATCGAGCTCTTCACCTGGAAGCCGCCCATGACGAGGCCGACCACCACGGGTATGAGCAGGATCGCGTTCAGCCTGGTCGGCACACGCCAGTTACGCGGGGAGAATCGGCTCCCGCTCGGCGCGGGGGCCGGCGTGGGCTCGGGGCCGGCGACTTGTGCGGGCGCCGCTCCGCGCGCCGGCGGGGTGAAGTTGCCCCGTGCCGACGGCTCGGGACCGTTCATGCTTCGCCTCACTCGACCAACAACCTCTCGGCGTCGGCACCCACTGTGTGCCGCCGTATCTACCAGCGCCCTTGACTACTGGGCAGTTCAGCGCATTCCAGCACGTCAAGCAGCGCCATTCCAAACACTCGGAACGGATGATTCCGAGTGGCGCTGACCACAGATAAAACGGTCATAAAGAGCGAGCCCCGCCAAAAGACGGGGCCTTCATGAACGCAGGGGCACCGGATGACCGCTATGCGTGTCGGGGCCCGCGAAATTCTCTGTCGAAACGTTATGAACACCGAGGCCGGCCGTGTCAAATGACACAGCCGGCTCCAATGCTTCTACGACAACTTCCATATGAGGTCGTCTACTTGGCTGCTACCGCAGCCGGGCCATGAGAGCGTGCTCGACCAGAGTGATCAGAGCGCTCTTCGCATCTGCACGGTGTCGCGCGTCCGTCGTGATGATCGGAGCGTCCGGGCCGATCTGAAGAGCCTCGCGCACTTCCTCCGGGTTGTACGGCTGGTGACCGTCGAAGCCGTTGAGGGCGATGACGAACGGAAGGCCGCTGTTCTCGAAGTAGTCGACCGCCGGGAAGCAGTCGGCGAGACGCCGGGTGTCCACCAGGACCACGGCACCGATGGCGCCGCGGACCAGGTCGTCCCACATGAACCAGAAGCGGTCCTGGCCCGGCGTACCGAAGAGGTACAGGATCAGGTCCTGGTCGAGGGTGATACGGCCGAAGTCCATGGCCACCGTGGTGGTGGTCTTGTCTCCGGTGTGGGTGAGGTCGTCGATGCCCGCCGAAGCGGACGTCATGACGGCCTCGGTCCGCAGAGGGTTGATCTCGGAGACGGCACCCACGAACGTGGTCTTGCCGACACCGAAGCCACCCGCTACGACGATCTTCGCGGAGGTGGTCGCCCGGCCTCCGTCAGAGCTTGCGAAGTCCACTGAGCACCCTTTCGAGCAGTGTCACGTCCGGCGCGCCGCCGTTGTTCTCATCGCCGCCAGGCTGGTGAATGGCGACAAGTCCGGCCTCGGCGAGGTCCGCGACAAGGATCCTGGCCACGCCGAGCGGCATGCCCAGGAGGGCCGACACCTCGGCCACCGACTTCACTTCCCGGCACAGATGGCAGATGCGCTGGTGTTCGGGGAGCAGACCCATCAGCTGGGCCGGATCGGCCGTGGTGCTGATCAGAGCCTCTATGGCCAGTTGGTACCGCGGCCTGGTCCGGCCGCCGGTCATCGCGTACGGACGTACCAGCGGCTGGTCGCCTTCATCCCCGTACGACTCGGCGTACGGATCATGAGAGGCGGGGGGCGGGGTCATGAATCCTCCGGGCGGGACAGCAAGTCGGTCAGTCGTGCCGTCTGTTGGGGCCGGTGGGGGGATTGTGGCGGCCGGACGGTGATTTCGTGCGGTGTCTGGATCCGGCGGCGGTCAGTGAAGCAGACTGCCTTGTAGTTCGGCACGCAGGTCCGGCGTGAGGACGGCGCCCGCACGGTCGACGAGCAGTGCCATCTCGTAGCCGACAAGGCCGATGTCGCATTCCGGGTGGGAGAGGACCGCGAGGGACGATCCATCCGAAACAGACATCAGGAAGAGGAAGCCGCGCTCCATCTCCACGACCGTCTGGGCCACCGAGCCGCCTTCGAAGATCCGGGAGGCCCCGGCGGTCAGCGAAGTGAGTCCGGAGGCTACGGCCGCCAGTTGGTCCGCGCGGTCGCGGGGGAAGCCTTCGGACATTGCCAGAAGGAGTCCGTCGGCGGACACGACGACGGTGTGGGACACCCCGGGGGTGTTGTCCACGAAGTTGGTGATCAACCAGTTGAGGTTCTGTGCCGCCTGGCTCATCGGGCTCAACTAACGCTCCTGCTGGTGAGTGGGGCTGGGGAAGCTGCCGGTCTGGCCGTTGGGAGCGGCCTGTCGACCTTGCTGAATGCCCCGACGGAGATTGGTGAGCCGGCCGCGTACGTCATCGGGCGCACGCGAGACCTGCGGACCGCTTTGGTGCTGTTGCTGCTGTGCCGTACCCGCGACGAGGTTGGCTCGCGGGACGCGGCGCGGCAGGCCTGAGGTGGTGACCCCGCCTGCCGACGGCTTGCGGGAGCGCTCCGCCTGCTTGACGAGGTCGTCATTGGGAGAGCTGCGCCACGAGGTGGTGGCGGCCGGTGCGGCCGCCGGTGCGGCCGCCGGCCGCTGCGGAGCCGGGGGAGTCTGCGGCTGCTGGGGAGCGGCCGGTGCGTATCCCTGGGAGCCGTTGTTCTGGGCGGCGCCGTTCATGGGCGCGCCGTCCGAGCCGTTCGCCTGACCGTGGAACCAGTTGGTCTCCAGCGTGTCGTACAGCGGCGTACGGCCGTCACCGGGGTTCGAGGCCGGCGGAAGCGCCTCGGGAGCCTGCGCACGGGCGGGCGGCTGTGGGGTGGCCGGTCGCTCGTACTGTCCGGTGGACGAACCCTGCCCGTTGCCGTAACCGGGTGCCGCGAACTGCCCGGTGGACGCGGGGTCCTGGGAAGGCGCGTAGCCCGGCTGGGCGAACTGGCCGGTGGACGACGGGGACTGGGAGGCCCCGTAGCCCTGGTTGGTGAACTGTCCCGTCGCGGCCGGGTTCTGGCCCGCGGGGGTCTGGTTGCCGTAGCCGTACTGGCCGTTGTTCTGCGGCGCGCCCGTGCCGGGGCGCGGGGCGTCGAAGTCGGGACGGGCGAACTCCGCGGTGGACGCGGGGTTCTGCCGGTCGTCGATCCGCGGCATGCGCGAGGTGGCGTCGGGGTCCTCGTGACCGCGGGGGGTGTCGAGGGAGTTGCGCGGAGCCGGCGGCTGCGCGTTCTCGTCGCTCCAGCTCGGCGTGCGCGAACCGGCGTTGCCGCCGGGAAGCTCGGCGCGGGCGGAGGAGCCACCGCGTCCGGGCAGCTGCGGCCGACGACGGCCGCCCTTGCCGGACGAAGCCTGCTTGGGCGCGGGTGCGGGCGCGGCCGGAGCCGCACCGGTGTCGCCGAAGGAGTTCTGGCCCGAGCCGGTTCCGTTGCCGTAGGAGTTCTTGCGGCCGCCGGAGGTGTCTCCGAAGGCGTTCTGGGAACCCTGTCCGTCACCGAAGCCCTGCTGCGTGCCGTTCTGGGCCGGGAAGCCCTGCTGCGGGCTCTGGCCGAAGGCGTTCGCACCCGCGGGAGCCTGTCCGCCGCGCTGACCGCTCTGCTGACCGCCCTGCTGGACACGCCCACCGCCGGAGGCACCGGGGCGACCGCCCTGGTTGCTGCCGGGCAGTGCCGCCCGCTGACCCTGGCCGGAACCGACCTGGCCGCGCTGCGGCGGGGCCCCGAGGGGACCGCCGGGAGCGGAGGGGGCGCCGGCGCCGAGCGAGGGACCGCTCGTGCGACGGGCCGCGGCCACACCGGCCGAGGCCTGCGCCGCGGCGGGGCCGCCGCCGGAGGCACCCTGGCCCGGCTTGTTCGGCATGGGCTTCTTGCCGCCCTGGGCGACGTCCACGGGCAGCATGACCAGCGCGGTCGTGCCACCGGAGTCGGACGGGCGCAGCTGGATACGGATGCCGTGACGCTGCGACAGACGACCGACCACGAACAGACCCATGCGGCGGGAGACGGAGACGTCCACCGTAGGCGGAGCGGCGAGCCGCTCGTTGATCGCGGCCAGGTCCTCGGGGGACAGACCGATACCGGTGTCGTGGATCTCGATCAGCACGCGGCCGTCGGGCAGGGCGTGACCGGTGACCTTGACCTTGGTCTGCGGGGAGGAGAACGAGGTGGCGTTCTCCAGCAGCTCCGCGAGCAGGTGGACGAGGTCGTTGACGACCCGGCCGGCTACCTCGGTGCCCGGCACCGAGGCGAGTTCGATGCGCTCGTACTGCTCCACCTCGGAGGCGGCGGCGCGGAGGACGTCGACCAGCGGGACCGGACGGGTCCAGCGGCGACCGGGCTCTTCACCGGCGAGGACGAGGAGGTTTTCACCGTTACGGCGCATGCGGGTCGCGAGGTGGTCGAGCTTGAACAGCGAGGAGAGCTGGTCGGGGTCGGCCTCACGGGACTCGAGCTCGGATATGAGCGAGAGCTGACGCTGGATGAGACCCTGCGAACGGCGCGAGAGGTTGGTGAACATCGCGTTGACGTTGCCTCGCAGGAGGGCCTGCTCGGCGGCGAGGCGGACGGCCTCGCGGTGCACGTCGTCGAAGGCCGCGGCCACCTGGCCGATCTCGTCCCGGGAGTGCACACCGACGGACTCCACCGAGGTGTCGACGTCCTGCGGGTCCGACTCCGAGAGCTGCTTGACGAGCTCGGGCAGACGGTCCGAGGCGACCCGGGTGGCGGTGTCCTGGAGGCGGCGCAGCGAGCGGATCATGGACCGGGCCACGACGAAGGCGCCGACGAGCGAGACACCGAGGACGAGCAGGATCAGTACACCGGAGATGATCGCTTCACTCTGGGACTGGTTGCGCAGCTCACGGGCCTTCTGCTCCATCTCGCTGAGCAGCGTGGTCTCGATCTTCGACATGACGTTGATCTTCGCCGAGTCGTCGTCGAGCCAGTCCTTGTAGGACCGCTTGTTCTGCGTCTTCAGACCCTCGGGGTTGCTCAGCACGCGCTTGGCGTACTGGTCGGCCGACTTGATCGTCGGGTTGTCACCCTCGACCGGCAGGAGCAGGTCCGTGCTGCCGGCGCCGTAGATGTTCTTGAACGCCTGGTTCTCGGACTCCTGGCTCTCGAACGCGGAGAGCGCGTACTGCTGGTCGTTCTTGGAGAGGGTTCCGAAGACCGTCGGGCGCGTGGGCAGCGCGGCGGCGATGACGGCCCGCTGGACGGAGGCGTACTCCTTGGAGGAGGAGAAGGCCGCCAGCGCTCGGGTGCGCTGGATCATCTCCGGGTTGCTGGTCGCCTCGGCCATGTCCTGCGACAGCGCGAGGAGCTCGGTGACCAGGCGGTGGTAGGCGTCCACCGTCTGGGTCGAGTTCTGCGGGTCGTTGTAGGCGTCGCTGCGGATCTGGTTCAGCTTGTAGAGCTCGGCCACGACACCGACGAGGCTGTCGTGCACGCCGGACAGCTGGCCCTTGGACGTGGCGTCGTCGACCTGCTGGGTGCCTTCGAGGAAGTGCTTCTTCGCCACGTCGGTGGCGTCGCGCACCGACTTGACCTCGTAGTCGTTGGCCAGAGCGCCGTGTGCCAGCGGACCGGCCGTCTCGTCGCGCTCCTGCTGGAGCGCGGCGGCGAGCTCGGTGGCCTGCTTGGTCATCTCGGTCAGCAGTCGCATGTTGTCGAGCTGCTGGATGTTGTCCATCGACTCGTTGATGCGGAGCGCACCCAGCGAGGTCGCGGCGACCACGGGGAGCGCGAGCAGCGAGACGAGTCGCGTCGAGATGCGCCAGTTCCGCAGGGCTACGCGCGAGCCGTAGCTCGGCGTGCTCGCCTGCGTGGCGTCGGTCGTGGTGGCGGGAGCCTTGGGCTTCGCGCCGGCGCGAGCGGAGTGTTCACCGCTGCCGCCGACCTCTGCCGGTCCCGGGTTCTGGGCGTGCTGGGGCGAGGAACCGCGGTCGGTCCCGCCGCGCGGCTCCGGCTCCGCCGAAGCGCTGCCATCCCTCTTGAAACGTCCCTGCACTAGCGTCGCAACCTCTGGACCAGGCGCCCCTCCGCTGGAACGGCGGGACGGTGTCGGCGTTGTACACAGGCACAGATGCGCGCTGTGTATGTGGTCTGAGTGACCGGCGCAGGTTCCCCCTTCCCGCCGCCACTCGGCGCTGAGTAGCGCCCCTGCGCGCCGGATCGTGAATCCGCGGCGGTCCGAGGAATTCCAGCACAGTGCAGGATCTCCAACAAGGGCCGTGTACCAGGCTGTGACCTCCGTGACAGCATGTGAGGGTGATGTCACCTGACGTGTAAGGGGTTCTCGTACATACCGGGCATAGGCCTACGAGCCGTGGGTGTCCCCCCGGTGTCCCAGTCGCGATGATCAGGAGCGGAATGATTGGTTCAGTGGAGTAATGTCCGTTTGGTCGCCCCGAGTTGAGGGTCGCGATTGACCGGTTTGCCCCTTGGTGAGTGAGCAAACTCACACGGCGATCATGGCGCCTTCACGGCATCACCAGGGAATTGAATGTTTAGCCTGACGCTTTACAGGGATGGCGAATCCGACAACCCGCGCCTATACGGGGCTCTTTGCCCCCACCGGCGCCCAGGACGACAAGGTCGAGCAAAACGGTGAAGACGACGATGATGTTCCGCAACATTGCCAACCCGCGGCGCACGACGCTGGCGCACCTCGAGGACGCCGAAGCCCTGCGCACGCCGGAACGGCCGGAGCACTCGGTCGATCTCCCCCTCCAGACGGCCAACCCCCGCCGCACCGTCCTGATGGACGCCCCGGTCGCGGTGGCCGCCGCCGAGTGACCACGGCGACCGCCCGAGGGCCGCGCCCGGCGCGCGGCCCCGGCGGATATGCGCGAAGCCCGCAGCCCTTGCCGCGTTAGCCTGGAGCCTCAGACTCCAGCCAGCTCAGTGAGGGGCGCAAGGATCCCGTGCGCATCGCCAGATTCTCCATCGACGGCAACGTCGCTTTCGGCGCGGTCGAGGGCGACAAGCCGGACGAGCTCGTCCTCGACATCATCAAGGGCATCCCGTTCGCGGACTTCGAGCTCTCCGGTACGAAGGTCCCGCTGAACAAGGTCCGGCTGCTGCCGCCGGTGCTCCCGAACAAGGTCGTGGCCTTCGGCCGCAACTACGCCGAGCACGCCAGGGAGCTCGGCAACGAGGTGCCCGACGCCCCGTTCGCCTTCTTCAAGCCCTCGACCTCGGTGACCGGCCCCGGCGACCCGATCCAGTACCCCTCCTTCTCCAGCGAGCTCCACCACGAGGCGGAGCTCGCCGTCGTCATCGGCCGCATGTGCCGCGAGGTCCCGCGCGAGCGCGTCAAGGACGTCATCCTCGGCTACACCTGCGCCAACGACGTCACCGCCCGCGATGTGCAGAGGCGTGAGAAGCAGTGGGCCCGCGCCAAGGGCTTCGACAGCTCCTGCCCGCTCGGCCCCTGGGTGGAGACGGACCTCGACCCCTCCGACCTGACCATCCAGTGCACGGTCAACGGGCAGCAGCGCCAGCTCGGCCGCACCAGCGAGATGATCCACTCCATCGAGGACCTGATCGTCAACATCACCGAGGCCATGACGCTGCTCCCCGGCGACGTGATCCTCACCGGCACCCCGGCCGGGGTCGGCCCCCTGAACGTCGGCGACGAGGTCGCCGTCACCATCGAAGGCATCGGCACTCTCACCAACAAGGTGATCAAGCGTGGCTAACGTCCGTGTACGTTTCTGTCCCTCCCCGACCGGCAACCCCCATGTCGGGCTGGTCCGCACCGCCCTGTTCAACTGGGCGTTCGCCCGGCACAACGAAGGCACCCTGGTCTTCCGCATCGAGGACACCGACGCGGCCCGCGACTCCGAGGAGTCGTACGACCAGCTGCTCGACTCGATGCGCTGGCTGGGCTTCGACTGGGACGAGGGCCCCGAGATCGGCGGCCCGCACGCGCCGTACCGCCAGTCGCAGCGCATGGACATCTACGCGGATGTCGCCGCCAAGCTGCTGGACGCGGGGCACGCGTACCGCTGCTACTGCTCCACCGAGGAGCTGGACACCCGCCGCGACGCCGCCCGCGCCGCCGGCAAACCCTCCGGCTACGACGGCCACTGCCGCGACCTGTCCGCCGAGCGGAAGGCCGCCTACGAGGCCGAGGGCCGCAAGCCCATCGTCCGCTTCCGGATGCCCGACGAGGCGATCACCTTCGAGGACCTGGTCCGCGGCGAGATCACCTACCTCCCGGAGAACGTGCCGGACTACGGCATCGTCCGGGCGAACGGCGCGCCGCTGTACACGCTCGTCAACCCCGTGGACGACGCCCTGATGGAGATCACCCACGTCCTGCGCGGCGAGGACCTGCTCTCCTCCACCCCCCGGCAGGTCGCCCTCTACAAGGCGCTGACCGAGCTGGGCATCGCCAAGGAGACCCCGGCCTTCGGTCACCTTCCGTACGTGATGGGCGAGGGCAACAAGAAGCTCTCCAAGCGCGACCCGGAGTCCTCGCTCAACCTCTACCGCGAGCGCGGCTTCCTCCCCGAGGGCCTGCTGAACTACCTCTCCCTGCTCGGCTGGTCCCTCGCCGCCGACCGCGACATCTTCTCGATCGACGAGATGGTCGCCGCGTTCGACGTCACGGACGTGAACCCGAACCCGGCCCGCTTCGACCTGAAGAAGTGCGAGGCGATCAACGCCGACCACATCCGCATGCTCGATGTGAAGGACTTCACGGAGCGCTGCGCCCCCTGGCTGCGCGCCCCCTTCGCGCCCTGGGCGCCGGAGGACTTCGACGAGGCGAAGTGGCAGGCGATCGCCCCGCACGCCCAGTCGCGGATGAAGGTCCTCTCCGAGATCACGGACAACGTCGACTTCCTGTTCCTGCCGGAGCCGGCCGTCGACGAGGCGTCCTGGGCCAAGGCCATGAAGGAGGGCAGCGACGCCCTGCTCCGCACGGCCCGCGCGAAGCTGGAGGCGGCCGACTGGTCCTCCCCGGACTCCCTCAAGGAGGCCGTCCTGACCGCGGGTGAGGAGCACGGTCTCAAGCTCGGCAAGGCCCAGGCTCCGGTCCGCGTCGCCGTCACCGGCCGCACGGTCGGCCTGCCGCTCTTCGAGTCCCTGGAGATCCTGGGCAAGGAGAGGACACTGGCGCGCGTCGACGCCGCGCTGGAGCGGCTCGCCGCGTAGCCGTCGGACGTACAGGTGAGGGGTGGTGCCCGGTTCGGGCGCCGCCCCTCACGCGTACCCGGGCGGGCCGGGTGGAGCCCGCCGCTCCAGTCAACTCCTTCTTCCGGAGCGGGAGGTGCGCCCCCGCCGGCCATCACGGCGCCCGGGGCGCACGCCCTGCCGGACACCGCCGCGAACGCGCCCCGGGAGGGACAGCCGCCCGTGTGCGGGGATACCGTCGGCGCATGGGCATCGACGCCGTGGTGTGGGACATCGACGACACGCTCTTCGACTACACGAGCGCGGACCGGGCGGGCATGCGGGGCCATCTCGCGGCCGAGGGTCTGCTCGACGACGGCACGACCGTGGAGGGGGCCCTCACGCGCTGGCGGGAGGTCACCGACGCCCAGTGGGCCCGGTACGCGGCCGGTGAGACCGACTGGCAGGGCCAGCGGCGGGACCGCGTCAGGGTGTTCCTGGGAGAGCCGCTGAGCGACGCCGAGGCCGACGCGTGGTTCGGCCGGTACGTCACGCACTACGAGGGCGCCTGGACCCTGTTCCCGGACGTCCTGCCGGCCCTGGACGCGCTCGTCGCCAGCCACCGGCACGCGGTGCTGTCCAACTCCAGCATCCACGTCCAGGACCGCAAGCTGCGCACGCTCGGGGTGCACGACCGCTTCGAGGCCATCCTGTGCGCCGCCGAACTGGGCGTCTCCAAGCCCGCCGCGGCCGCCTTCCACGCAGCCTGCGAGGCCCTGGGGCTGCCACCGCACCGCGTCGCCTACGTCGGGGACCATCCGGAGATCGACGGACGGGGCGCCGCCGACGCCGGTCTGCTCTCGGTGTGGATCGACCGTGGCGGCGACCGGGCCCCGGGCGCCCGGGGACAGGCCGGTCCGCACCGCATCGGATCACTCGCCGAGCTGCCCGCGATCCTCGGCGCGGATACCCGTTTTGGAGCGGGGTCCACCTTCGGGTAATGTTCTTTCTGCGCCGCCGGGAGCGGGCCGAAAGGCCGGAGCCCGGAGACGTCAGCCGAAACAAGATCTTCGTACGGGATTGCGTTTCTGTGGCCTATGGTGTAATTGGCAACACTACGGTTTCTGGTACCGTCATTCTAGGTTCGAGTCCTGGTAGGCCAGCTCGCAGAGCTCATCTGCACCGCGGAGATCCAGATCCGCAACGCCCCCGTTGTGTAGCGGCCTAGCACGCTGCCCTCTCACGGCAGTAGCGCCGGTTCGAATCCGGTCGGGGGTACAGATCCTTCCCAGGAAGGCAGTTCGGGTCGCACCCGCTGCCCTTCATGCAGGATCGCTAGGGCCCCCGTTGTGTAGCGGCCTAGCACGCTGCCCTCTCACGGCAGTAGCGCCGGTTCGAATCCGGTCGGGGGTACTGACCACATTGGTCTAAACCACCATGGGCTATGGTGTAATTGGCAACACTACGGTTTCTGGTACCGTCATTCTAGGTTCGAGTCCTGGTAGCCCAGCTCCGAATCTGCGGAAACGCAGGATTCAGGCCCCCGTTGTGTAGCGGCCTAGCACGCTGCCCTCTCACGGCAGTAGCGCCGGTTCGAATCCGGTCGGGGGTACACGGTTCGAAAGGGTCTCCACTCAGGTGGGGGCCCTTTCGGCGTCCTGTGCGTCCGGGTGCTCCTCGTGGTCCTTGCTCTCCTGCCGGCCCGGGTGATCCAACTCACCGCACGAGCACGTGCGTTGGGTCACCCCGGAAACAGGGCGCGGGGTGCACCGGACATCGGCGCACCCCGCGTACGGGACGGTGTGCTTCGGGAAGGGCCTGCCGCGGCGTTGAGGCCGGCCCTCCCGTCGCGCGAGAGCGAGGGACGCGGGTCTCAGCCCGTGCGGCGCAGGGCCTCGGACAGACGGCCGGCGGCGTCGATGACCGCCTGGGCGTGCATACGGCCCGGGTGCCGGGTCAGACGCTCGATCGGTCCGGAGACCGAGACGGCGGCCACGACACGGTTCGAGGGTCCCCGGACCGGCGCGGAGACGGACGCCACGCCCGGCTCGCGTTCGCCGATCGACTGGGCCCAGCCCCGGCGCCGCACCCCCGACAGCGCGGTGGCGGTGAAGCGGGCGCCCTGGAGGCCACGGTGCAGCCGCTCCGGCTCCTCCCAGGCCATCAGGATCTGGGCGGAGGAACCGGCCTTCATGGTGAGGGTGGAGCCCACCGGGACGGTGTCTCGCAGACCGGACAGCCGCTCGGCCGCGGCGACGCAGATGCGCATGTCGCCCTGGCGACGGTAGAGCTGCGCGCTCTCGCCCGTGAGGTCCCTCAGGTGCGTGAGCACCGGACCCGCCGTCGCGAGGAGGCGGTCCTCGCCGGCGGCCGCGGCCAGCTCGGCGAGCCGGGGGCCGAGTATGAACCGGCCCTGCATGTCGCGCGCCACCATGCGGTGGTGTTCAAGTGCCACGGCGAGGCGATGTGCCGTGGGTCGTGCCAGTCCGGTCGCCGCGACCAAGCCCGCGAGGGTGGCCGGACCGGACTCCAGAGCGCTCAGGACAAGGGCTGCCTTGTCCAGAACGCCGACGCCGCTACTGTTGTCCATGAAACGATACTCGCGTCTCACTCTGTGAAACGCAAGTTCAATTTCCGGTGGAACGCGCCACCCTTGTAGACACAGCGGCCCGCGGACCAACGGGTCCGGCGGACGACGTCCGGCACTAGGGGTGCGGACGTCCACCGCCCCGATATCTCTAGTTGGGCCGGCGCCACACGAGCCGGCCGGAGGGAAAGCGATGGGTAGGACACTCGCGGAGAAGGTCTGGGACGACCACGTCGTCCGGCGCGCCGAGGGCGAGCCCGACCTCCTCTTCATCGATCTGCACCTGCTGCACGAGGTGACCAGCCCGCAGGCCTTCGACGGTCTGCGTCAGGCGGGGCGCCAGGTGCGCCGCCTCGACCTCACCATCGCCACCGAGGATCACAACACCCCGACCCTCGACATCGACAAGCCCATCGCCGACCCGGTCTCCCGGGTCCAGCTGGAGACGCTGCGCAAGAACGCCGCCGAGTTCGGCGTACGGCTGCACTCGCTGGGCGACGTCGAGCAGGGCGTGGTGCACGTGGTGGGGCCCCAGCTGGGTCTGACCCAGCCCGGCACCACCGTGGTCTGCGGTGACTCGCACACCTCCACGCACGGCGCCTTCGGAGCCCTGGCGTTCGGCATCGGCACCTCCCAGGTGGAGCATGTGCTGGCCACCCAGACACTGCCGCTGGCCCGTCCCAAGACCATGGCCATCACCGTCGACGGGGAACTGCCCGACGGGGTCAGCGCCAAGGACCTGATCCTGGCGATCATCGCCAAGATCGGTACGGGCGGCGGCCAGGGCTACATCCTGGAATACCGCGGCGCGGCCATCGAGAAGCTCTCGATGGAAGCCCGGATGACCATCTGCAACATGTCGATCGAGGCCGGCGCCCGCGCGGGCATGATCGCCCCCGACGAGACCACCTTCGACTACCTCAAGGGCCGCGCGCACGCCCCCGAGGGCGAGGACTGGGACGCCGCCGTCGCGTACTGGAAGACGCTGAAGTCCGACGACGACGCCGTATTCGACACCGAGGTCGTCATCGACGCCGCCTCCCTGTCGCCGTTCGTCACCTGGGGCACCAACCCCGGCCAGGGAGCGCCGCTTTCGGCGAACGTCCCCGACCCGGCTTCGTACGAAGACGCTTCGGAGCGGCTGGCAGCCGAAAAGGCCCTGGAATACATGGGGTTGACCGCCGGGCAGCCGCTGCGCGAGATCAAGGTCGACACCGTCTTCGTAGGTTCGTGCACCAACGGCCGTATCGAGGACCTGCGCGCGGCCGCCGCGATCGTCGAGGGCCGCAAAGTCGCCGACGGCGTACGGATGCTGGTCGTCCCCGGCTCCGCGCGGGTCGGTCTCCAGGCCGTCTCCGAGGGTCTGGACGTGGTCTTCAAGGAGGCCGGCGCCGAATGGCGGCACGCGGGCTGCTCGATGTGCCTGGGCATGAACCCCGACCAGCTGGCCCCCGGTGAGCGCTCCGCGTCCACATCCAACCGCAACTTCGAGGGCAGGCAGGGCAAGGGCGGCCGTACGCACCTGGTCTCGCCGCAGGTCGCCGCCGCCTCGGCGGTCCTCGGCCACCTGGCCTCCCCGGCCGACCTGTCCGACGCCCCCGTGCCCGCTGGAGTCTGAGAGACATGGAAGCATTCACCACGCACACCGGCCGGGCCGTCCCGCTGCGCCGCAGCAACGTCGACACCGACCAGATCATCCCCGCCCACTGGCTCAAGAAGGTGACCAGGGACGGCTTCGAGGACGGTCTCTTCGAGGCCTGGCGCAAGGACTCCTCCTTCGTCCTCAACCAGCCCGAGCACCAGGGCGCGACGGTACTGGTCGCGGGCCCCGACTTCGGTACGGGCTCCTCCCGCGAGCACGCCGTCTGGGCGCTCCAGAACTACGGCTTCAAGGCCGTGATCTCCTCCCGGTTCGCCGACATCTTCCGCGGTAACTCGCTCAAGAACGGCCTGCTCACGGTGGTTCTGGACCAGAAGACCGTGGAGGCGCTCCAGGAGCTGGCGGAGCGGGACCCGCAGGCCGAGATCACGGTCGACCTGGAGGCGCGCGAGGTGCGCGCCGAGGGCGTCACCGCCGCCTTCGAGCTCGACGAGAACGCCCGCTGGCGGCTGCTGAACGGGCTGGACGACATCTCCATCACCCTGAAGAACGAGGGCGACATCGCGGCGTACGAGGCCAAGCGGCCCTCGCACAAGCCGAAGACGCTCCCGGTCTGACCCCGAGGCCGCACGGCGGCCGGGTCGCGACTGATTTCAGCCACGCAACACCCCTCTGTACCCCCAATCGTGGACGGTTGGGGGTACAGCTGTTTCCGCCTCCGAGGGGCTCCCGCGCACCCCCGCAAGGTCGGTCAACTCCCCTAGTTACAAAGGGGATTGCTCGGGTAGGCGACTACAGGGGCGACTTCCGGCCAAGGGGGTCAGGAGGCCTCCGGGGGGCGGCAGTTACCCCCTGCGCAGGCGACAACTCGCCCCAGATGGCACAATCTGTGCATGGAACGTGACGGCCAACTCGAGCTCTACACGGCAGTCGCGGCCCAACTCAAGGAAGCGCACACAACAGTGCGCGCACTGCAAGTCCCGGAGGGCGTACGGATGGCGCTGACCCGGAAGCTGCTGGTCATTACGGCCGCGGCCAAACACGATCTCGCCGACGCGGCAAGGCGGCTGGAGCGGTTCACCAGCGACCTCGACGAGGGCCGATTCCTCGAAGGGGATCACTGACGAACTGCGCTGCGGCCCGAGTTCGTTGCGGCACAAGGGTGATTAGCCCGTTTCGTGTTTGATTTGCGGTATATATCTGCCTAACGTGCGAAAAAGCTTGAACGCATTCGTTCGGGCAATGTCTCCGAAGGGGAAGACGTGAACAAGGCGCAGCTCGTAGAAGCGATTGCCGACAAGGTCGGCGGGCGTCAGCAGGCCGCCGACGCGGTCGACGCGGTACTGGACGCCATCGTCCGTGCGGTTGTCGGCGGAGACCGGGTCTCGGTCACCGGCTTCGGTTCCTTCGAGAAGGTCGACCGCCCCGCCCGTTACGCCCGCAACCCTCAGACGGGTGAGCGGGTGCGGGTCAAGAAGACCTCCGTGCCGCGCTTCCGTGCCGGCCAGGGGTTCAAGGACCTCGTGAGCGGCTCGAAGAAGCTCCCGAAGAACGACGTCGCGGTCAAGAAGGCCCCGAAGGGCAGCCTCTCCGGCGGCGCTTCCGCGACGGTGAAGAAGGCCGCGGCCAAGAAGGCCACCACCGCCAAGAAGGCGGCGGTCAGGAAGACCGCGGCGAAGAAGACCGTCGCGAAGAAGACCACGGCCGCCGTGAAGAAGACCGCGGCCAAGAAGACGACGGCGAAGACGGCCGCCGCCAAGAAGACCACGGCGAAGACCACCGCGGCCAAGAAGACCGCCGCCAAGAAGGCGCCCGCGAAGAAGGCCACGGCCAAGAAGGCCCCGGCCAAGAAGTCGACGGCCCGCAAGACCACCGCCAAGAAGGCCACCGCCCGCTAGAGCACGCCAAGAAGGCCACCGCCAAGAAGGCCGACCCCCAAGAAGGCCGCCGCCCGCCGGAAGCCGGGCGCGGGGGCACCTCACGCGCCGGGCCGGGCTCCCACCGGGAGCCCGGCCCGCGGCATGTTCAGAGGGCCCTTGAGTGCGTCCGGCGCGTTCATTGCCTCCGGGAGGGTGCCCGGTGCGCCCGAAGCGGGTGTCAGAAGGTCTGGAGCGTGATCAGGGTGATCCGCAGCCCCGCGCCCTCGCCCTCGGTCTCGATCCGCACGCGCTGGCCCGGCCGCAGCAGCCGCAGCCCGCCGGCGTCGAACGCCGGACCGTCGAAGGGCACCGGGGTGCCGTCGTCGAGCAGCACCTGTCCGCTGCGGGTCTCGGGGTCGTACGTGTACGAGGTCGCCTGCATGAGCGCAGCCTACTGATCCCCCGTACGGGGCGCCGCGCCAGGACCGGCCCCCGCCGTCGGCGGCCCGTCACTGCCCGGGAATCAGCAGCCGCGCCGCCGCGGCCGCCGTGCGCGGCCCCACGCCGAGCGTCAGCGCCGCCCGCAGATCCTCCCGGGTGTCCACGTCCCGTCGTACGGAATCCACCGCGTCGAGCCCGAGTTCCGCGGCGCCCGAGGCGCGATGGCGGGCCCGGGAATCACCCCCGAAAGCAGGGAGCAATTCCCGGCCCGGGGAGGCGGCCAGGAGGGTGGTTCCGATTGCGGCGGCATCGGCCAGGAAAGCGCGGGGGAATTCGGACGCGGCGGTCAGTACCCGGGCCAATTCCGAAGGCCGCAGAGCGGGCAGATCCGCGTTCAGGGCCGCGACGGCGCTTTCCGGATCCCGGGCCCGTACGGCCCCCGCCCCGTGCGCCAGCGCCGCGTTGAGACCCCCGCCCGGCTCGTCCGCGACGATGCGCGCGCCCAGCGCGGCCAGCTCCCGCCCGGCCAGGGCGTCGCCCGTGACGACCACCACACCGCGGACCGCGGCGCAGGCCAGCGCCGCCGCCACCGTGTCCTGCGCGAACGCGAGGGCGAGACCGGGGCGCACGACGTCGGAGGCCGTGTCCGCCAGCCTGCTCTTGGCCCTCGCCAGGGCCTTGAGGGGTACGACCACGGTCCACCGCACGAGCACTCCACCCTCTCCGGTCACGCCTTATTGTGACCTGGCCACCCTGGCGGTGCGGGTGTCGGGGCGTACGGTGTTCTCGACAGACAGGCGGCCTGGAGCGACACTTGTGCGGCCCCCCAGGCTCAAGAGGAAGGTGTCCGCGTGCCCCGCCGCAGAATCGGCTTCTGGTACCGCTTTGCAGCGGTTCTCGTCAAACCGCCGCTCGTGGTTCTGATCAAGCGGGACTGGCGTGGGATGGAGAACATTCCGGCCGAGGGCGGATTTATCACCGCGGTGAACCACAATTCCCATGTGGACCCGTTCGCGTATGCGCACTACCAGTACAACACCGGGCGTGTTCCGCGCTTCCTGGCGAAGGCCGGTCTTTTCAAGAAGGGATTCGTCGGCGCCGCGATGCGCGGCACCGGACAGATTCCCGTCTACCGCGAGAGCACCGACGCCCTGAGCGCGTTCCGGGCCGCGATCGACGCCGTGGAACGCGGCGAGTGCGTGGCGTTCTACCCCGAGGGAACGCTCACCCGTGACCCCGACGGCTGGCCGATGACCGGCAAGACCGGTGCGGCGCGGGTCGCCCTCCAGACCAGGTGCCCGGTGATCCCGGTCGCCCAGTGGGGCGCCAACGAACTCCTGCCCGCGTACGCCAAGAAGCCCGACGTCCTCCCGCGCAAGACCCACCACGTGCTCGCGGGCCCGCCGGTGGACCTCTCGCGCTACTACGACCGGGAGATGAGCCCGGACCTCCTCAAGGAGGTCACCGAGGTCATCATGGCGGCCATCACCGCGCAGCTGGAGCTGATCCGCGGCGAGAAGGCGCCCGAGAACGTGTACGACCCGCGCGAGGTGCGCATCGCGCAGCGCCGCAAGGCCGCGGCCAAGTCGAAGGCACAGCAGGAAGAGGGGCAGGGCACGTGAGCAAGCCGGTCAGGGCGGCCGTCTTCGGGACCGGATCGTGGGGTACGGCCTTCGGCATGGTGCTCGCCGACGCCGGGTGCGACGTCACCCTGTGGGCGCGCCGCCCCGAACTCGCCGACGCGGTCAACTCCACGCGGATGAACCCGGACTACCTCCCGGGGATCGAACTCCCGGAGAACCTGCGGGCCACCGCCGACCCGGCGAAGGCCGCGCGCGACGCCGATTTCACCGTCCTCGCGGTCCCGTCCCAGACCCTGCGCGCCAACCTCGCGGAGTGGGTGCCGCTGCTCGCCCCCGACACCGTGCTCGTCTCGCTCATGAAGGGCGTCGAACTCGGCACGGTGAAGCGGATGAGCGAGGTGATCGAGGAGGTCGCCAAGGTCTCCGCCGACCGCGTCGCCGTCGTCACCGGACCCAACCTCGCCAAGGAGGTCGCCCAGCGGATGCCCGCCGCCGGCGTCGTCGCCTGCCGCGACGAGGAGGTGGCCCGGCGCATCCAGACCGCCTGCCACACGCCGTACTTCCGCCCGTACACGAACACCGACGTGGTGGGCTGCGAACTCGGCGGCGCGGTCAAGAACGTGATCGGTCTCGCCGTCGGCATCGCCGACGGCATGGGCCTGGGCGACAACGCCAAGGGCTCGCTGATCACCCGCGGGCTGGCCGAGACCACCCGGCTCGGCCTCGTCATGGGCGCGGACCCGATGACGTTCTCCGGCCTCGCGGGCCTCGGCGACCTCGCCGCGACCTGTTCCTCGCCGCTGTCCCGCAACCACACCTTCGGCATCAACCTCGGCCGGGGCATGACCCTCCAGGAGACCATCGCGGTCACCCGGCAGACCGCCGAGGGGGTCAAGTCCTGCGAGTCGGTGCTGGATCTGGCCCGCCGGCACGGCGTCGACATGCCGATCACGGAGACGGTCGTCAGCATCGTCCACGAGGGCAAGCCCCCGGTGGTCGCCCTCAAGGAGCTGATGGGGCGCAGCGCGAAGTCCGAACGCCGCTGAACCGGCAGCGGTGAACCGCCAGGTGGGCGACGCTCCGCAACGGTGGGAACGACGCTGAGCAACGGCCGCCGTGGGGCGCTGACTCACCGCGTACCACCGGGTACTCTCAACGCGATATGAGCACCGAGAACCTCCCCCAGAGCCCTGAGCGGCCGACGCGCAAGCCGCGCGTGGCCGTCGTCTTCGGCGGCCGCAGCTCCGAACACGGGATCTCCGTGGTCACGGCCGGCGCCGTCCTGAGCGCCATCGACCGTACGAAGTACGACGTACTGCCGATCGGCATCACCCAGGACGGCCGTTGGGCGCTCACCGCGGACGAGCCGGAACGCATGGCGATCGTCGACCGCAAGCAGCCCAGCGTCGAGCAGCTCGCCGAGTCCGCCGAGGGCGCCGTGGTGCTCCCCGTCGACCCCGCGAACCGCGAAGTCGTCTACAACGAGCCCGGGTCGGTCCCCAAGGCGCTCGGCGAGGTCGACGTCGTCTTCCCGATGCTGCACGGCCCGTACGGCGAGGACGGCACCCTCCAGGGCCTCCTGGAGCTCTCCGGTGTCCCCTACGTCGGCTCGGGCGTCCTCGCCTCGGCCGTCGGCCAGGACAAGGACTACATGAAGCGCGTGTTCACCTCGTTCGGCCTGAAGGTGGGCCCGTACATGGTGATCCGGCCGCGCGAGTGGCAGCAGGACCAGTCCGCCGCCCGCAGGAAGATCGTCGACTTCGCCGGTGAGCACGGCTGGCCGCTCTTCGTGAAGCCCGCGCGCGCGGGTTCCTCGTTCGGCATCACGAAGGTCGACGGCCTCGCGGGCCTCGACGAGGCGATCGAGGAGGCCCAGCGGCACGACCCGAAGATCATCGTGGAGGCGCTGCTGCGCGGCCGCGAGATCGAGTGCGGTGTCCTGGAGTTCGAGGACGGGCCGCGCGCGTCGGTCCCCGCGGAGATCCCGCCGGTGCAGTCGCACGCGTTCTACGACTTCGAGGCCAAGTACATCGACGCGGCCGACGGGATCGTGCCGGCGCCGCTCACCGAGGAGCAGACCGCCGAGGTCCGCCGCCTCGCCGTCGAGGCCTTCGACGCGGCCTCCTGCGAGGGCCTGGTCCGCGCGGACTTCTTCCTCACCGAGGACGGCGAGTTCGTGATCAACGAGATCAACACGATGCCGGGCTTCACCCCCATCTCCATGTACCCGCGGATGTGGCGGGAGACGGGCGTCGGCTACGCCGAGCTCGTCGACCGTCTGATCCAGGCGGCGCTGCGCCGGTCCACCGGACTGCGCTGAGCACCCCGCGGGACCAGCACGTCAGTCGGCGATCCCCTTCGGGATCGCCTTCTTGACGGAGGGGGCCAGGTCGACGAGCACGCCGGAGGCATCGGCGCCCGCGGGCACGGTGACCTCGACGTACGCCAGACGCGACGCGGTGGTGAGGCGAGTCGTCCCGTCGTCCTGCTTCTCCATCAGCCAGTCGACGCCGTTCACTCCGCCGGCCACGGCCTTCGGGTCGTCGCCCGTCGCCACCTTCGGATCGGTCATCTTCGGCGGCCGTCCGACACCGCAGCGCAGTATGATCGCCGGGCTTCCCCAGCCCGCGGTCAGCGCGGACCGGGGCTCCGGGTCCTCACGGCGCCGGCCGTCCACGCTCCGCGGCAGCACCTTGTCCAGGTTCTGGCACAGCTCGGTGACCTTCGTGTCCGGGTGCGGAACCGCGACGGACGTGCTGTCGTCTGCTGAGGAGCAGCCCGCGATCGCGATCAGTGCCGCAAGAGCGGGCAGCCCGAGGGAGGCGGTGTGCCGGTGACGGAAGAAGTTCACCGGCCAAGGGTAGACGGGGGCTACAGGTGCACGACCGGACAGGTCAGGGTGCGGGTGATGCCGTCCACCTGCTGGACCTTGGCCACGACCATGCGGCCGAGTTCGTCCACGGTGTCGGCCTGGGCGCGCACGATCACGTCGTACGGTCCGGTCACGTCCTCGGCCTGGATCACCCCCGGGATCTTGCCGATCGTCTCGGCGACGGTCGACGCCTTGCCGACCTCCGTCTGGATCAGGATGTACGCCTGTACCACGGAACCTCCAGGGCGGCCACGAGGATCATGTGGGGAAAAGGAACGCCACGGTATCGCGTTGCCGCTCGCCGCGGGGAGACCCGCGGTGACTGGGGCTCGCGCGCCGGGGTGGAGGGACTGCGCAAGTTGACGGTCAACTCGACCGTACCGAGTACTCAGACGGCTCGCGACCGGGCACGGGCAGCGACAGAGGGAGCACGACGATCATGAAGGGCACCGTGGGCGAGCTGGGGGAGTTCGGGCTCATCCGAGAGCTCACCTCGCGCCTCACCACCACCCCGGCGGTCCGGGTCGGACCGGGCGACGACGCCGCGGTGGTGGCAGCGCCGGACCGCAGGGTCGTGGCGAGCACCGACATCCTCCTCGAAGGACGTCACTTCCGCCGCGACTGGTCCACGGCGTACGACGTCGGCCGCAAGGCCGCCGCGCAGAACCTCGCGGACATCGCCGCGATGGGCGCCGTACCGACCGCGCTGCTGCTCGGCCTGGTCGTGCCCGCCGAGCTCCCGGCCACCTGGCCCTCCGAGCTGATGGACGGGCTGCGCGACGAGTGCCAGGTCGCGGGCGCGGCCGTGGTCGGCGGGGACGTCGTACGGGGCGAGACCATCACCGTCGCGATCACCGCGCTCGGCGATCTGCGCAACCACGAGCCGGTCACCCGGGGCGGTGCCCAGCCGGGTGACGTCGTCGCCGTGACGGGCTGGCTGGGCTGGTCCGCGGCCGGGTTCGCGGTGCTCTCCCGGGGCTTCCGCTCGCCGCGCGCCTTCGTGGAGGCCCACCGCAGGCCCGAACCGCCGTACCACGCGGGTCCGGCCGCCGCCGGGCTCGGCGCGACCTCGATGACGGACGTCAGCGACGGTCTGATCGCCGACCTCGGGCACATCGCCGAGGCGAGCAAGGTGCGCATCGACATCCGCTCCGGGGACATCGACATCCCCTCGCAGATGAACGACATCGGCCAGGCCGTCGGGGTCGACCCGATCCAGTGGGTGCTCACCGGTGGCGAGGATCACGCGATCGTCGCCACGTTCCCGCCGGACGTGAAGCTGCCGGCGCGCTGGAAGGTGATCGGCGAGGTCCTGAACCCGTCGGCCCTGCCCCGGGTGACCGTGGACGGCGCTCCCTGGACGAGAAAGGGCGGCTGGGACCACTTCGGGGACATCGAGTCCTGAGGCGTCCGGCGTCCGGGGTGCACACCTCGGACGCCGGGGCGGTCCGGTGGCACGGAGGCGTTGGCGGTCCGCCCGTGTGGGGGCAGCAAAAAACCCGCCCACCGTGAGGTGGACGGGTTCAGTGCAAGCGAACCAGCAGTGGCCGCGCGCTAGCGGTTGTCAGCGCGTGACCTTGCCGGCCTTGATGCACGAGGTGCAAGCGTTCACGCGCTTCGGCGTCCCGCCCACCACGGTACGAACGCGCTGGATGTTGGGGTTCCAGCGACGCGGGGTACGGCGGTGCGAGTGCGAGATGTTGTTGCCGAAGCCCGGCCCCTTGCCGCAGACATCGCAGTTGGCAGCCACGGGTCACTCCAAAGACTTCAGATGCATTTACGGTTGATCCCGGCATGCCGAGGATCAAGATCTAGGATCTGAGTGGCGGTGCCAGGGGGATGGCCCGATCGGATCGGGCAACTGGAGCAGCATACAACGACTGCGTCCGGAGAACGAAACTACCATCATCTGCCGGTCGCCATCGCGCCCTCCCCGGCCCCGGGGGCCCTCCACCGGCGGTGACCGGTTCTGGGTCTACGCTGCCTCCCACGTCCAGCAGCTCAAGGAGGCGCGGGTGCCGCAGGTGCCGCAGACATTCGATGCTCTCGCGGTGCGCACCTGGTGCGGGCTCGCGCTCGGGGCCCTGGGCCGTGCGCGCGAGGAGATCGACGCGATCAATGTCTACCCGGTCGCCGACGGGGACACCGGGACGAACCTGTATCTGACCGTGGAATCGGCCGCGGCCGCCGTCGAGGCGCTGTTCGCCGGATACGAGGCGGTGGCCGTCCCGGCGCCCGGGACGGCGGGGGCCGATGGGGCCGACGCCGGCTCCGGGCCAGCCGGTGAGAGCCGGGCCGCCGGGGAGTCACCGAAGGCCGCGGGAACCGGGGTCCCGCTCTCCGACGCCATCAGGGCGATGGCGCACGGGGCCCTGATCGGGGCCCGGGGCAACTCCGGAACCATCCTGGCGCAGCTGCTGCGGGGCATGGCCCAGGTGCTGGCGGCCGACGGTGAGGCGGATCACACCGACGGTCCGGGCCTGTGTCTTGCCCTGCGCAACGCCGCCGACTCCGCCCGCGGGGCGGTCGCGCACCCCGTCGAGGGCACGGTCCTCACCGTCGCCTCGGCCGCCGCCGACGCGGCCCTCGGGGTCGAGGGGGACTGCGGCACGGTCGCGCTCGCCGCCTACGCGGGCGCGGGCGCGGCGCTCGCGGCGACCACCGGACAGCTCGACGTCCTGGAGCACGCCGGTGTCGTCGACGCGGGCGGGCGGGGACTGGTGGCGGTGCTCGCGGCGCTGGCGGAGACGTTCACGGGGGAGGCGCCGAGACCACTCGGACCGGGGGAGGGAAGCGCTCCCGGGACCTCGGGCGCCCCGGCCCCGGACACGACGGGTACGGACGGCAACCCGGGCCTTCCCGGTCCCGGGGCCCACGGCTCCGGCGCGGAGCGCGGACAACGGAACACCGGGCCGTACGGGCCCCACGGGGCGGACGGGACGAACGGGGCGGACACGTCCTACGGCTCGGACGAGACCGACGGTCACGGCGCCGACGCGGGGATCGCCTGCGGGGACGGGTCCGCGGAGAGCGGCCATCCCGCCTTCGAGGTGATCTACCTCCTGGAGGCGGAGGACACCGCCGTGGACCGGCTGCGGAACCGGCTCGACGCCCTCGGCGACTCCCTCGTCGTGGTCGGCGGGGACGGCCTGTGGAACATCCATGTGCACGTGGACGACGCGGGCGCGGCCGTCGAGGCGGGCGTCGAGGCGGGTCGTCCGCACCGCATCCGGATCACCCACTTCGGTCTGGGCGACGCGCACACCGGGGCCGGGGCGGGCCGTCCGCCGCGCGAGCGGGCACAGCGGGCCGTCGTGGCGGTCGTGCCCGGGGAGGGCCTGGCGGGGCTCTACTCCGAGGCCGGGGCGACCACCGTGCTCGCGCGGCCGGACGAGCCGCCCGCCAGCGGGGAGCTCGTGGAGGCCGTACGACGGGCCCACGCGCGCGAGGTGGTGCTGCTGCCCAACGACGCCGACCTGCGGCACACCGCGGCGGCGGCCGCGGAACAGGCACGCGCCGAGGGCGTCCGGGTCGCGCTGATCCCGACCCGTTCCGCCGTCCAGGGCATCGCCGCGCTGGCCGTGCACGAACCGGGGCGCCGCTTCGACGAGGACGTCGTCGCCATGACCTCGGCGGCCGGCGCCACCCGCTACGCCGAGGTGGCCGTCGCCGAGCGGCAGTCCTGGACCATGGCCGGGATCTGCCAGGCCGGAGACGTCCTCGGGCTCATCGACGGTGACGTCGCCGTCATCGGCACCGACGTCACCGCCACGGCTCAGGCCGTCCTCGACCGCATGCTCGCGGCCGGCGGGGAGATGGTCACGCTCGTGCTCGGGGACGAGGCCCCCGAGAGCATCACCGCGCACCTGGAGGCACGGGTACGGGAGGCGTATCTCGCGGTGGACACCGTGGTGTACCGGGGCGGACGCCAGGGCGCGCTGCTGCTGATCGGCGTCGAGTAGCCCGGCGCGGGACCCCGCCCGCCCCGGTGGACGGTCCCGGCGCGGTCAGACGCCCGCCGGAACCGGGGACGACCGGGCTGCCCGCCCGGCCCCTGCGGTCCGGTGGGCGCGTTCGACGGCCTGCCCCCAGTAGGTGCCCGCGACCATGAGCGCGGCGCCGAGCGCGGTGAGCACCGTGAGGTGCTCGCCGCCGAGGCCGATGCCGACCGCGACGGCCCAGACCGGCTCGGTCCCCAGCAGCAGACTGGCCCGGCTCGCCGAACTGCGCTGCACCGCCCAGGTCTGCGCCAGGAACGCGAACACGCTGCACAACAGGGCGAGATGGAGGAGCTGCGCCCAGACCCCGGCGTCGACCCGGCCGAGCGCGGGCAGGGAGTGGGCGGCGGGAACCGCGAACAGGACCGTGCCGACGACCGTCTGGACGGTCGTGACGTGCAGCGGCCGCACCGGGCGGCGCGCGGTGAGCCGCCCCACGAGCGCCACATGGGCCGCGCGAACCAGCGCGGCGGCGAGGATCAGCAGGTCACCGGACCGAGGCGAGTGGAAGCCGCTGCCGGACACCAGGAGCCCGACGGCGAGCAGACACAGACCGGTGGCGGCGAAGTAGCGCGGCGGCAGGCCCGCCGCCCCCTGCCCGCGGTCCAGCAGGGGGGTGAGCACGATCGTGAGGCTGATCAGCAGGCCCGCGTTGGCCGCGCTGGTGTGCGCGACCCCGTACGTCTCCAGGGCCAGGACCGCCGCCTGGGTGACCCCGAGGACGGCCCCGGTCCGCAGCTCGTCGCGTGTGCAGAGCCTCGTCCGGCGCCGGACGGCGACGAGCGCCACGCAGGCGGCGGCCGAGATGCCGTACCGCGCGAACAGGACGACCAGGACGGGGAGCGCCGTAGTGGCCGTCTTGGCGGCCAGATAGCTGGAACCCCAGACGGCGGCGACAAGGAGAAGCACCGCGTCGGTGCTGCGGACTCGGGACACGCCCCACACGCTCCCGTACCGCGACCCTGAAGCCCAGAGCGAAGTTCTTCACCATCTGTTAAGCATCACTGCAAGGTCATTACACTGAGCGGGTGAACGAGCGGCAGCTGCGGATCCTGCGCGAACTGGGCGAGCTGGGAAGCGTCACCGCCGTGGCGGAGGCGCTGCTGATGACCCCCTCGGCGATCTCCCAGCACCTGCGTCTGCTGCAACGCTCGATCCCGGTCCCGCTCACCGAACGCGACGGACGGCGGCTGGTGCTGACGGACGCCGGGCGGGTGCTGGCCGGCGCGGCGATCGAGGTGGAGAGCGCCCTCGCGCGGGCACGGCACTGCGTGGACGCGTTCGTCGGCGAACCGGCCGGGGACGTGTCGGTGGCCGCCTTCCACAGCGCGGCCGCCACGTTCTTCCCCGCCCTGCTGCGCGACCGGGCCCGGACGGCCCCGCGGCTCTCGCTCGCCGACGAGGACGTGGCGCAGGACCACTTCCCCCGGCTGACCCGGGACTACGACCTCGTCGTCGCCCACCATCTCGCCCACACGCCGCCCTGGCCGCGTACCGTCACCGCGACCACGCTGCTGAGCGAACCCCTCGACGTCGCCCTGCCCGCCGGGCACCCGCTGGCCCGCGAGACGAGCCTGACCGCGCGCGATGTCGCGGACCAGCCCTGGATCACCGTGCACGACGGGTTCCCGCTGATGGCCACGGTGGACGCCATCGCGACCGCCGCGAACCGGCGGCTCGACATCGTCCACCGTGTCAACGAGTTCACGGTGGTCGCGGAGATCGTCGCCGCGGGAGGCGGGCTCGCCCTGATGCCCCGCTGGACCACGCGCCCGCATCCCGCCCTGGTCCTCAGACCCCTGACCGGGGTGCACGCCGTCCGCCGTATCGACGTGCTCCACCGTCCCGAACGCGTGGCGCGCCGGGCCGTACGGACGGTCCTCGACGAACTGCGCCGCGCGGCCGAGACGATCCGCGGGGGCGACACGACGGACACGACCGCCCCGCGCCAGACGGACCGCCCCGCTCCAGCCCGACCGTACGTCGGGCTCTAGTCCGTCCCCCGAGCGAGCGCGTTCAGCTGCTCGGCCTCGGTCCGCCGGGCCACGGCGACCTCCCCCTCCAGCCGGTCGCACAGGGCGAGAACCGTGCGCGCGCGTGCGGCGGCGGCCTCGCGCAGTCCCAGTTCGGCCTCCATCCGGCCGGCCGTCAGCTCGGCGCCGGTCCGTGCACCGAGCAGGGCGTCTCCGAGGGAGGCGAACACGGCGGCGGCCCGGTCCGTGTGCCCGAGTGCCTCCTCGAAGGCCTTCCGTACGTCATTCCCGCTCTCCTCGGCGTGCGCGACCGAACGGGCCACCAGATCGCCGAACTGACGGTGGGTGTGCCCGAGTTCGGCAGCCGTACGACGCCTCGCGTCCGCGTCGCTGTCCGTGCCGGTGCCGGTGCCGGTGCCGGTGCCGGTGCCCGTGTCCGTGTCCCCGTCCTCCGGGGACGGGGCGGTCGCCGACTCGCACTCCCGGACCGCCTCCGCCATCAGCTCCCGCGCCGCGCCGAGCCCTCCGTCCCGCCCGGCCGCGCTCCACGCGCGGGCCCGCAGCGCGCGGACCAGCCCGACGACGTCGCCCAGCTCGCGCCACAGGCCGCACGCGCGGACGTACGCCTGATCCGCCTCGGCGGTCAGCCCGGTCCGCGCGAGTGCCTCCGCCGCGAGGTTCGCGAGCATCGCGTGGTCGCGCTGCTCGGGCCAGTGACGGGCGATGCCGGCGGCGCGCAGCCAGTGTTCGGCGGCCTCGCGGTGTTCGCCGAGTTCGGTGAGACAGTCGCCGAGCCACCAGCGTGTCTGCACGATCGAGCCCTCGCCGTGCATCTCGGCGGTCAGATCCGGCAGGGCCGACTCCAGGATCTCGGCCGCCTCCGCCCATCGTCCGAGGCGCAGCAGGTGACCACCGAGGTGGTGGCGCGCCCAAGCCCCGAACGTGGCCGCCTGGTCCGCCCCGTCGGCCCAGTGCGCGGCCTCCAGGGCATGCTCCGCGGCGGGGCCGAACCGCCCGGTGGCGGCGAGTGTCTCGGCGAGCCGCAGATGCAGCTGGGCATGGCCGGCCGGCTCCAGATGGGACCCGCCGTGCTCCAGCGCGGCCCGCGTCGCCCGTTCGGCGGCCTCCAGGTCGCCGAGGTGCGTCGCGATGCCGGCGAGCCGGGAGTCGTACTCGACGGCGAACCACGGCAGCCCCGCCGCCACGAACCCGTCGACGGCGCGTCGCAGCAGTCCGGCCGCCCCCTCGGCGTCGTCGGCACGCGCGGCGAGCTCCCCGAGCATCGCGTAGGCCTCGGCGGCCCGTGAGGCGAGGGCCACGTCGTCCCCCGCGTACGGCTGCGCGAGCTCCAGCAGCTCGACCGCCGCCTCCTCGGCCGCGGTCAGGACATCGGCCTCGGAGTCCGCTCCCGTGGCGCCGCCGGTGAGCGGCTGTCCGTTCACGGCGGCGCTCTCCAGCTCGTCCACCCGGAGCATCAGCGTCCGCGCCCGGCTCACCAGCACGGACGCCGTCTGCGCGGCCCGCGTACCGCCGTCCGCGAACAGGGCGAGTACCTGTCCACGCAGCTCCGCCAGGGTCTCCAGGGCCTTCTCGCAGGACCCGCCCGACAGCGCCCCGACATGGGCGGCCCGGGAACGGGCCGCGAGCGCCTCACCGGGATCGCCCGCCCGCTCGTACAGCTCGGCGGCCTTCTGGAAGAGAGCGGCTCCCTGCGGGCCGCGGCCCATCGCCGCGTGATCGGCGATCTCCGCGCGGTCGCGCACCTCCAGCTCCTGGCCCTCGGCGGCGCGCGAGAGGGCGGCCCACGCCGGGACAGCGTCCGGGTCCCGCAGCGCCGAGAGCCGCCGTGCCTCGGCGAGCAGCGCCCCGAGCCCCGGTCCGTCGGCCCCGGGCACGGCCGCCTGAACGGGCGCGGCGGCCACCGGCGCCGGCCGGTGGGACCCGGCGCCCGCCGGATTCGCGGAGCGGACCCCGAGGGGCAGGCGGTCGACGAGCGGCGGCCGGTCCATGCGCGCGCGAGCCCGCTCGCCGATGTACGGCGTCCCGTTGCGGTCGTCGAACCGCGCGGCCAGCGTGAGCGCCTCCCCGCGCGCGTGCGCGGCGAGTTCCGCCGCCGTCCACTCCCGCCCCGCGGGCCCGGGAACCGGCTGCCCGCCGTGCCCGAGCGCGGTCAGCCGGTCCATCGTGAGCGCCACGACCGACAGGAAGTCCAGCCTGCTGCGCGGATCCCCCGAGTCCGTGAAATAGGCCGGGCGCTCGGCGAGCAGTTCCAGGGCACGCGCCTCGTTCCCGGTCAGGGCGCAGAACTCCACATGGTCCGCGTACGCGCCCCGCATGCTCTCCATGGCCCGCACCAGCCGGAACCCGCGCAGATGATGGGCGCGGGCCTCCTCGGCCCGCCCCAGACGCAGCAGCGGCAGCAGGGAGGACGCGAGAACGCTGTGCGGCTCGTGTGCGCAGGTGTACTCGCCCCCGAGCACCGGCGCCCACAGCTCAAGGGCCTCCTCGTCCGCACCGCGCACGGCCCGCCACCACCCCTGCCCGTGCAGCTCGCACGCGTGGCAGTCGGCCATGGAGTCCCGGTCCGCCGCCAGCCAGGCGGCGTACGCCCGCTCGGCGCGCTCCAGGTCGCCCAGATGGGCGGCAACGCTGAACTCGGCGCTGCGCACGGCCCGTTCGGAGTGACCGGCGAGACGGTAGCGCCGCTCCATCTCGCCGAGCCACTTCTCTATGGAGGCGAGCGGGACGTGCGGCTGGTCGAGCATCCCCGCCGACATCCACTTGAAGACCCAGTGCAGCGAGTGGATCTCGAACTCGTCGAAGT
The DNA here is from genome assembly GCF_055559015.1 of Streptomyces sp. NPDC024698. NCBI lineage: Bacteria > Bacillati > Actinomycetota > Actinomycetes > Kitasatosporales > Streptomycetaceae > Streptomyces > Streptomyces sp. NPDC024698. The sequence goes on along the minus strand of NZ_JBVHLK010000015.1, from coordinate 147,513 downwards.
CCTCCGGGTGTTCGTCCCACATACGCAGCAGCCGCGCGAAGGGAACGAACATCTTCCCTTTCTCGGAGCTGTAGTTGTAGACCTTCAGCTGATGTCCGAGCGCCTCGACGACGGCGAGCGGGGCGTCCAGCTTCTCGGCCTCCACGAGCAGCTGCTCCGCGCGCGCGTTGCGGCCGGGCCCCTCGGGCTGCTCGTAGTTGTCCGCCATTGCCCGGCGCAGTGTGTCGAAGTCCATGGCGGGGCTCATCGGCGGCCGTCCGTTCCGGGATCGGTGTGGGTGGCCCACTCCAGGAGGCCGATGAAGGCGCGGTTCAGGAGCGCGGAGTCCGCGGGCCGCAGCGGACGCTGTGCCATCAGCAGGGCCTGCCCGTACAGGGACTCGGTGGCGGTGCCGATCAGTTCGGGATCACCGAGCGAACCGATCCTGCGGATCAGCGGGTTGAGATGGTTGAGGACCAGTCGGGCGCGCGGGGCGCTGCCGCGCAGCGAGCCGAGAATGCCCGCCCACAGGTCGTCGGCCTGCTCCTCGGCCTCCGCGCGGGCCTGTTCGTGGCGGGCCGCCCGGTCGTCCAGATGCAGGGCGGGTACCGACAGGGGGTGGAAGGCGCGCAGCACCACATCGCAGTTCAGCGGGTCGAGCCGGGCCCGCGCGGCCGCGAGGAATCCCGACAGCGCCAGCTCCTCGGCCGGGTCGACGGTGTCCAGGTGGGCCGTCACGGTGTCCGCGTCCAGCTCCGAGACGGCCGTACCCGGACGCACCGCGGGCAGCGCCTCGATCAGCTCGCTGTCGTACGTGTAGCCGCCGTTGACGACCCCCACGCCCTGCGCGGAGGCGATCGGCGCGACCTGCCGGTACTCCTCCACGGTCCGGGTGAAGTGCACCACCGGGTGCCGCTGCGCGAACTCCTCCAGGGACAGCCGTCCGTCGGTCGTCTCGAAGGGCAGCCACGGCAGCATGATGCGCAGCATCTCCGCGTCGTGCCGCGCCAGCGACTTCACCCCCAGGTGGTGCACGGAGAGGAACGCGGCGAGGCGCTCGGGATCACCGGCCGCGAGGCCGGTCAGCCAGGACCGGATGCGCTCGCCCAGGGCCTCCCGTACGGCGGCGAGCGTCTCGTCCTCGTACAGCGACTCGCGGGAGGCGGTGGGCCGCAGGCTGTCCGTGTCGAGGACGCAGCGCACGAAGAACGCCCAGTCGGGCAGCAGCTGTTCGGCCCGCTCGGTGAGCAGCATGCCCTTCAGATGGACACGGTGGCTCGCGCGCTGGGCGGGGGAGACCGCCGTCGGCAGGACGTAGGCCACTCCCCGGATCCCGGCGAGCGGCACGTCCAGGTCGATCGAGTCCAGTGGCGTGAACCCGAACAGCTCCCGGCAGTGGCGGGCCAGGGCGACCCGCCGGGCGGTGGGGCTCGGGTGGGGCCGGTCCCAGGGCGCGGGCAGGTCCGCGATCGCCTCGTCGCCGACCCGTACGTCGTACGGCAGGAGCGCCCCGAAGTCGCGCGCCAGCGACCGGACCCGCTCCGGGCTCAGCCACTCGCCGGCCCCGGCTCGCGCCACCAGGTGCACGGTGGTGCCCGGCTCGGTGCGAGCCTCCCGCGGCAGGGTGCGCACGGTGTACGAGCCGTCGTCGGCCGCGGTCCACTCGACCGGCGCCGCGTCGGGCGTCCGGGCGCTGCGGCTGACCACCCGGATCCGCTCGGCGACGACGAAACACGCCAGCAGTCCGATGCCGAACTGGCCGAGGAAGTCCGAACGCGCCGACTCCAGACCGTCGTTCCGCTTGGAGCTGCGGCCGATGGTCGCCAGCAGACTGTGCACGTCGGACTCGGTGAGCCCGACGCCGGAGTCCTCCACGCGCAGGGTCCCGCCCTCGGCGTGCAGCCGCACCGTGGCCGGGGCGTCCGGCTGCTCGGCGCGCCGCGCGGTGATCGCGTCGACGGCGTTCTGCAACAGCTCGCGCAGATAGACCTTGGGACTGGAGTAGAGGTGATGGGAGAGGAGGTCGACCAGACCACGCAGGTCGACCTGGAACGTATGAGGTGACGGGGAGGCCTGGGACGGCTGTGAGGTCTGGGAATCCATCGTCGCTGCGCCGGCCGGCGGGGGAAACGGGCGACGGCGCGGGGTCGGGCGGTCCCGGGAGCGGTGACCGCGAATGGGGCCGGGCGCGTCATCCTAGGCCCGGAACCAGCCGTCTGACCAGCGGATTTCCAGGACGTATACGGCAATGTCAGTGCGGTGGTGTGCAATGGATCTCGTGCCCGTGCTCGAAGAACCACTGAAGAAGGCGCTCGGTCCCGCCACCGCGAAGGTGATGGCCGAGCACCTCGGCCTGCACACCGTCGGCGACCTGCTGCACCACTACCCCCGCAGATACGAGGAGCGCGGGCAGCTCACCCACCTCGCCGACCTGCCGCTGGACGAGCACGTGACCGTGGTCGCCCAGGTCGCCGACGCGCGCCTGGCCACCTTCGCCTCGTCCAAGGCGCCCCGCGGCAAGGGCCAGCGCCTCGAAGTCACCATCACGGACGGCAGCGGCCGCCTCCAACTGGTCTTCTTCGGGCACGGTGTGCACAAGCCCCACAAGGACCTGGTGCCCGGCACCCGCGCGATGTTCTCCGGCAAGGTCTCCGTCTTCAACCGCCGCCTCCAGCTGGCCCACCCGGCCTACGAACTGCTGCGCGGCGAGGACGACGAGGCCGCGGAGAGCGTCGACAGCTGGGCCGGCGCCCTCATCCCGATCTACCCGGCCACCGCCAAACTGGAGTCCTGGAAGATCGCCAAGTCCGTGCAGACGGTGCTGCCCAGCGCCCAGCAGGCGGTCGACCCGCTCCCGGACCCGCTGCGGAACGGCCGCGGCCTGGTCACGCTCCCCGAGGCCCTCCTCAAGATCCACCGCCCGCACACCAAGGCCGACATCCACGACGCTCGCGCCCGCCTCAAGTGGGACGAGGCCTTCGTCCTCCAGGTCGCCCTGGCCCGCCGCCGCCACGCCGACGCCCAACTCCCCGCGGTGGCCCGCCGCCCCAAGCCGGACGGCCTGCTGACCGCCTTCGACGCCCGGCTGCCCTTCACCCTCACCGAGGGCCAGCTGAAGGTCACCGAGGAGATCTTCGACGGTCTCGCCACCGAACACCCGATGCACCGCCTGCTCCAGGGAGAGGTCGGATCGGGCAAGACGATGGTGGCGCTGCGCGCCATGCTCGCCGTCGTCGACGCCGGCGGGCAGGCCGCGATGCTCGCGCCCACCGAGGTGCTCGCCCAGCAGCACCACCGGTCGATCACCGAGATGATGGGCGAGCTGGCCGAGGGTGGCATGCTCGGCGGGGCCGAGCACTCCACGAAGGTCGTGCTGCTCACCGGCTCCATGGGCGCGGCCGGGCGGCGGCAGGCGCTGCTCGACCTGGTCACCGGCGAGGCCGGCATCGTGATCGGCACCCACGCGCTGATCGAGGACAAGGTGCAGTTCCACGATCTGGGTCTGGTCGTGGTCGACGAACAGCACCGCTTCGGCGTCGAGCAGCGCGACGCCCTGCGCGGCAAGGGCAAGCAGCCCCCGCACCTCCTGGTCATGACCGCCACCCCCATCCCGCGCACGGTGGCGATGACGGTCTTCGGCGACCTGGAGACCTCCGTGCTCGACCAGCTCCCCGCCGGACGCTCCCCGATCGCCAGCCATGTCGTCCCCGCCGCGGACAAACCGCACTTCCTCGCACGCGCGTGGGAGCGCGTGCGCGAAGAGGTGGAGAACGGCCATCAGGCGTACGTCGTCTGCCCCCGCATCGGCGACGAGGAGGACGACCCGAAGAAGGGCGCCCGGAAGAAGTCCGCCGAGGACGAGGCGGAGAAACGCCCGCCGCTGGCCGTCCTCGACGTCGCCGGCCAGCTCGTCAAGGGCCCCCTTCAGGGACTGCGGGTCGAAGTCCTGCACGGCAGGATGCACCCCGACGACAAGGACGCCGTCATGCGCCGCTTCGCCGCGGGCGAGACCCACGTCCTGGTCGCCACGACCGTGATCGAGGTCGGGGTGAACGTACCGAACGCCACCGCCATGGTGATCATGGACGCCGACCGCTTCGGCGTCTCCCAGCTCCACCAGCTGCGCGGCCGCGTCGGCCGCGGCTCGGCGGCGGGGCTGTGCCTGCTGGTCTCCGAGATGCCGGAGGCGAGCCCGGCCCGGCAGCGGCTGAACGCGGTGGCATCGACCCTGGACGGCTTCGAGCTCTCCCGCATCGACCTCGAACAGCGCCGCGAGGGCGACGTCCTCGGCCAGGCCCAGTCCGGCGTCCGCTCCTCGCTGCGCATGCTCGCCGTCATCGAGGACGAGGAGATCATCGCCGAGGCCCGCGAGGAGGCAGCCACGGTCGTCGCGGGGGACCCGGACCTCACCGGCCTGCCCGGCCTGCGCGTCGCCCTGGACGCCCTGCTCGACGAGGAACGGGAGCAGTACCTGGACAAGGGCTGAGCGGCGGCGACCGGCCCGCGACTGAGAGACTGGGAGGAACCGACCACCCCCAGCGCAAAGGACCCCCATGACCCGCGTGATCGCCGGCCGGGCCGGCGGACGCCGTCTGGCCGTGCCGCCGGGCACCGGCACCCGCCCCACCTCCGACCGGGCACGCGAGGGCCTCTTCTCCACCTGGCAGTCCCTGCTCGGCGGCCCGCTGGCGGGCGAGCGCGTCCTCGACCTGTACGCGGGCTCGGGCGCCGTCGGCCTGGAGGCGCTCAGCCGCGGCGCCGGCCACACCCTGCTCGTGGAGGCGGACGCCCGCGCGGCCAAGACCATCCGCGACAACGTGAGGACGCTGGGCCTGCCCGGCGCCGAGGTCAGAGCGGGCAAAGCGGAACAGATCGTCCGGACGGCGGCGCCGCAGGAACCGTACGACCTGGTCTTCATCGACCCTCCGTACGCCGTCGCGGACGGCGATCTTCGGGAGATCCTGCTCACACTCCGCACCGGGGGCTGGCTCGCGGACGATGTGCTCGTCACCGTGGAGCGCAGCACCAGAGGCGGTGAATTCGGCTGGCCCGAGGGTTTCGAGGCCCTGAGGGCCCGTCGCTACGGCGAGGGCACGTTTTGGTACGGTCGCGCCGCCTCAACGTGCGAAGACGCACGATGACCGGACCGGAGAGCGAGGGACCACTGTTGCGCCGCGCCGTCTGTCCGGGGTCATTCGACCCCATCACCAACGGACATCTCGACATCATCGCCCGCGCCTCCGCGCTGTACGACGTCGTGCACGTCGTCGTGATGATCAATCAGTCCAAGAAGGGCCTGTTCACGGTCGACGAGCGGATCGAGCTGATCCGCGAGGTCACGGCCGAGTTCGGCAACGTCCAGGTCGAGGCCTACCACGGCCTCCTCGTCGACTACTGCAAGCAGCGGGACATCCCGGCCATCGTCAAGGGCCTGCGCGCGGTCAGCGACTTCGACTACGAGCTCCAGATGGCCCAGATGAACAACGGCCTCTCGGGCGTCGAGACCCTGTTCATCCCGACCAGCCCCACCTACAGCTTCCTCTCCTCGTCGCTGGTGAAGGAAGTCGCGAACTGGGGCGGCGACATCTCCCACCTGGTGCCGCCGGTGGTCCTGGAGGCGCTCACCGGGCGCCTCGGCAAGGACTGAGCGACTGACTGTCCGTCACCCGGTGTCGGGCGGCGCGGGAGTGGTCGTACAGTCGTCCCGTCCGTCTCCATCACGGCTGTAGAGAGTGGCGAGCACACGGTGGACGTACAGAAGAAGCTCGACGAGATCGTCTCGGCGGTCGGCAGCGCCCGTTCCATGCCCATGTCGGCATCGTGCGTGGTCAACCGCGCCGACCTGCTCGCGATGCTGGAAGAGGTGCGCCAGGCCCTGCCCGGCTCCCTCGCCCAGGCCCAGGAGCTGATCGGCGGCCGCGAGGAGATGGTCGAGCGGGCCCGTCAGGAGGCCGAACGGATCATCGAGACCGCGCACGCCGAGCGCGGTTCGCTGATCTCCGACACCGAGATCGCCCGCCGCTCGCAGAACGAGGCGGACCGGATCCTCGACGAGTCCCGCAGGGAGGCCGAGGAGATCCGCGCGGAGGCCGACGACTACGTCGACTCCCAGCTCGCCAACTTCGAGGTCGTCCTCACCAAGACCCTCGGCTCCGTCGGCCGTGGCCGCGAGAAGCTCCTCGGCACAGGTCCCGGCCTCGACGAGCAGGGGTACGAGGACGAGGACGCCCCCGAGCGCAGCTACGACCCGGAGACCCTGCGCCGCAACGCCGACGACTACGTCGACGCCAAGCTCGGCGCCTTCGAGGCCGTCCTCGCCAAGACCCTGGAGGCCGTCGGCCGCGGCCGCGACAAGCTCCAGGGCCGGATCGCCAGCGACGACCTGGGCGAGCTGGGCACCTTCGGGGACGACGGAACGCCCGGCGCGCACACCAGCGACGCCGACTACCTGGCCGGCCTCGCGGAGCTCGCCGACGAGCCCGAGCGGCCCGCCCAGGCCCCGGAGCCGGCCGCCCAGCCGTCCTACGGGCAGCAGGAGGCGTACGCCTACCAGCAGCAGGCCGACCCGTACGGCTACCAGCAGCAGCAGTACGCCCAGCAGCAGGACGCCTACGGCTACCAGCAGGCCGACCCGTACGCCGCCTACCAGCAGCAGGGCTACGACCAGCAGGGGTACGACCAGAACCAGCAGGTCTACGCCCAGCAGCAGGCCCAGGCCATGGACCAGCAGAACCACGCCCTCGACGAGGCCAGCCTCTTCGACACCAGCATGATCAGCGCGGACCAGCTGAGGGCGTACGAGCAGGGGCGCGGCGGTCACTGACCCTGCGGTCAGGAGGGGTGCGCGCCGCCCGCCGGGGTGCGGGCGCGTACCGGATTGGGCCGGGAGCGAAAGGTCCAGTATCCTGGCTCTTCGGTCGCGTCTACGTCCGCGATCCGCGCTGCCCGAGGGATCTGGGGCGGCGTACCCCGAGATGGAAGATCGAAAGCAGGAATGGCTCTGAACGCCCGCCTCGACCACCGCAATCCTCTCGTGTTCGACACACACGAGCTGGGGCGGCGTCCTGGCGCGCTGCTGCGCCTGACCCGCACGATCGACGCTCCGGCGGATCTCGGGATCCAGGGTGTCATCGGAGTGCCGGAAGGTGCCCCGGTGGAGCTCGACCTCCGTCTGGAGTCGGTCATGGAAGGGGTGCTTGTCACAGGCACCGCCCGTGGCTCGGCGAAGGGGGAGTGCGTAAGGTGTCTGGAGCCGCTCGAGCAGGTGGTCGAAGCGGACTTCCAGGAGATGTTCTCGTACCCTGACGCCGATGACCGGGGCCGCCCCAAGGCGGAACCGGTCGACGACGCCGAGGACGACGAGGACACTCTCCTCCTCGAGGACGGCTTGTTCGACCTCGAACCCGTGCTGCGCGATGCGGTGGTGCTCGCACTGCCGATGCAGCCGGTGTGCCAGGACGACTGCCCGGGCCTGTGCTCCGAATGCGGAGCCCGGCTCGCGGACGACCCGGAGCACCATCACGACGCCGTCGACATCCGTTGGGCGGCACTGCAAGGACTCGCCGGTTCACTCGAAGATGGCGAGAAGGACGAGTTGAGCGGCGCCGAACCTGGCGTCGACGAGAAGCAGGAGAAGTAGCCGTGGCTGTTCCGAAGCGGAAGATGTCGCGCAGCAACACGCGCCACCGCCGGTCGCAGTGGAAGGCTGCGGTCCCCACCCTGGTTGCGTGCGAGCGCTGCCACGAGCCCAAGCTTCAGCACATCGCGTGCCCGGCTTGTGGCACCTACAACAAGCGCCAGGTCCTCGAGGTCTGAGCGGCCGGTGAGAGGTCTGATGTCTGACGCCAAGGCGGATACACCCGCCAAGAAAAAGGCGGACAACACAGCCTCGTCCCACACGCTTCTGGAAGGGCGGCTCGGCTACAAGCTCGAGTCCGCCCTTCTGGTGCGTGCGCTGACCCACCGTTCCTACGCGTACGAGAACGGCGGTCTGCCGACCAACGAGCGTCTGGAGTTCCTCGGGGACTCCGTACTGGGCCTCGTGGTCACGGACACGCTGTACCGCACCCACCCCGACCTGCCGGAAGGCCAACTGGCCAAACTGCGGGCCGCGGTGGTCAATTCTCGTGCGTTGGCCGAGGTGGGCCGCGGCCTCGAACTCGGCTCCTTCATCCGGCTCGGCCGGGGCGAGGAAGGCACGGGAGGCCGGGACAAGGCGTCCATCCTCGCCGACACCCTTGAAGCGGTGATCGGCGCTGTCTATCTCGACCAGGGTCTTGAAGCGGCGGGCGAACTCGTCCACCGTCTCTTCGACCCGCTGATCGAGAAGTCCTCGAATCTCGGTGCCGGCCTGGACTGGAAGACCAGTCTCCAGGAGCTCACCGCGACCGAGGGGCTCGGGGTTCCCGAGTACCTGGTCACGGAGACCGGCCCGGACCACGAGAAGGTCTTCACTGCTGCCGCCCGCGTCGGAGGCGTCTCGTACGGCACCGGCACCGGCCGCAGCAAGAAGGAGGCGGAGCAGCAGGCCGCGGAATCCGCGTGGCGTGCCATCCACTCCGCCGCGGACGAGCGGGCGAAATCGGCCCAGGCCGCGGAGCAGGCGGCCCGTACCGCCCAGCAGGCGGCCCAGGACGACGAGGAGACGGCCGACGTCTCCCCGGCGCCCGGGACGGACACGGCCACGGCCTGACTCCTTCGACCCGCTGACGTACCGCGGTACGCGCAGCACCCGAAGTAAACGCACCACCAGACCCCGTCACGGCGTACGCGCCGCGGCGGGGTCCTCGCGTCGCGCCGGTCCGGTACGCGGTGTTCCCCGACGGCCCTCACCGGCCTCGATGTACCCTTCCGGCATCGCCCGCCAGCCCGTCCCCCAGGAGGAGTCCCGTGCCCGAGCTGCCCGAAGTCGAGGTCGTGCGGCGGGGGTTGGAGCGCTGGGTCACCGGGCGGGTCGTCGGATCGGTGGACGTCCGCCACCCGCGGGCCGTACGGCGGCACCTCGCGGGGCCCGACGCCTTCGCGAAGGCACTGGCCGGGCACCGGGTCGGCCGGGCGATGCGCCGCGGCAAGTATCTGTGGCTGCCGCTCGACGACTCGCCCTTCTCCGTGCTCGCGCACCTCGGCATGAGCGGTCAGCTTCTCGTGCAGCCGGAGGACGCCGCCGAGGAGAAGCATCTGCGCATCCGGGTCCGCTTCGAGGACGAACAGGGCACCGAGCTGCGGTTCGTCGACCAGCGCACCTTCGGCGGGCTGTCGCTGCACGAGAACACCGCGGACGGCCTCCCCGACGTCATCGCGCACATCGCCCGCGACCCGCTCGACCCCCTCTTCGACGACGCCGCGTTCCACACCGCGCTGCGGGCCCGCCGGACGACCCTCAAGCGCGCCCTGCTCGACCAGTCACTGATCAGCGGCGTCGGGAACATCTACGCGGACGAGGCGCTGTGGCGTTCCAAGCTGCACTACGAACGCCCGGCGGGGACCATGACCCGGCCGCGCACCGCCGAACTCCTCGGCCATGTCCGTGATGTCATGAACGACGCCCTCGCCGTCGGCGGCACCAGCTTCGACAGCCTGTACGTCAACGTCAATGGGGAGTCGGGCTACTTCGATCGCTCGCTCGACGCGTACGGGCGCGAGGGCGAGCCGTGTCATCGCTGCGGGACCCCGATGCGCCGCCGGCCCTGGATGAACCGCTCCAGCTACTTCTGCCCACGCTGCCAGCGCGCGCCGCGCCCGGCGGTCTGACGCCCGGAGCGCGGCCCGACGCCTTCACGCCTCCTGCCGGACCCCGCGGGTCTCGTCGTAGCGTCCGCGGGCCGCCAGGACGTCGTCCATGCGGCCCTCCACGAAGCCGATGAGCGCCAGCAGACGTTCGGCGACCTCGCGGCCCAGCGGGGTGAGGGTGTAGTCGACGCGGGGCGGGTTCGTGGGCCGCGCGTCGCGGTTCACCAGACCGTCGCGCTCCAGGGCGTGCAGGGTCTGCGAGAGCATCTTCTCGCTGACACCGTCGACCCTGCGGCGCAGCTCGTTGAACCGGAACGTGCCGTCGTACAGCGCCCCGAGTGTGAGGGAGCCCCAGCGGCCGGTGACATGCTCCAGCGTGCCCCGGGACGGACAGCCACGGGCGAACACGTCGTACGCGAGGTCCTTGCCGCCTTCGCACACGGCGCCCGCGCCGCTCCCGGAACGCTCGGTGATCCGCGGGGACGATTCCATGCGCCCAGCATACTCAGCCACAGCGCCACCCAGAGGATCGCGCTGACTCCCGGTTAGCCCCCCGCTCCGCCCCTCCGACCCCCAACACGAACACGACCGGCCCGGCGAGTGCTCAACCCGCTGACGTGCGAAGCCCCTCCGCCGGCGTCGGCATCTACCGCAGGTGAGCGCCCCCTGATCAGGGGCCGTTCTGGTGAGCGCTGTCCGTCAGCGACCGCGGCTCCCCGCTGTTTCCCGGCCGAACGGGCACGGGAGGGCACGTCGACTGGTCCTGTCTAGGTGCTCAGCAGCCTGGCGAGCGCCAGAGCCGCCACCGCAGAGAAGACCGGCAGCTTCCTGACGTTCCGCCCAGCGGGCTTACGGCCCAGTTCCCAAGCGAGCACGCCGACGCACAACAGGTACAGCGGGCCCCGCAGCAGGAAAGCAATGTCGTGCACCGGGAGCCTCCAGGAGCCTTCGAACGGACGGGAAGGCTACCGCCGGCGGGCGGTCGTGTGGGTGGCGGCCCATCAGTGGGCCTACCGTTCTCGACTCGGGCCCGCGCTCGCGCGGGGACTCGATGAGGTCGAGAAACCTGTCTCACCCTGCGGACGTACACGCACCTGATGCCGTCGGGCGGGAAACGTACTCGGGCCGCCGTGGATGGCGTCTTCACGGATGAAGATTCCACGCACGACGGCCCGGACGCGGCCCAGGAGGCCGCTCAGCTCTCTGACCTGCGGTTAGCTCAGTAGCCGAAGTCCTGCGTCCACCAAGGGCCGCCCTCGGCGAAGTGGACTCCGACGCCGAGGGTCTTGAAGTCGCAGTTCAGGATGTTGGCCTTGTGGCCGGGGCTGTTCATCCAGGCGTCCATGACGGCCGCCGCGTCGGCCTGGCCGCGGGCTATGTTCTCGCCGCCGAGGCTGGCTATCCCGGCCTTCGCGGCGCGGTCCCAGGGGGTGAGCCCGCTCGGGTCGGTGTGGTCGAAGAAGTCGCGCGCCGCCATGTCCTCGCTGAACGTCTGGGCGAGGTCCGTCAGGGCGCTGTTCGCGGCGACCGGGCTGCAACCGACCTTGGCGCGCTCGTCGTTGACGAGCTTGATCACCTCGGCCTCGGCGGCCGACTCCGCGGACACGTTCACCGGGGCCTGGGCGATTGGCGCCTTGGTCGCGGTCTTCGAAGGCTTCGGAGCCTCGGGCTCCTTCGTCTCCTTCTGCTTGGACGCCCCGGCGTCCTGGCCCTGGGCGTCCTGCCGCTTAGGCGGCGCGGTCGTGGTCGGAGCGGTCGACGGCGAGGTGGAGGCCGAGGCGGCGGGGGCGGGGGTCGAGGGGGTGGTCGCGCGCCCGGTGCCACGGCTCGTCGAGGTGCCCTCGCGGGCGTCCGCGCTGCCGGACGTACCGCCCTGCTGCCGGTCCGCGTTGGAGGGTGAGCTCGCGGCCTGGATGCTGTCGGAGTTGTTGCTGCCACCGCCGAGCGCGTAGTTGTCGGCGCCGGGCACGACACCGGCCGCGACGGCCACGGTGCCGAGGGCCACGGCCGCCGAGACGCCGAGCAGACCCGTCTTGACGGGGCTCGGGCCCTTGCGCTTGCGGTGCGAGCGGGCGGAGGCGGCGGACGGGAGATCGGCGACGGCCGCGTAGCCGTACAGGTTCTCCGGGCCGTAGCTTTCCGTGTGGGTCTCGCTCGTCTCTGTGACTCCGGTGGCGCGCCCTGTGGCGGCGCGGCCGGCGTCGGAGCGTCGGTGGCGTCCCATCTCTTGGGCCTTCCTCGATCTTGAGTCAGCGATCCTCACCTCAAACTCACCCGGAAGAGTGAGTTTCTGGTGAGACTCATTGGGTCGGGACGGTACCCCATGGCGCGTGGGGAGGATGTGCTCCACGAGACATTGTCCGGTTAGCGTGCAGCCATGAACGAGGTTTCACGGCTGGTCGTCTGGGTCCGCGGACGGGTCCAAGGTGTGGGTTTCCGCTGGTTTACGCGGGCCAGGGCGCTGGAGATCGGAGAGCTGAGTGGTTTTGCTCTCAATCTCGACGACGGACGGGTCCAGGTGGTCGCGGAGGGCCCCCGGGCCGGCTGCCAGAGTCTGCTCGACTGGCTCCAGGGAGACGACACGCCCGGCCGGGTCGACGGAGTCACTGAGATCTGGGACACGCCCCGGGGGATCTACGACGGCTTCGCCATCCGCTGACGAGAGCGTCCGCGAGGCCTCCGAAAGGTGGCGTGGCGTATGCCTCCGGCACCCGTCAGTAGTGGAAACCGCCTGGTGGTTGCCAAGAACGGCCCGAAGTGGCAGGCTCCCGAGATAACGATGATCCCGACGCCCTGAGGGTCCCAGCGAGGTCGCAGCGCCGCCGCTCCACAAGCCGCGCGACAGTGGGTTGCCCGCCGATACAGGGCGTGATCGTGTTGACCGTCAAACTTTTTGGTGAGACGCTGAAAGCCCCGCGCACCTTAGCTGTTTGGCATGTGGAACGACAGCACGACAACAGCAGTGTCAAGCATCGCGGGTGCGATTCCCTCACGACCCACACCGCTTCGGTCGGTCACTCAGTGTGGAGGACCATCCATCATGGCAAAGGCGCTTCTCGGTTACGTCGGCGGCTCCGACCCGCGACTCATTGCCGAGATGCGACGGCTCCAGCAGCGCGTCCAGGACCTCGAATCCGAGCTTGTACGGATCCAGGCCGAGAACGACGCGCTCGCGGCTGCCGCTTCTCACGACTCGCTTCTCGAGAGCATCGACGTACCCCAGGCGGAGCCTGCGCTCACCTGACCACTGCACCGCACCATGACGGCAGTGGTTGGGCAGCCCGAATCAACCGCTAAGTTGTCAGATTTGCAAGGGACGCCGTCCGGCGTCCCTTCTTTCTTTCCCCCGAGCAACGTTCCCCCCTCTTCAACGTCTGGTCTGCCCTGCGCCTTCATGGGCGAAACCGCGCGTTCATGGAGTGAGACCGGCCCGAAAGGTAGAGTCCGGCGGCGTGCACCTCAAGGCCCTGACCCTGCGCGGGTTCAAGTCGTTCGCCTCCGCGACCACCCTGCGGTTCGAGCCGGGCATCACCTGTGTCGTGGGCCCCAACGGCTCGGGCAAGTCCAACGTCGTGGACGCGCTCAGCTGGGTCATGGGCGAGCAGGGCGCCAAGTCGCTGCGCGGCGGCAAGATGGAGGACGTCATCTTCGCCGGGACCACCGGACGTCCGCCGCTCGGGCGCGCCGAGGTCTCCCTGACCATCGACAACTCCGACGGGGCGCTGCCCATCGAGTACGCCGAGGTCACCATCACGCGGATCATGTTCCGCAACGGCGGCAGCGAGTACCAGATCAACGGTGACACCTGCCGACTGCTCGACATCCAGGAGCTGTTGTCCGACTCCGGCATCGGCCGTGAGATGCACGTCATCGTCGGACAGGGCCAGCTCGACTCCGTCCTGCACGCCGACCCGATGGGCCGCCGCGCCTTCATCGAGGAGGCGGCCGGTGTCCTCAAGCACCGCAAGCGCAAGGAGAAGGCGCTGCGGAAGCTGGACGCCATGCAGGCGAACCTCGCCCGCGTCCAGGACCTCACCGACGAACTGCGGCGCCAGCTCAAGCCGCTCGGCCGGCAGGCCGCCGTCGCACGCCGCGCCGCCGTCATCCAGGCCGACCTGCGCGACGCCCGGCTGCGCCTCCTGGCCGACGACCTCGTACGGCTGCGGGGGGCGCTCCAGTCCGAGATCGCCGACGAGGCCGAGCTCAAGCGGCGCAAGGACTCCGCCGAGGCCGAGCTCAGGAAGGCGCTCCAGCGGGAGGCCCTGCTGGAGGACGAGGTACGGCAGCTGACGCCGCGTCTCCAGCGCGCGCAGCAGACCTGGTACGACCTCTCCCAGCTCGCGGAGCGGGTGCGCGGCACGGTCTCGCTGGCCGACGCGCGCGTCAAGAGCGCCACCTCGGTGCCCGCCGAGGAGCGGCGCGGGCGCGATCCCGAGGACATGGAGCGCGAGGCCGCACGCGTCCGCGAGCAGGAGGCCGAACTCGAAGCGGCCCTGGAGGCGGCCGAACGGGCCCTGGAGGACACCGTCGCGCACCGCGCCGAGCTGGAGCGCGAACTGACCGTCGAGGAACGCCGGCTCAAGGACGTGGCCCGCGCCATCGCCGACCGCCGTGAGGGCCTCGCCCGTCTGGGCGGCCAGGTCAACGCCGCCCGGTCGCGGGCCGCCTCGGCACAGGCCGAGATCGACCGGCTCGCCGCCGCCCGCGACGAGGCCCAGGAGCGCGCGGTCACCGCCCAGGAGGAGTACGAGCAGCTGAAGGCCGAGGTCGACGGACTCGACGCGGACGACGCCGACCTCACCGGGCGGCACGAGGACGCCAGAAGGGCCCTGTCCGACGCCGAGGCCGCCCTGAGCACGGCGCGCGAGGCCGCCACCGCCTCGGAACGCGAGCGCGCCGCCACCCGGGCCCGCCGCGACGCGCTCGCCCTCGGACTGCGGCGCAAGGACGGCACGGGAGTGCTGCTCGGCGCCACGGACCGGCTCACCGGCGTACTCGGCCCCGCCGCCGCGCTGCTGACGGTCACCCCCGGGTTCGAGGTCGCGCTCGCCGCCGCGTTCGGCGCGGCCGCCGACGCCGTCGCGGTCGGCACCCCGGCCTCGGCCATCGAGGCCATCCGGCTGCTGCGCAAGCAGGACGCGGGCCGCGCGGCCCTGCTGCTCGCCGGAGCACCCGAGGAACCCGGCACCGGCACGGACGGCACGGGGGACGGTCTCCCGTACGCCGCCGGTCTGGTCCGGGGCCCCGACGAACTGATGCCCGCCGTACGACGGCTGCTGCGCGGGATCGTCGTCGTCGGCACCCTGGAGGAGGCCGAGGACCTGATCCACGCCCGCCCCGGACTCACCGCGGTGACCGCCGACGGCGACCTGCTCGGGGCGCACTTCGCGCACGGCGGGTCCGCCGGGGCCCCCAGCCTCCTCGAAGTACAGGCCTCCGTGGACGAAGCCACGGCCCAGCTGGAGGAACTGGCGGTCCGCTGCGAGGAGTTGGCCGAAGCGCAACGGCTGGCGACCGAGCGGCGCAAGGAACGGGCGGCGCTCGTCGAGGAGTTGGGGGAGCGGCGCCGGACCGCCGAGCGGGAGAAGTCGTCCGTCGCGCAGCAGCTCGGACGGCTGGCCGGGCAGGCCCGCGGCGCCGCGGGAGAGGCGGAGCGGAGCACCGCGGCCGCCGCCCGCGCGCAGGACGCGCTCGACCGGGCCGTGGCCGAGGCGGAGGAACTGGCCGAACGGCTCGCCGTGGCCGAAGAGATGCCGGTCGAGGAGGAACCCGACACCTCGGTGCGGGACCGGCTCGCCGCCGACGGCGCCAACGCGCGCCAGACGGAGATGGAGGCCCGCCTCCAGGTCCGTACGCACGAGGAGCGGGTCAAGGGCCTCGCCGGACGGGCCGACTCGCTGGACCGCGCCGCCCGCGCCGAACGCGAGGCACGCGCGCGTGCCGAACAGCGGCGCGCCCGGCTGCGCCACGAGGCGGCCGTCGCGTCGGCCGTCGCCTCCGGCGCACGCCAGCTGCTCGCGCACGTCGAGATCTCGCTGGCCCGCGCGGAGGAGGAGCGCACCGCCGCCGAGAGCGCGAAGGGCCGCCGTGAGCAGGAGCTCGTGGCCGCGCGCGGTCAGGGCCGTGAGCTCAAGGAGGAGCTCGACAAGCTCACCGACTCGGTGCACCGGGGCGAGGTGCTCGGCGCCGAGAAGCGCATGCGCGTGGAGCAGCTGGAGGCGAAGGCGCTGGACGAACTCGGCGTCGAACCGGCGGGACTCGTCGCGGACTACGGCCCCGACCAGCTCGTACCGCCGTCCCTGCCCGCCGAGGGCGAGGAACTGCCCGAGGACCCCGAGCACCCGCGCAACCAGCCCCGGCGGTTCCACCGGGCCGAGCAGGAGAAGCGGCTCAAGTCGGCCGAACGGGCGTACCAGCAGCTCGGCAAGGTCAATCCGCTGGCCCTGGAGGAGTTCGCCGCGCTGGAGGAGCGCCACAAGTTCCTGAGCGAGCAGCTGGAGGACCTGAAGAAGACGCGCGCCGACCTTCTCCAGGTGGTGAAGGAGGTCGACGAGCGCGTCGAGCAGGTCTTCACCGAGGCCTACCGGGACACCGCCCGGGAGTTCGAGGGCGTCTTCGGCCGGCTTTTCCCCGGTGGGGACGGACGGCTCATCCTGACCGACCCCGACAACATGCTCACCACGGGTGTCGACGTGGAGGCCAGGCCGCCGGGCAAGAAGGTCAAGCGGCTCAGCCTGCTCTCCGGCGGCGAGCGGTCGCTGACCGCCGTCGCGCTCCTGGTGTCGATCTTCAAGGCGCGACCCAGCCCGTTCTACGTGATGGACGAGGTCGAGGCGGCGCTGGACGACACGAACCTCCAGCGGCTGATCAGGATCATGCAGGAGCTCCAGGAGGCCTCCCAGCTGATCGTGATCACGCATCAGAAGCGCACGATGGAGGTCGCCGACGCGCTGTACGGCGTCTCCATGCAGGGCGACGGCGTCTCGAAGGTCATCAGCCAGCGCCTGCGCTGAAGCCCGGCTACCCGGCTACCTGGCCACGCGGCTACGCGGCTGCCCGGCTACCCGTCTTCCGGCGCCGGAAGGCCCTCGCCCACGCCCTCGTCGGCGAGTTCGGCCAGTACCTCGGCGTGACAGCGCTCGGGGACGCACCAGCAGCCGAGGCGGTGGCCGCGCAGGGCCGGGAGCCGGGCCAGCAGTTCCGGACGCGCCAGCAGATGGGCGCGGTACATCTCGACGACCTCCTCCCGGGTGCCGTCGTGCCCCGGACGGAACGGGCTCGCCAGCGGGGAGCCGGCCAGTCGCCAGCCACCCCGGTACATGGCGCGGCCGACGTACACCACATCGGCGTACGCGGGATCGTCGCGGTGGCCCTTGAGGTTGACGACCGTGGTCTGCGGCATGACCGGATCCTCGCCGCTCGGGCCGTCGTGGGCAACGCGAACACGGCCTGGACGACGGCGATCCGGGGGCGCGGCGGCCCATCGTGTGGGACGCGTCACAGCCTTGTGCGGCCGCCCGGCGGGTACTCGCGGGACAGGCCTCGTGGCGGGCGCCGGCCCGGCGCCCGCGGAGGCCCGCCCGCCCCGATAGCCGGGTCCGGGCTCGCCGCCGCGCCACGCGTTCCGGGGTTTTCACCCGGTGGGGCGAGGGGCTGGACGGGCGTGTCCGAGGGTCCGCATTGAGCCATTCAGCGCACTTGATGTTCAAAGCTTGAACACAATCGCGTCAGGTTGGTCGCATTGCATCCACAACAACCCAAGTTTGACTTCGAATCTTGAAGGCATAGTCTCTCCGACGTTGCTTTTACCTTCAGGTGGTGGCCCACGTGAACCTGTGCGCCACTGGTAACCACCAACGAAGGCTTTCGCCCCCCACCCCCGGCAGCGAGGCCGGTGGCCCGAGGAGTCTTACGTGACCAGCGCATCGCAGGCACCTATGTCAGAAGCCAGGTCGGCTCACCCCGAGCATCTCGGGCACGTCATCTTCATCGCGGCGGCGGCCGCGATGGGCGGCTTCCTGTTCGGCTACGACAGTGCCGTGATCAACGGCGCCGTCGAGGCCATCCGGAGCCGCTACGACATCGGCTCCGCGGCCCTGGCCCAGGTCATCGCCATCGCGCTGATCGGCTGTGCCATCGGCGCCGCCGTGGCCGGCCGCATGGCCGACCGCATCGGGCGCATCCGCTGCATGCAGATCTCCGCGACGCTCTTCACCATCAGCGCCGTCGGTTCGGCGCTGCCCTTCGCGCTGTGGGACCTCGCCTTCTGGCGCATCGTCGGCGGATTCGCCATCGGCATGGCCTCGGTCATCGGCCCCGCCTACATCGCCGAGGTCTCCCCGGCCGCGTACCGAGGGCGGCTCGGCTCGTTCCAGCAGGCCGCGATCGTCGTCGGCATCGCCATCTCGCAGCTCGTCAACTACGCCATCCTGAAGGGCGCGGGCGGGGACCAGCGGGGTCAGCTGATGGGCCTGGAAGCCTGGCAGGTCATGCTCGGCGTCATGGTCATCCCGGCCGTGCTCTACGGCCTGCTCTCCTTCGCCATCCCCGAGTCGCCGCGCTTCCTGCTGGAGGTCGGCCGCCGGGACCGTGCCCGTGAGGTGCTCAAGGAGGTCGAGGGCGACAAGATCGACCTGGACGCCCGCGTCGCCGAGATCGAGCACGCCATGAAGCGTGAGCACAAGTCGACCTTCAAGGACCTGCTCGGCGGCGGCGGCTTCCTCTTCCTGCCGATCGTCTGGGTCGGTATCGGCCTCTCGGTCTTCCAGCAGTTCGTCGGCATCAACATCGCGTTCTACTACTCCGCGACCTTGTGGCAGTCGGTCGGTGTCGACCCGACGGACTCGTTCTTCTACTCGTTCACCACGTCGATCATCAACATCATCGGCACCGTGATCGCCATGATCTTCGTGGACCGCATCGGCCGCAGGCCGCTCGCCCTCATCGGCTCGGTCGGCATGGCCATCGGTCTCGGCCTGGAGGCCTGGGCCTTCTCCTACGACCTGGTCGACGGCAAGCTGCCGGCCACCCAGGGCTGGGTCGCCCTGATCGCCGCCCATGTTTTCGTCCTCTTTTTCGCCCTCTCCTGGGGCGTCGTGGTCTGGGTCTTCCTCGGCGAGATGTTCCCGAACCGCATCCGCGCCGCCGCGCTCGGTGTCGCCGCCTCCGCGCAGTGGATGGCGAACTGGGCCATCACCGCGAGCTTCCCGTCGCTGGCCGACTGGAACCTGTCCGGCACCTATGTGATCTACACGTGCTTCGCCGTGCTCTCCATCCCCTTCGTGCTCAAGTTCGTCAAGGAGACGAAGGGCAAGACGCTGGAGGAGATGGGCTAGTCGCCCGTGTCACCGGCGGCTCCCCACGGCCGCCGGTGACTCCCCTTGACTCGAGGAGAAGGGCCAAGTCCCCGCTGCCCCTCTCCTCGTACTCGTGAAGAGGGCGTGCTGCCCCGGTTCGGACCTTCAGGTCATACGAGCCGGGGCAGCACGCTGTCGCAGAACAGCCGAAGGCTCCGCCAGCCCTCGTCCAGGGGCATGCCTCCGGACAGCGGATGCAGGACGAGGCTGTCCAGGCCCAGCTCCACGCACTGGCCGGGGGTGAGGACGCGGTAGACCCCCTCGGCACGCAGCTCGTCGACCGTCGTGGCCGCCGACTTCACGGCCGAACGGATCTCGCCGGACTGCCAGGAGGCGTACGTCCGTGCCTCGTGCAGGAAGTGGCGGCCGTACTCGGCCCAGGCCCGGTCGGGATCCTCGGCGATGTGCAGCAGCGGCGTCTCGGCGGCGGGCATCATGGTCCAGCCCTCGGTGCCGTACTCGATGAGCCGCTCCTTGTAGTAGGCCTCCAGCTCGGGCAGGTGCGCGCTCGGGAAGAAGGGCAGGCCGAGCCGGGCGGCACGCCGGGCCGCGAGCTTGGAGGAGCCGCCCACCAGCAGCAGGGGATGCGGGTCCGAGAACGGACGCGGGGTGACCCGTACCGTACGGCCCCGGTAGGTGAACTCCTCGCCGGTCCACGCCTTCAGCAGCGTCTCCAGGAGCTCGTCCTGGAGCGCGCCGCGCCGTTTCCAGTCCACGTCGAACTGCGCGTACTCCTCGGGGCGGTAGCCGATGCCGGCCACGGTCACCAGGCGGCCGCCGCTGAGCAGGTCGAGCACGGCGATGTCCTCGGCCAGGCGCAGCGGGTCGTGCAGCGGGCCGATGACCGCCGAGACGGTGACCGCGACACTCCGGGTCGCCCCGAAGACCGCCCCCGCGAACGCGAAGGGCGAGGGCAGCCAGTTGTTGGCGGCGCCGTGGTGCTCCTCGGTCTGCACCGTGGTGACCCCGCGGGCGTCGGCGTACGCGGCCATCTCGACGGCGGCTCGGTAGCGGGCGCTGAGCGAGGCGGGGGTGGCGTCGGGTTCGACGAGGTTGAAGCGCACGACCGTCACGGGCATGGGGAGCCCCCCTTCGTATGTGGAGGGGGACGGTAGCTGACGGATCGTCAGGTCGCCATAGCCGCGGACGCACGCGGGCCGGCCGGGAGCTCCGGTGTTCGTACGAAACTACAAGCCTTCCCCTGCGCGGGGAAAAAGCTTCCCGCACCGGCGATGGCGGATACTGAGGGCGTTATGGAAACCATCATCCTTGCTGTAGTCATCGCCGTGGTGGTGATCGGCGCGCTCGGTGGGCTCGTCGTCGGCAGTCGCAAGCGGAAGCAGCTGCCCCCGCCGCCCCCCGCCGCCCCCGACATCACCGCCCCTCCGGCCGAACCGCACGTCGGCGAAGAGGCCGAGACGCCGCGCGACGAACCGCGCCGCACCCTGGAGGAGGTGGATCTCCCCGACGGCTCGGCCGCCCCGTCGGTCGTCGTCGAGGAACCCCCGGCCGCCGCCCCCCAGATCGAGATCCCGGAACCGACCGCCGGGCGGCTGGTCCGCCTGCGCACCCGGCTCTCGCGCTCGCAGAACGCGCTCGGCAAGGGACTGCTCACGCTGCTCTCGCGCGAGCACCTGGACGACGACACCTGGGAGGAGATCGAGGACACGCTGCTCGTCGCCGACGTCGGTGTGCGGCCCACCCAGGAACTGGTCGAGCGGCTGCGCGAGCGCGTGAAGGTGCTCGGCACACGGACGCCGGACGAACTGCGCGGCCTGCTGCGCGAGGAGCTGATCCAGCTGCTCGTCCCGGAGTTCGACCGCGCGGTCAAGACCGACTCGAACCTCGGCACCCCGGGCATCGTGATGGTCGTCGGCGTCAACGGCACCGGCAAGACCACCACCACCGGCAAGCTCGCGCGCGTGCTCGTCGCCGACGGCAAGACCGTCGTCCTCGGCGCGGCCGACACCTTCCGCGCCGCCGCCGCCGACCAGCTCCAGACCTGGGGCGAGCGCGTGGGCGCCCGCACCGTCCGCGGTCCCGAGGGCGGCGACCCGGCCTCGATCGCGTTCGACGCGGTCAAGGAGGGCATCGAGGAGGGCGCGGACGTCGTCCTCATCGACACCGCGGGCCGGCTCCACACCAAGACCGGCCTCATGGACGAGCTCGGCAAGGTCAAGCGCGTCGTGGAGAAGCACGCCCCGCTCGACGAGGTGCTGCTCGTCCTCGACGCGACCACCGGCCAGAACGGTCTGGTGCAGGCCCGGGTGTTCGCCGAGGTCGTGAAGATCACCGGCATCGTGCTCACCAAGCTCGACGGCACGGCGAAGGGCGGCATCGTCGTCGCGGTACAGCGCGAGCTCGGCGTCCCGGTCAAGCTCATCGGGCTCGGCGAGGGCGCGGACGACCTGGCGCCGTTCGAGCCGGAGGCGTTCGTTGACGCCCTTATCGGAGAGTGACCACCCACGCGAACGCGTAGGTGCGCGAAGAAGCGCCCGCCCCACGGCACTGCCGGGGGACGGGCGCTTCGTCCTGTACGGGCCGCCTGTTCGCGGTGCTCAGGCCCGTGAGCGGTACGCCACGTAGGCGAGGGTGCCCAGCAGCAGCCTGGCCGGCGGCGGCTTCGTGACGGAGTCGAGGACGGGGGAGCGCAGCCAGCGGACCGGGCCGAGCCCCGCGCGGTCGGAGGGCGGGGCGGTGATGAACGTGCCCGGGCCCAGGCCGTGCAGGTCGAGGGAGGCGTCGTCCCAGCCCAGGCGGTAGAGCAGCTCGGGGAGTTCGGCGGCGGAACCGGGGGAGACGAAGAACTGGGCGCGGCCGTCCGGGCCGGCCGTGACGGGTCCGAGCGGCAGGCCCATGCGCTCCAGCCGGACGAGCGCGCGGCGCCCCGCCGGCTCGGCCACCTCGATGACGTCGAAGGCCCGGCCGACCGGCAGCATCACCGCCGCGCCCGGGAAGCCGGCCCAGGCGCCGGTCGCCTCGTCCAGCGTCGTGCCCGCCGGGATCACCGGGGCGAAGGAGAGGGGATGCGCACCCGGAGCGTGGCAGTCGGCCCGGCCGCACGAGCACGCCCCCGCGGCGGCTCGGGCACCCGGGACCACGTCCCATCCCCACAGTCCGGTGAACGCGGCGACCGCGGTGCCCTCCGACGAACGGCCGCGGCGACGAGCACCGGTCCGGATGTCGCGCATCGCCCGACTACTGCCGATCGTGAAGCCCATGCCCCCTCCAACGGGTTCGATGCGCCCGTGGTTACGTCACGGAACCGGATTGTCACCCTCTGTTCCTGCCTGTCCGGTATCGCGCGATCCAGACGGCGCCCTGTTGCGTATGGGGTGGTGCGCCCGGCTCGGTGCGCCCTGAAGTGCGCCTGTCCGCCCACCCTTGGTCGTTCTGTGTCAAGTGAATCGCGAGCAGGGCGACTGGAGTTCATTCGAAGGGGTGGCGAATGGTGGCGATTCATCGATCGCCATGGCTGGACGCGTGATCGTAGGATTACTTTGTGTGCACGAGCCCTGGGGTTTTGTTTACTCGCGAGTATGCCAAGGGCAAGACGGGTTCCCGTTCGAAGGGTGAGAACTACCGGACGCGCGGCCGCGTTTACGGGCATTCTGATAGGGCTTGACGCAGAGCGGCGACAAGTGGTCTCGGGGAGTGGGGGCGTTCCAGTGGGCGGCAACGGCGGAGGCGGGGCGAACGCTGACAAGCGCCCGAACGAGCTGCTCGGCTCGTGGTTCGTGCGCAGCGGATGGTCGAAGGGCGAGCTGGCGCGCCAGGTGAACCGCAGGGCCCGCCAGTTGGGGGCCAACCACATCTCGACCGACACCTCCCGGGTGCGCCGCTGGCTGGACGGGGAGAACCCGCGCGAGCCGATCCCGCGGATCCTCTCCGAGCTGTTCTCCGAGCGGTTCGGCTGTGTCGTGGCCGTGGAGGACCTCGGCCTGCGCGCGGCCCACCAGGCACCCTCCGTGTCCGGCATCGACCTGCCCTGGACCGGCCCCCAGACCGTCGCCCTGATCAGCGAGTACTCGCGCAGCGACCTGATGCTGGCCCGGCGCGGCTTCCTCGGCAGCTCGCTCGGCCTCTCCGCGGGCCCGGCCCTCATCGAGCCCATGCAGCGCTGGCTCGTGCCCACCCCGCCGACGGCGTACGAGCCGGCCGAACCGCCGGCCTCCACACGCCGCGGCGGCAGGCTCTCCCAGCCGGAGCTGGACCTCCTGGAGTCCACCACCGTGATGTTCCGTCAGTGGGACGCGCAGTGCGGTGGCGGACTGCGCCGCAAGGCCGTCGTCGGCCAGCTGCACGAGGTGACGGACCTGCTCCAGGAGCCGCAGCCCGCCGCCACCGAGAGGCGCCTGTTCAAGGTCGCCGCCGAACTGGCCGAGCTGGCGGGCTGGATGAGCTACGACGTGGGCCTCCAGCCCACCGCCCAGAAGTACTTCGTGCTCGCGCTGCACGCCTCGAAGGAGGCGGGTGACAAGCCGCTCGGCTCGTACATCCTCTCCAGCATGAGCCGTCAGATGATCCACCTCGGGCGGCCCGAGGACGCGCTGGAGCTGATCCACCTCGCCCAGTACGGAAGCCGTGACTGCGCCGGTCCGCGCACCCAGTCGATGCTGTATGCGATGGAGGCCCGCGCCTACGCCAACATGGGCCAGCCCGGAAAGTGCAAACGGGCCGTCCGCATGGCCGAGGACACCTTCACCGACGTGCACGAGTGGGACGAGCCGGACCCCGACTGGATCCGTTTCTTCTCCAAGGCCGAGCTGTACGGCGAGAACTCGCACTCCTACCGCGACCTCGCCTACGTCGCCGGGCGCAGCCCCACGTACGCCTCCATGGCCGAGCCCCTCATGCAGCAGGCGGTCGACCGCTTCGGCAAGGACTCCGAGCACCAGCGGTCGTACGCGCTCAACCTCATCGGCATGGCCACCGTGCACCTTCTCCAGCGTGAGCCCGAGCAGAGTGCGGTCCTGGCCAAAGAAGCCCTGAGGATCGGCAGGAAAGTGCGCTCCGAGCGCGTCAACACTCGTATCCGAAAGACGGTCGACACCGCGGTCCGCGAGTTCGGCGACCTCGCCGAGGTCATCGACCTCACCGAGCAGCTCGCCGTCGACCTGCCCGAGACCGCCGAGGCGGTCTGACCCCCGGCCGCCGAGGCGGCCCCGCCCAGTACCCCGGCTGCGGCCGGCCGTCCCGAACTGCCCGACTCGGCTCCCCCATGCCAGGTCATCGGACGGCCCGCCGTGGCCGGTTCCGCTGCGTGCGGCCCCGGCCGGCGCCGCTCCCGCGCGGGAGGCGGGCCACCGCTGGGACCACCCGTACGGCAACCCCGGCCGGACCCGCCCCGGACGCCGTCGGCGTCCCGCGGGAGATTGCGTCACGATAACGATCGTTTCGACCGCAATGGGGCAGTTCATGAACGTGTAACACACGGAGCGCCTTCGTCACGGGTGCGAAACATCGAGGGGCGTCCACGGAAACGGCGCTGCGTCAATCTCATGGCGCATAACCGGCCCACCCCTCACGACCCATCCAGGCTTCGCCCGCACGGGGCCGTACCAACGACGAGGAGACGCCGATGGCACCAGCCATCACGCTTGCCGCGGAGGCACCCAAGCTGTCCTCCGCGAACACAGGCTTCATGCTCATTGCTTCCGCCCTCGTGCTCATCATGACGCCGGGCCTCGCCTTCTTCTACGGAGGCATGGTCCGGGTCAAGAGCACCCTGAACATGCTGATGATGAGCTTCATCAGCATGGGGATCATCACCATCCTGTGGGTGCTGTACGGCTTCTCCCTCGCCTTCGGCACGGACAAGGGATCGTTCATCGGCTGGACCTCCGACTGGGTCGGCCTCAGCAACATCGGTCTGACGGAACTCTGGCCCGGATACACCATCCCGGTCTTCGTCTTCATGGTCTTCCAGCTCATGTTCGCGATCATCACGCCCGCGCTGATAAGCGGTGCTCTCGCGGACCGGGTGAAGTTCACCGCGTGGTCGATCTTCATCACGCTGTGGGCCACGCTCGTCTACTTCCCGGTCGCCCACTGGGTGTGGGGCACCGGCGGCTGGGCCTTCGACCTCGGCGTGATCGACTTCGCCGGCGGTACGGCGGTCCACATCAACGCGGGCGCCGCGGCACTCGGCGTGATCCTGGTCATCGGCAAGCGCGTCGGCTTCAAGAAGGACCCGATGCGCCCGCACAGCCTCCCGCTGGTGATGCTCGGCTCCGGTCTGCTGTGGTTCGGCTGGTTCGGATTCAACGCCGGCTCCTGGCTCGGCAACGACGACGGCGTCGGCGCGCTGATGTTCGTCAACACGCAGGTCGCCACCGCGGCCGCCATGCTGGCCTGGCTCCTCTACGAGAAGATCCGGCACGGCGCGTTCACCACGCTGGGCGCCGCCTCCGGCGCGGTCGCCGGTCTGGTCGCCATCACCCCGTCCGGCGGCGCGGTCTCCCCGCTCGGCGCCATCGCGGTCGGTGCCATCGCCGGTGTCCTGTGCGCCATGGCCGTCGGCCTGAAGTACAGGTTCGGCTACGACGACTCCCTGGACGTCGTCGGTGTCCACCTCGTCGGCGGTGTCATCGGCTCCCTGCTGATCGGCTTCTTCGCCAGCGGCCACGGCCAGTCCACGGTCGAGGGCCTCTTCTACGGCGGCGGCCTGACCCAGTTCTGGAAGCAGTGCGCCGGCGTCTTCGCCGTCCTCGGCTACTCCCTGGTCGTCTCCGCGATCCTCGCCTTCGTCATCGACAAGACCATCGGCATGCGGGTCACCGAGGACGAGGAGATCGCCGGCATCGACCAGGCCGAGCACGCCGAGACCGCATACGACTTCAGCGGCGCCGGTGGTGGCTCCGCCCGGACCGCCGTGCCCGCCCCGGCCGACACGGACGCCAAGAAGGTGGACGCATGAAGCTCATCACCGCCGTCGTCAAGCCTCACCGGCTCGACGAGATCAAGGAGGCACTCCAGGCCTTCGGGGTCCACGGACTGACGGTCACCGAGGCGAGCGGCTACGGTCGGCAGCGGGGACACACCGAGGTGTACCGCGGCGCCGAGTACACGGTCGACCTCGTTCCCAAGATCCGCATCGAGGTGCTGGTCGAGGACGACGACGCCGAACAGCTCGTCGACGTCGTCGTGAAGGCGGCCCGCACCGGCAAGATCGGCGACGGCAAGGTGTGGTCCGTACCGGTCGAGACGGCCGTCCGCGTCCGCACCGGCGAGCGTGGCCCCGACGCACTCTGACGGGACCGGCCCGCAGGAACAGGGAAGACAGGAGTCGCTGGGTGACGAGCACGGACACGCGAGTGGAAGCAGAGGACTCGGGACCCAGCGGCTACGCGGCGGCCCGGCTGCGCCTCCTCCAGGAGGGGGCGCGGTCCGGGCCGCCGCGCCGTGCGGCCCTGGCGGAACTGACGGACGACTGGCTGACCGGCCTGTTCGCCGCCGGATCCGAGGGCCTGCGCGGGGTCTCCCTCGTCGCCGTCGGCGGCTACGGCCGCGGTGAGCTCTCCCCCCGCAGCGATCTCGACCTGCTCCTGCTGCACGACGGCTCCGACTCCGGCGCCGTCGCCGGCCTCGCCGACCGCCTCTGGTACCCCGTGTGGGACCTCGGCCTCGATCTCGACCACTCGGTCCGCACCCCGGCCGAGGCCCGCAAGACCGCCTCCGACGACCTCAAGGTCCAGCTCGGCCTCCTCGACGCCCGCCACCTCGCCGGGGACCTCGGCCTCACCGCGGGACTGCGCACCGCCGTCCTCGCCGACTGGCGCAACCAGGCGCCCAAGCGCCTGCCCGAGCTCCAGGAACTGTGCGCGGAACGCGGCGAACGCCAGGGCGAACTCCAGTACCTCCTCGAACCCGACCTGAAGGAGGCGCGCGGCGGACTGCGCGACGCCACCGCGCTGCGCGCCGTCGCCGCGTCCTGGCTCGCCGACGCACCCCGCGAAGGCCTCGCCGACGCCCGCCGCCGGCTCCTGGACGTCCGTGACGCCCTGCACCTCGCCACCGGCCGCGCCACCGACCGCCTCGCCCTCCAGGAACAGGACCAGGTCGCCGCCGAACTCGGACTCCTGGACGCCGACACCCTGCTGCGCCAGGTGTACGAGGCCGCCCGCGTCGTCTCGTACGCGTCCGACGTCACCTGGCGCGAGGTGGGACGCGTCCTGCGCTCGCGCGCGGTGCGGCCGCGGCTGCGGGCCATGCTCGGCGGCGGCAAGCCCGTCGCCGAACGCTCCCCCCTCGCCGAGGGAGTGGTCGAACAGGACGGCGAGGTCGTGCTCGCCCGCGCCGCCCGGCCCGAACGCGACCCCGTGCTCCCGCTGCGTGCCGCCGCCGCGGCGGCGCAGGCGGACCTCCCGCTTTCCCTGCACGCCGTACGGCGTCTGGCCGCCGCCGTACGCCCCCTGCCCACCCCATGGCCCGCCGAGGCCCGCGAACAGCTGGTGACCCTCCTCGGCTCGGGCCGGCCGACCATCGGGGTCTGGGAGGCGCTGGAGGCCGAAGGGCTGATCACGCGGCTGCTGCCCGACTGGGAGCGGGTGCGCTGCCGGCCGCAGCGCAACGCCGTCCACATCTGGACCGTCGACCGCCACCTCATCGAGACGGCCGTCCGCGCCTCCGAGCTGACCCGCCGCGTCGGCCGCCCCGACCTCCTCCTGGTCGCTGCCCTGCTCCACGACATCGGCAAGGGCTGGCCGGGCGACCACTCCGTGGCCGGCGAGATCATCGCCCGCGACGTGGCCACCCGGATCGGCTTCGACCGTGTGGACGCCGCGGTGCTCGCCACCCTCGTACGCCACCATCTGCTGCTCGTCGACACCGCGACCCGGCGGGACCTGGAGGACCCGGCCACCGTCCGCTCGGTCGCCGAGGCCGTCGGCTCCCAGGGCACCCTGGAACTGCTGCACGCCCTCACCGAGGCGGACGCGCTGGCCACCGGGCCCGCCGCCTGGTCGTCCTGGCGCGGCTCCCTCGTCGCCGACCTGGTCAAACGGGTCTCGGCGGTGCTCGCGGGGGACGCGTCCGAGGAACCCGAGGCCGCCGCGCCGACCGCCGAGATGGAACGCCTCGCGATCGAGGCGTTCCGCACCGGCGGACCCGTCCTGGCCCTGCGCGCCCAGACCGAACCCCTCGACCCCGAGGCCGAGACCGGCACCGGCCCGGACGACCCGGAGCCGCTCGGCGTGGAACTCCTCATCGCCGTCCCCGACCAGCCGGGGGTGCTCCCGTCGGTGGCCGGGGTCCTCGCCATGCACCGGCTGACCGTCCGCACCGCGGAACTGCGCGCCCTCGACCTGCCCGACGGCGTCGAGGGTTCGGTCCTGCTGCTCAACTGGCGGGTCGCCGCCGAGTACGGTTCCCTGCCGCAGGCGGCCCGGCTGCGCGCCGACCTCGTACGCGCCCTCGACGGCTCCCTGGACATCACCGCCCGCCTCGCCGAGCGCGACGCCGCCTATCCGCGCCGCCGTGGCGTCGTCGCGCCCCCCGCGCGCGTCACCGTCGCCCCCGCGGCGTCCCGCCTGGCCACGGTCATCGAGGTCCGCGCCCATGACGCCCCGGGCCTGCTGCACCGCATCGGACGCGCCCTGGAGACGGCGCGGGTGCGGGTACGGAGCATGCACGTCTCCACGCTCGGCGCGAACGCCGTGGACGCCTTCTACGTGACGGGCACGAAGGGGGAACCCCTGCCGGGGGAGGAGGCCGCCTCGGTGGCCCGCACCCTGGAGGAGGCCCTGCGGACCTGAGCCCCGGGGCCCGCCCCGCCGCGTGACATGTGATCTCCGCGACCCCGGGGGCCCTCCGGCCGGCGGACCCCGGCCGGGGAAGGGGTGGGGAAGGGGTGCCGAGCGCTCTTCACCGCCCCGGACCTCGTCCTCGGCCGCCGGAATGCGGTGTGCGGGGATGAATCGCTTGCGGGGACAGATACCCTGGAGGGCAGCCCGAAACGACCCCGACTCCGAGGACCGAAGCCACCGTGTTCGATACCCTCTCCGACCGCCTCAGCGCGACGTTCAAAAACCTCCGCGGCAAGGGGCGCCTCAGTGAGGCGGACATCGACGCCACGGCACGCGAGATCCGCATCGCGCTCCTCGAAGCCGATGTCGCCCTGCCCGTCGTCCGCACGTTCATCAAGAACGTCAAGGAACGGGCCATGGGCAGTGAGGTCTCCAGGGCCCTCAACCCCGCCCAGCAGGTCCTGAAGATCGTCAACGACGAGCTCGTGACGATCCTCGGCGGGGAGACCCGCCGTCTGCGGTTCGCCAAGAACCCGCCCACCGTGATCATGCTCGCGGGCCTCCAGGGCGCGGGCAAGACCACGCTCGCCGGAAAGCTCGGCAAGTGGCTCAAGGACCAGGGCCACTCCCCGATCCTCGTCGCCGCCGACCTCCAGCGTCCGAACGCGGTCAACCAGCTCAGCGTCGTCGCCGAGCGCGCGGGCGTCGCCGTGTACGCCCCCGAGCCGGGCAACGGCGTCGGCGACCCGGTCAAGGTCGCCAAGGACTCCATCGAGTTCGCCAAGACCAAGGTCCACGACATCGTGATCGTGGACACCGCCGGCCGCCTCGGTATCGACCAGGAGCTGATGCAGCAGGCCGCGGACATCCGCGACGCCGTCAGCCCGGACGAGATCCTCTTCGTCGTCGACGCGATGATCGGCCAGGACGCGGTCAACACCGCCGAGGCCTTCAGCGACGGCGTCGGCTTCGACGGCGTGGTGCTCTCCAAGCTCGACGGTGACGCCCGTGGTGGTGCCGCCCTGTCGATCCGGCAGATCACCGGCAAGCCGATCATGTTCGCCTCGAACGGCGAGAAGCTCGACGACTTCGACGCCTTCCACCCGGACCGGATGGCTTCCCGCATCCTCGACATGGGTGACCTCCTCACCCTGATCGAGCAGGCGGAGAAGACGTTCAGCCAGGAAGAGGCCGAGAAGATGGCCTCCAAGCTGGCGTCCAAGAAGGGCCAGGACTTCACCCTGGACGACTTCCTGGCCCAGATGGAGCAGGTCCGGAAGATGGGCAGCATCAGCAAGCTGCTCGGCATGCTCCCGGGCATGGGTCAGATCAAGGACCAGATCAACAACCTGGACGAGCGGGACGTCGACCGCGTCGGCGCGATCATCAAGTCGATGACCCCGGGCGAGCGCCGGGACCCGACGATCATCAACGGCTCGCGCCGCGCCCGTATCGCCAAGGGTTCCGGCGTCGAGGTCAGCGCGGTCAAGGGCCTGGTCGAGCGCTTCTTCGAGGCCCGCAAGATGATGTCCCGCATGGCCCAGGGCGGCGGGATGCCGGGCATGCCCGGGATGCCGGGCATGGGCGGCGGCCCCGGCCGCGCCAAGAAGAAGCCGAAGCAGGCCAAGGGCAAGCAGCGCTCGGGCAACCCGATGAAGCGCAAGCAGCAGGAGGAAGAGGAGGCCGCCCGCCGCGAGGCCGGCGCCCAGGGCGGCAACGCCTTCGGCCTCCCGCAGCAGAACGCCCAGGAGGACTTCGAGCTGCCGGACGAGTTCAAGAAGTTCATGGGCTGACGCCCGGGAACGATCTCCCGTCCCGTACGGGGACACCGTCGTGACGCCCGCTGGGGGCGCCCCTCACCGAGGGGCGCCCCCAGCGGCACGACCGCGGGTGCCGGTGTCCGCCATCTGTCGTAACGTCCCTGTATGAGCAATCCCGTGCCGCCCCGCAAGGCACCGGACCAGCCGTGGCGCACCGAAGGCACGCCACCCGAGCCGACCCCGCCGCCCGGCGGCCGGCGGAAGCTGCCCGGCGGATGGTGGAGCCTGGCCCTGGCCGCGCTCATCGTGTTCCTGATCGCCAACCTGGTGCTGTCCTTCTACAACAAGGGCAACGAACCGACGATCTCGTACACGGAGTTCAGTCGGCAGGTCGACGACGGCAATGTCACCAAGATCTACGCCAAGGGCGACGCGATCCAGGGACAGCTCAAGAACTCCCAGGAGAAGCCCGACGGCGGCGGGAAATACACCAAGTTCAAGACGCAGCGCCCGGTCTTCGCGGACGACAAGCTGTGGGACAGCCTCCAGAAGCACGACGTCACCGTGACCGCCTCGCCGGTCGTCCAGGAACGCAGCTTCCTGTTCAACCTGCTGATCTCGCTCGCCCCGATGATCCTGCTCGTCGTGCTGTGGATCTTCATCGCCAGGCGCATGGGCTCCGGCGCGGGCGGTGCGGGCGGCATGCTCGGCCGCAAGGCGCCCCCGAAACCGGTCGAACTCGTGCCCGGCGGCAAGCGCACCACGTTCTCGGACGTGGCCGGCATCGACGAGGTGGCCGGCGAGCTCAACGATGTCGTCGACTTCCTCAAGAACCCCGACGCCTACCGCAGGATGGGCGCCAAGATGCC
This sequence comes from Streptomyces sp. NPDC024698, assembly GCF_055559015.1. Taxonomy (NCBI): domain Bacteria; kingdom Bacillati; phylum Actinomycetota; class Actinomycetes; order Kitasatosporales; family Streptomycetaceae; genus Streptomyces; species Streptomyces sp. NPDC024698. Next base: position 116,074 of record NZ_JBVHLK010000015.1, on the reverse strand, counting down.
GCGCGGGGTGCTGCTGGCCGGCCCGCCCGGCACCGGAAAGACCCTCCTCGCCCGGGCCGTCGCGGGTGAGGCGGGCGTCCCCTTCTTCTCCGCCTCCGCCTCCGAGTTCATCGAGATGATCGTGGGCGTCGGCGCCTCGCGCGTGCGCGAACTGTTCGCCGAGGCCCGCAAGGTGGCCCCGTCCATCATCTTCATCGACGAGATCGACACCATCGGACGCTCACGGTCGGGCGGCTCCGCCATGGGCGGCCACGACGAGCGCGAGCAGACGCTCAACCAGATCCTCACCGAGATGGACGGCTTCTCCGGCGCGGAGGGCGTCATCGTCATCGCCGCCACCAACCGCGCCGACATCCTGGACCCGGCGCTCACCCGGCCCGGCCGCTTCGACCGCGTCGTCAACGTCTCGCCCCCCGACCGCGGCGGCCGCGAGGCGATCCTGGAGATCCACACCCGCGACATCCCGCTCGCCCCGGACGTGAACCTGACCCAGGTGGCCCGGACGACCCCGGGCATGACCGGCGCCGACCTCGCCAACCTCGCCAACGAGGCCGCCCTGCTCGCCGTGAAGCGCAAGCAGTCCGAGGTGACCCAGGGGGACCTCTCCGAAGCGCTCGAAAAGGTCCAGCTCGGCGCCGAACGCTCCCTGGTCATGCCGTACGAGGAGCGCCGTCGCACCGCGTACCACGAGAGCGGCCACGCCCTCCTCGGGATGCTGCGGCCGGGCGCCGACCCGGTCCGCAAGATCACCATCGTCCCGCGCGGACGTGCCCTGGGCGTCACCCTCTCGACGCCGGACGCGGACCGGTACGCGTACACCGAGGAGTATCTGCGCGGCCGGATCATCGGCGCCCTCGGCGGCATGGCCGCCGAGCACGTCGTCTACGACGTCATCACCACGGGCTCGGAGAACGACCTGGAACAGGTCACGAACCTCGCCCGCGGCATGGTGGCCCGCTGGGGCATGAGCGAACGCGTCGGCCGGCTGTCCGCGCTGCCGGGCGACGCCCAGCAGGCCTACGGCCTCTCGGCCGCCCCGGGCACCCTCGACTCGATCGACCACGAGATGCGCCGCATCGTCGACGAGTGCTACGAGGAGGCCTGCCAGAAACTCCGTGAGCACCGGGGACAGCTGGACGCCCTGGCAGAGGCGCTCCTCGCGAACGAGACGCTGGAGGAGGCCGAGGCGTACCGGATCGCCGGAGTGCCCCGCACGACCAAGGAGGCGTGACCCCGGCGCCCGGAACCACCCCCAAGCCACCGCACACCCGCAGCCGGAATCGAACGTGAGGGGACGTGCCGGTCCATCGATGCCCGTCGCCACCGACGCCCACCCCTCACCCGACGGCGACGGGCTGAAGCACCGGCACGGCCCCGCCCCCCACCGCTCTCAGGGCGTACGGGCGATCAGATACCGGAACACGTTCGGCATCCAGACGGTCCCGTCCCGCCGCAGATGAGGATGCAGCGCCTCGGCCACCTCCTTGTCGACCTGGGCCTGGTCGGTGGCGTCCACCGCGGCGTCGAAGAGCCCCGTGGAGAGCAGCCCGCGGACGGCGCTGTCCACATCGGCGTAGCCGAACGGGCAGGCCACCCGCCCGGAGCCGTCCGGCCGCAGCCCGGCCCGCTGGGCGACCTCCTCCAGGTCGTCCCGGCGGGCGGCACGCCAGCTCGCCGCACCGCGCAGCGGATCGGCCAGCTTGGTGGCCACCCGCAGCACGGCCGAGGTGGTGCAGCGTTCCGGCGGCCCCCACCCGACGAGCACCACGGGTGCCCCCCGTCCGGCGAGCGGGGCAGCCTGCGCGAGCAGCGAGCCGAGCCCCTCGGAGTCGCCGGCCACACAGCCGATCGGCTCGAACGCGGTCACCACGGTGTAGGCCGCCGTTCCCTCGGCCACCGTGTCCCGTGGGGATCCGGAGACGATCCGGGCCCCGGCCCGCGGTCCGGTGTCCCCGTCCCGGGGCAGCAGCCGGTCCCGCGCGAGGGCCAGCCGTTCGGGCGACGAGGAGTCGACACCCGTGACCGCGGCGCCGCGGGAGGCCGCCATCAGCAGGGCGAGCCCCGACCCGCAGCCGAGCCCGAGCAGCCGTGTCCCGCCGCCCACTTCGAGCCGGTCGTAGACGGCCTCGTAGAGCGGCACCAGCATCCGCTCCTGGATCTCGGCCCAGTCACGCGCGCGTGCATCCCGGTCCGCGTGGGGCGATGGGCCCGCATGAGGAAGGCGCTGCCGCACGAGCGTAGGTGTCATCGAAAGTGCCCCAATCCGCCGAGAGTTGCCGCCGGGCCTCCTTTCCTCCGCCCCCGCGCGTAAGGCCCGCACTCCCCCCGTATGTCAGGTAACTCCGCCCTCGACGTGCCGTCCAGGGGTTGCGGGGGCCCGTTTGTGCCCCGGCCGCGAAAGGCGCAAGAATTCACATACCGGCAACGTGTGCCCGTAGCATCACCCACATGGCAAAGGCACCCGTTCTCACGCCCAGGGCGGACGATTTCCCGCGCTGGTACCAGGACTTGATCAACAAGGCCGAGCTCGCCGACAACGGCCCGGTGCGCGGCACGATGGTCATCCGGCCCTACGGGTACGGGCTGTGGGAGCGGATGCAGCAGGAGATGGACGCCCGCATCAAGCGGGCGGGTGCCCAGAACGCGTACTTCCCGCTGTTCATCCCGCAGTCGTACCTGACCCGGGAGGCGGAGCACGTCGAGGGCTTCGCGCCGGAGCTCGCGGTGGTCACGCACGGCGGAGGCAAGGAGCTGGAGGAGCCGGTCGTCGTCCGCCCCACCTCCGAGACGATCGTCAACGAGTACTTCTCCAAGTGGGTGCAGAGTTACCGCGACCTTCCCCTGCTCATCAACCAGTGGGCGAACGTGGTCCGTTGGGAGATGCGCCCCCGGGTGTTCCTGAGGACGACCGAATTCCTCTGGCAGGAGGGCCACACCGCGCACGCCACGTACGAGGACGCCCGGGACTACGCGGCGCACATCCACAAGGAGGTGTACGCCGACTTCATGACCGACATCCTCGGCATCGATGTCGTCCTTGGCCGGAAGACGGCGAGCGAGCGGTTCGCGGGTGCCGTCAACACCCTCACGCTCGAAGCCATGATGGGCGACGGCAAGGCGCTCCAGATGGGCACCAGCCACGAGCTGGGGCAGAACTTCGCGAAGGCGTTCAACACCCGGTACCTGTCCAGGGACGGGAAGCAGGAGCTCGTCTGGCAGACCTCCTGGGGCTCCTCGACCCGCATGGTGGGTGGCCTGATCATGTCGCACGGCGATGACAGCGGGTTGCGGGTGCCGCCCCGGCTCGCCCCCGTACAGGTGGTCGTCCTCGCGATCAAGGGCGACGAGGCGGTTCTGGCCAAGGTCCGCGAGATCGGCGACCGGCTGACCGCGGCGGGCGTGAGGGTCCAGGTCGACGACCGCACGGACACCCCGTTCGGGCGCCGCGCCGTCGACTGGGAGCTCAAGGGCGTGCCCGTACGCGTCGAGGTCGGCCCCCGTGACCTGGAGAACGGCACGGCGATGCTGGCCCGCCGCATTCCCGGCGGCAAGGAGCCGGTGGCCGTCGACGCGCTGGCGACGCTGCTCCCCGCGATCCTCGAGGAGGACCAGGCGCTGCTCCTGAAGCAGTCCAGGGAGCGCCGTGCGTCCCGTACGTCGGACGTGTCGACGATCGACGCGGCCGTGGAGGCCGCGCTGGCCGGCGGCTGGGCCCGCATTCCCTGGGCCGACCTCGGCGAAGAGGGCGAGGCCAGGCTCGCCGAGCACGCGGTGACCGTACGGTGTCTGGTCGCCGAGGACGGGTCGGTGCCCGGCACCGACGACGCACCCGGTAACGTCGCCGTCGTCGCTCGCGCCTACTGAGGACACCGGCAGGGCGGCCGAAACACCTCTTGCGCAACTGCCGACCACAGGTGTCCCGGCGTGCGGAGACCGCCTACGCGCCGGGGCGTACGTGTGCCTACGTACCGCCTTGGTATGAGCTGTGACGCTTCTCCGCAGATCAGCGCACCCGCCCTCGTCGGGACGCATCAGTGGCAACTGACGGGTACGTGCAAATTATTTGGGATGCCCCGTAATAGGAACACGGAGGCACTCCCGCTCGTTCTCATTACGTGAGCACGACACCACCTGTTCTCGCCGCAGAGCTGGCAGGCGCGTGGGCCGATATTCAGCGGCACCACCCCGAACTGCCCGATCTTGCCGCGCCAGAGTCCCTGATCGGAGAATCGTCGTCCGCCTGCGGGCACGAGCTCTCCTTCGAACGACTGCTTCACGAAGCAGTCCACGGCATCGCCGCCGCGCGTGGAGTCCGCGACACCTCGCGCGCCGGCCGCTATCACAACCGCAGATTCCTCGCGATCGCCGAGGAGCTGGGCCTCGACCACCCCGAGGAGCCGCATCCCAGCAGTGGCTTCTCGCTGGTCACGCTCAACCCCGAGGCGAAGCGCCGCTACCGCCCGACCATCGAGCGGCTCCAGCGCGCGCTGAAGGCCCACTCGGCCGCCACGTCCGCGGACACCGCCCGCTCGTTCCGCGGACCGGCCGCCCGCCACGGCTCCTCCGGGGGAGGTGTCCGCGTCAAGGCTGTCTGCGACTGCGGGCGCAACGTGCGCGTCGTCCCGTCCGTCCTCGCGCAGGCGCCGATCGTGTGCGGAGGCTGTGGCAAGCCCTTCCGCATCCCGGAGGTGGTCGGGGCGGCAGCCGGCTGAAGCGCGAGCTCCACCGGCGTCTCGTGGGTGCCGGACGAGTCAGCGCGGCCCGTGAGCAGTCGTGCCTCCCTCCACGCCCTCGGGCGTGTGGGGGAATTCAGGAGGCACGAGTGCGCGCGGGCGGCACCGCTCCGACGCCCCCGCGGCCGGTCCACACCGTCGCGCGGCCGGCGGGCACCCGGACACCGGGTGCCCGTCGGCCGCGCGCTCGTCCCGGCGTGAGCCCGAGCACCCCCGGTCCGGACGGACCGCGGGATGTGGCAGAATGGCTAGCTGTACTCGACAGCCGCATAGGACCCCTCTCTCCTCCGGCTGACGCGTCCATCGGGCACTCGGGTACCGCAACCCCACGCGGCCATCTCTGCGTGCCCAACCCCGTCAAGACCAGGAGACACCACTTCCGTGGCAGTCAAGATCAAGCTGAAGCGTCTGGGCAAGATCCGTTCGCCTCACTACCGCATCGTCGTCGCCGACTCCCGTACCCGCCGTGACGGCAGGGCCATCGAGGAGATCGGTCTGTACCACCCGGTGCAGAACCCTTCGCGCATCGAGGTCGACTCGGACCGCGCGCAGTACTGGCTGGGTGTCGGCGCGCAGCCGACCGAGCCCGTGCTCGCCATCCTGAAGCTGACCGGTGACTGGCAGAAGTTCAAGGGCCTGCCGGCCCCGGCTCCGCTGCTCGTCGCCGAGCCGAAGGCCGCGCGCCCGCTGTTCGACGCCCTCGGTGGCGACGACACGGGCAAGGGTGAGGCCATCACCCAGAAGAAGAAGGCTGAGAAGAAGGACGAGGCTGCGGCCGAGTCCGAGTCGACCGAGGCCTGAGCATGCTCGAGGAGGCTCTCGAGCACCTCGTGAAGGGCATCGTCGACAACCCCGACGACGTGCAGGTCGCCTCGCGTGACCTGCGCCGTGGGCGCGTTCTCGAGGTCCGGGTCCACCCGGACGACCTCGGCAAGGTGATCGGCCGCAACGGCCGCACCGCGCGCGCTCTGCGTACCGTCGTGGGCGCCATCGGCGGCCGCGGTGTCCGCGTCGACCTCGTCGATGTGGACCACGTCCGCTGATGTAACAGGCAGCACCGGCTCGGGCCGGGGAGGGCTTACGAGCCGTCCCCGGCCCGCAGTCGTCTGTACGGCGGCCCGTGGCCGTCCGTACGGCCGGAGTCGTCCGCCCCGCGGGCCGACCGGGCCCTCGTATCCGCATCCGAAGCATTGCCGTCGGTACACGACAGGAGATCAAGCACAGTGCAGCTGGTAGTCGCTCGCGTCGGCCGCGCCCACGGCATCAAGGGCGAGGTCACCGTGGAGGTCCGCACCGACGAGCCGGAGCTGCGGCTCGGCCCCGGTGCCGTCCTGTTCACCGATCCGGCCTCCACCGGACCGCTGACCATCGAGACCGGCCGCGTCCACAGCGGCCGTCTCCTGCTGCGCTTCGCGGGCGTGCGGGACCGCAACGCCGCCGAGGCGCTGCGCAACACCCTGCTGATCGCCGAGGTGGACCCGGAGGAGACGCCGGAGGACCCGGACGAGTACTACGACCACCAGCTGATGGACCTGGACGTGGTCACCGTCGAAGGCGCCGAGGTCGGACGCATCACGGAGATCTCGCACCTGCCCTCGCAGGACCTGTTCGTGGTGGAGCGCCCGGACGGGACCGAGGTGCTGATCCCGTTCGTGGAGGAGATCGTCGTCGAGATCGACCTGGAGGAGCAGCGGGCCGTCATCGACCCGCCGCCCGGGCTGATCGACGACCTGGCCGAGATCGCCTCCACCAGGGACGAGGAGGCCGGGCCCGACGAGGGCGGCTCGGAAGCCTCCTGTTCCGCCGAAGCCGAGGCCGAGGCCGAAGGCGGTTCAGGCGAGGGCGCCACGGGGGCCGACGCCTGATGCGGCTCGACGTGGTCACGATCTTCCCCGAGTACCTGGAGCCCCTGAACGTCTCGCTGGTCGGCAAGGCCCGCGCGCGCGGACAGCTGGACGTGCACGTTCACGACCTCAGGGACTGGACGTACGACCGTCACAACACGGTCGACGACACGCCCTACGGCGGCGGCCCCGGCATGGTCATGAAGACCGAGCCCTGGGGCGATGCCCTCGACTCCGCACTGGCCGACGGATACGAGACGGGCGCCCACGGCCCCGCCCTCGTGGTCCCCACCCCGAGCGGACTCCCCTTCACCCAGCAGCTCGCCGTCGAGCTCTCCGAGCGCCCCTGGCTGGTCTTCACGCCCGCGCGCTACGAGGGCATCGACCGCCGTGTCATCGACGAGTACGCCACGAGGATGCCCGTCTACGAGGTGTCCATCGGCGACTACGTCCTGGCCGGCGGCGAGGCGGCCGTCCTGGTCGTCACCGAGGCCGTGGCCAGGCTGCTCCCGGGCGTCCTCGGCAACGCCGAGTCCCACCGGGACGACTCCTTCGCCCCCGGGGCCATGGCCAACCTCCTGGAGGGCCCGGTGTACACCAAGCCCCCGCAATGGCGTGGCCGTGAGATCCCCGACGTGCTGGTCAGCGGGCACCACGGGAAGATCGCCCGCTGGCGCCGGGACGAGGCGCTGCGCCGTACGGCGGCGAACCGGCCCGACCTCATCGAACGCTGCGAGGCCTCCTCCTTCGACAAGAAGGACCGCGAGATGCTCTCGATCCTGGGCTGGAGCCCGGCCCCCGACGGTCGATTTTGGCGCAGGCCTCAGCCCGTGGAAGAATAGGCCGCTGCTCTACGTCGTCCGGCGTGCGCCCCTGCCACGGGGGGACACGACGCCCGTCCCGACGAGACAGCATCACCTTCGAACCTCTCTCCCGCTGATGACCTGTGGCATCGGCGAAGAAAGCAGACAAAATGTCCCACGTGCTCGACATCGTCGACGGCGCCTCGCTGCGCACCGACATCCCGGCCTTCCGCCCGGGTGACACCGTCAACGTCCACGTCCGCGTCATCGAGGGCAACCGCTCCCGTGTGCAGCAGTTCAAGGGCGTAGTCATCCGCCGCCAGGGCGCCGGTGTCCGTGAGACCTTCTCGGTCCGCAAGGTCTCGTTCTCCGTCGGCGTCGAGCGCACCTTCCCGGTGCACACCCCGATCGTCGAGAAGATCGAGGTCGTCACCCGTGGTGACGTGCGCCGCGCCAAGCTGTACTACCTTCGTGAGCTCCGCGGCAAGGCCGCGAAGATCAAGGAGAAGCGCGACCGCTGAGCTTGTCCGCCGCGGTGACCCGTCGGCGGCCGAGCCGGTAAGAAGGTGTCTCAGACGGGCCGGATAGCATCTGGCCCCGATGGACACCGAAGCACAGCCCGTGGAGCGCGACCGCTCCTCCCGCCCTTCCGCTTCCGAGGAGATCTCGGACACAGCGGGGCCGGAGGAGCGGTCGCGTTCTGCGTTCGCCGACAAGGTCGCCGGGTGGCTTCCCGGGGGCCGGATCACCTTGACCGTGCTGATCTGTCTGGGATTTCTGCTGCTGGTCAGCCGCTTCGTGATGCAGCCCTTCGAAATTCCCAGCGGCTCCATGGAGTCCGGATTGAGGATCGGGGACCGCGTTCTCGTAAACAAGTTGGCGTACCGTTTCGGTTCCGAGCCGCAGCGGGGCGATGTCGTCGTCTTCGACGGCACCGGTTATTTCGGGAACGCGGACTACGTCAAACGCGTCGTCGGGGTAGGGGGAGACCACGTGGTCTGCTGCGACAAGGAGGGGAGACTCGAGGTGAACGGCCGACCGGTCGACGAGTCGACATTTCTCTATCGAGGCGACAGCCCGTCAGAGGTGCCCTTCGACATCGTCGTCCCCGAGGGGTCCCTGTTCCTTCTGGGGGATCACCGCAGCCGCTCCCGCGACTCCCGTGACCATCTGGGCTCGCCCGGCGGTGGCATGGTCCCCGTCGGCGACGTCATCGGCCGGGCCGACTGGATCGCCTGGCCCGTGGGTCACTGGACCCGTCTGACACGTCCCGGCGCCTACGCGGGCGTGCCGGCCGCCGGAGGTGCCCGTGGGTAACCGTGGACGGGCGCGCGGGGTCTCCGCCGCTGCCGCCGACAACCTGCTGCCCACCGGGGCCCGGCGTGCCGCCGGCGGCGCCGCACGGCCGAGCCGGGTCGAGCGCCGCAAGCTCGCGCGCAAGATCAAGCGGCGCAGACGCCGGTCGGCGGTCAAGGAGATCCCTCTCCTCGTCGGCGTGGCCGTGCTGATAGCCCTGGTCCTCAAGACGTTCCTCGTCCAGGCCTTCGTGATCCCGTCGGGCTCCATGGAGAACACGATCCAGATCGGCGACCGCGTCCTCGTCGACAAGTTCACCCCCTGGTTCGGCTCCCAGCCCAAGCGCGGTGACGTCGTGGTCTTCAAGGACCCCGGCGGCTGGCTCACCGCCGAGGACAGCCACAAGAAGAACGACCCCGTGGTCGTCAAGCAGTTCAAGGAGGGGCTCACCTTCATCGGACTGCTGCCGTCCGACAACGAGAAGGACCTGATCAAGCGGGTCGTCGGGCTCGGTGGGGACACGGTCAAGTGCTGCGACGCACAGGGCCGGGTGACGGTGAACGGCACTCCCTTGACCGAGCCGTACATCTACGCCGGTGACAAACCGTCGGAGTTCGCCTTCGAGGTGAAGGTGCCCGCGGGCCGCCTGTTCGTGCTGGGAGACCACCGGGGCAACTCCGCGGACTCCCGGTACCACCGCAGCGACAAGTTCAGCGGTACCGTCTCCGAGAAGTCGGTGGTGGGCCGCGCGATGGTCATCGGCTGGCCCATCGGCCACTGGACCCGGCTCCAGGAGCCGAACACGTTCTCGACCGTGGCCGACGCGCCTGGAGGGTCGGCTTCCGCTCCAGCTCTGTCGCATAGGGTGGCCTCTGCGGATCCTGATGGATTGATCCCGCTCCCGAGCCCTGCGGAACTCCCGCTCGTTATGGGAGTGGTGGGCCTGCGCCGAATACGGCGCGGGCGGCGGCACGGAGTGAGGAGTGGATGTGGGGGATGTGGCGGTCGGCGCGCGTTCTGGGCACGAAGGTCCCGAAGGGCAGCCGGAGCGGCCCGAGGATGCGACTGCCCCGGCCGTAGAACCCGACGGGGACTCCGGGAGCGGCTCCGAGGACGGTGACGTCTCGACCGGACGTTCCGGGCGGGACCCGAAGTCCACCAAGCAGCGCTCCTTCTGGAAGGAGCTGCCGATCCTGATCGGCATCGCTCTGGTCCTCGCGCTGATCATCAAGACCTTCCTGGTGCAGGCGTTCTCGATCCCCTCGGACTCGATGCAGAACACCCTCCAGCAGGGTGACCGCGTCCTGGTCGACAAGCTCACTCCGTGGTTCGGCTCCGAGCCGCAGCGGGGTGAGGTCGTGGTCTTCCACGACCCGGACAACTGGCTGGCGGGCGAGCCCACGGCTAACCCGAACGCCCTTCAGACCGTCCTCAGCTGGATCGGCCTGATGCCGTCCGCCGAGGAGAAGGACCTGATCAAGCGGGTCATCGGCGTCGGTGGTGACACCATCGAGTGCAAGGGCACCGGCCCGCTGAAGGTCAACGGCAAGGCACTGAACGAGTCGTCGTACGTGTACGCCGGGAACACCCCGTGCAGCCAGGACGAGGACGGCGGCCAGTTCACGGTCAAGGTCCCCAAGGGCATGATCTGGGTGATGGGCGACCACCGCCAGAACTCGCGGGACTCGCGCTACAACCAGACGGACAAGCACCACGGCATGGTGCCGGTGAACGACGTCGTCGGCCGCGCCATCGTCAAGGCCTGGCCCATCAACCGCTGGGGCGCCCTCCCCGTGCCGGACACCTTCGACCAGCCCGGTCTGAGCGACCAGGCGGCCGCGGCGGTCACCTCGCCGGGCTCCGTGGCCCTGCTGGGCGCGGCGCCGCTGGTGCTGGTGCGCCGCAGGCGCAAGGCGTCCAAGAACGACTGAGACACCGCTCGGCCTTCGGGGCCGGTCCCTCCGGACAGGTCCGGGGCGGCCGGCCCCTTTCGTCTCCCGTACGGGCCGCTCGGATCCGGCCCGCTCGGGCGATCGTGATCGAGAGGGGGCTGACCCCGGACCGTACCCCCGGGTAAGGTGCGGCCCCATGGGTGGCGAGAGCGCAACACGTACGGCCCCGCGCAGCGGCGGCACAGGCAAGGTCCCGGTGGGGAGCAGGACCGGACAGCGGCTGTCCGGGCTCGCCGTCGCGCTGGGTCTGGTGCTGTTCCTCGGCGGTTTCGCCTGGGCGGCGGTCGTCTACCGGCCGTACACCGTCCCCACGAGTTCGATGGCACCGACGATCAAGATCGGCGACCGGGTGCTGGCGCAGCGCGTCGACGGCGGCGAGGTCCGCCGCGGTGACGTCGTCGTCTTCGACGACAAGACCTGGGTCACGGGCTCGTCCGTGGTCAAGCGTGTGGTCGCCGTCGGCGGGGACACGGTCTCCTGCTGCACCGACGGCAAGCTGACCGTCAACGGCAAACAGATCGACGAATCGTATCTGCCCGAGGGAAGCCTCGCCGAGCTCACGGGCTTCCCCACCGTGAAGGTCCCCGCGGGGCGGCTGTTCCTCCTGGGTGACGAGCGGCGGGGCTCCCTGGACTCCACCGCGCACCTGACGGACGCGGCCCGTGGCACCGTGGCGCGCGACGCCGTGCGGGCTCGGGTCGACGCCATCGCCTGGCCGATGAACGGCATGCTCGCCCGCCCCGACGGGTTCAAGACGCTCGGCGCCCTGTCCCAGCCGGGACCGCTTGTCACGATGATCGCCCTGGTGATCGCCGGCGCCGTCCTCGTGCTGGGCGGAGCGGCGTACGGACCCGTCGCCAAGCTGGCCGGGCGCTCCCGCGCCCGCGAGGAGTCCGCCGGTGCCCGCTGAGGCGCCCGCGTCCGACGAGGGCCCCGGCGGGCTGCGCAGGGTCGCCCGGGTCGTGCTGCTCGATCCGCAGGACCGCGTCCTGCTGCTGCACGGCCACGAGCCGGACGATCCGAGCGACGACTGGTGGTTCACTCCGGGCGGCGGTGTGGAGGGCGACGAGACCCGGGAGCAGGCGGCCCTGCGCGAGCTCGTCGAGGAGACCGGTGTCACCGAGGTCGAACTGGGCCCCGTGCTGTGGCGGCGGATCTGCTCGTTCCCGTTCGCGGGCAGGCGCTGGGACCAGGACGAGTGGTACTTCCTGGCCCGTACGACCCAGACGGCCATCGCCGCCACGGGGCTGACGGACCTGGAGCGGCGCAGCGTCGCCGGAGCGCGCTGGTGGACGTGCCGGGAACTGACCGAGGCACATGAGACGGTGTATCCGACCAAGCTCGCCGGGCTGCTGCGCAGGGTGCTCGACGAGGGTCCCCCGGCCACGCCCGAGGTCCTCGACACGGAAATCGTCTAGGGGCTCCCGGTGCTGGCGCACAATAGGGGAACGCACGGCTGAAGGGGAACATGCCATGAGCGCCGAGGACCTCGAGAAGTACGAGACCGAGATGGAGCTGAAGCTCTATCGGGAGTACCGCGACGTCGTCGGTCTGTTCAAATATGTGATCGAGACCGAGCGGCGCTTCTATCTCACCAACGACTACGAGATGCAGGTGCACTCGGTCCAGGGTGAGGTGTTTTTCGAGGTGTCGATGGCGGATGCCTGGGTGTGGGACATGTACCGGCCCGCCCGCTTCGTGAAACAGGTGCGCGTCCTGACGTTCAAGGACGTGAATATCGAGGAGTTGAACAAGAGCGATCTGGAGCTGCCGGGCGGCTGAGCACCGGAATCACGGTGGTGACTCGTTCGGGTGACTGGGTTTTCCCCAGTCACCCGCTCGTCCACCAAGATCCAACAGCTGGATGAAACGGCGTCAGTGTCGGTGCCGGAGGTGGTGCCGACATGAAGACATCCGAGGCACGCAACGCACTGGGCGCCTACGGCGAGGAACTGGCCGCGCGCAGGCTGACCGGGACGGGCATGACGGTCCTGGCCCGCAACTGGCGTGGCGGCAGGACCGGCGAGATCGACATCGTGGCCCGGGACGGCGACGCGCTGGTCGTCTGCGAGGTCAAGACTCGCAGGGCGGGGGCGTTCCAGCATCCGATGGAGGCCGTCACACCGGTCAAGGCCCGCCGGTTGCGCGGTCTGGCCGAACGCTGGCTCCAGGAACACGGCGGAGCCCCACCGGGCGGCGTCCGCATCGACCTGGTCGGCGTCCTGATCCCCGAACGCGGCGCACCCGTGGTCGAGCACGCGCGGGGGGTGGCCTGATGGGATTCGCGCGTACGTGTTCGGTGGCCCTGGTGGGTGTGGAGGGCGTCGTCGTCGAGGTCCAGGCCGACCTGGAGCCGGGCATCGCCGCCTTCACCCTGGTCGGGCTCCCCGACAAGAGCCTGACGGAGAGCCGGGACCGGGTCAGGGCGGCGGTCGTCTTCCCTGTCAAGTCAGTGTGTTCAGGCTGAGCCCTCGCCTCTCAGTGCCTCTGGAGGAGGCCGCTGCAGCCTGGTCTGTCCGTGCAGGTGAAGCCAGCGGGCTCCCTGCGGGTGCTGATCGACCCGTTAGGGCCTGCCGATCAATAACACGCGGACCTACGCCTCAGTAGCGCCGACTTTGGCAGTTGCTCGATGTTGTGGCACCGCAGGTCATCCACTCGTAGCAGATGCCGCCGGCGCAGAACCGGAATCGGCGTGTTATTGATCGGCAGGCCCCTAAGGCCCGGCTCGATATTCCTCCCGGACACTTCGGTGCCCGGTCTAGGGCCGGTCGAGCAGGTGGCTTCGTCTTCAGCCGTTCGAGACGTTGTGAATACTCGGCCTGGGGCAGGGACGACGACTTGGCCGCCGCTGTCCTGGTCGACTGATCCTCCGAGGCATAGTGACATCCCCGGCCCCCGCACCACGTATCGGCGAGTGAGAACGTGGTCGACTTGCTCATCCCGGATACGCCTGGGCCGGGGGCGGGGCCCAGGCGCAACCTTGGTTCATCTACTGGTGCTGGGCCCACCAAACGATGCCCGCCACGAGTGCTGAGCCCAGTGCCCAGCATGCGCCGCGGACCAGGCTGAAGAGCGCGGCACGGCCCAGTTTGCGGGCGATGGGCGTGGTCATTTTCACGTGTTCCTCTCCTCGGTGGTCGCCGGCCGGTGGGGCCGGACATGGATGACCGTGCCGCGTGGGGGTGGTGGCTGTCCGAAAGGGCGGGCAAGGCGGGCGAACTGGCTCTACGCTCCTGGCCATCGGCGTGCCCGCCGGACCCCGACGCGGGCAGCGGAGGGCAGGCGGGCACATGGGGAAGGTGGCGTGGGTGGAGGAGTCGTCCAAGGCCCGTGAGCTGTACGACGCGCTGCGGGCCCTGGAGGTCAAGGCCCGAGCCGGGTACGGCAGGAAAGCCGGGCACGCATATTCGCGTAGGGCTCTCGCCAAGTCGGTCGACGGCCGGGACTCGTCGCTCGACCGGCGCCTGGCCGTGTGGCTGCACGACGACTGGACCAAGGCGAAGCGCCCGAAACCGAGCAGCAGCGAGAAGTTGATCGCCGTCGTCCGGCAGTGGAGCACGTGGGCGGATGAGCGGTTTGACGAGGGCTGGTGGCGCACGCTCCTGGATCAAGCCCAGCCTCCCCGCTCGCCTCTCCCGTCCGCGAGGGCGCGAGAGCGGGGGGACGAGAGCTACGCCGCGTGGATCGAGCAGCACATCCTGTCGGCGCAGCTGGTGGACAGGGAGGCCGAGCTTCAGGAACTGGCCGCGTTCTGTTCCGGACCAGATCTCCCAGGTGGGTCCGCGTACAGGTGGTGGCAGGCGCGTCCCTGGGCGGGCAAGTCTGCCTTGGTCGCTGACTTCGCGCTCCGGCACCGGCCGGACACCGTGGAGGTCGTGTCCTGTTTCATTACGGATCGCCTGGGCCGCAACGACCAGTCGGTGTTCCTCGAGACGGTGATGCGGCAGCTGGCGCTGATCGCCCAGCGGGAGGTCGGAGCAGCGGGAAGCCGTCCCGAGGACTTGCCCGGACTGTGCCGGGCCGCGGCGGAGGCGTGCCAGAACCGGGGGCGGCGCCTGGTGCTGATCGTGGACGGCCTGGACGAGGACAAGGGAGCCGCGTCCGGCGGGCCGAGCATTGCCGCCCTGCTACCGAGGGTCCCGCCGGCCGGGATGCGGGTGGTGGTCACGAGCCGGCCCAGTCCGCGCGTTCCGGACGACGTTCCAGACGACCACCCTCTCCGTGCCCGGGACGTCATCCGCACGCTCGCCCCGTGGTCTCACGCCACGGGCATCAGCGTCCTGGCACGGAATGAGCTACGGCGGCTGCTGGACGACGAGGAAGTCGGGGTCCCGCTGCTCGGATTGCTGGTGGCGGCCCGCGGTGGTCTGACGGCCGCCGACCTGGCCCGTCTCGTCGGGGTACGCCCGCACCGGGTGGACCGGCTTCTGCGGGGGATTACCGGCCGCAGCTTCGTACCGGGAAGCCACGGCCAGGTCCTGGTGCCCGATTCTCACGCCACCCCGCACGTCCACGCGCTGGGCCACGAGGAGCTTCGTCAGGAAGCCCTGATCGCCTTGGGCGATGTGACCGGGTTCGAGAGGCAGCTGCACGAGTGGGCGGATGGCTATCGCGACCAGGAGTGGCCCTCGGACACCCCGTCCTACCTGCTCTACGACTACCCGCACATGCTGCACAGCGCCGGCGATCTGAAGCGGCTGACCGACATCGCCCTCGACCCACATCGTCAACGGGCCCTGATGGAGCGCGCCTCACTGGACACCGCCTTCACCCACATCGAGCTGACCGCCCAGCTGGTGCGCCGTCAATGCCCCGAGGACTTGGTGGAGTTGACGGCGCTCGCGGCATCCTCGGCCGTCCTCGCCGAGCGGGCCAGAGCCCTGCCAGCCGGAGTCCCGTTGACGTTCGCCCGGCTGGGACATGCTCGGCGAGCCATGGATCTAGCCCTCGTCGCCCTTTTCCCGGCAGAGAAGGCTGTCCGTCTGGCGAGGGTGGCCCGTGTGCTGGTCGGAGTCGGCGACTGGCTCGCTACTGAGGCGGCGTCGGAGGCCGCACAATGGGCTGAGCGGGCTCGTCGGGAAAGCGCTCCGCCGAGCGGGGATGAGCAGGAGGCGAAGGAGGCAACGGGGGAGGCGGCCGTGGCCCTGATGGCCGTCGGCGAGCTGCGCCGGGGCCGCGAACTGCTCGGCCAGCTCGGGGCATCGGCGAATGCCGGTGACGAGGCGGGGGCCACCGTGGTGGCCCGCGCCGCCTTCGCCGCCCGTTCCCAGGACCCTGCGGTGGCCGAGGAGTTGCTCGACCAGTCCGAGCGGTATGCCGAGGAGCTGGTCGCCGGCTCTCCGGCCGATCCGAGCGCGCCGGTCGCGGCGTGGGCCGCCGTCGCCGCGGCCGCTGAGGGCCCGCGAGCCAACCGGATGTACGAGCGGATCATTCAGTACGCCCGAGCGTTCCCGTCCCGGCTCACCGCCTGCGCCGTCGACGCCTCCGCGGCCTCGGCCCTGGCGACCGTCCGTCCGGAACAGGCGAACATACTGGCTGACCGGGCGGCGGGTCGCCTTGAGGCCGCGCTGGGCGATCCCGAAGGTCTGTCGGACGAGGACGGAGGCGACCTGACCATGCTCCTCAGCCCCATGCTGACCACCGTCGTGCGAGCCCTGGTGGACACCGGGTCAGTGGACCGTGCACGCGGCCTCGTCGCGTGCGTGCCGGAGAAGAGGCACACCGGGCTGATGGGCATGGACACGCTCGCCGGGGCACGCGCCGTACTCGCCGATGACGTCGACGAGCCGGCCCAGGATCCGTCGGCGCAGACGCTGGCGGAGCAGGCCTACCGCCTAGCGGACCGCGGCGAGCGGGACGCGGCGAGCCGGCGGCTGTCCAAGGCACTGGAGGCACTCGGTTCTCCCCAAGGGGGAGGCCCCCGGCGCCTCTTGCCACGGGAGACCTGGCTCAGCTCGTTGTGCGCGGCGCTGTCGGCCATCGGCCAGCATGGGGACGGCGCGCAGTTGGCTCGGAGTCTGCGGGATCCGGTCGAGCAGGTGCAGGCGCTCGCTGCGGTGGCTGTATCGGCGTCGCGGGCCGGGCATGTCGAGGATGCTCGACGCCTGGCGTACGAGGCCGCTGACCGAACCCGGACGCTGGAGGGCGCCGGCAATTTCTCCTTCTTCGACGGCGCTCCGGGCCGGGAGGTGGCCGACGCGAAGGGCTCCGCCGCGCAGGCCCTGGCCCACGTCGGCGAACGTGAGCGTGCCCTTGCCCTTGCCGAGGAAACAGGCCCGTCGAAACACGACAGAAGACATCGCACGCTCGTCGCCATCGCAGCCGGTCTGCGGTCCTACGACCCAGCCACCGCCGTGGACCTCATCGACCGCCAACGAGAACGTCTCCTCACCGCGGACTCCTCACGCGGTTGGAGGGGACGTATCGCTGACCTCACTGAGCTCTTCGCCGCCATCGACGATGCCGACGAAGGATGCGCTGACCGCCTTCACCAGGCCGCCGAACACGTGGCGCATCAGCTCAGAGGGTCGGGTACCTGGCTGGAGACGGAGGACCTTCTCACGGTGCTCCTCCTGCACGCCCGAGAAGAACGCGACGACGCCCGCAGCACGCTGACGTCGTGGGAGCGGAAGTCGACCAGCAGCGCCCCGTGGGGGCTGCCGACCGGGGCCATCGCCATCGCCCATGCGGCACTCGGCAACCTTGACGCCGCACGCCTGCGCGCACGCTGCCACAACGTCCCGTACGACCGTGCCGAAGCATTCGCGGCCGTGGCTGGCTACCTAGCCGGGACGCCGGCAGGCCTCCGCACCGTCTCGGCATCCACCAGCACCGCCTTCACCGAGACGTTCCGGACGTTTGCTCTGATACAAGTCCCGCCCGACACGACGGAAACGACGCAGAAAGCCCGGTTGTTCACGGCCAGTGCCCTCGCGGGTGACGGCTGGCACTGCGCCCTGCCCGTTCTGGCTTGCCTCGCCCCGGCCGCGGTAGAACGCGCGAGGGACATCGTCTTCACTCACCGCCGTCTTTCGCTGCCGAACGGTTGACCCGCGTGCCCACCTGCATAGGTGACACACGGTCACATTGCATTCGACCTTGCTATCGATCAGATGTAGAGAATCCGGGACAAGTGTGTTCAGGTTGGCTCCCCGCATCTGGTAGCCCGAGGAGAGGCCAACGTGCGGGGGCGCCTAGGAGGGTGAAGTGGTCCCCTTCGCCTTAATCCGCTGCTCCTCTCTGCACATCGCTATGTGCGGCGGTCACCTCCGTGGAATGATCGCTGGGTCGGCCTGGGGGAGAGTGGACGATGACAGACACGGGTGAGCAGTACGAGGCGTCGGCATCGGCACTCGGGTACCTTTTTCAGTTCGCGAAGGCGCTGCACATCTGTATCGAGCAGTGGATGAGCGGCGGCATGGACTGGGACGTTGCGGTCGAAGCAGCTGACGACATTGAAATCCAACGGGGCCCGGATAGAAGCCTGATCCAGCTCAAGCAGCGCGCCGAGGGCGTTCGCATGACCGATCTGTCCGAGGACCTCTGGAAGACGTTGCGCATCTGGGCGGAGGCCGCCAAGTCCAGCCGGATCGCGCTCACTGAGACGAAACTGTTCCTGCTGACGACAGCTGAGCTCCCTGAGGGCAGCGCAGCCTTCTGCCTGCAGCCTCGAAGCAGCCAGCATCGCGATGAAGACCGCGCTCTGCACTTGCTCCGCGAGGCCCGTAAGGCGTCGAAGGCGAAGAAGGGGTCCCTTCCCAAGTGCTTTGAGGCCTTCGATGATCTAGACCTGGGGGATAGGCCGCTGCAGCAGTCCTTGATCTCCCGGATCGAAGTCCTTGGAGGCACTCAGGACATCACCGAGGTCCGAGACGCGTTGAAGGGCCTCGCCGCCTTCGCGGTCGGCCACGATGCGGCGAAGGCCTTCCTTGCCAGGCTGGAAGGCTGGTTCTACGACCGCGTGATCGAGCAGATGCAGACGACAGGAGGCAGTCCGGTCACCGGCATCGAATTCGATGAGCGGCTCTCCGACCTGCAGCGACAGTTCCGCTACGACAACCTGCCGATCGACTCCGACATCTCCGACATGACTTCTGACGCCTCCCACTCAGCCGACAGGAAGTTTGTCCGCCAGCTCGCGCTGATCGGTGTCGGAGATGAACGGATCGGTCTCGCGGTGAGGGACTACGTCCGTGCCTTCACCCAGCGGTCCCGCTGGTCCGCCGAGAATTTGCTGCGTGCGGGCGAGCTTGGCAAGTACGAGCGCAGGCTCGTTGAGGAATGGCAGTCGCGTTTCGCCGAGATGGCGGAGGACCTCGGGTTCGAGGCTTCCGAGGAGGAGAAGAAGAAGGAAGCCAGGCTGATCTACCGCTGGGTCGATCGAGAGGCCCGCTTCCCAATTCGCGCAGATTGTGACGAAATCTTCGTCACCAAAGGCTCGTATCACATGCTCGCCGACGAACTGAAAGTCGGATGGCACCCGGACTTCTCCGCGCGCCTCATGGAGCTCCTTGAGCCGACCGGGGCCCGCTGATGCAGCTGAGTCGTGAGGAACGGGCCCTATACAACCCTGCATTCACCGGGGTCTTGTGCATCCGCGCTGTTCAGGGCTACGACAAGGAGTACGCCGCCGCATGCCCGCTTCCCGTAGCTGTGACAGCCAGCGTCATGGCTTTGCAGCCTGCCATCCGGGCAGCGCTGCCAGCAACGACTGGCACTGGGCTGATGGGGTGGCTCGAAGCGAACGAGCATGTGCGCGTTGAGATGTCCCGCAACGCCGCGCTCCTCGCCGACGTGGTCAGGCCAGGTCTTCTGTTCGCCCTTCAGTCCCGCGTCTTGCACTGCACGGCCGCCGGCCTCACCCCCGTGCCCCGCGCGCTGGCCAAGACCCCTAGTGGTGGCACACCACAGACCGTAGACATCCAACGGGCAGCCCTCATGCTCGGACGCTGGCTTCCCAGCACCGGCAGTCTTGGCACCGTCCTGACCCTCTTCGGAGTCAAGCCGTGACCTTTCAGATCAAAGCGGTCACCATCTACGGCAAGCAGCCCGGCCAGGTGCACACCGTGCCCTTCGAGCCAGGCAGTCTCAACATCGTCACCGGCGACTCCCGCCGCGGGAAGAGCGCCCTGTTGACGATCATCGACTACTGCCTCGCCAGCGCCGGCTATCCAGTGAAGTCCGGCAAAGTCCGTGAGTACGTCAGCACGTTCGCGATCACCCTTGTCAAGCCTGGAGAACAGCTCTTCGTCGCCCGCCGGGCCCCGGAAGCCAAGGGAAGCGTCAGCACCGTCCTCTGCATCCTCTCGCAGACGCCCGGCTCGCCGCCGCCGCCTCTGAACGAGCTTCGCTTCGTCACACCGAGGGACGTCGCCAAGGGCCTACTGAGCGACTTCTGCGGCATCGACCGCAACATCCGCGTCCCCGCCGTCGGCCGCGCAACACTCATCGCACCCTCCGTCCGGCATGCACTGTTTTTCTGCTTCCAGGCCCAGAACGAGATCGCCAACGAAGATGTGCTCTTCCACTCGCAAGGCGAAGAGTGGAGGCCGAACACCATCCGGGGCGTCATCCCCTACTTCCTTGGCGCGACAGACCGTGAGCAAGCACTTCTCCGCAGTCGGCTACGCCTCGCCCGCCGGGATTTGTCCGACCACGAAGCCAAGCTGGCCACCGCGAGTAACCTCGCCCCTGCCGCCGGGCAGGCACAGGCCCTGCTCACCGAGGCCATCGAAGCCCGTCTCGTGGACCCTCCCCCCGGCCACGAGACGACCGCCGAAGGCATCCTGCGCCTCCTGGCGTGAGGCACTCCTCCAAAGGGGCCCACAGCCGGGTCCAGACAGGACCGACGACCCTCTCACCGAGCTGCGCGCCCACCGTGCCGAGCTGCGCGGTCGGGCCAGCAGAGCACGGGTCCGGATCGCCGACCTCAAGGCCGCCTTGGCGGAGAACAGTGACTTCACCGACCAAGCCAACGAACAGCGCGCGCGGCTGGCCACCCTTGGCCTGCTGAAGCGCGATCCAGAGGCATCCGCTGCTGAACAGTGCCCGGTCTGCGACAGCCCGGTCAGATCCGCCCATGCCACCGTCATGGCGTTGACCGCCGACCTACTCCACCTCCAAGGCGACCTGCACGCCATCCGCAGCGACACGCCCGCCATCGAACGGATGATCAGCCACGAAGAGGGCCACCTTCAGGAACTCCGCTCGGAACTCGCCCGCAATCAGGAAGAGATCAACGAGGTCACCGCAGCGTCCCGGATCCTCGACCAAGAGCCCGACGACGTTCGACGTGCTGCCATAGTGCAAGGCCGTATCAGCCTTTACCTAGACACGGCGGCCCAACTCGCTGTCGGCCCTAGGCTGGAAGATCGAACTGAAGAGCTTCGGACACGGATTGCCGAGTTGGAGACGCTTCTCAGCGAAGATGTTCAAGGTGACCGCCTGACCAGCTTCCTGTCACTGATCAACGTGGAGATCAGGAAGAAGGCCCTCGAACTCGCTCTGGAACACTCCAGCTCGCCTATTCGCCTCGATGTCAACCGCCTCACCGTGGTGGCCGACACCGTAGAGGGGCCGGTGCCCCTGAGGGATATGGGCAGCGGCGACAACCATCTCGGGTACCACGTGGCCACGCTCCTCAGCCTGCACGAGTGGTTCGCCGAGAACGCTAGCCCCGTGCCAGGCGTGCTCATTCTCGACCAACCTTCGCAGGTGTACTTCCCACCCGATCACGTTGGCGAAGAAGTGCTTGAGAGTGATGACCGGGTCCTGCTTCTGAACATCTTCAACGCCATCCACCGGACGCTCCGCAGGCTCGACGGGAAGCTGCAGGTCATCGTTATGGAGCACGCAGACCTTGAAGATCCGGCCTTCAGTGACTACGTCGTGCATCGGTGGCGTCGGCGCGATGGACAAGCACTCGTACCCGCCGCGTGGATCCCGTCCGAGGCTGACTGACGAGGCCGGCGCCTCAGGCCGCCAGCCCTCATCAAGTGGTCGCTTTTGCGTAAAATTACATGCATGAATTAACGGGGCGGAGCCGATGAAGATTACGACGTTGCGGCTGAGTAATTTTCAGTCCTTTGGTCCGGAACCGACGGGAATTGATCTTGATGACCTGACGTATGTCCTCGGTCCCAACGGCTCAGGTAAAACCACTGTTCTTGAGGCATTGTCGCGGCTATTCAGCCCGCTGGAGACTCAGCGTAAGATCCGACATGAGGATTTCCATGTGCCAGCCGGTCAATCCGCAGGCGATTTGCAAGCCGGGGATCCGACGTTGTGGCTGGAGGTGGATGTCGAGTTCCCGGAAGCAGGGGCCGACGGGGATCATGCATCGGTTCCACCGAATTTCTCGCATATGGCAATCGCTACCGTCGACGGGGTTCCGCGAACCCGTGTCCGATTGACTGCGTCGCTGGCGTCGGACGGTGTCATCGACGAGAAGATCGAGTACGTGCTGGAGTCGGATGATTCGGGTGAGCCGACTCGCCGATCAGACATGTCACGGTATGACCGTGGGCACATTGAGGTGCACTACCTTCCGGCTCGTCGGGACCCCGCCGACCATGTCTCGTACACGACGGCATCGCTCATCGGGCGGGTCCTGCGAGCCACTGACTGGACTGCCGAGCGCGAGACGCTGAGCAGCCTTACTGCTCAAATCACCTCATCGCTGGGCGAGAACGCCACGGTAGCGAGCATCGGTGTTCGACTAGCCGACGAGTGGCACGGGCTGCACCGCGGCGCGTACTTCAGGGAGCCGTCGATCGCTTTCGGGCGAGGCGAACTAGAGAGTGTATTGCGCCTGCTCACTGTGACCTTCTCGCCCACGCCCAACGGGTCACCACTTCCTTACGAGCGGCTGAGTGACGGACAGAAATCCTTGCTGTACATCTCGCTCGTGCTTGCCTGGCAGTCCCTCGCCCGGCGCGTTCTCAACGGCGAGGAGCCCTCCATCGACGCCGACCGCTTGCGCCCACCTGTGCACACCGTCATCGCGCTTGAGGAGCCCGAGAACAGCCTCGCGCCGCAGTACCTCGGTCGAATCATCCGCCAACTACGGGGTGCCTGCGCACACGGAGACATGCAGGTCCTCATCGCCACGCATGCGGCCACCCTCCTGCGTCGCGTCGATCCCCGCACAGTCTGCTTCCTCAGGTTGAACGCTGCCCGGGAAACGACGATCCACCGCATTATCCTGCCCGAGGAGCAGGTGGCAGCCGCTAAGTACGTACGGGAGGCAGTGGAGGCCTACCCCGAGCTGTACTTCTCCCGGCTGGTCGTGCTCGGTGAAGGCGACAGCGAACAAGTGGTCTTGCCCCGCGTCCTAGCGGCCTTCGGGCTCACGGAGGACGACGCATCCGTTTCGGTGGTCCCCCTGGGCGGTCGGCACGTGAATCACTTCTGGCGCCTTCTCAACGAACTGCAGATCCCGCACGTGACGCTACTTGACCTCGACGCTGGCCGCTACCAGGCCGGCTGGGGGCGGGTGCGCTACGCGCTGAAACAGATCAACGCAGTTCGCCCGGAGACCTACACAGACGAGCAGATCGACAAACTCCCCAAGTGGAATGATGACTGCGATTTCCCAACCCTGGTAGACCCTCGCTTCAACGGGCGCAGCCCTGTTGAGGCGCTGGAGGAGCAAGGGGTCTTCTTCTCTCACCCGGTCGACCTCGACCTGATGTTGATGGCGGCTTACCCCGACGCCTACGGCGTCAGTCCTGCCGAGCCGGACGAAACCACCATCGTGGCTGTACTCGGTAAGAGCCACACGAACGAAGGCCGCCTCCCTGCGGACGTCAGCGCGCTCTTCGCTGACTACCACAGCATTTTCGATCTCGGAAGCAAGCCCGCTGCCCACCTGACCGCTCTCGCATACCTGAATGACCAGCAGTTGCTGAAGAACCTCCCCGACGTGCTCGTTCGGCTGGTCGAGCTGGTGCGCACGAAACTAGCGGAGCTGCCGGAATGATCCGCCCTAACCAGTGGCACCCCGTCGACGGTCTGGTCCTCGAACCCAACGCGTTGTCGGCCGTCACCACGTCGGACAGGAACGTGGTTGTCTCCGCGGGACCAGGAGCCGGGAAGACGGAGCTTCTCGCCCAACGGGCGGACTTTCTATTGCGCACTGGACAGTGCCCATACCCGCGCAGGATCCTGGCGGTTTCTTTCAAGGTCGACGCCGCCCGCAACTTGCGAGAGCGAGTTCGCCGTCGCTCTGGCACGCGGCTCGCAGCCAGGTTCGACAGCTTCACCTTTCATGCCTTCGCCAAGCGTTTGATCGACAATTACCGGCCCGCACTGACCGGATACAACGCGCTCAAACCGGACTACCGGATCGATCCTGCCAACCGGATCCAGGGCGAGCAGATCACCTTCAACGACCTCGTCCCCCTGGCGTTGCAGATCATCGAGACCAACACCTACGCCCGAGGAGGCATCCGTCAGACGTACAGCCACGTCTTCCTCGACGAGTTTCAAGACTGCACCGGCCAGCAGTACCGACTGATCAAGGCGGCGTTCGGCCAGAGCACGGCCGTCCTGACCGCAGTCGGCGACACCAAGCAGCGAATCATGGCCTGGGCCGGCGCACTGGATGGAGTGCTACAAACCTTCGCCGACGACTTTTCGGCCCAACCACTGCCGCTTTATCAGAACTTCCGCTCCGCCCCCCGACTGCGGCGGATGCAGAACCGAATGATCGCTCAGATGGACTCTGGAGCGGTCAGCCCCGACGAGGAGCTGACCGGAGATGAGGGCGTCATCGAAGTGCTGTCCTTCGAAACCGGCCAGGACGAGGCGCAAGCCGTCGCGCAGCTCGTTGACAGCTGGCTCCACGAAGGGACGGCACCAAGCGAGATCGCCATCCTCGTACGCCAGCAGCCGCACCTGGTCGCGGCCGTCCTCGGCCGTGGACTCGCAGATCGCGGCATCCCCTTCCGTAACGAGCAAGACAGCCAGGACCTCACCGCGGAACCAGCAGCTGCGCTCGTGTTCAACTTTATTCGCGTGATCGCCGGCGGCAGGCAACCCGACGCGTACGCCGAACTCATGAGGATCACTAACCCATCGAGCATGTCCGACGACGAGGCATCTCGCTTCGACGGCCAGTTGAAGCGGATGATCAGCGAGGCCCGAGCGGTCGTACGTGACCCTACGTTTAAGGCGGCAGAGCCCGCGGCGTGGAGGACCCTTGTCTGCGAGTTCCTACAGCTGGTGTCGCGGCCAACGCTGGCCGCGTTGTCAACCGGGTACCAGCAGGGCACCCGGCTTGACGATCTGATCGAGCAGGCGCTTGATGCATTCGACCGGGAGCTTGCCGTTGACGGAGATGCCGTCCAAGCCCTCCGGCGCCTTTCGGAGATGGACGCCATCCGGTTCTTGACCATCCACAAGTGCAAGGGCCTGGAGTTCGAGAAGGTCGTTGTGCTCGGGGTCGAAGAGCAGCTCTTCTGGGGCCATGCCACTGCAGCGATATCTGAGTTCTTCGTTGCGATTTCCCGCGCTAAGCAACATCTGGTCTTGACTCATGTCAGGCACCGCGATAGGCCAGAAGGGCCCGTCAAATTCTGGAGCGAGTCGCGTACGCCTCACCATGGGTTCTTGGACTTCGCCTATGAAGGCTAAAGCCAGACCTTGTGCTCGTTGCGGTAGTGCGGCTAGGGCTGCCCGACCCGGCGCGCGGCAAGCAGGTGCTTCATCCCTGCAATCCACGAACGCGGCTGGACAAGCTCGATCATGTAGCGATCTAGTTCGGAGCGTCCCATCTGCAACGTCCAGCCCAGAGTCATCGTCAGGCCTCCGGGGAGGGGCACGGCACGGAGCTGCTCCTGGTAATGGATCTCCATGACGACGTCTCCCGGCTTGAGGTCGGCCTTCCCCGGCGGACGAACTTAATGAGCATCGAGGCCGGCGACCTGGAGCAGGTCGGCAACGGCTGGTCCGGAGGTCTCAATGGGCATCGCCGAGTAGTTACCGATCAACCGGGCGCAGGCCGCAAGACTCCGGCAGCATCGTATGAGGGAGCTGCCGCCCGCGTTTCGGCCTGTGGATAGCTTGGGGGCTTGCGTTAAGATCCGCAGTCGGCTGGACCGTGCCTGCTTCCAATCGGCTGCAGGCAGAGGCAGCGATCCTCGGTCGCCCCGAGAGGCGACCGCCAGACGGCCGGCTGGTACGCGCATGCGCATGTGCCGGAGTTGCGATCCTCGGTCGCCCCGCAGGACGACCGCCAGTCGGCCTGGCCCCGACCCGGTTCGCCGGAGGAGTGCAGTTGCGATCCTGGGCCGCCCTGACGAAGGCCGCCACCGCCGCCGGATGCGATGGACAGGATGTACACGTACTGGTTGCGATCCTCGATCGCCCCGGAGAGCGACCGCCACTACCGATCCGTTCTTCAGATGGGTGACCTTGTACCCGTTGCGATCCGCGGTCACCCCGGAGGGCGACCGCCACCATGCTGCCGAAGGACTACCTGACATTCTGGGCGGCGTTGCGATTCTCGGTCGCCCCGGAAGACGACCGCCACCACCGCCATGATCGTGTCCAGCCAGTGCTTCTTCCAGTTGCGATCCTCGGTGGCCCCGGAGGGCGACCGCCACCCGGTCCTCTACGGCACCCGGGAGACCGGCTGGACGTTGCGATCCTCGGTCGCCCCGGAGGGCGACCGCCACCCGGCGGCTGGAAACCCTGGTCGCCCTGCTGTCCACGTTGCGATACTCGGTCGCCCCGGAAGGTGACCGCCACGAGCCGGTCGACGACTCCGCCGCGGCCGGACGTGACGTTGCGATCCGCGGTCGCCCCGAAGAGCGACCGCCACCCGAGGCCTCGGCCGTGTTCTGCGCCCACTGGACTTTGTTGCGATCCTCGATCGCCCCAAGGGCGACCGCCACCGTGCCCTCAGTTTCAACTGACACAGTAAAAGGTGCTGCGATCTTCGGTTGCCTCGAAGGGCGACCGCCACTCCGGTGGGCCGTAGGGCCGGTCGGTGCGGAAGTGGTTGCGATCCTCGGGCGCTCCGGACGCCACTGTCCCGGAACACCGTATCTATCGGTGGTCCTTCAGTCGCTGCGTTTCGCTACACGGCGGGTTCGATTCCTCGTTGGGGATGGTAGGGGCCTGTCCACTCGTATAGGTCACCGGCGATTTCGACGGCGTGTCCAGCCTTGATCGCTGTCTCCAGTTCTCGTTGCGGGATGGATGCCATGTGGGCCTGGAGTGTGCGGTAGGTCTCGGGGGTTGGTATCCCGCTACGGAGTTGTTCGATGGCATTTTGGGCGGCTTGTCGGTCGTTCTCGTTGAGCTGAGAGCGGATGGCGACGACAGCAACGGAGTGCTCGTTGTCGATCATGCGCATCCTGCGGGCGGTTTCCGGGTAGTCCAGCTTTTCTCGCAGTGCCTCGATGGCTTCTCCGGTGGCTCCGTTGGGGTCTGTGGAGGAGCGTCCGGCCTGGAGTCGGTAGCGGTGCTGGTAGTAGGAGCGCAGTATGTCCAGATCGTCTGGGTCTGCGAGGCCCTTGCCGAAGCGGCGGGATGCTGCGGCGATGCCGCACCGGTTGTAGATCGCTTGTGGCTGGAGACCGTCTGTCGGTTCGAAGATGGTCATGATGCTGTCTTCGGTCGTGCGGTGGCCTTCACGGTTGATGCGCCCGGCGGCTTGCTGTTCGGACTCTGGCAGCGATCTGGCGCGGTATCCGCGCGGGAGGTCGAGGTCGACGCCGGCCTCGATCAGTGATGTCGACACCAGCAGCGTGTCCAGGCCGGCGTCAAGGCGTTGCTTTGCCGCTTGGATGGTTTCTCTGCGGTGGCCGCCGGTCATGCGGGTCGACAGGTGCAGGGTGCTGGGGTCCTCGTCGCGGTCGCCAAGCCAGACCTTGTGCACGTGGTTGGCGTCTTTCGTTCCGTTGACCACCATCAGAGCCTGGCTGTGCGTTGTGGCCTCTGCGGCGATGCTTTTGAGGGTCACCTCTGGTCCGGTGCGCCAGTCGTACCGGACCCGGCGGAGCCGCTGGAAAAGCGGTGCGGGGTTGGCGACGATGTCGCGCTGTGGCAGGCCGGTCTGCCAGGGGTTCAGTGCGGTGAGTTCCGGTTGTGTGGCCGAGGACAGGACCAGGGTTACCCCGTAGTGCTCGACGAGTTCCCGAAGTCCGGACAGGATCGGTGTCAGAAGGGTGTCGGGGAGTGCCTGGACCTCGTCCAGGACGATGACGGAGTTGGCGAGCTGGTGCAGTCGGCGGGTGGCTGACGGACTGTTGCCGAACAGGCTCTCGATCAGCCGGACCGTGGTGGTTACGATGAATGGGGCGTCCCAGTTCTCCGCTGCCAGTTTCGCCCACCGGTTAATGCGAGCACGCCTTTGGTCTTGGTAAACGTCTCCTGAGGTGCCCGAGGACCGTGGTGCGTGCCGGTCGGGCGCCTCGAAGTTCACGGCGGAGTGGTGTTCCAGCACCGTCCGCGGTCCGTGTTCTGGATCCAGCAGGTTCCGGTAGACAGCCGCATTCTGTTCCGTGATCGAAATGAACGGGACCGCGACGATCACGCGCCGCAGTCCGCGCAGCGCGGCATGTCGGAGTGCGAATCCTCCGCCGGTGAAGGTCTTGCCGGCGCCGGTCGGCAGGTGCAGCCGGTACACCCCCGGCTCGCCGGCCGCGGTTTCGATCGCCTCCTGATAGACGTCCTCGCGGAGCCCGTCCAGCCACGAGGGCTCCTTCCGGCGTCGGCGCTCGGCAAGGGCCTCCTGGCGGCGGGTCTCGTACCGTTCCCACAACTCCGGCATGCCCGCATCCGGCCGGGGAAGCGGGCCCGGTCTGAAGTGCGCGGCGGTGTCCAGCCGGTCGGCGTCGACCACAGCCGAGTAGGTCATGCGGACCAGCATCTCCACGCTGATCCTGTTGCACGGGTCGAGCCAGTCCGGGGCAGCCGGGCAGGTTCCGTCCAGGATCTCCGGCATGACTTCGGCGACCCGGCTGATCGCCTCGTTGACCTTTCCGGAGTCCCGCATCAGGCCCTTGAGCCGGACACGGAGTTCCGACCAGGCGGACAGGCCGGTGTGGTGTCCCTCGATGACGCCGGCGAACGGTGTCAGCACCGGATGCTGCCGTGCTACTTGAGCGAACAGGAACGCCCCGGCGTCATGGTGTGCGGGGCGGCGGACCTTCCGGCCGGTTGTGGCTTCTTCGATCAGGCCGTCCTGCCAGGCGCACGCGCCCTTGCCGGTGTCGTGGTCGCGTCCCAGCCGGTAGGCGAGTTCTCCGCCTCCCCATGGCTCGGCGAAATGCCGGGCCATCTCGCCGGTGCCTCGGGCGTGGTCTTCGTACCAGTGCCAGATGCCCCGACGGCCCGGTGAGTGGGCTACGAGCCTGCCTGCCGGGGCTGGCATACGTGCCGATATCTCATCAACTGCCTTTTTTACAACCATACTTGACTTACCATCACTTATGCGCTGAGATCCGGCTAGATGGCCGTAGTTCACTACCGGCCTGCGTACCGAAGGTCGTGGATCGGGGCAGTGCGACGACGCTAGCCGCCGGCACTGACAACGGGCCGAGTCAGCTAGGGCATAGAGGGGGAGGATGCATGATTTCGACACAAGCACGGCAGCGTGGAGAGAGGGCCGACCGGCCACTTCACGTTCAGGTGGAGGCCTGGGGTCCGCTGGCATGCTTCACGCGTCCGGAACTCAAGGTCGAGCGGGTCTCCTACCCGGTCATGACCCCGTCGGCGGCGAGGGGGCTGCTGGAGGCGATCCTGTGGAAGCCGGAGATCACCTACCGGATCGAGCGGATCGAGCTGCTCAAGCCGGTGCAGTGGACCAGCTTCCGGCGCAACGAGGTCAACAACTCGATCATCACCAAGAAGACCTTTGAGGACCTGCGCGCCAACAACGGCTACCGGTATGACGTCGCCGAGGACCGCGGGCAGCGCGTCACCGTCGCACTGCGCGACGTCGCCTACCGCGTCCACGCCACCATCAACGCCACCGACCGCTGCACCGCGCCGCTGCCGAAGTACCGCGACCAGTTCGACCGCCGCGTCAAGCGCGGTGCCTGCTTCGAGCAACCCCACTTCGGGTGCCGCGAGTTCGCAGCGTTCTTCGGCCCCCGCGGATCAGCGCAGGAAGCCGGTGCCGTCACCGCCGCCGACCAGGCCGGTATCCCCCCGATCGACGAGATCGGGCTGATGCTTCACCACATCGAGTACCTGCCGAACGGCAAGGAGCGCTACCACTGGTTCCGTGCCCGTCTTGAGCGCGGTGTTCTCCACGTGCCGGACCGCCCGCTCGCCCCCGCGCGGGTCGGCCAGATGCCCGGGGCCGAGGGCCGCGTTTCTGCCGAGGGGACGGCCTGAAGTGTTCCTGCACAACCTCGTCCAGCACGCCAACAGCCGCGAGGACGCCGTCCCCGACTACTACCAGCGGCGTCCGATCATGTGGCAGATCGACCTTTCCAGCACCAGCGATGCCGAGCCGCTGATCATCGACCTGCGTCCCGGCAAGGGGGAAGAGCCACGGAAGGTCACCGCCCCCTACACAGGCCGCTCGGGGAAGAACCCGCCGCCGTTTCTACTTGCTGACAGCGCGCTGTACGTCCTCGCCCACCCCGGCCTGGTGAAGGGGCCAGACGATAAGAAGGTTCCGTCGGCCAACCCGAAGGACATCACCAAGGCCGAGGAGCGTCACACCGCCTACCGGACCATGGTGACCTCCTGGTGCAACGAGCACCCCGGCCTTCCCCAGGGCCGCACCCTGGCCCAGTGGCTGGACAGAACCTTCACGCCGGACGACTGGCCCGAGGAGATGGATCAAGGGCACCTCGTGGCCATCAGCGTGGACGGCGAGTGGATCCACGACCTCCCCCAGGCCCAGCGCTGGTGGGCAGAAAAGGTCAAGAGCACGAAGAGCGGTAAACCGGGCAAGAGCCAGGAAGGCACCTGCCTTGTCTGCGGGCAGACGAAAGCGTTGCTGTCCACCCTTCCGGTCCCCGTCAAGGGCCTTCCCAACTCGGGGATGAACACCCAGCTGATCTGCCTCAACCAGCCCGCCCACTACCGGGCCGGCATCAAGCAGCTCGGTGCCACCCCCGTCTGCGTCGACTGCGGAACCAAGGCCACCACCGCCCTGAACGCACTGCTGGCCGACCCCGAGCACCACACCCGCGCCGGCGACTCCGCCATCGTCTGGTGGACCCGTAACGCCACCACAGAGACCGACATGTGGACCCTGGACAACCCCGAACCCACAGAGGTTGCCCAACTCGTCGACGGACTCCACCACCCCCACAAGGGACGCAACGCGCTGACTGCCCTCGACGACGACGCCTTCCACGCCGTCACCTTGCGGGTGAACACCAACAGGGTGATCATCGCCGACTGGATCACCATCCCCGTCCCCGAGCTCAAGCAGCGGCTCGGAACCTGGTTCGCCGACCAGCAGACCTGGGACGGCTGGAACAACACCTACCTCTACTGGCCCATCTGGCGCTTGGCTCTGGCCGCTGCCCGCTGGGACAAGCGCAAGAACACATACATCGACACCACCATCCCCAAGCACCTTCAAGCCGACCTGGCCAAAGCTGCACTCCACGGCACACCGCCGCCGGCCCATGTCCTGCCGGTCCTCATGCAGCGCATCCGCGCCGACCACCACATCGACCGGCCCCGCATCGCGCTGCTGCGCCTCGCCCTGACCCGTACGACCACCCGCCACAAGGAGCTGTGCGTGCCCCAGCTGAACACCACCTCGACCGAACCCGGATACGTGTGCGGACGGATCATGGCCATGCTCGAAGCGATCCAGCGCAAGGCCATGCCCAAGGTCAACACCACCATCACCGACAAGTACCTGACCACCGCCGTCGTCTCGCCGCGAGCCGTCCTCACCCGCCTCCGCATCGGCGCACGCCCCCACCTGCGCACCATCGCCCGCACGAGCGAACCCGCAGCCAAGGCCATGGAAAACCGACTGCGGGACGCCTTCGACCTGCTCGACACCCTCCCCGCCCACCTCAACGCCGAGCAGCAGGCCCTGTTCATCCTCGGCTACGAACACCAGCGCGCCCACTCCGCCCGGGCCGCAGCCGAAGCCATCAAGGCCCGCGAAGCCGGCAAGGAACTTGCCGCCGACCAGACCGCGGACGCCCTCCCCGAAGCGGCCGAAGATACGAACGAAACCCTCTGGTAAGCGCCCAGCAGCCCGCAACACCACCAACCCGGAAAGGACACCGAACACAGTCATGACCGCCGCACACCTGGACCCCACCCGCAAGCACGACTATGTCTTCCTCATCGACGTCAAGGACGGCAACCCCAACGGCGACCCCGACGCCGGCGGCATGCCCCGCATCGACCCCATCACCAGCCAGGGCATCATCACCGACGTCGCGCTCAAGCGAAAGATCCGCAACACCATCACCCTCACCCATCAGGGGCAGCCCGGCTTCGAGATGTACGTCGAGGAAGGCGTCGCCCTCAACCCGCAGATCCAGCGTGCCTACCACGAAGGCGGCACCACGGAAGGCGACACCGCGACCGCCCAGCAGTGGATGATCCGCAACTTCTACGACGTGCGCCTCTTCGGCGCCGTCATGTCCGTCGGCGACCAGAAGAAGCACGCCGGCAAGGCCCGTGGCCCCATGCAGCTCACCTTCTCCCGCTCCATCGACCCCGTCACCCCCCTCGAGGCCGGCATCACCCGCGTCGCCCCGAACAAGCCCGAGGACCTCGCCAAGGGCAAGGTCACCGAGATGGGCAACAAGCACTACGTGCCCTACGGGCTCTACCGCGGCCACGGCTTCTACTCCGGAGCCCTCGGCACGAAAGCCGGCGTCACTCCGGACGACCTGGCCGCCTACTGGCACGCCATGACCATGATGTTCGACCACGACCGCGCCAGCTCCCGCGGCGAGATGGCCATCCGCGGCCTGTACATCTTCACCCACGACGACCCGTACGGGCGGGCACCAGCCCACAAGCTCTTCGACCTGATCCGCGTCAAGCCGCTGGGCCACAGCGAAGCGCGATCTTGGGACGACTACGCCGACCGCATCGACATCGACGAAGACAATATGCCCGAGGGAGTCACCCTCACCCGCCTCACCGACTGATGCGAGTCAAGAGCGCGGTATGCGGCTCAGGACTACGTGCAGTTTCGAGCTACGGCTGAGGATCGCAACGAACTCGATCTCGGCCAGACTGCAAAAGCCGTTGGCCGTGGCGGTCGCCCTCCGGGGCGACCAAGGATCGCAACCACGAGGTCAACCTGCTGTTCGGGAACCTAATGTGAGTCTGACGGTCATCCCCAGGGGGTGACCGAGGATCGCAATCGCTACCAGCCGATCACCCCGTCCACGGCCGTGCAGCTGGCGGTCGCCCTCCAGGGCGCCTCTAGGGTGACCATGGATCGCAACTTCAGCTCGACAACGTCGTGGCTGCCGAAGCCGGCCTGCCGGTCGCCCTTCGGGGCAGCCGAGAATCACGACTGCGCGGTCGAGGAAACATACCCGGTCAAACAGACAACTTGCGGTCGCCCCTGAAGGTGGCCGAGGATCGCAACAGCGGGAGAATCCGCACACGGCCCGGATGCACGTTACCGGAGGTTCCCTACCGGAGTAGTAGAGGATCGATCACAACGGCAGGGTGCCTGGCAGGTGCGTGATCAGCATGCAGTTGGCGGTCGCCCTCTCGGGCGACCAAGGCTCGCAACTGGGACACGTCAAACGCCCCGCAAGACCTGCGGGCCCTGACGGTCGTCCTGCGGGGAGGATCGCAACATCGCATAGTCGATGTCGATCACGTCGCCGGACGCGGCTGGTGGTCGCCCTTCGGGGCGACCGAGGATCGCAACGACACCATGGACGGCGACAAGCGCGTCTGGCTGTACCTGGCGTTCACCCGCCGGGGGCGACCGAGAATCGCAACTTCTGCAACCGCATCGCCGAGTGCTCCGACGGTTGGGTGGCGGCCGCCATCCGGAGTGGCCGAGGATCGCAACTACATGGAGTCGCCTCGCTGTTACAACACGGTCGACGCGGTGGTGGCCGCCTGAGGAGCGGCCGACGATCGCAACTTCGGTGCTCCGCAGCGGTACATACTGGGCGCGTTGGACTGGCGGTCGCTCTCCGGGGCGGCCGAGGATCGCAACGGATTCTAAGCATTGGTCGTAGACACCCAGCGGGAACCTGGCGGTCGCCCTGTGTGGCGGCCGAGGATCGCAACTCCAGGAAAACGAGTCGCGGTCGTAGTACGCGAACCGGCGGTCGCTCTCCGGGGCGACCGTGGATCGCAACACCGGGGATATGGTGGAAGGCGTCTCGATCTTTCCAGGGTGGCGGTCACCCTGTGGGCCGACCGAGCATCGCAACCAGACCCTGAACCAGGTCTTCATCGGAGACGACCGCTGGCGGTCGCCCTCGGTGGCGACCGAGGATCGCAACCACAGCTACATCCAGTCGCGCACGACCCAGCTGGCAAGCGGCGGCCGACCGGTGGGACGGCTGAGGATCGAAACACATCCACATCGGTGGCCGCGTCAGTGGCCAGGGTCCTGGCAGCCGCCCCTCGGGGCGACTGAGGATCGCAACGGCTCCGGCCAGTGGCTACTCATCCTGACTGGAGTCGACCGACGGTCGCCCTCCGAGGCGGCTGAGGATCGCAACGACGAGGACTCCCAGGAGTTCACCCCGTGAGGCCACCTAGCGGTCGTCCTCAGGGGCGATCGAGAATCGCAACTACGCAGACCCGCCGCGCTGGCAGGACTACGTGGACCTGGCGGTCGCCCTCAGCAGTGACCGAGGATCACAACGTCGGCCCCATCGGCGCCACAGAGCAGGCCGCCATATGCTGGCGGTTGCCCTCCGGGGCGGTCGAGGGTCGCAACGTATTGCCCTCGACGGTGTAGACGTAGGTCTTCTAGTTGGCGGTCGCCCTCCAAGACGACCGAGGATCACAACCAAATCCAGCGCTGGATCGTCATTCCGCAGGGTCAGACTGGCGGTCGCCCTCTGGGGCGACCGCAGATGGCAATGGCACCGACTACGCGTACACCGTGGGGCACGGCTGGCGATCGCCCGCCCTCCAGGGCGACGGAGGATCTCAACGTCTATAACACGTACAAGCTGGGTCACTTGGGCCTGGAACGGCTGCTCTCTGGGGCGGCCGAGCATTGAACAACTAGGGCTCCCAGACGTGGAGCGGTTCGGTGGTACGGCGGCTGGTCTCCGGGGTGGCTGAGGATTGCAACGTTGAGGTGACCCGCTCCAACCGCGCCACAATCACCCTGGCGGCCGCCCTCCGAGGCAGCCGAGAATCGCAACGTGCCAGTCGGGTGGATCAGCACATCCGCGATGACGGTGGCGGCCGCCTTCAGGGGGCGACCGAGAATCGCAACGACTACACCACCGAGAACCCGCCGCTATACGTCCCCGACGTGGCAGCCGTCCTCCGGGGCGGCCAAGGATCGCAACGTGCCAGTCGGGTGGATCAGCACATCAGCGATGACGGTGGCGGCCGCCTTAAAGGGGCGACC
Source organism: Streptomyces sp. NPDC024698 (assembly GCF_055559015.1). NCBI lineage: Bacteria > Bacillati > Actinomycetota > Actinomycetes > Kitasatosporales > Streptomycetaceae > Streptomyces > Streptomyces sp. NPDC024698. Next base: position 80,923 of record NZ_JBVHLK010000015.1, on the reverse strand, counting down.
GAGAATCGCAACATCGCCTGCTGGTACTGGGTTCCCTCCTTGAGGACCCTGGCGGTCGCTCCCCGGAGCGGCCGGGGATCGCAATAACCAGCGGATGGCAACGTTCGGAGTCCTCCTCCGAGTGGCGGTCGCTCTCCGGGGCGACCGAGGATCACAACAAGGCAGAAGACGGTCCGCATGGATGCGGAGATCCCCGCGACAGAGGACCGGTTGGCACTTCTGAGGCAACGCATGGAGCAGCACCTGCAGGTCCGGTGAGAGATCGAGCGGGCTCTTGAGCTTCACGCGCGGATCGACGAACTGGAGGAGCGGCACGCTGGAAGTGTTGGAAGGTCCCCGCCGTGGAGGTCGCGGAGTACGACCAGTACGCCATGGACGTCCGTGCGGGAGGCCGTCCCCGTGCCAGCCGGGGCAAGGGTGTCCGCTCGGTCCTGCACCGGCGTTCACCACCGCGCTGGCACAGTTCTGTCTGAGCAACGACAGCCGCATCCGAGTTTCGTCGTCCTCCACTCGCCCGTGGTGACGTACCCGGACCCCATCAGCGACGAGCCCATCGGCGAGGACGTCGACCTGACCGCACACGTGGTGGACCACTTCTACCGGGACATGCTCGACTTCCCCGGCCAGGCCGTCGTCGTCGGAAACGGCGACCCGCCCGTCGACGTGCTCTCCGAAGCCCGCAGCTACCGGTTCACCGGCACCGGACCGGGCAGGCACGGCTTCTTCCCCTTCTCCGCCGCGGACGGTTAGGAGGAGACAGAGCTGCGGCCGGCCGGTGCGGTGGCGCCGGTAGCTGCGCTACGTGGCGGTCTGGCCCGCCGCCTGGGGATGGCTGTCGATCCATGACAGGCCGCCGAGGTCGAGGCGGTTGCGGGCGCGGGTGACGGCGACGTAGGCGAGGCGGGCGTCGGTGTTGCTCACAGGTTCCGGAATCGGGCGGCCCTGGGCATCGTGCTGGTCGGTGTCTTTCGGTGCGGGGAAGTCGTCGGCGATCTTCACGGTGGGCCATTCGCGGCCCTTGGCCTTGTGGGCGGTGGAGACGGTGACGTCGGCGGTGGATTCGTCGGTCAGTTTGTCCACGGCGGTGAGGATGGCGTCGGGTCCGTGGGTGTCGACGAGATCGACGAAGGGCTGGAGGTCGCGGCCGGCCGGGTCGTAGGCGGCGTAGTCCTGCAGTTCGCCCCAGGAGGAGAACAGCACCAGCTCCGGATGGTTGGTGCGGCGGCCGTCCTTGAGATCGCGGGCGGCGTGGGCCAGTGCGGCCAGTTGTTGTCCTCCCCGGGTCAGGGCGACGCGGTGTCCCTCGGCGAGCAGGCGCATGACTTCGGCCATGGCGCCGATGTTGGTGCGGCACAGCACCGCGTCGGGGCAGGCGATGTCGCCGACTTCGGCGGGGATGGTGTCCGTTCCGGTCAGCCGGATGGGGGCGTCGGCGAGGTCGAGCCACCGGTTGGCCTCTGCTGCGATCCGAGGCCCGAAGCGGAAGGAGCGTGTCAGGGTTAGCTGCGCCGCGTCGAATCCGGTCATCACGTCGCGGGCGCCGCGCCAGCCGTAGATGGCCTGGGCTGAGTCGCCGACCATGACCAGCTGAGCATGGTCGCGTTGGGCGGCGAAGACGTGTTCCAGGACGGGGTTGGTGTCCTGGGCTTCGTCGAGGAAGAGGTAGTCCGCCTCGATCTTCGGCCCGGTCAGGGCCCACATCTTCAAGTAGTGGTCATGTTCGAAGCGGACCGCGCCGAGGTCGGGATCCTGCAGGTCTGTCCACGCTTTGACGGCGAACGGCAAAATCACCTCCGCGAGGTGGGCCTGCTCTTCAGATGTGCCCAGGCCGCGCAGGCGGGGCACGTGCTGGCGAGCCAGGCTGCTGTCGGCCGAGTAGCAGAAGTGGGTCACCGTTCGTACGACGACGTGGGACAGTGTCCGCTGAGTAAGGTCGCGCTCCCCGATACGGACGGGGCCGGTGATGCCCAGGGCCTGGCCGCTTTTCCACGCCGGCTGGCGTGGGCTGCTGAGGCGGCGGGCGTAGCGGTGGCCGAGGGCGGCGTAGGCCGTGGCGTGGGCCGTCTTGCACCGCACTGTGCTCGGGAAGCGGCCCGCGGCGTCGCGGGCGATGTCCTTGTTGAAGGCCAGGTACCTGCCCCGGCGCGGGGTACTGGCCGCCAGAAGGGCAAGGGTGCTGGTCTTGCCGGTGCCGGCCCCGGCCTGCAGGACGAGGTGGTGGCCGGCGCGGAAGGTGTTGGCGGCGTGCGCCTGTTCATCGGTCGGGATGTGCAAAAAGAGCTCCGTACTGCGCAGGAGAGAGCTGGAAGGCGGGGCAGCGCGCGGGTCGCCGCGGTGCGGCGGACGGGTGGCGGCGGTTGAGGAGGCCAGCCGCGCAGGAGAGCACTTCTTCACGGGTGTGCTGCTGGAGCAGGCTTTCCAGGCGGGCTGGCAGGCGGCGTTGGCGTTCTTGCTCGCTGCGCTCGACTTCCTGGGCCAGGCGCTGGCCGAGGAAGTCGCGGGGGCGCTGGCCGTTGGCCGCCGCAGCCTTGCGGACGGCCTTGGTGGTTGTGCGGCCGAAGTTCACGTTGAGCAGGAGGTGGCCGCTGTGGTCGAGGTAGTGGGTGGCGAGGATGTCGATGGGCAGTTGCCCATCGAGTCTGCGTCGCATCTGGTGCAGGGCATTGCCCGGGCTCTTCGCGCTCTGCAGGGTCATCAGCCGCGTGCGGTCGGCGTTCTCGGCGAGCGCCACGTGCTTGCGGGCACGGCGCAGTTCGCGGCAGGAGGCGGGCCGGGTCAAGGTGATCTCGATGGCGTAGTGCCGCGTCATACCCGCACCCCCCACCTGGGGTGATCTGCGGGCCCGCCGCGGCGTCTGAGCGTGGGCACCCGGGTGTGGATGTGGTCGCTGTGCAGGAGCGGGTCAAAGGGCTCCCACTCGGCCAGGGCCAGGTCGGCCGCGGCGGGAATGGCGGAGTGCTGCGGGCAGCGCTGGGAACGCCAGCGCAGCTGCTCCGCGTAGGGCATGGCGGCGAGGCTGTAGACAGCCATGGTCTCAGCGGCTGGGGCCAGTTGGCCTGCGTGAGCAGCGACGGGCATCAGTCTCCACTGCCCGCCACGGGTGCCGGACGTGAGAACCGGGCTGGTGCATCGGTGGCGGCGCCGGGTCTGGGCGACGCACTGGATCTCTTCGACGGGGCGGTCGGCAAGGTAGCGGACGTACAGGATCTGCACGGTCGGCCGGGCCGGGCGGCAGCCGGACGCGGCGGGCGCGGGTTTGCAAGCGGAGTCGGCCGGTGGCGGGGTGAAGGCGCCGGCGTCGATCAGGCGGCGGGTGTTGACGGCCAGCATGCGCCGCAGCTCGGCGAGTTCGGGAGCTGCCTGCGGGGCGGGTTGGGCGGGGCAGAGTACGGCGTGGGGCAGGCGGCACCAGGGCGTCCCATCGTGCGACGGGTGGGCGACGCCGGAGCTGACGTGCCAGCGGCAGGCGGCCGGCACGGCGCTCACGAGCACTTCGCCCGGATGCAGGCGCACGGCACTGTGCCTGCCGCGCTGGTACCACTCGATCCGGTTGCCGCAGTCGCGGCACCGGTCGCTCTGGCCGCAGCGCAGCAGCCGGCTGATCGCGTCGGGCGCAACGCGCAGGGACCGGCGGACAGGGACATGCACCGGGCTGCCGTCCCAGCGCCGGGCAGCAGGAGGAGGTGTGGAGCACATGAGGACGAAGCTGCCAGCCAACACGCCGCCTCACCGGGACCTGCGCCGCGCGATCCCCCAAGTGGCCCCTACCAGGGCGACACGTGCACGAGGAGGCGATCACATTTTCGATGCCGGATGGCCGGTTCGGGTGATTTCCCGCAGGCTGCGGGCGCCCGTTCAGCCGTCAGGCGTGCCGGGCAGGTCGTGGCCCTCGCACAACGTGCCGAACAGGTCGTCGAGGGGTGTACCGAGGGCGTGCGCCAGGGCGTGCCAGGTCTTGAGGCTGCCGACGGTTCGGCCCTGCTCGATCTCGATGATGGTCCGCCTGGCCAGGCCGCTTCGCGCCGCGAGTTCGTCATAGCTCCACCCGCGCTCGGAGCGCAGACGCGCGAGCTTCAGACGCAGCGCGTTCAGGTCCGGCTCGGGCGGCAAGATCGTCACCCAACCATCCGACGGGGCAGACCCCTGCCCTGTCAGTGCAGACCTCTGCCCTATTTGAGCTGGTGGGCGGCAGCAGTAGGGCAGAGGTCTGCACTACGGTGGGCGGCCGTCCCTGCCCGCCCCGGGCCGGGGCCAGCACGAGGCAGCGGGAGGAGCACGCACCCATGAGGCTGCGCACACCTTGTTCTGCGGCGGCGCGCGCCTGGACGGTGGAGCTGCGTTCCCATCCCGGCGGCATCACCCTCGTCTGCCGACACTGCCCGCTGGACGGTGGTCGCGTCGCCCCCGCGGCCGCCCGCGCGGCCGCCCTGGCCCACCTCGCCAGGCACGCCCGCGCCGATCTGCGCGCAACTCACCTTCGGATCTGCCAGTGCCACGAGCGTGGATGCCGCTGGCACGCCCGCCATCGCGGCTGCGCCGGCCCCATCCGGCTGCTCCTGACCCGGGAGCGGGGCGGTCGGCTTTGGCGGCTGGCCGATGCGTGCACGGCTTGTGCGGCAGCCACGGAACAGGCAGCCGTGGTACCGGACACGCTGCTCGTCTCACCGCATCAACGGCGCGGTGCCGCCCGTCGGCGCCAGCGTCGAGCCAGAGGGCCGGGCGACCGGATCCGGGTGGCGGAAATGCTCAGCTACCTCGCCGTCGCGCTTCCTCACGGCGTTTCGGCAGCGGCCAGGCTGGTCGCCCTGCAGTGCGCGCTCCGCATGGACTCGCGTATGCACGTCCGGCTGCCGGTAGGCGTCCTGCGCAGCCTTCGCCTCAGCGCGCCGCACCCGTGGCAGGAACTGGAGCAGGCTCGCTGGCTCTGTGTGCGCACCAGCCCGCGGCCGGGCGAAGTGATCACCGAATTGCTGGATCCAGCGCTGCTCGGCCAGTCTCCCTCCCGCCCTGACCGGCAGCGCGCTGCGGACTGGGCACTACGCGCCGGACACGGAGCGCGAACAGCTGGTGAAGGCGTGCTCGAGCAACTGCTGAGCATCCACGTCGCCGCGCACAGTGACCCTGTTACCGGGCGAGGTCAGGGCGAGGCCGACCGGATGGCCCGCGAGTGCGGCGGAGAGGCCCAGGACCTGCCCGGTACACTCGCCCAGCTTGCGGCGATTGGCTTCCTGAAGTGGTGGCAGGTCTGTCCGGATACCGGTGACGTCCAGTGGAGTTGCAGCTCACCGCATGCGAACGGCGGCACAAAGCGCGGTGAGTAGCTCCGACTGTGAACAACACTCCGGCCGAGGTCCGCCGCCGCGGTCAGTGGCCCGTCAGGCAATGGCTGTCCGGGACGGGTCGTGCCTTTCGCCGTCTGTCTGCCCGCCGACGCAGGCGGGCATTATGTGGATGCACGATTGTCCCTGGACGAGGCTCAACGGCCAGCTCAGGCCCACCTACCTCAAGGACCGCGGGGACCGGGCGCGGGGCGCCGACCGCCTCGGCGAGCCGCTCGATGGTGGAGGCGATCAGGATCCAGGACCGATTGGCCAGGACGGTCAGCCGCGCGGCGGCGTCGGCGAGGGCACTTGCCTGCACAGCCACCACGGCCTGGACGTCGACGCCGTCGGCGGCCAGCGGCATGGTCGCCTCGCGGACCAGGTCGACGGAGGCGGTGACATCGTCCAGCACCGTGACCGCAGTGGTGTGCTCCACCAGGCGAGGCTCGTAAGCACCGGCTAGGTCATGAGCCCGATACTTCGCTGCCGTACCCGGCGGCCAGGAGGCGGCGCAGGCCGGCATAAGCGGTGTGAGTATTGCCGGACCAGTTAGGTGGTGCGCGGGCGGATGGGAGTGACGTTGTCAGGAGCCGCGACTGGCTCTGTGGCCTCGTCCTTCTTTTGGGTGAGAACGGCGCTGGCGAGGGTGAGACGGGTCACTAGATTGCGAAGTTCTTCGATCTCGGCCTTCTGATTGGTGATCGTCTTCTTGAGTTTCGCGACGGTCTCCCGCAGTCGCTTCTCGGACTCTGGGACCTGCCGGGCTTCAGTTCGAACCCGCTCGTAGAACTCGTTTTTCAGGTCCGCGTGGCGTTTCATGAGGGCCATGCGGTGAACGCTGGCCTCGGCAGCGAGTGCGACGACGGTGAGGCTGCCATTGGAAGCGGTGGCCTTCCCGGCCAGCAGCCGGTCCATCGCCTCGCGGATGCGAGTGCGTTCGTCCTGGTGCTGTTGGTTCATATCAGGGCCTCGGCGGTCTGTGCGGTGGCGTCGTGGTCGTCGGCCGTCTTGCGGAGGATGTCGGCATTGCGTCGCAGCCGATTGGCGAGCTTCTCCGGGACGACGGTGGCCTTGAGGTCGATCTCGTCGGCCTTCTCCCGCAACTGACGTGCGTGGGTGTCAGTGCGGACGGTGTTGCCGCAGCCGCTCTGGCAGGCGTACTGCCGCGGGGCGGTCGCGCCCGGCTCAGGCTCGCAGAGCGCGTTGTCGTGCTTGAACGCGCAGATCAGGAACGCGTCCGGATTGTCATAGAGCACAACGCCGTCCCGGGCGAGGAACTTGGCGGCCTTTCGCGCGAACGTTCTGGGGACGATGCGGCCCTCGAAGCGGGGTGTGGTGGCAGCGCCGGTGATGGCGCGTCGGGCGGCAGGCCCGGAGACCTTCTCGCCAGCGGCGATGCGGTCGCGCAGATGGGCGGCGGTGTCAGCGGCAGCCAGGGCCGTCTCGATGTCGAGAACGCCGTGGATTCCGGAGCGGCTGCGGGAGCCGTAGCCGCTGGAGGTGCGAGCATCCAGAACGGTGCGCATGTGCCCGTACTGAATGGCGAGTGCGACCAGCCCGCCAGGGCGACGTGCGATATGCCAGGCCAGACTCCGGCGAAAGCGCGACATCCCAATCGATCCGTGTGGATCTTTCGGGATGGCCTGGCCCGGGAGCTCATTGGCTTTGGCCTCATGGTTTGCCCAGGTCACGAAGTCCTCGATCCGCTGGTTCAATGCCTCGCCCTTCAGCGCGCCGTGGTGGTTGCGTTGGAAGGGGAAGTCGTGGTGGGCGGCGCTGAAGAGGTACTCCCCTTCGGGGACGATCCGTTCCAGGACTCGGACTGCGTGGACGACAGGTGTGATGGCAACCCAGGGGACTTCGCGCGCCTCGCCCTCGGAGACGTGGTTGCCATCCTCGTCGGTGATGTTCTTGAAGTGACGGCTGCGGATCAGGTGCCGGCCGGGGGCGCCGTTCGGGCCCGGTTCGGGGTCGGGGCAACATCCTGAGCGCAATCCCTGCGCTTCTTGTGGGCGCATACCTGTCAAATAAAGACATATGATCATGGCGGCGGTGCCGAGGTGCTTCATCAGGCTGGCCGCCTCATTGAAGTCCAGGTGCGTGCGCCAGGGGCGTCCGTTGATGCGTCCGGTCACCGGTATGTCCAGCGGACAAGGTCCTGGACGTTGTGCCGTCAGCGCGCTGAGCCCGTGCTTGATCGCGAACCGGTCGACCTGGCCGCCGCTGGCACCAGTCGTGGCGGCGATGAATGTTCGGGCCACGGTGTTCTTGCCCTGGTTCCTGGTGCTTGGCAACGGGGCGCCCGTCTCAATGAGGGGCATCAGATAGGCCTCAACGGCGGCTTGGCCGCCCTGGACGGGGGGAACTGCGCCGATCAGGGCGGTCAGGCGGCGGTTTTCCGTCCAAGCCGCCAGGATGTCGTCGGCGAAGTCTTCGATCACGCGCATCGCCCAGATCAGCAAGGGGCCGATGACCTGTGGATCCAGCGGCTCGGTCGAGTTTTCGCCGCCGCCCTTGTCACTGACAGCGGGCAGGAAGTCGTCAATGCCTTCGCTGTCCCACGGAGGCCGGGCGATCCCCGCCGGATGCGCGGAGAGCTGGTCGAACAGCCACAGGTCCGTCAACCATCCCAGGACCTTCTCGGCGCGGCCGCGGCTCACCCCGCCCTTCCAGCGCTCATCTGGATACTTCCGCCACTCGTCCTCGGTGCAGGCGGCGAGATCTGTGATGCCGCGTTTTTCCAGCCAGCGTGCCAGTCGCATCCACTCCCGACACGTGCTTGCCATGTCCTCGGCGGAGCTTCGGGAGCGGGTCGCCGTGCCGCGGCTCCTGATGCGGGTGGGCCGAAGCTGGCCGTTGATCATGGTCCAGGCTGGCAATTTCAGCAGGCCACGGATCCGGGCTGGGCACTTCTCCCAGTGGATGCTGATGAGCCTGGTGCCGGGGTTGTCGATGAGCGGGGCCAGGGGCCAGATGCGGTCGTGGTAGCGGGAGACGGGATGCGGATTGTTCGGGCGTATCCACTTCGGCAGGACGATGGGGCTGTCCGGTGATGGCATCGGCAGCACATACGGGTCGTCCTCGGTTGCCGCGGCAGTCATGGGGCGAGTGCACCTTTCAGGAGAAGATCGACGATTTCGTGGTCTGTGCCGGTGACGCGGGCCAGCGCTCCGGCCCAGGCGGCCGGGCCGACCTTGCCCCGCAGGTCCTCCAGCCGCTGCCAATGGTCGTTCCAGTGCTGGTGCCACATGTGGTCGGGCAGAGCGGATCGCAGGCCGCCCATCTGCTCGTGAAGATGGGCAAGGCGGGGGTGATGGCCTGGGTGGACGTGGGCGTTGGTGCAGGCGAGGCAGAGCAGGAAGTTGGCTCCGCATCCGCCGTCGGGCGAGGGCCAGGGGGTGGTCGTCTCGTCCTCGCAGTCGGCTGTCGCCGTCTCCGAGTGATCTGGGTTCGCGGTGCTGGTGAGGTGGCCGGCGAAGGCGATCTTCCGTGCCAGATCCAGAGCCTCCTGGGCGCCGCTTTCGATCACTTCTTGGGCAGCTTCCTGGACGTTCTTGTCGGGTAGGACATAGACGCTCTCGTGGGTGCCCCGGGTGTGCTGCAGTGGGCGGCCCTCGCGGGTCACTGTCGTCCGCCGGGCCCGCTGGAAGGGTGACCCGCCGAGTTGGTGATGCTCCACCCATCCCTTGACGTCGCCGGTCGCGATGCCGAAGACGAGGGGGCCAACCGGGCGGGGCCGGTCCAGGTCCTGGCGATCACCCCCGGTAATACTGGCGCGGGCCGTCATCAGCAGGTCCGTGCCCGGGGCGAGGCGGGCAGCCAGAGCACGGCCGTGCGCGGTGGCCTCCAGAGCGTGGGTGATCAGCCGTCCCGCGGAATCAGCGCCGGAGTCGGTGATGTTCTCTGTGGAGAACCAGCGACCGGCCCCGGCCCGCCGCTTCTCTACTTGGACTTGGTAGGTCACCGTGGTCGTCTCTCCGGCTGACGGTGTGGTCGTGGGGGCGGGCATGCGGTCGTAGACCGCGAGGTTCCATCCGAATTGGTCGGTCAGCAGCACGGCCAGTGCCGTCAATTCCCCACGGGTGAGGAACAACCGGCCCCAGGTCCGGTCCACGCTTCTGCCGTCGAGGACCCTGCGGTTCGTCACGGTGGTCTGGCCGCTCGGCAGGAGGGTGCGGGGGACGTCACCTGCGCGTGCAAGGAAGTCGAGGATCTGTCCCAGCCGCCACTTTTTGCTGCCTTCGGGGATGTCGTCGGCCCGCCAGCGCTCCAGGACCAGGGTGTTCTCACGGATCCGCAGCAACGCGGTTCGGAACTGCCGCCGAGCGGCCAGCCGTACCTTCTCTCGCTCCGCCTCCGTGAAGGACTGCTTGCTCGGTTTCGCCCTGGGAAGGCGGCGAGCAAGTTCCTCGGCCACCGGACCGTCGCCCAGCCGGGGATCGTGCACGAGCACTCCGCGTACCGACGTCAGAATCTGCTTGCCGGCGTTGGAGCCGACGTGTCGTGTGCGCCAGCGTTTGAGCATGGCCGCAGTCACCTCATCGAGGTCCCGCGGGGGATGCTCCTGATCGGCCAAGAAGCGGGCGAACCATACGAGTCTGAGCCAGTAGTTGTAGGCGGTGAGGTGGCTCTCCCAGCGACGGGCCTGGACCGCGAACGCGGCCGCCAGGGACCGTCGCATCGGCTCTGGAGCAGGCAGTTCGGCGAAGTCGAACGTCTTGCTGTGGCCAGCCTTGTTCACGACCGTCACCACGAGCCCGTCCGGGACGATGAGCGGCTCGGTGCGATGGTCGCCCGGTGGAAGGCTGGCCCGCCGTCCCCGCCTGCTCATGAGGCGGCCTCGCCGAGAAGGGTGTCGATGTCCTGGATCCCGGCCGTCTCGCGGGCCAGCCGGGAGAACACCCCGTCCACATCCTCCACGTCCTGACCCGTATCGGTAGCCTCCGCAGCGGCGAGGATCGACTCCAGGTGCAGGTGGGAGACGGGCGCGAGGTAGTGCCGTTTCGTCGTCTCCACATCCACGTGCCCCAAGATCGTCTTCACGAGCCACCATGGATCGCCGAACAGCTGGGCGAAGTCCCGCCGGTCCTTCTTCGTCAGCCCGTATCGGGACTCGAAGAGCTCGTTCAGCAGGATCAGCATGAAGAGAGCCATGGAATGCCGGGCAGAGTGCGGGGTCGCATACGGAGTCTTCCCGCGTACTTCCGAAAGCCGAACCTTCCGCTCGATCTTGCGTTCTTCCTCGGTGAGCAGCACCTCCTCGCAGCGCAGGTTCGCGGTCCTGAACACGCCGTTCCACCGGTCCGGGAGCATCGGCAGGCCCTGCTCGGTCAGCCACAACCATGCCGGCTCCGGCCCGTCCGGCCCGCCCAGGAACAGCCATTGCCGCTCGTGCCAGCCGAGCAGATTCAGGTCCTGCCCGCCGACGACACCGTCGGCGTCAACCCACTCGACCTTCGGCTTCAGCCCGCGCGTCACTTTCGTGACCAGCCGCATCGCGGGCAACCGCTCGTAGACGCCCTTCTCCTGTGCCCGCTGAACGGCCCAGGCCCGTTCCGACTGCACGTAAGCCTCGACCTGGCCGACAGCGTCCACCGACGCGTAGAACGTGCGGGTGGTCTTCGACCGCGTCACAGCGCCCGCGACGCGGCCATGGAGGTAGCGACCGTGGCGCAGCTGCTGAGTCGGCAGCTCGAACGTCAGCAGCGAGCCACCCTCCTGCCGCCGCAGACCTGAGCTCAGCAGCAGCTGCACGAAGCTGGTGTTACGGATCTCCGTCCGCGACTCCCACCCCGCCGCGGCCACCCCCGCGCGGGTGTGACCCCGCAGCCCGACGTCCGACCACAGGCCCCACGTCCGCGGTGTCAGCCACGACACCCGAGCACTCACCGAGTCCGCGGCCCGGTCCTCCCGCCTCGACACATCCACCGGCAGCGGGTAGACCTTGCCCCACTTGAAAAGCTTGGTGAACGCTGCTGCCTCACGATTCCACTTCGTCCCGCCGATCCGCTGCGGATTCTCCGGAGCCCGGCATCGCCAGTCACGGAAGTCCGCGAGATCCCGCTCGGTCGCCTTCTGCCACGACACCCCGCGAGACGACAGGAACCCCAGAAGGATTCGGATATCCGTCGCGTAATTCCGCTTCGATTCCCGCTCCAGATTTCTGAATTCCTTGGAGCGGACGAAATCCAACAGCTCCGTGTCGACCATGCCATCCGGCCGTACGTACACGGGATCGCCCGGCTTCAGTCCGATCCGGGCCACCGCCCCCGGCAAGTCCTGTACTCCCAGGACACCCCCAGCCGGCAACGGCCCCCACCGCTCCGGATCCGGCACCCACTCCACATGCCACTCGCTCAACTCGAGCCCCTCCTGATGCGCTTGAACACATCAGATCATCAGGGAAGACGCCAACTCCGGCGCCGCCTGGCCGCAGAAGAAGCTGACGGTGGGGCTGAGCCCGGCCTCGGTGCCCAAGGGCGGATCGGGCTTCGACCTCGCCGTCGCGAGCGCCGTGCTGGGAGCCGCCGAGCGGATCGATCCCCGTGTGCTCGCCGACATCGTGATGATCGGGGAGCTGGGGCTCGACGGCAGGGTCCGGCCGGTCCGGGGCATCCTGCCGGCCGTCCTCGCCGCGGCCGAGGCCGGGTACGAACAGGTCGTGGTGCCGGAATGCGCGGCGGCCGAGGCCGCACTCGTGCCGGGAGTCTCGGTGCTCGGCGTCCGCAGCCTGCGCCAGCTGATCGCGGTCCTCGCGGACGAACCGGTGCCCGAGGAGGAACCGGACGAGTGGGGCCGCCCGGACCCGCTGTCGGCCGGTCTGCGCCTGCCCGGCACGGGCGAGGCCACCGGCCTGTGCGGCATCGCCGTGCCGGAGCACGACCGGGGCCACGACCTCGGCGACGTCGTCGGCCAGCTGTCGGCGCGCACCGCGATGGAGGTGGCGGCGGCCGGAGGCCATCACGTCTTCCTCCAGGGGCCGCCCGGCGCGGGCAAGACGATGCTGGCCGAGCGGATGCCGTTGATCATGCCGCGCCTCACCCGGCAGGAATCCCTGGAGGTGACGGCGATCCACTCCGTCGCGGGCCTGCTGCCCCCCGGCAAACCGATGGTGGACGTCGCGCCCTACTGCGCACCCCATCACTCCGCGACCATGCAGGCACTCGTCGGCGGCGGCAAGGGGCTCGCCCGGCCCGGCGCGGTGTCCCTGTCGCACCGGGGCGTGCTCTTCCTGGACGAGGCGCCGGAGTTCAGCGGCTGCGTCCTGGACGCCCTGAGGCAGCCCCTGGAGGCCGGACACGTGGTGATCGCGCGCAGCGCCGGTGTCGTGCGGTTCCCCGCGAAGTTCCTGCTGGTGCTGGCCGCCAACCCCTGCCCCTGCGGGCGTCTCAGCACGACGAACGACTTCTGCGAATGCCCTCCCTCCGTCATCCGCCGCTATCAGGCGAGGCTCTCCGGGCCGCTGCTCGACCGGGTGGACCTGCGCGTGGACGTCGAGCCGGTCACCCGGGCCGAACTGACCGCGCGCGACGCACGGGGCGAGTCCACGAAGACGGTCGCGGACCGGGTGCTCGCCGGGCGGGAGCGGGCCGCGGAGCGTCTGAAGGGAACGCCCTGGCACACCAACAGCGAGGTACCGGGACGCGAGCTGCGCGGACGCTGGCAGGCGCGTCCCGGAGCGATGGACGAGGCCGAGCGGGGCCTGGAGCGCGGGCTGCTGACGGCCCGTGGACTCGACCGGGTGCTCCGGGTCGCCTGGACGGTCGCCGACCTGTCCGGACACGACCGGCCCGACGCCGGGGACGTCGCCCTGGCCCTTCAGCTGCGCACCGGCGTCCCGCGCGGGGTACCGATGGCGATCGGCTCGCCGGCATGACAGCCGCCGAGCGCGGAGCCCGCGTCACGCTGTCCCGGGTCGTCGAACCGGGCGACGAGGTCTGCGGACGCTGGATCCGGGAGGTCGGGGCCCCGGAGGCGGTCCGAAGGCTGCACGCGGACCCGGGGCGGCCGCCGGGGATGACCGACAGACGGTGGGCCGGGCTGCGGGCCAGGGCCGCGCGGGCCGACCCGGAGCGCGACCTCGCCCTCGCCCGGGACGCCGGGGTGAGGTTCATCTGTCCCGGTGAATCCGAATGGCCCGCCCAGCTCGACGACCTCGGGGACGCCGGGCCGGTCGGACTGTGGGTCAGGGGCCGGGCCGGCCTGCGGCTGTGGGCGCTGAGGTCCGTCGCCGTCGTCGGCGCCCGTGCCTGTACGGAGTACGGCGCGCACATGGCCGCCGTCCTCGGCGCCGGGCTCGCGGAACGGGGCTGGGTCGTGGTGTCCGGCGGCGCCTACGGCATCGACGGCGCCGCGCACCGGGGCGCCCTCGGGGCGGGCGGCGCCACTGTCGCGGTGCTCGCCTGCGGCGTCGACCGCCCCTATCCGCGCGGACATGCCCGGCTGATCGACAGGATCGCCGAACAGGGGCTCGTGGTGGGGGAGTTGCCGCCGGGCGAGCATCCGACGCCGAGCAGATTCGTCCTCCGCAACCGGGTCATCGCGGCGCTCACCCGGGGCACCGTGGTCGTAGAGGCGGCGTACCGCAGCGGAGCGCTCGTCACCGCCCGCGCGGCCCAGCGGCTGGGCCGCTTCACGATGGGCGTGCCGGGACCCGCCACCAGCGCTCTCTCCGCCGGGGTGCACGAACTGCTGCGCGGGGAGGCCGCCCTGGTCTCCGACGCCGCGGAGGTCGCCGAACTGGTGGGCGGCATGGGGGAGCTGGCCCCGGAGCGGCGTGGGCCCGTCCTGCCGCGCGATCTGCTGGAACCGGGTGCGGGGCGGGTCCTGGCCGCTCTCCCGGCCCGGGATCCGGCCGGGGCCGAGGAGATCGCCCGGCGGGCGGCGACCAGCACGGACGACGCGGTCGGGCGACTGTACGAACTCCGAGCACTTGGATACGTCGAACGACACGGCGACGGCTGGAAGTTGACACGCCAGGCGACGGCCCCCGTCCGGGGTGACCGGGACAGATGCTGACCGAGCGTGTTCGGCCGTCCGGGGGAACGCCGACACGCCTGCGAATCAGCGCAGTTGGCGCCCCTCGGCGGTCACGCACGGCGACCGCCGTGACTCCGGGAGACGTCCCGGGGAAAGGTTTCGCGTGCGGGTGACAGCCCGCTCTTCGCGCACTGCGACAGCCCAGTCACGCTACGCTCACAGGAATCCGAAGCTCACCAGTGATCTCGGCATGAAGCCGACAGGACGACCAGGCAATCCCAGTTCACGGCAGAACGGCACAAGGCGACGAATGCCCCAGCACACCTCCGGGACCGACCGGACGGCGATCCCGCCAGCCGCCCGCGACGGCGGCGGCGTGCGCCCGCCCGCGCCCTCGACGCTCGACGAGCTGTGGCGGTCGTACAAGTCGACCGGTGACGAACGGCTGCGGGAGCAGCTGATCCTGCACTACTCGCCGCTGGTGAAGTACGTCGCGGGCCGCGTGAGCGTGGGTCTGCCGGCCAATGTCGAGCAGGCCGACTTCGTCTCGTCGGGGGTGTTCGGGCTGATCGACGCGATCGAGAAGTTCGACATCGAACGGGAGATCAAGTTCGAGACGTACGCGATCACGCGCATCCGCGGCGCGATGATCGACGAACTGCGGGCGCTGGACTGGATCCCGCGGTCGGTTCGGCAGAAGGCACGCAATGTGGAGCGCGCCTACGCCACGCTGGAGGCGCGGCTGAGGCGCACCCCCTCGGAGGCGGAGGTGGCCGCCGAGATGGGGATCGGCGTCGAGGAACTCCACGCGGTGTTCAGCCAGTTGTCGCTGGCCAATGTGGTCGCCCTGGAGGAGCTGCTGCATGCCGGCGGCGAGGGCGGCGACCGGCTGAGCCTGATGGACACGCTGGAGGACACCGCCGCCGACAATCCGGTCGAGGTGGCCGAGGACCGGGAGCTGCGGAGGCTGCTGGCGCGGGCGATCAACACGCTGCCCGACCGCGAGAAGACGGTGGTCACGCTCTACTACTACGAAGGCCTCACGCTCGCGGAGATCGGCAACGTGCTCGGCGTGACCGAGAGCCGGGTGAGTCAGATCCACACCAAGTCGGTGCTTCAGCTGCGCGCCAAGCTGGCCAGTTTCGGACGCTGACCCGGGCCCTGCCCCGACCCCGGGTGATGTCGCCGCGCCGTCCCGGCGACCGGACCGGTGCGGGCGACGCCACCGCGGCGGGCTCGCCCGAGTGGTTCCCGTCGGTGGTGCCGCGTCCGTACAGTGGTTGACGTGCCAAGGATTCGAGCGGCCTCCGTGGCCGAGCACCGGTCGATGCAGCGAGCCGCCCTGCTGGACGCGGCGCGGTCCCTGTTGTCCGAGGGCGGGACGGAGGCGCTGACCTTCCCCGCGCTCGCCGAGCGCACGGGCCTCGCGCGTTCGTCCGTGTACGAGTACTTCCGGTCCAGAGCGGCCGTGGTCGAGGAACTGTGCGAGGTCGACTTCCCCGTCTGGGCGGCCGAGGTCTCGGCCGCGATGGCTGCGGCGGACGGCGCCGAGGCCACGGTCGAGGCCTATGTGCGCCGCCAGCTGGCCCTCGTCGGGGACCGCAGGCACCGGGCCGTGGTCGCCATCTCCGCCGGTGAACTCGACGCGGGTGCCCGGGACAAGATCCGGGCCGCGCACGGCGGGCTGGTCACGATGATCGGTGAGGCGCTCGAGGAGATGGGGCACGCCGAGCCGCGGCTGGCCGCGATGCTCCTCCAGGGAGTGGTGGACGCCGCCGCGCGGCGCATCGAGCTGGGCGCCGCCGAGGACCCCTCCGCGATCACGGAGGCGGCCGTGACGATGGCCCTCCGGGGCGTCCGGGGCTGAGCCCCACCGCCGACGCCCGGACCGCCTCCCGTTCCCCTGGTCCTCGCCGGTTCCGCCGGGTCCGCGCCGGGTTCCGTCGGGCCCTTGCCGGTTCCGTCGGGTTCCACCGGTCTTCGCCGGTCAGGAGCGGGTGCCCGGGCCGTCGACCGGCAGCAGGCGGGACGGGCCGGCGTGCAGGAGCCACGGGGGAAGCAGCGACAGCGGGTTCAGATAGGCGGGCCCTCTGCGCAGGCCCCAGTGCAGACAGGGCGTCGCCCCGCAGTGCGGGTCCGGCGTCTCCAGGGTGCCGACGATCTGGCCCGCGAGGACCTTGTCGCCCTTGCGCACCGAGGCCCGCACGGGTCCGTACGTCGTCCGCAGCGGAGGCGTCCCCGTGCCCGACAGCTCCACCGAGACGACCCCGCGCCCCGCGACCCGGCCCGCGTAGGAGACCCGGCCGGGCGCGAGGGCCCGCACCGGGGCGCCGGGCCCGGCCGCGAGGTCGACCCCGCGATGCCCACGGGAGTAGGCCGTCGCCGGCGGTTCCCAGCCCCGTACGACGAACGGCCGGACACCCACGGGCCAGACGCGGGCGACCGCCGGCACGGAAGGGTCGACCGCCGGCGGCGGGTCATGGACCGGCCGGTCGTGGGCCGGTGGGGTGGGGCTCGGGGCGTGGGCCCGTGCGGACGGGGTCGGGACGCACAGGACGGTCAGGACCAGACACAGCAGGAGACCCCGCCGGAATCGCTCACATCGGTTCACTCGCATGCGGGAACCGTCCCGCATCGGACGGATCATGGCCGGGATCTGTGGAGTACCGGCCGGTTGTGGACAGCGGCGTCACCTGCGCCCTCTCGGGTCCCGTACACTTCTGATGGCGACCCGGGTCATCGGGTCGACTTCGCACGCCCCGGCATCCGGTCACCACCGGTGTCAGCGCCTCTCGGTCCTTTGTGGCAAGGCGCGTCGCGGGCGTCAGGCGCGAGTGCCGTCCGGTACACGCGGTACAACCGAGAAAACCGAGGAGAACGGCCATGGCCGTCGTCACGATGCGGGAGCTGCTGGAAAGCGGCGTCCACTTCGGTCACCAGACCCGTCGCTGGAACCCGAAGATGAAGCGCTTCATCTTCACCGAGCGCAACGGCATCTACATCATCGACCTGCTCCAGTCGCTGTCGTACATCGACCGCGCCTATGAGTTCGTCAAGGAGACCGTCGCCCACGGCGGCACGGTCATGTTCGTCGGCACGAAGAAGCAGGCGCAGGAGGCCATCGCGGAGCAGGCCACCCGCGTCGGCATGCCCTACGTCAACCAGCGCTGGCTGGGCGGCATGCTCACCAACTTCTCCACCGTCTACAAGCGTCTGCAGCGCCTCAAGGAGCTCGAGCAGATCGACTTCGAGGACGTCGCCGCTTCGGGTCTCACCAAGAAGGAGCTTCTCGTGCTCTCGCGCGAGAAGGCCAAGCTGGAGAAGACCCTCGGTGGTATCCGCGAGATGCAGAAGGTGCCCAGCGCCGTCTGGATCGTGGACACCAAGAAGGAGCACATCGCGGTCGGCGAGGCCCGGAAGCTCAACATCCCGGTCGTCGCCATCCTCGACACCAACTGTGACCCCGACGAGGTCGACTACAAGATCCCGGGCAACGACGACGCGATCCGCTCCGTCACCCTGCTCACCCGCGTGATCGCCGACGCCGTCGCCGAGGGCCTCATCTCCCGCTCGGGCGCCGGCAAGGCCGCGGGTGACAAGGCCGCGGGCGAGCCGCTCGCCGCGTGGGAGCGCGACCTGCTCGAGGGCGAGAAGAAGGCCGACGACGCCGAGGTCCAGACCTCCGCCGAGACGGAGAAGGTCGCCGACGCCGAGCAGGCCGAGGTTCCGGCCGCCGAGGCCGAGGCCGAGGTCACCGAGGCCCCCGCCGCCGAGACCGAGGCGCCCGCCGCCGAGGCCCCCGCCGCGGACGCCGAGCAGGCCTGACCCCCTCACCCCTTCGGGTCTGTGAACGGCGGGGGCGCACCAAGCCCCCGCCGTTCCGCCCGTAGATCTTCAGACTTCGAGAGAGACTCCAGGAATCATGGCGAACTACACCGCCGCTGACGTCAAGAAGCTCCGTGAGCTCACCGGCGCCGGCATGATGGACTGCAAGAAGGCGCTGGACGAGGCCGACGGCAACGTCGACAAGGCCGTCGAGGCGCTGCGCATCAAGGGCCAGAAGGGCGTCGCCAAGCGCGAGGGCCGCTCCGCCGAGAACGGCGCCGTGGTCTCCATCATCGCTGACGACAACACCTCCGGTGTCCTGGTCGAGCTGAAGTGCGAGACGGACTTCGTCGCCAAGGGCGAGAAGTTCCAGGCCGTCGCCGACGAGATCGCCCAGCACGTCGTCAAGACGTCGCCGGCCGACATCGAGGCGCTGCTCGCCTCCGAGATCGAGCCCGGCAAGACGGTTCAGGCGTTCGTCGACGAGGCCAACGCCAACCTGGGCGAGAAGATCGTCCTGGACCGCTTCGCCCAGTTCTCCGGCGCGTTCGTGGCCTCCTACATGCACCGCACCATGCCCGACCTGCCCCCGCAGATCGGTGTTCTGGTCGAGCTGGACAAGGCCGACGCCGACCTCGCCAAGGGCATCGCGCAGCACATCGCCGCCTTCGCGCCGAAGTACCTCTCCCGTGAGGACGTTCCGGCCGAGGTCGTCGAGACCGAGCGTCGCGTCGCCGAGGAGACCACCCGCGCCGAGGGCAAGCCCGAGGCCGCCCTCCCCAAGATCGTCGAGGGTCGCGTCAACGGCTTCTTCAAGGAGGCCACCCTCCTCGGTCAGCCCTACGCGCTCGACAACAAGAAGTCCGTCCAGAAGGTTCTGGACGAGGCCGGTGTCACCCTGAAGCGCTTCTCGCGCATCAAGGTCGGCATCTGAGTCCGTACAGCGATCGACGCGCGACCCCGATAGGGTCGACAGCAGTCGTCCGCGTACGCCGGCACTCACACGTGTGTGCCGGACGACAGCAGATCTGACGAGGAGGCCATTGCCGAGCATGGGATGCGAACACACCCCACCGGCAATGGCCTTCTTCGTATGTGCACCATGAGGAGATCTCCATGACCACCACCCAGGCCGGCAACGGCGAGAAGAGCGACGACGGCAAGGGCGCGGGCCGCTTCCTGCTGAAGCTTTCCGGCGAGGCGTTCGCCGGTGGCGGGGGACTGGGCGTCGATCCCGACGTGGTGCACAAGATCGCCCGCGAGATCGCGGCCGTCGTGCGCGGCGGCGCCCAGATCGCCGTCGTCATCGGCGGCGGCAACTTCTTCCGCGGCGCCGAACTCCAGCAGCGCGGCATGGACCGGGCGCGCTCCGACTACATGGGCATGCTCGGCACGGTCATGAACTGCCTCGCCCTCCAGGACTTCCTGGAGAAGGAGGGCATCGACAGCCGCGTCCAGACCGCCATCACCATGGGCCAGGTCGCGGAGCCGTACATCCCGCTGCGCGGTGTACGGCACCTGGAGAAGGGCCGTGTGGTCATCTTCGGCGCCGGCATGGGAATGCCGTACTTCTCCACCGACACCACCGCCGCCCAGCGGGCCCTGGAGATCGACGCCGAGGCGCTCCTCATGGGCAAGAACGGCGTGGACGGTGTCTACGACTCCGACCCGAAGACCAACCCCGGGGCGGTCAAGTTCGACGCTCTCAGCTACGGCGAGGTCATCACCCGGGACCTCAAGGTCGCCGACATGACCGCCATCACGCTGTGCCGGGACAACAAGCTGCCGATCCTGGTCTTCGAACTCCTTGCGGAGGGCAATATCGCGCGGGCCGTCAAGGGTGAGAAGATCGGCACACTCGTGGGCGACCAGAGCGGCCGAGCCTGACGGGGAACGCGCTGGACCGGGTACGCCTTCCGGTCCGGGACGGACCCCGACCGGGGGATGGACAATGTCCTGCCGGTCCGGAACCGTGCAGGAACAAGACGCGACGCAGCCGGCCGCCGGACTCCGACGAGGAACCGCTGCCGGGCCTACTCAAGACACGCAGGAGCAAGTGGTGATCGAAGAGACCCTCCTCGAGGCCGAGGAGAAGATGGAGAAGGCGGTCGTGGTCGCCAAGGAGGACTTCGCCGCGATCCGCACCGGCCGTGCGCACCCGGCGATGTTCAACAAGATCGTGGCCGACTACTACGGCGCGCTGACGCCGATCAACCAGCTGGCCTCGTTCTCCGTTCCGGAGCCGCGCATGGCCGTGGTGACCCCGTTCGACAAGAGCGCGCTGCGCAACATCGAGCAGGCGATCCGCGACTCCGACCTGGGCGTCAACCCCAGCAACGACGGCAACATCATCCGGGTGACGTTCCCCGAGCTGACGGAAGAGCGCCGCAAGGACTACATCAAGGTCGCGCGGACCAAGGGCGAGGACGCCAAGGTCTCGATCCGCGCCGTGCGCCGCAAGGCCAAGGACGCTCTCGACAAGCTCGTCAAGGACAAGGAGTCCGGCGAGGACGAGGTCCGTCGTGCGGAGAAGGAACTCGACGACACCACGGCGAAGTACGTCGCCCAGGTGGACGAGCTCCTGAAGCACAAGGAAGCTGAGCTGCTCGAGGTCTGATGAACGACTCTTCCTGGGGAGCGCCGCCACAAGCCGGGTACTGGGGGCCGTCCGAGCAGGGGCCTGCCCAGGGGGCGGCCCCGGCGGGTCCCACGTACGATGCGCATGACGCGCAGCACACTCGGCCCATGCCCACCGCGCCCGACGTACCCGCACATGGCGGAGACCAGGATGACGACAGGGGGGCCGCTCGGCTGAGCGGCCCCTCGGTCCGCAACGACACGCCGGCGGTGCCCTACGGGGATCCGTCGCACGACCCGCAGAGCCCGCAGGAGCCCATGCCCAGCACCGCACCCGAGCCCGCCCCCGCACCGCAGAAGAAGAGTGCGGGCCGCGACCTCGGTGCGGCCATAGGAGTGGGCGTCGGACTCGGCGCGGTGATCGTCGCGTCGTTGTTCGTCGTCAAGGCCGTCTTCGTGGGCGTCGTGGCGGTCGCCGTGGTGGTGGGGCTCTGGGAGCTCACCTCACGGCTGGAGGAGCGCAAGGGCATCAAGGCACCCCTCGTGCCGCTCGCGGTCGGCGGGGCCGCCATGGTCGTCGCGGGCTACGTGCGTGGTGCCGAGGGTGCCTGGGTCGCCATGGCGCTCACCGCGCTGGCCGTCCTGGTCTGGCGGATGACGGAACCGCCCGAGGGCTACCTCAGGGACGTCACGGCGGGGGTCTTCGCGGCCTTCTACGTGCCGTTCCTGGCGACCTTCGTGGCCATGATGCTCACGGCCGACGACGGCCCGCGCCGCGTGCTGACCTTCCTGCTCCTGACCGTCGTCAGCGACACCGGGGCGTACGCCATCGGCTGGCGCTTCGGCAAGCACAAGCTGGCACCGCGGATCAGCCCCGGAAAGACCCGCGAGGGACTGTTCGGAGCGGTCACGTTCGCGATGGCGGCGGGTGCGCTGTGCATGCAGTACCTGATCGACGACGGCACCTGGTGGCAGGGTCTGATCCTCGGCCTCGCGGTCGCGGCCAGCGCCACGCTCGGTGACCTCGGCGAGTCCATGATCAAGCGGGACCTGGGCATCAAGGACATGGGCACCTTGCTGCCGGGCCACGGCGGGATCATGGACCGGCTGGACTCCCTGCTCCCGACGGCTCCGGTCGTCTGGCTGCTGCTGGTGCTCTTCGTCGGATCCGGCTGATCGTTTTTCCGCACGCGTTTACGACCCTCGTATCCGCGACGCATCGCCACGACACCACCCCTTCGGGTCATCCGATCACCTCACCGTGATCCCCGTGACCCGGAGGGGTGTTGTCGTAGGTTCGGGGCCGGCCGTCCTGCCACTCCACCCACTGCGGATCGTCCAGGTGGTCCCACGCGTCGGGCAGACCCGCGCGGCGCAGGAACTCGACCACGTCGGCGTCGCTGTGGGCGATGCCGGCGTTCCCGCCGCGGATCGTCACACGGCGGCCTCCGGTGGCGGCCGGGCGGCCGACGACGATGGGCGCGGTGGGGACGTGCGCGCGGTCGGCGCGCGTCCCTCCGGAGCCGGGCCGCCGCGTGCCGCCGTCCGGCCGCGTGCCGTCGTGCCGCCGGTTCTCGTCCGGCCGCGTGCCGTCGTCGTTCGGCTGTATGTGGTCGTGGTCGTGGTTCACAGGACACCCAGATCCGTGTCGGGGCGGCAGTACGGGCATGCCGTGACGCCGTCTTCGGTGATCGCGCGGAGAGCCTGCTCGCGGGCGAGCGGCTTCGTGTTCTTCCCGGCCAGGCCGCAGTCGCCGGTGTGGACGGCGTCCGGGGCCGCGCCGGCACCGTCACCGCCCGCCCGGCGCATCGCCAGCTTGCAGCCGCGCGGCGGCGGGGGAGACGTACGGGCCGCACGGGTGGTGGCGACCTCCTGGCGCTCCAGCTCGGCGATGGTGTCCTCGGTGCGGCGCAGTTGCCAGAGCAGCCAGACGCGGACGCTGCGCAGGTGCTGTAGGCGGGACACTTTTTCGGACACGTATTCGATTCTAGGGCCTTGGTGTGAGGTCGCGACAGCGCCCGGAGCCTGCCCGTCCGGGGGAGACGCAGGTCACATCCGGGCCGGTCACATCCTGCCGGGCCGTTCCGTCATCCAGGTGTAGCCACGACAACGACCCAGGGAGCGCACCATGGAAGCCCGTCTCAACCTCTTCGCCGACCCGGTGGCGGCCAAGTTCATGAAGCACATCGTCGCCGCGGGCAGGCCGCTCGCCGATTCGACGCTGCCGCACGCGACCCAGGAGCTGGTGAAGCTTCGCGCCAGCCAGATCAACGGCTGCGGGTTCTGCACCGACATGCACAGCAAGGACGCCGAGGCCGCGGGCGAGACCTCCGTGCGTCTCAACCTGGTCGCTGCCTGGCGGGAGGCGACCGTGTTCACCGACGCCGAGCGCGCCGCCCTGGAGCTGACGGAGCAGGGCACCCGTATCGCCGACGCGGCCGGCGGTGTCACGGACGAGTGCTGGGCGAACGCCGCCAAGCACTACGACGAGGAGCAGCTCGCCGCGCTGGTGTGCTGCATCGCGCTCATCAACGCCTTCAACCGCGCGAACGTCATGATCCAGCAGCCCGCGGGCGACTACCGGCCCGGCCAGTTCGCTTAACCGGCGGTACGCGCCCGGGCGGCCCGGCGGCATCGGCCGTACGAGGCCGCCCGGGCCGCCGGGTGGTCGGGTGCTCGCCGGAGCCGTACGAGTGAATCCCCCGGTCGCCGACCGGCGGCCGGGGCGGCAGCGGGAAGGTCATCCCCGTACCGGACTCGTCACGGGCAGGGAGCACTCCAATGCCGAAGTTCCTCATCCAGGCCCGCTACACGCCCGAGGGCGCCAAGGGTGTGCTGAAGGAAGGGGCGAGCGGCCGTCGTGCCGCCGTCGAACAGGTGGTCGCGGGCCTCGGCGGGAGGGTCGAGGTCATGTACTTCTCCTTCGGGGAGGACGACTTCGTGTGCGTCCTCGACTTCCCCGACACGGTCTCCATGGCCGCCGTCAGCCTCGGCGTCAAGGCCAGCGGCGCGCTCCAGACCAGGGCCACGCCGCTCCTCACCCTCGAAGAGATCGACGAGGCCGCCCGCAGGCAGGTCGACTTCCGGCCGCCCGGCGCCTAGCGGGGCCCGGGGCCAGGTCACGAGATCACCGGGCTCCGGCGTTCGATGAGGACGACGTCGCGCCATGTGCCGTGGCGCCGGCCGATGCGTTCGCGGGTGCCGATGACCCGGAATCCCGCCGCCGCGTGCAGGGCCAGGCTGCCGGTGTTCTCGGGGAAGACGCCCGACTGGATGGTCCAGATGCCCGCGGCCTCGGTCGAGGCGACGAAGGTGTCCAGCAGGGCGCGCCCGATGCCCCGGCCACGAGCGTCCGGATGGACGTACACGGAGTGCTCGACGACACCGGCGTACGCGCAGCGGTCCGAGACCCGTGACGCGGCGACCCAGCCGAGCACCCGGCCGGGGGTGTCCGTGGCGTCCCGGGTCTCCAAGGCGACATAGCGATGCTGCGGAAGCTTGGCCTTGTCGAACCTCTCCCAGGGCGGGGCCGTGGTCTCGAAGGTGGAGTCGCCCTCGTCGATGTCGTGCTGATAGATGGCCAGGACCTCGTCCGCGTGCTCGGCCGTCATCGCGGCGATGCGGATCCCGCCGGGCGCACTCGTCGCCGGGCCTTTGAGGGGCTGTTCGGGGGGTGTGCTCACGTGGTCGCCTCGGCCTTCCGCGCGGTGGTCAGGAACGCCGAGAGCCGGTCCAGGGCGGCGGGCAGCACCCAGTAGTAGACCCAGGTGCCGCGGCGCTCGCAGTCGATCAGGCCCGCCTGCCTGAGCAGCTTGAGGTGGTGCGAGATCGTCGGCTGGGACAGGTCGAACGCCGGGGTCAGGTCGCACACGCAGACCTCGCCGCCCGCCCGTGACGCGATCAGCGACAGCAGTCGCAGTCGTACCGGGTCCCCCAGCGCCTTGAAGATCCTCGCCAGATCGGCGGCCCGGTCCTCGTCCAGCGGCGCGGCCAGCAGCCCGGGGCAGCAGCCGTCGGAACGGTCGTCCTGTCCGAGCACCACAAGTTCCTGCTTCGACATACTTCTATGTTGACGAATCTCGCCCCAAGGTGCAACGTCTATATCGACAGACATCAATACAAGCGGATGGAGTCCTGCCGTGTCCCGTGCCCAGCTCGCCCTGCGGGTGAGTGATCTCGAAGCGTCGATCACCTTCTACTCCAAGCTCTTCGGCACCGAGCCCGCCAAGCGGCGCGAGGGCTACGCGAACTTCGCCGTCGTGGAGCCTCCGCTCAAGCTCGTCCTGATCGAGGGCGGGCCCGGCGAGGAGACCCGCCTCGACCACCTCGGCGTCGAAGTCGAGTCGAGCGAGCAGGTCGAGGCCGCCACCTCCCGGCTGAAGGACGCCGGCCTGGCCGCCTTGGAGGAGAAGGACACCTCCTGCTGCTACGCCCTCCAGGACAAGGTCTGGGTCCACGCCCCTGGCAAGGAACCCTGGGAGATCTACGTGGTCAAGGCCGACACCGACACCCTCGGCCCGAGCGTGACGGCCGCCCCTGTCGGCGAGGGCACCACCTCCGACTCCCGCGACGGCGCCGGCACCGAGGCTGTCCGCGGGGGAGGCGGCTGCTGTGCGGGCCCGACCGCGGACACGGCTCCCGCCACGGCGGGACGCGGCTGCCGCTGACCTAGGCGCACACCGCCGAAGGCCCTTCCGGATCATGACAGGGGACGGGCGGCGCCCGCGGGTGACCGCCCCACCCCGCTAGTCAGTGAGGTCCACGATCACATCGCAGTGCGGATCGTCGGAAGGTTTATGCAGATGTTCGTTCGCCAGGAACGCGGGGGAAACCATGGCGCCGAGCAGGCCGGGCCCTGTATGGCTGATCAGCACGTCCACACCGTATGTACGATGCCGCTCAGGTGAACGGAAATAGAGGCGCATACCGTCGTCGCCCGTGATGACCGCCCCGATGAAGAGCGGCTTCCACGACACATGCATCGTGATGAAAGAACGAACGAGATCGAGTAGACGGGACGCGGCCGCCTGCTCGATGTCCGGTTCAGGAGAGTTCACAGCCTGGCCCATGCCGGACATGTGTTTCCCCGCTGATGCTTCTTGATGTTGTGACGACCGGTGAAGTGATACCAGCCCAGCTCCGAGTTGCCGTAGCGGGTGACGATGTGCCTGCCCTCCGGGTCGTTCGTCTGACACTTGACCCGCTGGTCCCACGGGTGCGGTACTACGGGCATCGGAGCAGCGCTGGCAGTCCCCGCCATGAGCGAAGCGCGAATGTGACGGCGGCAGCGAGCGTCACGATTTTCTTCATGGAGACGATCGCATCACCAACCCCCGATAATCAACAGGCGCTTATCGGGCAAATTGCCGGATTGAGCAAAGACTGCTTCTCGTCTGAATTTCAACTGCCTGCAATACGGACTCGCAGCAGCGCAAAGCGCGGGCGAGTGCGGACCATCGCGGGATGTGAAAGGCGTGGGCGTTCCCTTTGGCGGTTCGGTCCTGGTGAGGAGCAGGTATCCGTCCAGTTCCGGATCCAGGCCACGGCCGCCCCGGAGACGAACGTCCGCGGGCCTCAGAGCAGGTCCAAGGCCCACCGGCTCAAGGCCCACCGGCTCAAGGCCCACCGGCTCAAGGCCTAGCTCCCACCTAAGTTGCTTCGGCACGAAGAGGTCGTGGGCTACAGGCCCTCGCACTCGATCAGTGAGCCATCGGGGCCCAGCGTGTAGAAGCGTGGTGGCCCCATGGTTTCCATGATCCTTTTCAACGTCGCTTCTTCCTCGGTAGGGTCAGGTCCGTGAGGGTCCCGCACGTGGAATCCGTGGAGGTCGACGCCGTATGCGTCGATGTCGTCAGGTTCTGGGCGGCCCTCCCGGACGAAGCCGCAGAGTGCGCGCAGGGCGTCTTCGCCCAGGTCCAGAGGGTGGAAGGGCAGCGGGTACGGCTCTTCGTCCTCGTCGGGCCAGGGGGTGATGTCCGCGGGGCGGTCGCCGGCCCAGTAGGGCAGCTCGAAAGCGAGCGGTTCGCCGATGTTCTCGATGATGCCGCTGTCCGGCGACAGGCTCAGGGAGCGGACCAGGCGCCCGTCCTCCCACACCGCGAACGCGAGCCAGTCGACGACGCTGTGCATGGCATGCAGGACGAGCCGTCGGCCGGCGCTCGCCGCGACGAGGTGCTCGGGAAGCCGGGACGGGAAGTCGATCATCACCCGTTGGTCGCAGACGATCTCCAGGCCCGGTCGGCTCGCGGCGTACGCCGTGTCCTTCGGTGGGTACACGCCGCCTCCCAGCGTCGAGCCGGGGAGCTGTTCGATCTCCCAGCCCGGGTAGAGGCGACGCATCATCTCGGACGTCCGCGGCCGGTCCGCCGACCCCGCCTGTCGCAGCAGGCCAGGCACCTCGTCATCCGCGTAGATGAGCAGTCCTGTTTTGGCTCCCATGGCCCCTCCCCGATGAGTCGCGCTCGATGGTTGTCGCACCGTAGCCACCGGCACTGACATCGCCACGAGGGTCCGACCGAGGACCGTGCCGGGCCGTCCCCGGGCCGTGCGAGGTCGACCGAAGCCGACAGGCGGCACCCGTGGGTGACCGCCCCCACCCCGCTCCGGCCCGGGCCGGTGTCATTGATCTGCGACACTGGAAGGGTTATGCCGAAGCCCGGAGAACTCACTTTCGTAGCGCCGCGCGGAGCCAAGAAGCCGCCGCGGCACCTTGCCGATCTCACGCCCGCCGAGCGCAAAGAGGCGGTTGCCGCGATCGGTGAGAAGCCGTTTCGCGCCAAGCAGCTCTCGCAGCACTACTTCGCCCGGTACGCGCACGACCCCGCCGAGTGGACGGACATCCCGGCCGCCTCGCGCGGCAAGCTCCAGGAAGCACTGCTTCCCGAGCTGATGACGGTCGTCCGGCACCTGTCGACCGACCAGGAGACCACCCGCAAGACCCTGTGGCGGCTCTTCGACGGCACGCTCGTCGAGTCCGTGCTGATGCGCTACCCGGACCGGGTCACCATGTGCATCAGCTCGCAGGCGGGCTGCGGGATGAACTGCCCGTTCTGCGCCACCGGACAGGCGGGCCTCGACCGCAACCTGTCGACCGGCGAGATCGTGCACCAGATCGTCGACGGCATGCGCGCGCTGCGTGACGGCGAGATCCCCGGGGGCCCGGCGCGGCTGAGCAACATCGTCTTCATGGGGATGGGCGAGCCGCTCGCCAACTACAAGCGCGTGGTCGGGGCGATCCGGGCCCTGACCGACCCCGAGCCGGACGGCCTCGGGCTCTCCCAGCGCGGAATCACCGTGTCGACGGTCGGGCTGGTCCCCGCCATCAACCGGTTCACGGACGAGGGCTTCAAGTGCCGGCTCGCGATCTCGCTGCACGCCCCGGACGACGAACTGCGCGACACCCTCGTCCCCGTGAACACGCGGTGGAAGGTGCGCGAGGTGCTGGACGCCGGCTGGGGGTACGCGGACCGGACCGGGCGGCGCCTGTCCATCGAGTACGCCCTGATCCGCGACATCAACGACCAGGCGTGGCGTGGTGACCGGCTCGGGCGGATGCTCAAGGGCAAGCCCGTGCACGTCAACCTCATCCCGCTGAACCCGACCCCGGGCTCGAAGTGGACCGCTTCGCGCCCCGAGGACGAGAAGGCGTTCGTCGAGGCGATCGCGGCCCATGGCGTCACGGTGACCGTCCGGGACACCCGGGGCCAGGAGATCGACGGAGCGTGTGGTCAGCTCGCCGCGACCGAGCGGTAGGCTGAACCGAGTCGGTCCCTCGCCCAGCGCGTGGTCCGGCACCGTCGCAGCCGGACGGACCACCGTCCGGCGGCGTCACCGTCCGACATCTTCGTATTCCGACAGGGGAGCGCCACAGCGCTGAGAGTGCGGGACAGACCGCAGACCCTCTGAACCTTGCCCAGGTCATTCTGGGTAGGAAGTTCGGTCATTACTCAAGCTGTTGCGCCCTGCCCGGGAACCGTCAGAGGTCCCGGGCAGGGCCGCGTCTCTTCCTGGTCACCCAGGAGGAATCAGTGAACATCAGCACCACCCTCGGCAGCGGCAGAAGGTTCGCCGTCCTGGCCGCCGGGCTCGGCCTCGTCGCCCTGCCCGCGCTGTCCGCGTGCGGCTCGTCCGACGCCGCCGGCTCGGGCGACTCCAGGACGATCACGCTGGTCAGCCATGACTCGTGGCTCGTGTCGAAGAACGTCCTGGCGGACTTCGAGAAGCAGTCCGGCTACAAGGTCCGCGTCCTCAAGGACGGCGACGCCGGGCA
This sequence comes from Streptomyces sp. NPDC024698, assembly GCF_055559015.1. Lineage (NCBI taxonomy): Bacteria > Bacillati > Actinomycetota > Actinomycetes > Kitasatosporales > Streptomycetaceae > Streptomyces > Streptomyces sp. NPDC024698. The sequence continues at coordinate 51,952 of NZ_JBVHLK010000015.1, read as the reverse complement.
GGCCGTGAACAAGGCGATCCTGACCAAGGACAACCCCCAGGGCGACGTCTTCTTCGGCGTCGACAACACCCTGCTCTCCCGCGCGCTCGACAACGGGCTGTTCCAGCCGTACACGGCCAAGGGCGCGGACCTGGTCCTTCCCCAGTACCGGACCGACCAGGACAAGCACCGGGTCACGCCCATCGACACGGGCGACATCTGCGTCAACTACGACAAGGCCTACTTCAGCGAGCACAAGCTGGCGCCGCCGCGGTCCTTCGACGACCTGGTCAAGCCCGCGTACAAGAACCTCCTCGTCACGGAGAACGCCGCCACGTCCTCGCCCGGCCTCGGCTTCCTGCTGGGGTCCGCCGCCCACTACGGCGACGACAACTGGCAGGGCTACTGGAAGAAGCTCAAGGCCAACGGCGTGAAGGTCGTGGACGGCTGGGAGCAGGCGTACAACGACGAGTTCTCGGGGTCCGCAGGCGGGAAGAAGGCCAAGGCCGACCGGCCGCTCGTGGTCTCGTACGCCTCCTCGCCCCCCGCCGAGGTCATCTACGGCGACCCCAAGCCCGCCACGGCCCCCACCGGGGTCGCGGACGGCACCTGCTTCCGGCAGGTGGAGTACGCGGGTCTGCTCAGCCACGCCAAGAACGCCAAGGGCGGCAAGGCGTTCCTGGACTTCCTGCTCACCAAGGAGTTCCAGGAGGACATGCCGCTCAACATGTTCGTCTACCCGGTCCGTGAGGGCGCCCGGGTGCCCGCGGAGTTCACGCAGTACGGTCCGCAGGCCAAGGATCCCGAGATCCTGGCGCCCGCGAAGATCGCCGCCGACCGCGACCAGTGGGTCAAGTCGTGGACCTCGCTCGTACTGAAGTAGCCGACGCGACGGCGCGGGGCGGCACACCGGCGGAGCCCGGCGCGCCGGCCCCGGCCGGTGCACCCGGCGGGCAGCCGGGCGCCCGCCCGGGGCGCGGAGGTGACGCGGCGCGGTTCGCCCTGATGGCACTGCCCGTCGCGTTCTTCGCGGTGTTCTTCGCCTACCCCGTCGCCGCGATCGTCTCGCGCGGCCTCCACGGGGACGGCGGCTGGCAGCTCGGCCGGATCTGGGACGTCGCCACCCGGTCCGACATCCGGCACGTGCTGTGGTTCACCACCTGGCAGGCGCTCGCCTCGACGGCCCTCACACTGCTGGTCGCCCTCCCCGGCGCATATGTCTTCGCACGCTTCGAATTCCGGGGCAAGCAGGTTCTGCGGGCCGTGGTGACGGTGCCCTTCGTGCTGCCGACCGTGGTCGTCGGCACCGCGTTCCTCGCGCTGGTCGGCCGCGGCGGGCTGCTCGACGAGCTGGCGGGCATACGCCTGGACACCACCGTGTGGGCGATCCTGCTCGCGCACGTCTTCTTCAACTACGCCGTCGTCGTACGCACCGTCGGCGGGCTCTGGTCGCAGCTCGACCCGCGCCAGGAGGACGCCGCGCGCATGCTCGGCGCCTCGCGCCTCGCCGCCTGGCGCCGGGTGACGCTGCCGGCGCTCGGACCCGCCGTGGCCGCCGCCGCCCTCATGGTCTTCCTCTTCACCTTCACCTCCTTCGGAGTGGTCCAGATCCTCGGCGGCCCCACGTTCTCGACCCTGGAGGTCGAGATCTACCGGCAGACCTCCGAGATCTTCGACCTCACCACGGCGGCGGTACTGACGATCGTCCAGTTCGTGGCGGTCGGCGCGATCCTCGCCGTGCACGCGGCGACCGTGCGGCGACGGGAGACCGCCCTGCGTCTGGTCGCCCCCGGCACCACCGCGCGCCGCCCGCGCGGCGCCGGGCAGTGGGCGCTCCTCACAGGCGTGCTGGTGAGCATCGCGGTCCTGCTGGTGCTGCCGCTCGCCGTCCTCGTCCAGCGGTCCCTTGGCGCCCCGGGATTCGGCTACTACCGGGCCCTGGCCCACGACGACGGAAACGTCTTCCTCGTGGCTCCCATCGAGGCGGTCGGCAACTCGCTGGAGTACGCGCTCGCCGCCACCGTCATCGCCGTGCTCATCGGCGGTCTGGCCGCCGCCGCCCTCACCCGGCGGGCCGGCCGGCTGATGCGGGGCTTCGACGCCCTGCTGATGCTCCCGCTCGGCGTCTCCGCGGTCACCGTCGGCTTCGGATTCCTGATCGCCCTGGACGAGCCGCCGCTCGATCTGCGCGCGAGCTGGATCCTGGTGCCGCTGGCGCAGGCCCTGGTGGGCGTGCCCTTCGTCGTACGGACCATGCTGCCCGTGCTGCGCGCGGTGGACGGGCGGCTGCGGGAGGCCGCGGCCGTCCTCGGGGCGTCGCCCTGGCGGGTGTGGCGCGAGGTCGATCTGCCGATGGTGCGGCGGGCGCTGCTGATCGCGGCGGGCTTCGCCTTCGCCGTCTCCCTCGGGGAGTTCGGGGCGACCGTCTTCATCGCACGGCCCGACAACCCGACGCTGCCGGTCGCCGTGGCCCGGCTGCTCGGGCGCGCGGGCGATCTCAACTACGGCCAGGCGATGGCCCTTTCGACGATCCTCATGGTGGTGTGCGCGGTGTCGCTGCTGCTGTTGGAGCGGGTACGGACCGACCGGACCGGGGAGTTCTAGATGCTGCTGAGCCTTCAAGGCGCGACCGTACGCTTCGGCGGGCGGCCCGTGCTCGACGCCGTCGACCTGGAGGTCGCCGAGCACGAGATCGTGTGCGTGCTCGGGCCGAGCGGCAGCGGCAAGTCCACCCTGCTGCGGGCGGTGGCCGGTCTCCAGCCCCTGGACGCGGGCCGGGTGCTCCTCGACGGACAGGACCAGGCGAACGTCCCCGCGCACAAGCGGGGCGTCGGCCTGATGTTCCAGGACCACCAGCTCTTCCCGCAGCGGGACGTCGGCGGCAACGTCGCCTTCGGGCTGCGGATGCAGGGCGCGTCGAGGAGCGGGCAGGCGGCCCGGGTCGGGGAACTGCTCGATCTCGTCGGCCTGCCCGGAGCCCGGGACCGGGCGGTCGCCTCGCTCTCCGGAGGCGAACAGCAGCGCGTCGCGCTGGCCCGTGCCCTGGCGCCGCGCCCGAGGCTGCTGATGCTCGACGAACCGCTCGGTCAGCTCGACCGCTCGCTGCGGGAACGGCTCGTCGTCGAACTCCGCCGGCTCTTCGGCGAGTTGGGCACGACGGTGCTCGCCGTCACACACGACCAGGGCGAGGCCTTCGCGCTCGCGGACCGGGTGCTGGTGATGCGGGACGGACGGATCGCCCAGTCCGGTACGCCCCTCGACGTCTGGCAGCACCCCGCGGACGCCTTCGTGGCCCGTTTCCTCGGCTTCGACAACGTGGTCGAGGCGGTGGTGGGCAGGGCGGTCGCCGACACCCCGTGGGGCAGGGTCCCGGTGCCAGAAGGCGCCGTCCAGGGGCCCGGCACGCTGCTCGTACGGCCCGCGGGGGTACGGCTCGTGGCCGCGGGGGACGGGCTACGCTGCACGGTCGCCGCACGCACCTTCCGGGGCACACACGTCGCCGTACAGCTTCAGCCCGAGGGCGCGCCCCGGCTGGAGGCGGCGTGCGCGCTGCGGGAGGCGCCGGAGCCCGGGGACGTGGTCGGGGTGGAGTTCGACGCCGCCGAGATCGTCGTCCTGGGAGATCCCGGGGCGCCCGGGACGCGGGCCGCCGCGAAGAGCGCCGCACAGCGGGCGGGTTGAACGGAACGTCCGGACAGCCGTGTGGCCCGCCCCCTCGACGGGGGCGGGCCACACGGTCGTTCAGGGTGCGGGTCAGCTCGCCTTCGAGGCGCCACGGCGGCGCATGCCGAAGAAGACCGCTCCGCCACCGACGACGACGAGCGCACCGGCGATACCGGCGATCATCGGGGTGTTGGAGTTCGCACCGGTCTCGGCGAGGTTGGACTCACCGGCGGCCGCGGACGGCTGGTTGTCGCCCGGGGTGGCCGGAGCGGCACTGCTCTCCGACTCCGACGGGCTCGCCGAGTCCGAGGGAGTCGCCGAGGGGGCGGACTCCGACGGCTCCGGGCTCGCCGACGGGGACGGGGACTCCGACTTCGTGGAGCAGGCCTCGTCCTTCGTCACCAGGTTCTGAGGGAGGTCCTTGTCCAGGACCTTCGGGACGCTGACGTGGATCCGGTACTCGGCCTTGGGCGCCCAGTCCTCCGAGAAGGAGACGGTGGCACCGTTCTTGCTGCCGGTGACGGTCTGCGCGGTGCCGACCTGGTGGTCGTCGGCGCCATTGCGCTCCAGGAAGACCGTGACCGTGGCCTCCTTGGCGGAGGCGTCGATGTCGGTCACGGTGATGATGCCCTTCCCGTTGCCGTCACAGGTGGCGGCAGCCGAGAAGTCACCGATGTTGCAAGCGAGTGCGTTGCCGGCGACGCCGAGCGCGAGCGCGGCAGAGGCGGAGGCAACGCCGAGGATTCGCACGGAACGTGCGGTGCGTCGAGATATGGACACGATTGCCCTTCACAGGTTGCGCAACTGCGGGGGGTGTAGGGGGATTTGCTGTAGTTCATTCCAGCAACAGCACCCCCAGAGGTTTCACAGGTTTATAAGTGCGACCTAAGGGCTGTCAATGCATATGCGCGGCCTCGGCGTTGGCTTTGCCGAGTCGTTAACCTGTCAAGTGTTTGAGTGCCTGCGGAGCGTCATCGACCTTGTCGACGAGGGCGATCCGCGATTCCATGGCCCGTTCCCTGGCCAGCGCCCTGAGCAACTCCCAGGCCGGGAACCTCTCGGTCCAGTGCACCCGGTCCACCAGGACCATGGGGGTCGGCTCGCCCTTGGACCCGTAGTAGTTGGGGGTCGCGTTGTCGAAGATCTCCTGTACGGTCCCGGCGGCGCCCGGCAGGAACACGACGCCCGCGTTCGAGCGGGCCAGCAGGCCGTCCTCGCGGGTCGCGTTGGCAAAGTACTTGGCGATGTGGGCGGCGAAGGCGTTCGGCGGTTCGTGGCCGTAGAACCAGGTGGGGACGCCGACCGAGGGGCCGCCCGAGGGCCAGCGCTCGCGCACCTCGAACGCGGCTCGCACCCAGTCGGTGACGGACGGCGTGAACGAGGGGACGGCGGCCAGCACGCGCAGCGCCTCGTCGAGCATGGCGTCGTCGAACGGGGCCGCGTACGCGCCGAGGTTGGCCGCCTCCATCGCGCCCGGTCCACCGCCGGTGGCCACCAGGAGTCCGGAGCGCGCGAGGGTGCGGCCGAGCCGGGCGGCCCCCGCGTAGGCCTCGGTGCCGCGCGCCATCGCGTGGCCGCCCATCACCCCGACCACCCGCGCGCCGACGAGGAGTTCGTCGAGCGCGTCCGAGACGGAGTCGTCGTGGAGGGCGCGCACCGTCGAGGCGAATATGTCGCCGTCGGCCTTGGTCCGCTGGAACCAGGCGTACGCGCGGGCGTCGGGCGTCGCCTCGTACCCGGTGTCCAGCGAGGCGAAGAGCTCGTCGGGGGAGTAGAGGCGGCCGCGGTAGGGGTCGAGCGGGAGGCCGGGTACGGGCGGGAAGACGAGCGCGCCCGAGGCCCGGACCCGCGCCGCCGCCTCGGGCTCCATCGGGCAGCCGAGGAACACGGCACCCGTGGTGTCCGAGGAGAGCAACTCCCGTGTACGAGCGGTCAGATCGACGGCCTGGACACGGAATCCGGCGAGAGCACCGCCCGCCGAGACTACCTCGTCGAACTCGGCGAGGGATTCGATCTCACGGTCGGGGGAGACATGACGGGGAGTCGGCAGCACCCGCCCATGCTAGGGGCTGCCGCCCGGGACGCCAGGGCCCGGTGCCACCCGGGGTGCCAGGCTCCGGCACCTCCGCGGGACCGGGGTCCGTTACGTCCCGGGGGACCGGAGGCCGGTGTGCCCCGGGGCTGTGGCCGTGGTCCGGAGTGCGGGCGCCCGCGGGGCGGGTGACCGTGCGGCAGGTGCGGCGCGACCGTCCCGGCGGCCGGGTGCCCGGAGTTGGGTGTCGCTGGGACACAGCGAGGGCCGGCGTGCGGACCCCTGTGCCGCGCGCCGGCCCCCGAAGCTCGTCCGGTGGGGGTGGTCAGCTCTGGACCGCCGCCGGGTCCATCCACATGACCTCCCAGGTGTGGCCGTCCAGGTCGTCGAAGGCGCGGCCGTACATGAAGCCCTGGTCCTGCGCCTCGCCGGTTCCCGAGCCGCCCGCCGCGATGGCCGCGTCGACGAGCTCGTCGACCTTCCCGCGGCTCTCGGCGCTCAGACACAGCAGCACCTCGCTGGTCTTCGTCGCGTCCGCGATCTCCTTCTTGGTGAAGTCCGCGTACCGCTGCTTGCTGAGCAGCATCGCGATGATCGTGTCGCTGATGACCACACAGGCGCAGTCGTCGGTGGAGAACTGGGGGTTGATCGAGTAGCCGAGCTCCGTGAAGAACTTCCTGGATGCGGCGACGTCGGACACGGGCAGGTTCACGAAGATCATCTGCTGGTACATGCGAGGTTCTCCTGTCGGTGTGGTGCCGTTCGCCGGGGTAGACCGGGGGCCCGCCCGGAAGTCATCGGTGGCCCGGACCTTTTCTCCGGGAGATCGCGCGGAGCGGTCCGCGGGCGCCCCGGCCGGCCCGCCCGCGGACCGGTCAGCCGATCAGGGGGATCGCGGCCAGTTCGGCGACCGCCCAGGTCAGCGAGGCGAACACGACGAACAGCACACCGGCGCGCAGGGCCGTGGCGCCGCGCAGCATCGAGGCGGGCGCCCCCAGCCGCAGCAGCGCCGCCGTGGTGTCGGCACGTGCCTGCTTCGCCTCGACGGCGGCGGTCGCCAGGGTCAGCAACGTGCACCCGGCGACCAGCAGGGCGCCGAGGGTGGTCAGCGGACCGAACGCGGGCCGGGCGCCGGTGTACAGCGTCGTCACGGCGAAGCCGCCCGACGCCACCGCGCACACCACGCCGAGCGGCTGCCCGATGCGCTTCGCCTCCGCCTGGAGCACCCGCCCGGCCAGCAGGCGCAGCGCGCCCGGCCGTACGGCCTGGAGCAGCCAGCCGCACAGATACGTGATCGCGGGCCCGGCCAGGGCCAGCCCGACCGCCGTCAGCACCCAGCCGAGCAGGACCCCGGCAGGACCCCCGGCGAAGCCGCCGGGCAGGGCGAGCGCGGGCGCGGGGCGCGAACGGCTCGCGTACGTCTCCACGGCCAACCCCGCCGCCAGGGTGGCGGCGCCCCAGGGAAGCCCGTTGGGGTAGGACAGCGGGGCCGGCAGCGAGCGGGAACCGGCCTCGGCGGCCCGGCGCCGGTCCGGGCGCGCACCGGGCACGACCGCGCCCTCGTACGCCGTGTCCGTGTCCCCGTACGGCGGGTCCGGGCGCTCGTACGAGGCGAGCCGCTCGTGACGGACGGGAGCCGCCGGGGCCGCGGCGGCCGGTCCGTCGGCCATGGCCGCAGGACGGTCCGGTGCCGCCGTCCCCGGGATCTCCCCGGAGGCGTAGGCCGCGGCCGTCCAGTGGAAGTCGTCGAAGTGGGGGCCGCCGGAGCCGTCCGCGAGGGGACCGGGCGCCCGCGGGGCGCCACCGTCGTCGCCCGCCGGTGCGGTCCGGAGACCGTCGCCGAGCGCGGTCACGGTCGGACCCTCGGCCGTGCCGGGCGCCGCGGAGGACCTGGGCCCGACGGGTGGGGTGACGCCCGTGCCGTCCGCGGGCCGTCCGCCGCCGCGGGTACCGGGCCGCTGAGCGCTCGCGGCCGTGCTCGGCCGGGACGACATCCAGGTACGGCCGTACGACCACACGGCCCGCGCGGGACCCTGGCCGCGGGGCCGCAGCGCCAGGGCCGCCGCCCCGGAGGCCGCGGCGGGTACCAGGCCGAGCAGCGTCAGGGCCGCGGGCAGGGGCAGGGACTGGCCGGAGGCGAGGAAGTCCGCCGGTGTTCCGCCGAACGGGACGCCGGTCAGGTCGCCGCGCAGATGGAGGAAGAGGAGCAGGGCGAGCAGCGAACCGAGGAACGTGGACAGGGCCGTGGTGGCGGCGGAGATCGCCATCAGCCGGCCCGGACCGAGGCCGAGGGCGGACAGACCGGACCGGGGCCGGGTGGCGGGGTCGGTACGGGCCACCGCGACGGCGAAGTAGACCGTGGCGGCGAGGGGAACGACGCACCAGGCCAGGCGCAGCGCGCCGGCGGCCGAGGCGTCCGGATGGCTCATCGCGTATCCCAGCGTGCACAGCAGCAGGAACCCGGTGCCCGCGGAGGCGGCGGCGACCAGGAGCCGGCGGAGCTGGACGAGGGGGCGGCCCCCGCGGGCTAGACGGAGAGCGAGCACGCGGCCCGGCCTTCCGTCTCGGCGACCGGGGGCAGGTGGACGGTGTTCACGCGCCGTCCGTCGAGCAGGGACACCGTGCGGTCGGCGAGGGCCGCGGTGTCCGGGTCGTGGGTGGCGAGGACGACGGTGATGCCGTGCGACCGGGCCGCCGAGGTGAGGGTGCGCAGCACGAGGACCTGGTCGGCGCGGTGCAGCGGCGCGGTCGGCTCGTCGGCGAACAGCACGGTGGGCGCGGGGGCGAGGGCGCGGGCGACGGCCACGCGCTGCCGCTCGGACTGGAGCAGGGCGTGCGGGCGCTTGCGGGCGCAGCCGCCGATGTCCAGGCGCTTCAGCCACTCCAGGGCGGCGGTCTTGGCGGCCCTGCGGGTCCAGCCGCGCAGCATCAGCGGCAGGGCGGTGTTCTCCCAGGCGTTCAGCTCGGGGATCAGCGTCGGGGACGGGTCGATCCAGCCGAACCGGTCCCTGCGCAGCCGCTCGCGGGTGAGCCGGCCCATGGTGTGCACGGGCAGGCTGTTGAACCAGACCTCGCCCCGCTGCGGCAGCAGCTGTCCGGACAGACAGCGCAGGAGGGTCGTCTTGCCGCTGCCGCGCGGGCCGCCGACGGCGAGGATCTCGCCCTCACGGACGCCGAGCGAGACGCCGCTGAGCGCGGGCGAGCCGTTGTGCTCGACGTGCAGGGCGCGTGCCCAGAGCACGTCGTTGTCAGGCGGGGCCACCATCGCGTACACCTCGTTCCGAGCTGATGTGCCGTGCCCGGCGATCTCTTCGAGGTCGCTCGGTCCCCCGGACGGGGGAACGAAGGCAGGGCCGATCGGTTACAGGGCACGCTAAGGAGTCGGGGCCGGGAGGGCGGACAGCACGCGGCCCCGGGCCGCCCATTCTCACTCGAACGGGCGGCACCGGGGCCGGGGTGATCAGCCGGACGGGAGACCGGGGCCCGCCCTGGGGGAGGACGGCGGGCCCGGGCTCGCGGCGGAGGATCCGCGGGGTGCGGTCAGAGCTTGGTCCACGCCTCCGTCAGGACCTGACGGACGATCCCCTCGATCTCGTCGAACGTCGACTGGTCGGAGATCAGCGGCGGCGACAGCTGGATGACCGGGTCACCGCGGTCGTCGGCGCGGCAGTAGAGGCCGTACTCGAAGAGCTTCTTGGAGACGAAGCCGTAGAGCACGCGCTCCGACTCCTCGTCCGTGAAGGTCTCCTTGGTGGCCTTGTCCTTCACCAGCTCGATGCCGTAGAAGAAGCCGTTGCCGCGGACGTCGCCGACGATCGGCAGGTCGTGCAGCTTCTGGAGGGTGTTCAGGAAGTTCGCCTCGTTGTCCAGCACGTGCTGGTTGAGGCCCTCGCGCTCGAACAGGTCGAGGTTGGCGAGGCCCACGGCCGCGGAGACCGGGTGGCCGCCGAAGGTGTAGCCGTGCAGGAACGTGTTGTCGCCCTTGTAGAACGGCTCGGCGACGCGGTCCGAGACGATGCACGCGCCGATCGGGGAGTAGCCCGAGGTCATGCCCTTGGCGCAGGTGATCATGTCCGGTACGTAGCCGAACTTGTCGCAGCCGAACATCGTGCCGAGGCGGCCGAAGGCACAGATGACCTCGTCCGAGACCAGCAGCACGTCGTACTGGTCGCAGATCTCGCGCACGCGCTGGAAGTAACCGGGCGGCGGCGGGAAGCAGCCGCCGGCGTTCTGCACCGGCTCCAGGAAGACCGCGGCGACGGTCTCGGGGCCCTCGAAGAGGATCTCCTGCTCGATCTGGTCGGCGGCCCAGCGGCCGTAGGCCTCGGGGTCGTCGCCGAAGAGCGGGGCGCGGTAGATGTTGGTGTTGGGGACCTTGTGGGCACCGGGGACCAGCGGCTCGAAGGGGGCCTTCAGGGCCGGCAGGCCGGTGATGGACAGGGCGCCCTGCGGGGTGCCGTGGTAGGCGACCGCGCGCGAGATGACCTTGTACTTGGTCGGCTTGCCCTGCAACTTGAAGTACTGCTTGGCGAGCTTCCACGCGGTCTCGACGGCCTCGCCGCCGCCGGTGGTGAAGAAGACCTTGTTCAGGTCGCCGGGCGCGTGGTGGGCGAGGCGCTCGGCCAGTTCCACGGCCTTGGGGTGGGCGTAGGACCAGATGGGGAAGAAGGCCAGCTCGGCGGCCTGCTTCGCGGCCACCTCGGCCAGTTCCCGGCGGCCGTGACCGGCCTGGACCACGAACAGGCCCGCGAGACCGTCGAGGTACTTCTTGCCCTTGTCGTCGTAGATGTAGGTGCCCTCACCACGGACGATCGTGGGAACGGGCGCGTTCTCGTACGAGGACATGCGGGTGAAGTGCATCCACAGGTGGTCGTACGCGGTCTTGCTGAGGTCCTTGGTGCTCACGGTTATCGGGTTCCCCACATGTAGGTCTGCTTCTTGAGCTTGAGGTAGACGAAGCTCTCGGTGGAGCGCACGCCGGGCAGGGCCCGGATGCGTTTGTTGATGACGTCCAGCAGGTGGTCGTCGTCCTCGCAGACGATCTCGGCGAGGATGTCGAACGAGCCCGCGGTCATCACCACGTACTCGACTTCCGACATGGCAGCGAGCGCTTCGGCCACCGGGTCGAGGTCGCCCTCGACGGTGACGCCGACCATCGCCTGCCGGCGGAATCCCACGGTGAGCGGGTCCGTGACGGCGACGATCTGCATGACGCCCTGGTCGAGCAGCTTCTGGACCCGCTGGCGCACGGCGGCCTCGGAGAGGCCCACGGCCTTGCCGATCGCGGCGTACGGGCGGCGTCCGTCCTGCTGGAGCTGCTCGATGATGGCGAGGGAGACGGTGTCCAACTGGGGACTGCCGTTCCTGGACTCGCGGGAGTCCCTTGGTTCCGCGCTTCGACTGACCACGACCCCACTGTGCACGACGTATCGACCGTTCCGCAAGGTTCGGGCGATGAAATTCGTTGTTTACGGGTACGTGTCTTGCGGATTTCGCAGTTCTGAGCCGTTCGGGGGTGTTGAAAACGCGGAGTCACGGATTAGGGTGGGGATCCAGACATCTCAGGTAGTGGACACCTGGGTCGTTGGACATCCGACAGGAGGGCCGGGCAGTGAGCACCGAGCTGCGTCGTCTGCGTAATCACATCGACGGAGAGTTCCGCGATGCCGCCGATGGACGGACCACGGAGGTGGTCAACCCCGCGACCGGCGAGGCGTACGCGACCGCGCCGCTCTCCGGCCAGGCGGACGTCGATGCCGCCATGGCGGCCGCCGCCGCGGCCTTCCCGGAGTGGCGGGACAAGACGCCCTCCGAACGCCAGAAGGCCCTCCTGAAGATCGCGGACGCGTTCGAGGAGCGGGCCGAGGAGCTGATCGCGGCCGAGGTGGAGAACACCGGCAAGCCGATCGGTCTGACCCGGTCCGAGGAAATCCCGCCGATGGTGGACCAGATCCGCTTCTTCGCGGGTGCCGCCCGCATGCTCGAAGGCCGCTCGGCCGGCGAGTACATGGAGGGCATGACCTCGATCGTCCGCCGCGAGCCGGTCGGCGTCTGCGCCCAGGTCGCGCCGTGGAACTACCCGATGATGATGGCCGTATGGAAGTTCGCCCCGGCGCTCGCCGCGGGCAACACGGTCGTCCTGAAGCCCTCGGACACCACCCCGGCCTCCACCGTCCTGATCGCCGACATCCTCGGCGGCATCCTGCCCAAGGGCGTCTTCAACGTCGTCTGCGGCGACCGCGACACCGGCCGCGCGATGGTCGAGCACCCGACCCCTGCGATGGCGTCCATCACCGGCTCCGTCCGCGCGGGCATCTCCGTCGCCGAGTCGGCGTCCAAGGACGTCAAGCGCGTCCACCTGGAGCTGGGCGGCAAGGCCCCGGTCGTCGTCTTCGAGGACACCGACATCGCCAAGGCCGTCGAGGACATCTCGGTCGCGGGCTTCTTCAACGCGGGCCAGGACTGTACGGCCGCCACCCGCGTCCTCGTCCAGGAGTCCATCCACGACGAGTTCGTCACCGCCCTCGCCAAGGCCGCGGCCGAGACGAAGACCGGCCAGCCGGACGACGAGGACGTGCTCTACGGCCCGCTGAACAACCCCAACCAGCTCAAGCAGGTCGCCGGGTTCATCGAGCGGCTGCCCGCGCACGCCAAGGTCGAGGCGGGCGGCAAGCAGGTCGGCGACAAGGGCTACTTCTACGCCGCGACCGTCGTCTCGGGCCTCAAGCAGGACGACGAGATCATCCAGAACGAGGTCTTCGGCCCGGTCATCACCGTCCAGTCCTTCGCGGACGAGGCGCAGGCCATCGAGTGGGCCAACGGCGTCGACTACGCGCTGGCGTCCTCCGTCTGGACCAAGGACCACGGCCGCGCGATGCGCCTGTCCAAGTCCCTCGACTTCGGCTGCGTGTGGATCAACACCCACATCCCGCTGGTCGCCGAGATGCCGCACGGCGGCTTCAAGAAGTCCGGCTACGGCAAGGACCTGTCGGGCTACGGCTTCGAGGACTACACGCGCATCAAGCACGTGATGACGTCGCTGGACGGCTGACCGCGGGCCGGCCACGCGCCGGCGTTCGCGCTCCGCTCGCATGAACCACGTGGCCCCGGACGGGAGTTGATCCCGTCCGGGGCCACGCTGTTCCCCTCCGGCCGTGCTTCACGCGCCCGGTCCGTCGCCGCTCCCGCGAACCGGTCGACAGGGTGTCGGGTCGCCGGGCGACTGATCGACGCTGCGTCCATTGTCCGGACCGAGCCGGGGTCGGCATGCTTCGCGCGTGCCAGTGAATCGCAAGACCTCGACCCCGTCCCGCCGGTCCCTGCTGCGCGCCCTGGGCGGCGGTGCCGCGCTCGGAGCGCTCGCGGGATGCGGGGTGCCGGCGGCGTACGTGGGACCGGGTGACCGGACCGGAGCCGACCTCTCCGCCACGGAGAAGCGGCTCACCTGGGCGAACTGGCCGCTCTACATCGACACCGACGACGAGGACACCACGCGGCGGCCGACACTGGAGGCCTTCGAGAAGCGCACCGGGATCTCCGTCGACTACATCGAGGAGATCAACGACAACGACGAGTTCTTCGGCAAGATCTCGCCGTCGCTGATGAACCACCAGCGCACCGGCCGCGACCTCATCGTCATCAGCGACTGGATGTGCGCCCGTTTCGTCCGGCTCGGCTGGGTCCAGGAGATGGACCGGACCCGGCAGCCGAACGTCGCCAAGTACCTTGATCCACTGCTGAGTTCGCCCGCGTTCGACCCCGGCCGCACGTCCTCGGTGCCATGGCAGTCGGGCATCACCGGCATCGCGTACAACCGCCGCAAGGTCGGCCGCGAGATCCGGCACGTGTCCGATCTGTGGGCCGGCGACCTCAAGGGCCGCGTCACCCTCCTGTCCGGTCTGGACGAGGCGTTCGCGCTGCTCATGCAGGGCAACGGCGTCGACATCGCGAAGTGGCGGGCCGACGACTTCCACCAGGTGTGCGACCAGGTCGAGAAGCAGGTCCGGCGCGGTCAGATCCGCCGCTTCACCGGCAACGACTACATCAAGGACCTGGCCGGCGGGGACGTGCTGGCCTGCCAGGCCTACTCGGGCGACGTGATCCAGCTCCAGGCCGACAACCCCGACATCCGTTTCGTCGTCCCCGAGGAGGGCGCCGAACTGTGGGCCGAGTCGCTGATGATCCCCAACCTGGCCCGGCACAAGGCCAACGCGGAGAAGCTCATCGACTACTACTACGAGCCGGAGGTCGCCGCCGAGCTGGCCGCCTGGGTCAACTACGTCTGTCCGGTCCCCGCCGCCCAGGACGTCCTCGCCTCCTCCAAGGACAAGGACACCGCCGCCCTCGCCGAGGACCCGCTGATCTTCCCGGACGCGACGATGCGTAAGCGCCTCGCGATCGCCCGGGACATCACCGCCGACGAACGCACGGAGTTCGCCAAGCGCTGGAACGCGATCGCGGGCCTGTGAACCCCTGAGCCCCTGCCGCGCGCGAGCTCGGCGAGTCCATCGAGTCCATCGAGTCCATGAGCTCGTGAACCGGGGCCGCCTGCCCTCCGGGGCGCCGTCTCCGCACCACCCCTCCCGACGCTTTGCCGTCTCTTTACAACCCGGTCCGCCGCCGGTTCGTCTCTCCGCTCGATCCGTAAGCAGCCCGCCCGTCGTCCAGGGCGGGCGGACCGACGAAAGAGAGCGATTCATGCGCCGAACCGTCTTCAGCGCCGCGGCAGTCGCGTGCACCGCCGTCCTCGTGGGCACCGTGCCCGCGTTCGCCGACGGGAGCTCCCCGCGTCCCACGGCCCGTCCGAGCGTCTCCGCGGCTCCGGCCTCGGCGCGCCCCTCCGCGGCTCCGGCCCAGGCGAGCCCCACCCCGACCCGGGCGCCCTCCGCCGTTCCCAGCGCCGCGCCGACGCGGGCGCCGGGCTCGGCGCAGGTCTCCGTACGGCCGAACGGGGCGCCCGACACCGGAGTGGCCTCGGCCGGAACGAACTCCTCGGGCTCGGCCGGGCTCATCGGCGGGAGCGCCGCCGCCGTGATCGCCGCGGGCGGGGCGGTCTTCGTCGTGCGCCGTCGGCGGGCGACCGGGGAATGACGTCCTTCTCCAGGCGCGCCTTCGTCACCGTGGTGTCGGCCGCGCTGCTCATGGGCTGCGGCGGCCACCAGGCCCCTCCGGCCGCGGACCGGCGGACCGCCGGAGCCACCGCGGCGGTACGGCCCGGGAGCGCGCAGTCCGGCGCGCCGTCCGACGGCAAGCCGGTGCGTGCGCTGCCGCGTTCGGTGCCGGTCGGGCTGCGGATACCGGCCATCGGGGTCGACACCCCGCTGATGCGGCTCGGACTGGGTCCGGGCGGCGGCGTACAGGTGCCCCCGATCGCCTCGCACGACCTGGCCGGCTGGTACCGCCACTCGCCGACGCCCGGTCAGAAGGGCCCCTCGGTGATCCTCGGCCATGTCACGGTCGGCACGTACGGCGACGGCGTCTTCCGTCACCTCGCGCGACTGCGCCGCGGTGACCGGATCGTGGTGCGCCTGGAGAACGGCAGGTCGGCCGGATTCACCGTCGGCGAGGTCCGTACAGTCGCCAAGGCCGACTTCCCGGCGGACGCGGTCTACGGCGACGTGGACCGCCCGGAGCTGCGGCTCATCACCTGCGGCGGCCCCCGCTCCGGAACGGGCTACCGCGACAACGTGATCGTGTTCGCGGCCCTGACCTCGACGAGCCCCTGACCCCCACAGGCCGTCAGGGATCCCGGGCCGGCGGGCCGTACCCCCGCGGCCCGGGATCCATCCCGTCGGCACCGTCACGACCATGGAGAATGTTGAAAGGGTCCCGCGAGAAGGCGGCTTCCGAGCTGTTCGCCGCCCTCTATCCGCGCCTCGCCGGCTGGTGCCGCCGTCTCGTCGACGACGAGGGGACGGCCCACGAGATCGCCTCGGAGGCGTTCACCCGGCTCTGGTCCCGCTGGACCTCCGTCGCCGAGCCACGGGGGTTCCTCTACGTCACGGCGGCCAACCTCGTCCGGGACCACTGGCGCAAGCTGGAGCGGGAACGCCGGGCCGTGCACCGGGCCACCACCGAGGCCGTCGTCGGGCCCCGCAACGAGCAGGCCGATCCGTCCGTACGGCTGCTCGTGCAGTCGCTGCCCGAACGGCTGCGCGTACCGATCCTGCTGCACTACTACGCTGACATGCCGATCCGGGAGGTGGCGGCGCTGACCGGGCGCAAGGAAGGAACGATCAAGGCCGATCTCCACGCGGCCCGCGAACTGCTCCGCGCCCACCTGAGGAGAAGTCTTGATCACACACTCTGACGACGGCCCGGACTTCGGCCCCGACGACCCGCTCGCCGTCATCATGCGGCCCCCGTCCGCGTATCTCTCGCCCCCGCCCGGCCGCTACGAGGCGATCCGCAGGGGCGCGGTCCGGCGCCGGCTGGTGAAGGCCGCGGCCGGGGCGGCGGTGGCGTGTGCCGTCGGCGCCCTCGTCGTGCTGCCGCTGCGGTCGGCCGCACCCGAGGCGCCCGTGGCCCCGGTGGTTCCGCTGGCCCCGCCGTCCGTGACCGGTCCGCCGGCCGAGCCCACGCCGTCGGTGTCGCCCGGGCCCGTCAGCCCCCGTCCGGGCGGGGTCGGTTCGTCCGCCCGGCCCTCGGCGCCGCGCACCACCCCCGTTCCCACGGCGCGGACGACCGGCGCGCCCACCTTCAGCCGTGGGCCGTCGGCCGCACAGACCTCCGCCCCCGCGACCGCCCGCCCCTCCGCGGCCCGGACCGGGGCCGTCCCCACACCGACCAGGGGGGCGCAGCGGTAGCGGAGTGCACGGTCCGGGCCGCTCGGACGCGGGGCACAGAGGCAGCCGCGGGGGCACCGGGGCGGGTGTGGGCGCCACCCATAAAGCGGTCCTTCAGTACCCATAAGTCGGCCTTATGAGGTCATAGCCCGGACCCGCCTACCGACTTAGGTTTGCCTCAGTTTAGGCTTCCCGTCGAGTCCTCTGCCCCTGCCCGAAGGGAATCTGATCATGCCTCGCCCTCTGCGGGTAGCCATTGTCGGAGCCGGCCCGGCCGGAATCTACGCCGCCGACGCGCTGCTGAAATCCGCAGTGGCCGCCGAGCCCGGTGTCTCCATCGACCTGTTCGAGCGGATGCCGGCCCCGTTCGGTCTCATCCGTTACGGCGTCGCCCCCGATCACCCCCGGATCAAGGGCATCATCACCGCCCTGCACCAGGTGCTCGACAAGCCGCAGATCCGTCTGTTCGGCAACGTCGACTATCCCCGCGACATCAACCTGGACGATCTGCGCGCCTTCTACGACGCGGTGATCTTCTCCACGGGCGCGACCGCCGACCGGGCCCTCGACATCCCCGGCGTCGAGCTCGACGGTTCGTACGGCGCGGCGGACTTCGTCTCCTGGTACGACGGTCACCCGGACGTCCCGCGCACCTGGCCGCTGGAGGCCGAGAAGGTCGCCGTCCTCGGTGTCGGCAACGTCGCCCTGGACGTGGCCCGCGTCCTCGCCAAGACGGCGGACGAACTGCTGCCCACCGAGATCCCGCCGAACGTGTACGAGGGGCTCAAGGCCAACAAGGCCCTGGAGGTCCACGTCTTCGGCCGCCGCGGTCCCGCGCAGGCGAAGTTCAGCCCGATGGAGCTGCGCGAGCTGGACCACTCGCCGAACATCGAGGTCATCGTCGACCCCGAGGACATCGACTACGACGAGGGTTCGATCGCCACCCGGCGCGGCAACAAGCAGGCCGACATGGTCGCCAAGACCCTGGAGAACTGGGCGATCCGCGACGCCGGCGACCGCCCGCACAAGCTGTTCCTGCACTTCTTCGAGTCGCCCACCGAGATCCTCGGCGAGAACGGCGAGGTCACCGGCCTGCGCACCGAGCGCACCGCCCTCGACGGCACCGGGAACGTCAAGGGCACCGGCGAGTTCAAGGACTGGGACGTCAGCGCGGTCTACCGTGCCGTGGGCTACCTCTCCGACAGCCTGCCCAAGCTGCCCTGGGACGTCGAGTCGGGCACCGTGCCCGACGCGGCCGGCCGGGTCCTGGAGGACTCGGGCGAGCACCTGGCCTCCACCTATGTCACCGGCTGGATCCGGCGCGGTCCCATCGGTCTGATCGGTCACACCAAGGGCGACGCCAACGAGACGGTCGCGAGCCTGCTCGACGACCACACCAACGGCCGTCTGCTGACGCCCACTTCGCCCGATCCCGAGGCCGTCGACGCCTTCCTCGGCGAGCGGGACGTCCGATTCACCACGTGGGAGGGCTGGTACCGGCTCGACGCGGCCGAGAAGGCGCTGGGCGAACCGCAGGGCCGTCAGCGCGTGAAGCTCGTCGAGCGCGAGGACATGCTGCGCGAGAGCGGCGCCTGATCCTTCGGAGCCCCGGACAGGGGCGGCTTCGAACACGCTCACGTCGGGGCATACGCACCCGTCGTGAGCGACAGAGCCGCCCCTGTCCGGGGCACCCGTGCGCCGTACGTCGTCCGCGAGAAGACAAAACGCCGGCGGCACCCGGCGCCGGACCGGTTCCCCTGCCGGCGCCCGTCGGCCGACCGCCGGTTCAGTCCCTGCGCAGCGCCGTCAGCGTGTCGATTCGGTTGGTCGTGATCGAGTCGACGCCCGCGTCGAGCAGACGGCGCATGGAGCGACGGGTGTCCGGCGTCCAGACGGACAGCAGCTGCCCGCCGCGGTGCACCCGGGCCGCGAGATCCCGACTCACCAGAGAGAAGCGGTAGTTGAGCCAGCGCGGGCGTACGACGTCGAGCAGGCCCGGACGCGGCGGCGCGAGGCTCGTCCAGGTCAGCGCGATCTCCGCGGACGGATCGGCGGCCCGCACCGCGAGCATGGCGGGGGCCGCGGCACAGTAGTACACCCGCTCCCCGGCCCCGCACGCCCGCACCACGTCCACGATCTCGCGCGCGGCCCGCACGTCCACCGCGCCCGGCAGATCGACCATGACCCGGTGCTCGCCGGTCGCCGCCAGGGCCTCCGCCAGCGTCGGGACACCGCCCGCCGTGAGCCCGCGCACCTCGTCGCCGGAGAGCGAGCTCAGCGGACGGTCGTGTCCCCACAGGCGTTTGAGCGTCGCGTCGTGCAGCAGGACGGGGACGCGGTCGCGCGTCGGACGCACGTCGATCTCCACGGCGTCCGCGCCCCGGAGGAGCGCGGAACGCAGGGAGTCGAGCGTGTTCTCACGGGCGCGATAGGGGTCGCCGCGGTGGGCGACTGCGGTCACGGTGCGCATGCGCCCATTGTGCTGGGTCAGAGCGCGAGCCAGGTGGCGGCGTACGTGTCGATCTCCGCCGCGAGTTGCGCCTTCGCCGTACCGTCGAGGAACGACGCGTGCACCGCGTTCTTGGCGAGCTCGGCGACGCCCTGCTCGTCGAGTTCGAGGAGGCGGGCCGTGACCGCGTACTCGGTGTTGAGGTCGGTGCCGAACATCGGCGGGTCGTCGGAGTTGACGGTGACCGTCACGCCGGCCGCCGCGAACTCCTTGACCGGGTGCTCGTCCAGGGTGCGGACCGCGCGGGTGGCGATGTTCGAGGTCGGGCAGACCTCGAGGGCGATGCCGTGCTCGACGAGATGGGCAAGCAGCTTCGGGTCCCGCGCGGAGCTCGTGCCGTGGCCGATGCGCTCGGCGCCGAGGTGGTTCAGCGCGTCCCAGACCGTCTCCGGGCCCGTCGTCTCGCCGGCGTGCGGCACGGAGCGCAGCCCCGCCGCGCGGGCCCGGTCGAAGTACGGCTTGAACTGGGGCCTCGGCACGCCGATCTCGGGGCCGCCGAGCCCGAAGGAGACGAGCCCCTCCGGCCGCAGCCGGTCGTCGGTCGCGAGCCGCATGGTCTCCTCGGCTGCCTCAAGACCCGCCTCGCCCGGGATGTCGAAGCACCAGCGCAGGACGACACCGAGCTCCTTCTCGGCGGACGTGCGGGCGTCCTCGATGGCGTCCATGAAGGCGCGCTCGTCGATTCCGCGCCGGGTGGAGGACCACGGAGTGATCGTCAGCTCGGCGTAGCGCACCTGTTGGCGGGCCATGTCACGGGCGACCTCGTAGGTCAGCAGCCGTACGTCCTCGGGCGTACGGATCAGGTCGACGACGGAGAGGTAGACCTCGATGAAGTGGGCGAAGTCCGTGAACGTGAAGTAGTCCACGAGTGCCTCGGGGTCGCTCGGCACCCGGGAGTCGCGGTGGCGGGCGGCGAGCTCGGACACGATGCGCGGGGAGGCGGAGCCGACGTGGTGGACGTGCAGTTCGGCCTTGGGCAGCCCGGCGATGAAGGTGCCCAGGTCACGGGCGTCGTCGCGTACGGTGATGTGCTCGGTCAACGGGTTCCTCCCCGGAACGGCGCCCCTGTGCCGGGTTCGGCGGGACGCGGGTGATCGGCTGATCGATGGTTCGGGATCATCGTAGGCGGCCCCCGCCGTCCGGGCCCGGTGTGCCCCTCGGGGGACGATCAGGCCCTCGTACGACGGAGATCGGGGGAGCGGCTCGGGCCGTAGCATGACGGAACGTACGAGAGAGGGGACTCGCGCATGTCCGACGACGCCCAGAGGCCGACAGCCCCACGCGACGCGGCCGCGTGGGCTCCACCGGGCGGACCGAACCCGACGCCGGCCGACGCCGGGGCCCCCGGGCAGGACGGGTCGCCCGAGCCGGGCAGGTCGCCCGAGCCGGGCAGCGAGACTGAGGCGGGCAGCGGGACCGAGGCGGGCAGCGGGACCGAGGCGGCCGCGCGGTGGGAGGACAGCGCGTCCGGTGATGGGCCTGGGCACACGGCGGACGACGCGGGAGCCCGGTCCGGTGGCGTGTCCCGTGGTTCCGTGCCCGCTCAGGGCCCCGCACCCTTCGCCGCCCCCGTTCCGGACGCCCGGGTCTCCCTCGGGAAGCGCGACGCCGGCCGGGAGGCGGAGTTCGATCCGTGGACGCCGCCCGAGGAGATCACCTCCTTCAGGGGTGCCGCACGGGGGAGTGCCGCGCCCCCTCCGGCGTACGGCCTCCCGGCGATCACCTCACTGCCCGGCGCACCCGTCCCGCCCGCGCCCGGCAACCTCGGCGGCCCGGCCTGGGACAACCCCTTCGCCCCACCGGCGGGAAACAGCCCCTTCGCTCCGCCGGCCGCCCGCAGCCCCTACCCGCAGCCCGTTCCCGGCGAGCCCGTCCCCCCGCCGCCCATCGCCCCCGACGGTCCGGGTCTCCCGTACGGGTACGGGTACGGCTATGGCACCGGCTACGCGCAGTACCCCGGCGCCCACGGCTACGGCTGGCCCGTCCGGCAGCCCATGCCGAGCAACGGCCTCGGAACCGCCGGGCTGGTGCTCGGCATCATCGCCTCGGTCCTGTTCATCGTGTGGCCGCTGGCGATCGTGCTGGGCGTCCTCGCCGTGATCTTCGGGTTGATCGGCGGGGCCAGGGCCCGCCGCGGCGAGGCCACGAACCCCGGGCAGGCGCTGGCCGGGGTCATCTGCGGAGCCGTCGGGCTCGTCCTGGCCATCGGCGTGTTCGTCCTGATCGTGGTCTACGCCCACGACGGCGGCGGCTCGGACTCGGGCGGCGGCGGCTTCTCCACGTCCCTGGTGACACACCGGCGATGACCGGCGTCCGCCGGCCCGGACCCCGCGTCCGCCGGCCCGGAGCCCGGGTGGGGACGGGCCGGGGGCGGGTGTCACTCGGCCGGAGCGGACTCCTGGTCCTGCGCCGTGGCGCCCGCACGGCCTCCGGGGTGGCGCAGGGCGCAGAGGAAGGCGACGGCGAGCGCGATCGCCATGCCGTAGAAGACGTACTGGTTGGCCTCGGCGAAGTCCGTCCGCACGCTGCTCATCACATCGCGCATGGTCGACGCGGCGGGTCCGGTGCCCGTGGGCTGCTGCGCGTCGGCGTTGCCCGTGATGGCCTGGGCGATGTCGTGGGCCACGTCGTGGGCCTGGGCCGAGGTCATGCCGTGGGACGTGAGCGTCGAGACGACCTTGTCCGTCATCGTGTGCGTCAGGACGGTCCCGAAGACGGCGAGCCCCACGCTCGCCGCGTAGTTGCGGACCGTCTGGGTGATGCCGGTGACCTCGCCGTAGGAGGCCCCGATGGACCGGTTGACGGCGTCGGTGGACGCGGGCGCCAGGATGAAACCGATACCGGCACCGGCGAGGGCGACGTAGGGCCACTGGTCGTGCATGGACAGGTCGGTCAGCTTGTCGGCCCAGAGATAGAACCCGACCGCGCCGAGGATCGTGCCGATCTTCATGGCCGGCCGTGCGCCCTGTTTGTCGAGCATGCGGCCGCCCCACTGGGAGGCGATCGCGAAGCCGATGAAGAAGTACAGCAGGTAGAGCGCCGCCTGGTTGGGTGAGGCGCTGAGGGAGACCTGCGCGTACACCGAGGCGAAGAAGAAGACCGGGACGAAGGCGAGCATGGCGAAGAAGAGCACCAGGGCGTCCACGGTGAACGCCTTGTCCCGGAAGACCGCCAGATTGACCAGGGGGTGGAGCCTGTCCCGCTCGTAGCGCCAGAAGACGACCAGCACGACGAGGCCGCCCACGATGCAGGCCCAGGTCGCCACGCTGCCCCAGCCCCAGGAACCGGCCTGCTGGAAGCCGAGCACGCTCAGGCCCATGCCGACGGCGATGAGCAGCGCCCCGACGCGGTCAAGGGACTCGTGCCGCCGCCGGTCGGGAATGTGCGCCATGACGGTCAGGACGAGCGCCACGACGGCGACGGGCACGTTGACCCAGAAGATCGCCCGCCAGGTCCACGCGGTGAGCCAGCCGCCCAGCAGCGGGCCGATGGCCGTCAGCGCGCCCGACAGTCCGAAGAACAGCGCCAGGGCGCGGCCGCGCCGCTCCACGGGGAAGACCGCCACGACCACCGCCAGTGCCGCGGGGAAGAGCAGGGCGGCCCCGAGCCCCTGGGTCGCCCTGAACACGATCAGCCAGGTCTGCGCGAGGTCGCCCTTGGGCACACAGCCGCACAGCACCGACGAGATCACGAACACGAGGGTGCCGACGACGACCACACGGCGTGGTCCGAGCAGGTCGGCGAGACGTCCGCCGAGCGCGAAGAACGCGGCCAGCGACAGCAGGTAGGCGTTGACCACCCACTGCATCCCGGACGCGGAGAGCCCCAGCTCGCGGACGATGTCCGGCGCGGCGATGGAGACGATCGTCTGGTCGATGAACGTCATCGCCACGGCGAAGAGCATCGCGGCCAGCGCCAGCGACTGGTTCGGGGTGCGGGGTCGTGTGGGCGCGGTGTCGTCCCGCGTCGCGTCGGTGCCGGTCACGGGCACAGTCTCAGCCGGTTCACCCGCCGTCGCATCCGGGCGGCCACCGATTGCGGGCCCGGGACACATGCGTCGGAGATACGATTCCCGGGCCCCGTGCCCCCCGCTGGGCCCAGCGGCTAGCGAAGCCGCTCGCGTGCCTCCATCAGGGCGAAGCCCAGCAGGTTCGACCCCCGCCACCGGCGCGGGTCGGCGGCTCCCTCGTCGTCGGCGGCCAGACCGATGCCCCAGACCCGGTCCACGGGGCTCGCCTCGACCAGCACCCTCCCGCCCGTGCCCAGCAGGAACGTCCTCAGATCGGGGTGGGCGGCGAACTTGTGGACGCTGCCCTCGACGACGATCCCGAACCGCTCGCGCTGCCACACCGTCTCGTCGAAGCCGCGCACCAGCCGCCCGGCCTTCTTGGCGAGCGCGGGGCTCGCCGCGCCGATCGCCTGCCGCTCGGCCTCGGCGTCACCGAACAGGCGGGCCTTGGAGGCCATCATCCAGTGCTCCGCCGTCGCGTACGAGACTCCTTCGACCACGAAGGGTGACGGCCACCACTGGCTGAGACAGCTGGTCCCCACCTGGCCGTCCGCCCTCGGCCGGTGCCCCCAGAAGTGCAGGTACTTCACTCGCGTCCCCGACTCGACCACACTGACCAGCGCGTCCCGCGTATCGATCGTCCCCATGCACGCCACTGTGGCACGCACCACTGACATACCGTCCCGCCTTTTCCTGGCGGACTCGACACCTGGTCGAAGGATTCCGTCGCGTAACCAAAAGGCAACAACGGAATCACTTGTTGGAGTCCCCTAGCTCTGCCAGGATCGGCACTCAAATCGAGCTGGAGCTACGCCGACCCCCGTCTCGACGGGGAGGACGGCGGAGGAGAGCGACATGCACAATCCGGGCCATCGCTTCCAGGCGCAGGACCGCCTCGCGGACGGCGCGCAGTACATCGGAGGCCGTCTGACGAAGGGCACCTCCGGTCGTACCCACGCCGTCGTGAACCCCGCCACGGGCGAGGAGGTGTACACCTACGGGCTGGCGAGCACCGCGGACGTGGACGCGGCCGTCGCCGCCGCCCGCGCGGCGTTCCCCGGCTGGGCGGCCACCACCCCCGGGGAGCGGTCCGACGCGCTGCACCGGTTCGCCGCCGTACTCGCCGAGCGGGCCGAGGAGTTCGCCCAGGCCGAGTCGCTCCAGTGCGGAAAGCCCCTCAAGCTGACCCGCGAGTTCGACGTCCCGGGAACCATCGACAACACCGCGTTCTTCGCGGGCGCGGCCCGGCACCTCCAGGGGCAGTCGGCCGGCGAGTACTCCGGCGACCACACCTCGTACGTACGCCGGGAGCCCATCGGGGTCGTCGGTTCCATCGCACCCTGGAACTACCCGCTCCAGATGGCCGCCTGGAAGATCCTCCCGGCCGTCGCGGCCGGCAACACGATCGTGCTGAAGCCCGCCGAACTGACCCCGCTCACCTCCCTGCTGTTCGCCGAGGCCGCCACCCACGCCGGCATCCCGGACGGTGTCATCAACATCGTCACGGGCCTGGGCAAGGAGGCGGGCGAACACCTCGTCGGCCACCCCGACGTCGCCATGACGTCCTTCACCGGTTCGACCGCCGTCGGCAGGCGCGTCGCCGAGATCGCCACCTCGACCGTCAAGCGCCTGCACCTGGAGCTCGGCGGCAAGGCCCCCTTCCTCGTCTTCGACGACGCGGATCTGGAGGCCGCCGTGAACGGTGCGGTCGCCGGTTCGCTCATCAACACCGGCCAGGACTGCACGGCCGCCACCCGCGCGTATGTGCAACGGCCGCTCTACGACGCGTTCGTCGAGCGCACCGCCGCCCTGATGGCGAGCGTCCGCGTGGGCGACCCGTTCGCGCCCGGCACCGACCTCGGCCCCCTGATCTCGCACGCCCAGCGCGACCGCGTCGCCGGATTCGTCGACCGGGCCCGCGGCTACGCACGCGTGGTGACCGGCGGCGAGGTTCCACAGGGAGATCTCAAGAGCGGCGCGTACTATGCGCCCACGCTCGTCGCCGACGCGGCGCAGGACAGCGAGATCGTGCAGGCCGAGATCTTCGGCCCGGTCCTGGTGGTGCTCCCGTTCGACACCGACGACGAGGGCATCGCGCTGGCCAACGACACACCGTACGGACTCGCCGCCTCCGCCTGGAGCCGGGACGTCTACCGGGCCAACCGCGCGACCCGCGAGATCAAGGCCGGCTGTGTGTGGGTCAACGACCACATTCCGATCATCAGCGAGATGCCGCACGGCGGATACAAGGCATCCGGCTTCGGCAAGGACATGTCCGCCTACTCCTTCGAGGAGTACACGCAGGTCAAGCACGTCATGTTCGACAACACCGCGGTCGCCGAGAAGGACTGGCACCGCACGGTCTTCGGGGACCGGCCGTAGCACGTCCACCGGCTACGGCCCTGTGGCAGACCAGGCCGCGACCACGGCCGCGACCCTTCCGAAAGGGCATCAGAGCATGGAGCAGTACGAGCCCGAACGCCTGTCCCCGGTGCAACTGGCCGCCATGCGGCGCAGCTTCCGGAACGGCAGGGCGGCCCTCACCCGTCGTTCACTGCTGCGCGCCTCCGCCGGCGGCGCGCTGGCCGTCGGCGGACTCGGGGCGCTGAGCGGCTGCGGGATCCCCGCGGCCGGCCGGACCCAGGGCGGCACGTCCGCCGAGGACCACTCGGCCACGGAGAAGACCCTCAACTTCTCCAACTGGACCGAGTACATCGACCTCGACGACAGCGGCAAGCACCACCCGACGCTGGAGGCCTTCCGTAAACGGACCGGCATCTCGGTGAAGTACACCGAGGACATCAACGACAACAACGAGTTCTTCGCCAAGATCAAGCCGCAGCTCGCCGCGGGCCAGGACACCGGCCGTGACCTGATGGTCCTCACCGACTGGCTGGCCGCGCGCGTGATCCGGCTGGGCTGGGTGCAGAAACTCGACCCGTCCAACCTGCCGCACGCCTACACCAACCTGTCGTCGCAGTTCCGCAACCCGGACTGGGACCCGGGACGCGCCTACTCCTACCCGTGGCAGGGCATCCCGACGATCGTCGCCTTCAACAAGAAGGCGCTCGACGGGATCGAGGTGAAGTCGGTCTCCGACCTCCTCGACAACCCGAAGCTCAAGGGCCGGGTCTCGTTCCTGTCCGAGATGCGCGACACCATGGGCATGACCCTGCTCGACATGGGCAAGGACCCGGCGAAGTTCACCGACGACGACTTCGACGCGGCGATAGCCCGGCTCCAGAAGGCCGTCGACAAGGGCCAGATCCGCCGCTTCACCGGCAACGACTACACGTCCGACCTCACCAAGGGCGACATCGCCGCCTGTGTTGCCTGGGCCGGCGACATCGTCCAGCTCAAGAACGACAGCCCGGACGTCGACTTCGTCATCCCCGGCAGCGGCTACATGACGTCGACCGACAACCTGCTGATTCCCAACAAGGCGCGTCACAAGACGAACGCCGAGCGGCTGATCGACTTCTACTACGAGCCTCAGCAGGCCGCCGAGCTCGCCGCGTACATCAACTACGCGACGCCGGTCGAAGGCGTGAAGCCCTACCTTGCCAAGATCGACCAGGACGCGGCGAACAACCCGCTGATCGTCCCCGACAAGGCCATGCAGGCCAGGTCCCACTCCTTCCGCGCGCTGAGCCAGAAGGAAGAGACCGCCTACGAAGAGAAGTTCGCGAAGCTCACAGGGGCGTGACGATCATGACGACAGAGAACAGCGGCGACGTCCGCCTCACCGGGATCAGCAAGACCTACGACAACGGCTTCACCGCCGTGCAACCGCTCGACCTGACCGTGCCGCAGGGCTCCTTCTTCGCCCTGCTCGGTGCCTCGGGCTGCGGCAAGACCACCACCCTGCGCATGATCGCCGGTCTGGAGGAACCTTCCTCCGGCACCGTGCACCTCGGCGACCAGGAGGTGACGTACCTGCCGCCCTACAAGCGGCCGGTGAACACCGTCTTCCAGTCCTACGCGCTCTTCCCGCACCTGGACATCTTCGAGAACGTCGCCTTCGGCCTGCGCCGGCGCGGGATCAAGAGCGTCAAGAAGCAGGTCGACGACATGCTCGACCTCGTCCAGCTCGGCGAGCAGGCGCGCAAGAAGCCCCACCAGCTCTCCGGCGGCCAGCAGCAGCGTGTCGCGGTCGCCCGCGCCCTGATCAACCACCCCAAGGTGCTGCTCCTCGACGAGCCGCTGGGCGCCCTCGACCTCAAGCTGCGCCGCCAGATGCAGCTGGAGCTCAAGCGGATCCAGACCGAGGTCGGCATCACCTTCGTCCATGTCACGCACGACCAGGAGGAGGCCATGACCATGGCCGACACGGTCGCCGTGATGAACGCGGGCCGGGTCGAACAGCTCGGCGCGCCCGCCGACCTCTACGAGAACCCGCGGACCACGTTCGTCGCCAACTTCCTCGGCACCTCGAACCTCATCGAGGCCGAGGTCGACTCCCGCAGCGGCGGCGACATCGTGCTCAAGGCGGGCGGCGGCAAGCTGGTGCTCCCCGAGGCGCGATGTTCGGCCCCCGCCACGACCGGCGGCAAGGTCCTGGTCGGCGTCCGCCCGGAGAAGATCTCCCTCACGCACGCCGACGACGCCGGCGAGATACCCGTCGGCCGCAACCGGATCACCGGCAAGATCGCCGACTCCAGCTTCATCGGCGTTTCCACGCAGTACGTCATCGACAGCGCCGTGTGCCCCGAGTTCGAGGTCTACGCCCAGAACATCGACCGGGACCCCCGGCTGGTGCCCGGCGCGGACGTCGTCCTGCACTGGAGCCCGGCGCACACGTTCGGTCTCGACGCGGCCCAGGACATCGGCGCCGGTGCCGACACGGCCGAGGAGGAGGCCGCCTGATGGCTGTCGTCACCGAGGCGCCCCCCGTGACGCCGATCCCCGAGAAGAAGCCGCCGCGCAAGCGCGGCAGATGGACCCCGTACTGGCTGCTGCTGCCCGGTCTGCTCTGGCTGGTCGTCTTCTTCGCGCTGCCGATGATCTACCAGGCCTCCACGTCCGTGCAGACGGGCTCCCTGGAGGCGGGCTACAAGGTCACCTGGCACTTCGTGACCTACTGGGACTCGCTCACCGAGTACTGGCCGCAGTTCCTGCGCTCGGTCTTCTACGCGGCCGCCGCCACGATCCTGTGTCTGGTGCTCGGCTACCCGCTGGCCTACCTGATCGCCTTCCGGGCGGGCCGCTGGCGCAACCTGATCATGATCCTGGTGATCGCCCCGTTCTTCACCAGCTTCCTGATCCGCACCCTGGCCTGGAAGACGATCCTCGCCGACAACGGCCCGGTCGTGCACACGCTGAACTCGCTGCACGTCCTGAGCGTCACGGACTGGCTCGGCTGGACGGCGGGCGACCGCGTCCTCGCGACACCGCTCGCCGTCGTGTGCGGTCTGACGTACAACTTCCTGCCGTTCATGATCCTGCCGCTCTACACCTCGCTGGAGCGCATCGACGGCCGGCTGCACGAGGCCGCCGGCGACCTGTACGCGAAGCCGTGGACGACCTTCCGCAAGGTCACCTTCCCGCTGTCGATGCCGGGCGTGGTCTCCGGAACGCTGCTCACCTTCATCCCGGCGGCCGGTGACTACGTCAACGCCGAACTCCTCGGCTCGACCGACACCCGCATGATCGGCAACGTCATCCAGACCCAGTTCCTGAGGATTCTGGACTATCCGACGGCCGCCGCCCTCTCCTTCATCCTCATGGCCGCGATCCTGCTCATGGTCACGGTCTACATCCGCCGGTCCGGGACGGAGGATCTGGTCTAAATGTCCGTCGTCACCTGGCTCAAGCGCCATCTCGTCGTCATCGCGGGACTGCTGACCCTCGGCTATCTGCTGCTGCCGAACGTCGTCGTCACCGTGTTCTCCTTCAACAAGCCGAAGGGGCGCTTCAATTACGAGTGGCAGCAGTTCTCCACCGACGCCTGGAAGGATCCGTGCGGCGTCGCCGACATGTGCGGTTCGCTCGGACTCAGCCTCCAGATCGCCGTCTGGGCGACGATCGGAGCCACCGTCCTCGGCACGATGATCGCCTTCGCGCTCGTCCGCTACCGCTTCCGCGCACGCGGCGCCGTGAACTCGCTGATCTTCCTTCCGATGGCGATGCCCGAGGTCGTCATGGCCGCCTCGCTGCTCACCCTGTTCCTCAACATGGGCGCCCAGCTGGGCTTCTGGACGATCCTGATCGCCCACATCATGTTCTGCCTCAGCTTCGTCGTCACGGCCGTCAAGGCCCGTGTCATGTCGATGGACCCGAGGCTGGAACAGGCGGCCCAGGACCTCTACGCCGGCCCGGCGCAGACGTTCTTGCGGGTCACCCTGCCCATCGCGGCCCCCGGAATCGCCGCGGGCGCACTGCTCGCCTTCGCGCTCTCCTTCGACGATTTCATCATCACCAATTTCAACGCGGGCTCGACCGTCACGTTCCCCATGTTCGTCTGGGGCTCGGCACAGCGCGGAACACCCGTTCAGATCAATGTCATCGGCACGGCCATGTTCCTGGTCGCCGTACTGTTCGTCCTGTCCGGAATGATCATCGGAAATCGCCGGAACAGGCAGAAGGCATAAAGCCCGTCACCCTTGTAGGGAGTTGAAATCATGGCCCCGAGCGCCATGACCCGTGGTAATCAGTGGACGCGATCCCTTTCCGACGTCCAGCCGGTCTCCTACTGGCTGGACGACCCCGGCAAGCCCCGCCCCGAGCCCGCGCTCACCGGCGCCGAGACCTGCGATCTGCTCGTCGTCGGCGGCGGTTACAGCGGACTGTGGACGGCGCTGATCGCCAAGGAGCGCGACCCCGGGCGGGATGTCGTCCTGGTGGAGGGGCGCGAGGTGGGCTGGGCCGCCTCGGGCCGCAACGGCGGCTTCTGCGCCGCCTCCCTCACCCACGGCCTGTCCAACGGGCTCACCCGCTGGCCGGACGAGATCGCGAAGCTGGAGGAGCTGGGCGCCCGCAACCTCGACGAGATCGAGGCGGCCGTCGCCCGCTACTCCCTCGACTGCGACTTCGAGCGCAGCGGTGAGATCGACGTCGCCACCGAGCCGCACCAGGCGGCCGAACTGAGCGAGTGGCACGAGGAGCTGGAACGCAGGGGCCTCGCCGGAGGCATCGAGTTCCTCGACACCGACGCGGTACGGGAGCAGGTCGACTCCCCGACCTTCCTGGCCGGGCTGCACGACCGCCGCGGGGTGGCCATGCTGCACCCGGCCAAGCTGGCCTGGGGCCTCAAGCGGGCGTGCGTGGAGCTCGGCGTGCGGGTCTACGAGCACACGCCCGCCCTCGACCTGAAGCCGTCCGGCGCCGGGATGGCCGTCCGCACCCCGTACGGCTCCGTCCGCGCCCGCCGGGTGGCCCTCGGCACCAACATCTTCCCCAACCTGGTCAAGCGCGTCCGCTCGTACACCGTCCCGGTCTACGACTACGCGCTGATGACCGAGCCGCTCACCGCCGAACAGCTCGCCTCCGTCGGCTGGAAGAACCGTCAGGGGCTCGGCGACTCGGCGAACCAGTTCCACTACTTCCGGCTGTCGGCCGACAACCGGATCCTGTGGGGCGGCTACGACGCGATCTACCCGTACGGCGGGCGGGTGCGTGCCGAGTACGACGACCGCCCGGAGACCTACGCCAAGCTCGCCGAGCACTTCTTCACCTGCTTCCCGCAGCTGGAGGGCCTCCGCTTCTCGCACGCCTGGGGCGGCGCGATCGACACCTGCTCGCGCTTCTCGGCCTTCTTCGGCAGCGCCCACCAGGGCAAGGTCGCCTACGCGGCCGGCTACACGGGCCTCGGTGTGGGCGCCACCCGGTTCGGGGCCGAGGTGATGCTCGACCTGCTGGCGGGGGAGCACACCGAACGCACCGGGCTGGAGATGGTCCGCAGGAAGCCGCTGCCGTTCCCGCCCGAGCCGTTCGCCTGGACCGGCATCGCGCTCACCAAGTGGTCGCTGGCACGGGCGGACACGCACGGCGGCCGGCGCAATCTGTGGCTGCGCACGATGGACAAGCTGGGCCTCGGCTTCGACAGCTGACGGCACACGGACGGCAGGGTCGTGCACATCTCCGCCGATTCGTGGCCCGAACCCGCGTAATGCACGACCCGGACCTCCCTCTCCCCTGTGACGCGACCCGCGTCGACGCGAGAGGGAGGTTCCGTCATGACAGGGCCCAAGGCGGCGGTCGAGTGGCTGGCATCGGTGGCTCCGGACCCCGAGGCCTGCCGCTGGGAGTGGGAGCGCAATCCGCGGGGGATCGCGCTGCTGCCGGCGGGGAAGGCCTGGGACGTCCTGATCCTGCCGGGCGGGCTCGGCTACCCGACCCTCGACGTCCTGACCCGGGTGCTCGACCAGCCCGGTCCCGTGCTCGTCGACTTCGGTGACGCCCGGATGGGCTTCTTCGTGCCCGCTGGCACCGCGGCCCGCTGGCTGGGCACGGGGGTGCGTACGGCGGGCCACGGCACCTGGATCGTCGTGCCCTATCCCGGGCGGGCGACCGGCGGGGTCCGCTGGCTGGTCCCGCCGGACGGCTCGGGCACGCTCACGGACCCGGCGCTGCTCGAACTGGCCATGCACGAGGCGGCGGCGGCCCTCGCCGGAAACAGGAATCGGCGGGAGTGAGGAGCCGTTCCCGGCGGAGGTCCGAACTGCGTTGTCTGTCGCGGGACTTGACAACCGAATTGGTCTGGACCAAGTTGGGCGCGCGTTCCCTCCTCCAACTCCCCCATGCCCGGAGGCAGTCATGGACCCCACCCGACCCGGCAGATCCCTCGGGCGCCGTCGCCGCGGGCTGCTCGCCGCCTGTACGGCCACCGCCCTGGCCGTACCCGGCCTGGTCGCGCTCTCCTCGGCCGCCCGCGCGGCCGATGCCGACCTCGCCAGGAACGGCGGCTTCGAGTCCGGCCTGAGCGGCTGGAACTGCACGGCGTCGGCCATCGTCAACTCACCCGTGCACAGCGGCGGTTCGGCGATGACGGCGACCCCGGCCGGCAGCGACTACGCGCAGTGCTCGCAGACCGTGACGGTGAAGCCCGACGCCCAGTACACCCTCTCCGGCTACGTCCGGGGCAGCTACGTCTACCTCGGCGCGACCGGCACCGGGACGACCGACGTCAGCACCTGGACCCCGTCCGCCGCCGACTGGCAGCAGCTGAGCACCACCTTCCGCACCGGCGCGTCCACCACGCAGGTCACGATCTACACGCACGGCTGGTACGGCACCGGCGCCTACTGGGCCGACGACCTCTCGCTCACCGGCCCCGGCGTCGACGCCGGTCAGCCGCCGGCCGCGCCCACCGGTCTGACGGCCGGCCCGGTCACGTCCTCCTCGGTCGCGCTGTCCTGGACGGCGGTGCCCGGAGCGACCGGGTACGCCGTCTACCGCGACGGGGTCAAGGTCCAGAGCGTCACCGGAGCCTCGGTCACCGTCAGCGGGCTCGCGGCCTCCACCGCGTACTCCTTCCAGGTCGCCGCGACCAACGCCGCGGGCGAGTCCGCGAGGTCGGCCACCGTCACCGCGACCACCTCGGCGGGCTCGGGCGGCGGTGGCGGTGGCTCCTCCGACCTGCCC
Source organism: Streptomyces sp. NPDC024698 (assembly GCF_055559015.1). Lineage (NCBI taxonomy): Bacteria > Bacillati > Actinomycetota > Actinomycetes > Kitasatosporales > Streptomycetaceae > Streptomyces > Streptomyces sp. NPDC024698. The sequence goes on along the minus strand of NZ_JBVHLK010000015.1, from coordinate 19,394 downwards.
ACGCACGCACTCGTCGGCTACCTCCACGCGAGCTTCGCCAACGGCGCCGGTTACACCCGCATGGCCGACGTGCCCGACAGCTGGGACGTCATCGACCTGGCCTTCGGCGAGCCGACCTCGATCACCTCGGGCGACATCCGCTTCAACCGCTGCCCGGTCGCCGAGTGCCCCACGGTCGAGAGCGACGCGGACTTCAAGGCGGCGATCAAGGCCAAGCAGGCGGCGGGCAAGAAGGTGCTGATCTCGATCGGCGGCCAGAACGGACAGGTCCAGCTCACCACCACGGCGGCCCGCGACACCTTCGTCTCCTCGGTCTCGAAGATCATCGACACCTACGGCCTGGACGGTCTGGACATCGACTTCGAGGGCCACTCGCTCTCCCTGGACGCGAGCGACACCAACTTCAAGAGCCCGACCACCCCGGTGGTCGTGAACCTGATCTCCGCCCTGAAGACCCTGAAGGCCAAGTACGGCTCGAAGTTCGTCCTGAGCATGGCCCCGGAGACGTTCTTCGTCCAGCTCGGGTACCAGTACTACGGCACCGGCAAATGGGGCGGCCAGGACCCGCGCGCCGGCGCGTACCTCCCGGTGATCTACGCCCTGCGCGACGACCTGACCCTCCTGCACGTCCAGGACTACAACTCCGGGTCGATCATGGGCCTCGACAACCAGTACCACTCCATGGGCGGCGCCGACTTCCACATCGCGATGACCGACATGCTCCTGACCGGCTTCCCGGTCGCGGGCGACACGGCCAACGTCTTCCCGCCGCTGCGGCCGGACCAGATAGCCATCGGCATGCCCGCCACCACCAACGCCGGGAACGGCTACGTGTCCCCGGCCGAGGTCACCAAGACCCTCGACTGCCTCACCAGGAAGGCCAACTGCGGCTCGTACGCGACCCACGGCACCTGGCCGGGTCTGCGCGGTCTGATGACCTGGTCGGTCAACTGGGACCGGTTCGGAGGAGGGGAGTTCGCGCGGACCTTCGACGCGTACTTCGGCTGACGAAGAGCCACAGGGAGGTCAGCAGCACGGCACAGAGACACCAGCTGGCCACCACGTCCAGGGGCCAGTGGTAGCCGCGCCTGACCAGGCCGAAGGCCACGCACGCGTTCAGCGCCGCGCACACGCACAGCAGCGCGCCCCGGGCGCCCGCCGTGCGGAGCAGGGGCAGCAGGAGCAGGGTCGCGGCGCCGTACGCGACGGCGGCGGTGGCCGTGTGCCCCGAGGGATAGAAGCCGGTGCCGGGTCCCATGACCGGGGGGCCCGGCCTGGCGATCAGTTCCTTCAGGGGCACGACCACCGCCGGGACGAGGACCATCAGGACCGCGGCGGCGGCCGGTGGCAGCCACCACCGGTCCATACCGGTGGCGCGCCGGCGCAGGGCGACGTGCACGAGCGCCAGGACGAGCACCGGGACCGCGACCTGGACACTGCCCAGATCGGCGAGCAGTTCGGAGAGCCGGTCCGGGTGGACGAGGGCGCCGCTCAGCCGTTCGTCCAGGCGCACCAGCGGGCCGCCCGCCACGACCTGCCAGGTGATGAGGACGAAGCAGAGCGAGGGCAGGCCGAGGAGGAGGGGCGTGCGGGGCATGGGGGACAGCCTGCCATTGCCCGCAGTCGTCGAGGACGAGGCGTCGGCGAATGTCAGGGAGTCGGCCGCCCCGGAACAGGGGGGGTGGTTCCGGGGCGGCCGCCGGGACCGGAACACCGCGCGCCCCGGGGGGTTTGGGGCGGGCGGCCGTCCGATCGGTGAGGAGAACCGGAGCCGCAAGCTCCGGGTGTGTGCGCGAGGGCACGACCAGGGCGAAGCTGGGGAGGCCTCGGCCCGGTGCAGCCCACAGTCCCCTGTGGGCGGGTCCATCCCTGATCTGGGTAGAACCTACGGCAGGGTGCGCGGCTCCGACAGACGGATTCGCGTCCCGCCATGCACCTCGCACACCTTCTTCACACGCCCCCACGGGAACGCCGCAGCGCCGGAACCCCCGCGGTCTCCGCCCGTGGGCGGTTCCGGGGTTCCGGCGCTGCGGCGCTCGGACGCTTCTCGCGTCAGATGCGGGAGAAGGCCTGCTCGATGATGTCGAGACCCTCGTTGAGGAGGTCCTCGCCGATGACCAGCGGGGGCAGGAAGCGAAGGACGTTGCCGTAGGTGCCACAGGTCAGGACCAGCAGGCCCTCCTGGTGGCAGGCCTTGGCGAGCGCGCCGGCCGCCTCCGGGTTCGGCTCCTTGGTGGCCGGGTCCTTGACGAGCTCGATCGCGATCATGGCGCCGCGGCCGCGGACCTCGCCGATGATCTCGAACTTCTCCGCCATGGCGCCGAGGCGGGTCTTCATGACCGACTCGATGTGCTTCGCCTTGGCGTTGAGGTCGAGCTCCTTCATCGTCTCGATCGCGCCGAGCGCGGCGGCGCAGGCCACCGGGTTGCCGCCGTAGGTGCCGCCCAGGCCGCCCGAGTGCGCGGCGTCCATGATCTCGGCGCGGCCCGTCACGGCGGCGAGCGGCAGACCGCCCGCGATGCCCTTGGCGGTCGTGATCAGGTCCGGGACGATGCCCTCGTCCTCACAGGCGAACCACTGGCCGGTGCGGCAGAAGCCGGACTGGATCTCGTCCGCGACGAAGACGATGCCGTTGTCCTTGGCGAACTGGCTGATGGCCGGAAGGAAGCCCTTCGCGGGCTCGATGAAGCCGCCCTCGCCGAGTAGCGGCTCGATGATGATCGCGGCGACGTTGTCGGCGCCGATCTGCTTGTTGATCATGTCGATGGCCTGGGCGGACGCCTCGGCACCCGCGTTCTGCGGGCCGGTCAGCCAGCGGTAGCCGTAGGCGACCGGTACGCGGTAGACCTCGGGCGCGAACGGACCGAAACCGTTCTTGTACGGCATGTTCTTGGCGGTCAGCGCCATCGTGAGGTTCGTACGGCCGTGGTAACCGTGGTCGAACACGACGACGGCCTGGCGCTTGGTGTACGCGCGGGCGATCTTGACGGCGTTCTCGACGGCCTCGGCACCCGAGTTGAACAGGGCGGACTTCTTGGCGTGGTCGCCCGGGGTCAGCTCGGCGAGCGCCTCGGCGACGGCGACGTACCCCTCGTACGGCGTGACCATGAAGCAGGTGTGGGTGAAGTCCTGGAGCTGGGCGGAGGCCCGGCGCACGACGGCCTCGGCGCTCGCGCCGACCGACGTCACGGCGATGCCGGAGCCGAAGTCGATGAGGCGGTTGCCGTCGACGTCCTCGATGATCCCGCCGCCGGCGCGCGTGGTGAAGACGGGGAGCACCGAGCCCACTCCGGCCGCGACCACGGCGGCGCGTCGGGCCTGCAACTCCTGCGACTTCGGGCCGGGAATGGCGGTGACGACGCGGCGCTCCTGCGGAAGGGCGGTCATGAGGGGCTCCCTGATGATGAGGCGAACCGGACGGGTCCCCGGCGAACGCGGGGGGTGGTCCGGGCGGGGGGTTTTCGGACGCTTGCCAGCTTTCTTCGCAGGCTAGAGCCGAGGGGGGGTGCTCGGCATGCGCCATGTGGGCGTTGTCGGAACAATCCGTTGTCCGTGATGGACATAGCGACCGACCGGGCGACGGACGGAACGGTGGACAGGACGGTGGCCGGCGCGGTGGCCCGCGAGGAGCGGGCGCGCGGTGGCCGGTCCCGGCGCGAGAGCGGCCGTGTAAACGGTGAACTCGCCCCGCGGGACCACTAGATTGACCTGAGAGCGACAGGCGGACGGGCTGGTCAGGGGGCGCACACGATGGACTTCGACGGTACGCGCGACGCACGAGGCACGCATGCCGATCCCGTGCCTCGTCCGGCCGCACCCCCGGGGCAGTCCGCGGGCCCCGGCGCCGCTCCGCCCAAGCCCCCGGGCCCGCCGCCCGCGCCCGGCGTCCCGTCGGCGTCCCGGCCGGCCGTGCGCGACTGGCTCGACGCCCCCCGACCCGAGGCCGCACCCGGGATCTGGCGGTACGGCTACGTCGCCCCCAAGGCGTCCAAGGAACGCGGGCGGCTGCCCTCCGTGACCATCGTCGGCCTGGTGCTCCCCCTGGTCATCGGGCTGATCGTCTGGTCCCTGTGGCGCCGAGGGAACGTCCCCTATCAGCTGGTCGTGCTGAAACTGTTCACGCCGGAGGGCTGGTGGTGGGGCGGGACGACCGCGCCGAAGTCCTGGCAGGGCGTGGACGCGATCGTCGTCTACGACGGCCTCTTCTTCGCCGCGCTCGTCTACACGATGGGACGGCTCGGAAGCTGGCGCGAGATCGCCCATCACTTCGTCGTACGGCGCGCGCAGCCGGGCCGGGCCCTCGTCGCGGCCCTGGCGGCCCTGGTGACCATGACGTTCGTCTGGCCGGACGCGTTTCCGGGCGTCGGGTGGGACCCCCTGCCGATCGTCAATCCGGTGCTGTCCCTGGTGGCGCTGATCGCCGGCGGGGACGACGTGTTCCAGTCGCTCGCGATCAGCTACGGCGTCTACACGCTGATCACCGCGCTCGTCCTGCTGCCCTTCGCCAAACTGGGCGGATGGTGGCCGCTCGTCGTGGAGCGGCTCGGATCCCGTCCGGCCGCGGCGGTCGGCGCGGTCCCGGCGCCGGCCGGGCCGCCCGAGCCCTCGGGGCCCCCCTCCGCATGGCCCGAACTGAGGGCCGCCGGACAGCACGAGGCGGCGCAGCTCCTGTCCTCCGAGGTACTGACCGAGCGCATGAACGACGTGGACTGCGCGCGGATCCTGCGCGCCTGGGACGCGGCCGGGCATGACGGACAGCTCACCCGCTTCAGCGACACCGTGCTCAGGCGGGGCGCCGCGGCCTGGACCCATCCGTCCGGAGACCGCGACCTGCCCGTTCGCGCGGCCGCGCACGACCTGCTCGCCGCCCAGGTGCGGCTCGGCCGGTGGGTCGCCCGGGAACGCACCCCGCTCGCCTACTCCGGCGCGGGCGCCGCCCTCGGCCCGACGACCCTCGGCACCTCCCTCCTCGCCGTCGGACCCGCGGGTTCGGGCAAGACACGCCACCTCGTGCGGCCCGTCGCCGAATCCCTCGGGCTCCAGGCACTCACCGCGCGCTGCGCCGTCGTCGTCGTGGCCGCCGCCGGGACACCTCTGGGCCCCGAGGCGGCGTACGACGTCGTCGTCAAGCTCGGCGACCCCGGGTCGGTCCACGACCTGGACCCCTACGCCGACAGCGACGACCCCGACGAGGCCGCCGCCTTCCTCGCGGAAGGCCTGGTCGGGAGCGTCGACGGCGTCGACGTCCGGCGCGCCGCCACGGCCCTGGCCCAGCTCCTCGGCCCCTACCGTGCCGTGCACGGCACGTTCCCGACGATCCCCGTGCTGCGCGAACTGCTCGACGGAGAGCCCGCGCTGCTGGAGCCGCTGCGGCACGACCTGTCGGCCGGGGGCCACCCCGCGATGCTCCGCGAGCTGGAGGCACGCCTGCGCCAGAGCGGCGGCCCGAACGACCCCGGTCCCGTGCTGGCCGACCGGCTGGCGCTGCTGGACCGGCCCGTCTTCGCGGACTTCTTCGGTTCGGGCACCGGCGCCCGGCCGTTCTCGCTCCGGGCGGTGGCCCACCATCCGCTGCGCGTCCGCGTCGACCTGCCGGAACGCGGCTACGAAGAGGCCTCCCAGCTGATCACCCGGCTGCTGCTCGCCCAGTTCGCCGCCGTCGTGCGCGGCGGCGACCGGCGCAGGCACTTCGCCTGCCTGGTCCTCGACGACGCGACCGGCGCGCTGACCGCCGAGACCGTACGCCGTATCCAGGGCCTGCGGGCGCACAACGCCGGAGTGGTCCTCGCCCTGCGGAGCATCGGCGACCTCCCCGAGGCCCTGCACGGACCGCTGTACGGCGCGGTCGGCTGCCGTATGGCCTTCTCCGGCGTCACGACCTGGGACGGCGGCCGTTTCGCCGAGTCCTGGGGCACCGAGTGGGTGGAGACGCGGGACGTGGCCAAGCACACCGTCTTCGCCGACCAGCCCATGACCCGGGCCATCCACGCGCTGCGCAAGCTGGTGACCGGCAAGGCGGTGACCACGGACGCCGTCACCGTGCGTCAGGTCGAACGGGAACGCTGGTCCGCTTCCGAACTGGCCCACGCGGTCCCGCCCGGGCACGCCGTGCTGTCGCTGACCAGCGTGAAGGGGGAGCACGCTCCGCCGCTCCTTGTGGACCTACGGGGCTGACGGCGGGCGGAGCGTGGCGCGTGACCGGTGGCGGCGGCCGCCGGCGCTCGTCGGGCGGCCGATGGCGGGCGATGGGTGGCGCGTATGGGGTGGAACGTATGAATATACCGACCTGCTGACCAGGGGGAATGAGCGTGAGCGCACGCGGTGACCGTACGGTGAGGCAGAATCGACACAGGTCGTTCATACGCCGCGGCCAAAAGATCACAGAGATCACCGAGCTCACACCGACCTGAAGGCCTCATGCCCCCCACGCTCGCCTCGCTCGTCCACCACTCCGCGCTCAAGCTCACGGTGCGTGCGGGCGAGGACCGCCTGGACGTGCCGGTCCGCTGGGCCCATGTCAGCGAGCTCGCCGACCCCGTGCCGTACATGGAGGGCGGGGAACTGCTGCTGATCACCGCGCTCAAGCTGGACGCGGACGACCCCGACGTCATGCGGCGGTACGTGAAGCGGCTGGCCGATGCCGGAGTCGTCGGGATCGGCTTCGCCGTCGGCGTCAACTACGACGAGATCCCCAAGGCGCTCGTCGACGCGGCCGAGGAAGAGGGACTGCCGCTCCTGGAAGTGCCCCGGCGCACCCCCTTCCTCGCCATCAGCAAGGCCGTGTCCGCCGCCATCGCCGCCGATCAGTACCGGGCCGTCACCGCCGGGTTCGCCGCCCAGCGCGAACTCACCAAGCAGGCGCTGAACGACGGGCCGGAGGGACTGCTCGCCGCGCTCGCCGGACAGGTCGACGGCTGGGCGGCGCTCTACGACGCCTCCGGTTCCGTCGTCGCCGCGGCCCCGGACTGGGCCGGACGCCGGGCCGCCCGGCTCACCCCGGACGTGGAGCGGCTGCGCGAGCGGCCCGCGCCCGCGAGCTCGGTCGTGGGCGGCGAGGACCGCGTCGAACTGCACTCCCTCGGAACGGGACGCAGACCGCGCGCCGCGCTCGCCGTCGGCACCGCCGGCGCCCTCGGCACCGCCGAGCGCTACGCCGTGCACTCCGCGATCGCCCTGCTGACCCTCACCACCGAACGCTCCCGGTCCCTGCACGCCGCCGAACAGCGGATCGGCGCGGCCGTCCTCGGGATGCTGCTCGCCGGGGAACCCGACCACGCGCGGGCCGTCGCGGGAGACCTGTACGGCGAACTGCTCGACGCCCCCTTCCGTCTGATCATCGCCGAGTCGGTGTCCGCGTCGGCCGGGCGGGCGCACGCCGACGGTCACGCCCGCGTGGGCGCCGCGGCACCCGCGAAGTCCGCCGTCGCCGTGCCGGACGTCAAGGGCGATCCGCTGGGCGCCCTCGCGGAGGTCGTCGAGTCCGCCGCCGTGCGCTCGGGGGAGTCCGTACTCGTCGTGCCCGACGGGGAGCGGCTGGTCGTCCTCGCCGTGGACGGGGGCGCGGCGGTCGCGGCCTGCGGGGACCACGCCGCGGCGCTGGAGTCCGCGCGCGCCGTTCCGCGTGAGCAGGGCGCCGGGGACGAGGGCGAACTCGTCGTCGGGCTCTCCGCACCCGCCGGTCCGATTGCCGCCCGCGCCGCCTACAAACAGGCCGAACAGGCCCTCTCCGTCGCCCGTCGACGCGGCCGGTTCCTCGTCGAGCACGAGGAACTGGCGGCCGGGTCCGTCGTGCCGCTGCTCGCGGACGACGCCGTGCGGGCGTTCGCCGACGGGCTCCTGCGGGCGCTCCACGAGCACGACGCCACCGGCCGCGGCGACCTGGTCGCCTCGCTGCGGGCCTGGCTGTCCCGGCACGGCCAGTGGGACGCGGCCGCCGCCGATCTCGGAGTCCACCGGCACACGCTGCGCTACCGCATGCGCAGGGTCGAGGAGATCCTCGGACGCTCGCTGGACGACCCCGACGTCCGGATGGAGCTCTGGCTCGCCCTGAAGGCCACGTCGGCGACGGGGGAGTGACGGGGCTTCCCGGCGACGCGACGGGTGGAGCGGACGCCCGGACGGCGGGTGCGGCAGCGGCCCGAGCAAGCTCGGTACGCGCCGTCGCCGGACGGCTCCGGCGATCAGTCCAAACCGGAGTATCCGGCCCCCTGACTGTTACGTGCCGGACAAACGTCCCTCGGTGGTCCCGGCCCTACCGTGGACGGGAAGCGCACCACCAGCAGGAACACCCCTCATCGTCACGCCTACGGAAGGGCCGGGACTCGCAGATGCCCCAGAACAAGAATGTGGGGGCCACCCACGCCTTCTGGCTCGCCGGCCGCCAGGCCACCGGTGAGACCACGTTCGACGTCACCTCGCCGTGGGACGGCCGGATCGTCGGGCAGGTCAGCGTGCCCACCGACGCCCAGGTCGAAGAGGCCGTGGCCGCCGCGTACGCCGTGCGCGACGAGTTCGCCGCCACCCCGGCCCACGTACGCGCCGCTGCCCTCGACCACGTCTCGCGCCGTCTGGCCGAGCGCACCGAGGAGATCGCGCAGCTCATCTCCGCCGAGAACGGCAAGCCGATCAAGTGGGCCCGCGGCGAGGTCGGCCGCGCGGTGTCCGTGTTCCGGTTCGCCGCCGAGGAGGCCCGCCGCTTCAACGGCGGCGAGGCGCAGCGCCTCGACACCGACGCCGGCGGCCAGGGGCGCCTCGCGCTCACCCGGCGCTTCCCCAAGGGTGTCGTCCTCGGTATCGCGCCCTTCAACTTCCCGCTGAACCTGTGCGCCCACAAGGTCGCCCCGGCCATCGCCGCCGGAGCCCCGATCATCCTGAAGCCGGCGCCCGCGACCCCGCTGTCCGGTCTGATCCTCGGCGACCTGCTGGCCGAGACCGACCTGCCCGCCGGTTCCTGGAGCATCCTGCCGGTCGCCAACGAGAAGATGCCCGCCCTGGTCCAGGACGAGCGCCTTCCCGTCATCTCCTTCACCGGTTCCGAGACCGTCGGTTACGCGATCATGGACTCGGTGCCGCGCAAGCACTGCACCCTGGAGCTGGGCGGCAACGGCGCGGCCGTCGTCCTCGCCGACTTCGCGAGCGACGCGGACCTCGACTGGGCCGCGACCCGGATCGCTACCTTCTCCAACTACCAGGGCGGCCAGTCCTGCATCTCGGTGCAGCGCGTGATCGCGGACGCCGCGGTGTACGAGCGGCTGCTGCCGCGCGTCGTCGCCGCCGTCGAGGCCCAGGTCACCGGTGACCCGTCCGACGCCACGACGGACGTCGGCCCGCTCGTCAGCGAGGCCGCGGCCGAGCGCGTCGAGTCCTGGGTGGACGAGGCCGTCGCGGCCGGCGCCACGCTGCTCACCGGCGGCAAGCGCGACGGCGCCTCCTACGCACCGACCGTCCTCGCCGACGTCCCGGCCGATGTCACGATCTCCTGCGAGGAGGTCTTCGGACCGGTCCTCACGGTGCAGAAGGTCGACGGCGAGGCGGCTGCCTTCGAGGCCGCGAACAACTCCAAGTACGGCCTCCAGACGGGCGTGTTCACGCACGACCTCCAGACCGCGTTCCGCGCGCACCGCGCCCTGGAGGTGGGCGGCGTCGTGATCGGCGACGTCCCGTCCTACCGCGCCGACCAGATGCCGTACGGCGGCGCGAAGCAGTCCGGCGTCGGCCGCGAGGGCGTCAAGTTCGCGATGGACGACTACACCTACGAGCGCGTGCTCGTCCTGACGGGTCTCGCTCTCTGACCGGACCCGACCGAGGCCGACGGCCCGAGCCCAACTGTGCGGGGGCTCGGGCCGTCGGCGTATCCGGTGCGGGGCACGGGAGTTCAGGGCTCGACGGAGCCCTCGGGGGAGCACTCCATCGCGTGGTACTTCGGGATCCGGCCGCAGACCGTCACCGTGCGGGGCGGGGCGCCGGAGTCGACGGGCAGCATGCCGGTGTAGGTATCGCGGTCCACGCGGACCGTGGCCGACAGTTCGAGGTCGTACTTGTCCTTGATGGTGACCGAGTCGCCCACCGCGCCGCTCTCGATGCGGCCCCAGACCGCCCCGCAGGCGGCGCTGTAGCGGAGTTCGATGTGCATGCCGCGCAGCCAGGTCTCGCGCGCGGTCGTGGCGTCCCACTGGCAGTCCATGGCCTGGGGGTCGCGTCGCTGGCAGGTGTCCTCGGAGCAGCCGGGCCGCGGGGTCTGCGGCGAGAGGTCGGCCGCACCGGGGGACGAGCCGCCGCCGGACGGGGCGCCGCCGAGCGCGAGCACGGTCGCGAGACTGCCCACCAGAGCACCGGCGGCGACCAGCCCGGCCCTGCGTATCCCGGGCCTCCAGTTCCGCCGGACGACCTGCCGCACATCGACCGGTGGCACCTCGGCCGGCGGCCCTTCGGCGGGCGACACCGCCACGGACGGTACCCGCAGGAAGCGTTCCGGCTCGGACGGCACCGGCAGGGGCCGCGCGGCCACGGACCGCACGGCGACGGGCCCCGCCGGGACGGGCTGCGCGGAGGCAGGTCGCGTGGCGGCGGACTGCGCGGAGACGGCCTCCGGCATCACGGGTTGTAAGGAGGCGAGTCGCACCGCGACCGGTGCCGCGGTCGCGGTCGCCGCCGTGGGGCCCGTGGTCGACAGGACCCCCTGGGTGCCCGCGTCGGCCCCGGTCCCGGCCGCTGCCCCGCCGGTCGCCCCGGTCCCGGCCGCTGCCCGGCCGGTCGCCCCCGCCTCCGCCGAAGCCCCGGTTCCGCCCGTCCCGCCCGCCCCCGCCGGTTCCAGAACCCGCTCCAGCAGTCCGAGCAGGAAGTCCGCGTCCGCGTCCATGACGGCGGCGAACTCCTCCAGGGCCACCGTGGTGGGCAGCTGCTTGCCGTTGAGGAAGCGTTCCCATGACGAGCGGCTGTAGTGCGTCTTGCCGGCCAGGCGCCCGAAACTGAGTCCGGACTTCTCCTTCAGCCGCCGCAGCTCGACCGCGAGCGCCTCTCTGTCCGATGGCTCGCCACCGCCGCCCCCCTGACTTCTGGTCACTCTGGTCCCCCGTTGCACATGGCTCTCGCCCACTGCGTAGAACGGGGTGATTATCGCTCATGTGTACGTTCGGATCCGGTCGTGCCGAGAGCCGTCGAGGCGCTTCGGCGAGCGCGTTCTCGCGGCAGCTGCTCCCCGGGCCGTCGTGGCGGCGATTCGCCGGTGCGCACCGGTCCCCGGTGCGGCGAAGGTGGCCGGTGCACGGGGAGCCCATTGGGCCGAACGCTGCGCGAGGACTGGTGGGGACATCCGGAATCAGGTAAATACGATCGAGTAGAACCGGTCGGTAATGGACTGTCCCAAGATCCCTATTCGCGGCGAGGTGAGCCTCATGTCCGCAACACCCCACCAGCCCACCGTCACTGAACGTGAGGCCCGACAAGTCGCCGAGGCCGCGCGCGAACAGGGCTGGCAGAAGCCCAGCTTCGCCAAGGAACTCTTCCTCGGCCGCTTCCGGCTCGACCTCATCCACCCCCACCCGCTCCCGGCCGAGGAGGACGTCCAGCGCGGCGAGGAGTTCCTGGCCAAACTGCGGGACTTCTGCGAGACGAAGATCGACTCCGCCCGGATCGAGGCCGAGGCCCGGATCCCGGACGAGACCATCACCGGGCTCAAGGAGCTCGGCGCCCTCGGCATGAAGATCGACACCAAGTACGGCGGCCTCGGCCTCACCCAGGTGTACTACAACAAGGCCCTCGCCCTGGTCGGCTCCGTGAACCCGGCACTGGGCGCGCTGCTCTCCGCCCATCAGTCGATCGGCGTACCGCAGCCCCTGAAACTCTTCGGCACCCAGGAACAGCGGGACACCTTCCTGCCCCGCTGCGCCCGCACCGACATCTCCGCCTTCCTGCTCACCGAGCCGGACGTCGGCTCCGACCCGGCGCGGCTGGCCACGACCGCCGTACCGGACGGCGACGACTACATCCTCGACGGGGTGAAACTCTGGACGACCAACGGTGTCGTCGCGGACCTCCTCGTCGTCATGGCCCGCGTCCCGAAGTCCGAGACCGGCAAGGGCGGCATCACGGCCTTCGTGGTGGAGGCCTCCTCGGAGGGCGTCACCGTCGAGAACCGCAACGCGTTCATGGGCCTGCGCGGCCTGGAGAACGGCGTCACCCGCTTCCACCGGGTGCGGGTGCCGGCCGCCAACCGCATCGGACCCGAGGGGGCGGGCCTGAAGATCGCCCTCACCACCCTCAACACCGGCCGCCTCTCGCTGCCCGCCATGTGCGCGGGGGCGGGCAAGTGGTGTCTGAAGATCGCCCGCGAGTGGACGTCGGTGCGCGAGCAGTGGGGCAAGCCGGTCGCCTTCCACGAGGCCGTGGGCGCCAAGATCTCCTTCATCGCGGCCACCACCTTCGCCCTGGAGGCGGTCCTCGACCTGTCGTCGCAGATGGCCGACGAGAACCGCAACGACATCCGCATCGAGGCCGCCCTCGCCAAGCTGTACGGCTCCGAGATGGCCTGCCTGATGGCCGACGAGCTCGTCCAGATCCGCGGCGGCCGAGGCTTCGAGACGGCCGCGTCGCTGGCGGCCCGCGGCGAACGCGCGGTCCCCGCCGAACAGGTCCTGCGCGACCTGCGCATCAACCGCATCTTCGAGGGCTCCACCGAGATCATGCACCTGTTGATCGCCCGGGAGGCCGTCGACGCCCACCTCTCGGTGGCCGGTGACCTCATCGATCCCGACAAGTCCCTCTCGGAGAAGGCGAAGGCGGGCGCGAACGCCGGTGTCTTCTACGCCAAGTGGCTCCCGAAGCTGGTCGCGGGTCCCGGCCGGCTCCCCGGTACGTACGGCGAGTTCCGGCACGACGTGGACCTCTCCACCCATCTGCGCTACGTCGAGCGCAGCTCCCGCAAGCTCGCCCGGTCCACCTTCTACGCGATGTCGCGCTGGCAGGGCCGGATGGAGACCAAGCAGGGCTTCCTGGGCCGGATCGTCGACATCGGCGCCGAGCTGTTCGCGATGAGCGCGGCCTGCGTACGGGCCGAACTCCTGCGCACCCAGGGCGATCACGGGCGCGAGGCCTACCAGCTCGCCGACGCCTTCTGTCGTCAGTCCCGCATCCGTGTCGAGGAACTCTTCGGCCGCCTGTGGAGCAACACCGACGACGTCGACCGCAAGGTCGTCAAGGGCGTCCTGTCCGGCACCTACACCTGGCTGGAGGAAGGCGTCCTCGACCCGTCGGGCGACGGCCCCTGGATCGCCGACGCCACCCCGGGCGCCAGCACCAGGGAGAACGTCCACCGGCCCATTCGCTGACCCTCTCCCCGGTGGAGCGCAGCCCCCGTCCGCCGTCCCGCTGCTTGCCGCGCCGCAGCAGGGCGCCGACAATGAACGCGACGGCGAACGGGGAACTCCACCGCGACGCCCTGGCGGTTCCCCGGCACCGGCCGTGCCGGACTGCGAGGGACTTCCCATGCCAGTTAAAGGGTTCGAGGCCATCACCGGAAGGATCATGCGGGCGGGTGAGGGCCGGATGCTGCACCGCCTCGAACACCTCGCCGCCCAGGTCGGCTCCCTCGACGAGGGGTTCAGGACCCTGAGCGACGGGGAACTCCGGTCCCTCACGCCGGAGTTCAAGGAACGCCTCGCCGCCGGTGAGAGCCTGGACGACCTGCTGCCGGAGGCCTTCGCCGCGATGCGCGAGACCTCCCGCCGCGTCCTCGGCATGCGCCACTTCGACGTCCAGGTCATGGGCGGAGCGGCGCTGCATCTGGGCCACGTCGCCGAGATGCAGACGGGGGAGGGCAAGACACTCGTCGCCACCCTGCCCGTCTATCTCAACGCCCTGACCGGCCACGGCGTCCACCTCGTCACGGTCAACGACTACCTGGCCCGCCGGGACGCCGAGTGGATGGGGCGCGCGTACCGCTTCCTCGGCCTGAGCGTCGGCGTCCTGGAGACGGAGTCCACCCCCGCCGAACGCCGCGCCCAGTACGCCCGCGACGTCACCTACGGCACCAACACCGAGTTCGGCTTCGACTATCTGCGCGACAACATGGCCTGGTCCGCCGGTGAACTCGTCCAGCGCGGGCACCACTTCGCGATCGTGGACGAGGCCGACTCGATCCTCATCGACGAGGCGCGCACCCCGCTGATCATCTCCGGCCCGGCCGACCAGCCGACGCACTGGTACGAGGCCTTCGCCGCGTTCGCCGGGCACATGGACGGCGTACGGGTGCAGGAGGAACTGTTCACCGGCCCGGCCGACAAGGAACGCCTCGCCCTGCTGCGGACCCGGCACGACTACGAGTACGACCCGAAGAAACGCACCGTGTCGATCCTGGACCCCGGTGTCGACTTCCTCCAGGACCAGCTCGGCATCGACAGCCTCTACGAGTCCGACCACACCCCGCTCATCGGACACCTGAACAACGCCCTCAAGGCCAAGGAGCACTTCAAGCGCGACAAGGACTACGTCGTCGTGGACGGCGAGGTGCTGATCGTCGACGAGCACACCGGCCGCATCCTGGCCGGCCGGCGCTACAACGAGGGACTCCACCAGGCCATCGAGGCCAAGGAGGGCGTCGCGATCAAGGCCGAGAACCAGACGCTCGCCACGATCACCCTCCAGAACTTCTTCCGCCTCTACGGCAAGCTCGCCGGCATGACCGGCACCGCCATGACCGAGGCGGCCGAGTTCCACCAGATCTATGACCTGCACGTCGTCCCGATCCCCACCAACCGGCCCATGGTCCGGCGCGACGACCCCGACCAGATCTACCGCACCGAGGAGGCGAAGTACGCGGCGATCCTCGCCGACATCGCCCGGCAGCACGAGGTGGGCCGCCCGGTTCTCGTCGGCACCACCTCCGTCGAGAAGTCCGAGGTCCTCTCCGCGCTGCTGCGCCGCCAGGGCGTCCGGCACGAGGTCCTCAACGCCAAGAACCACCGGCGCGAGGCCCGGATCGTCGCCCAGGCCGGCCGCCGGGGCGCGGTCACCGTCGCCACCAACATGGCCGGCCGCGGCACCGACATCATGCTCGGCGGCAATCCCGAGGCGATGGCGCTCGCCGAGGCGGGCGAGGACGCGGACCCCGGGGAGCGGAGCCGGGTGCTCGACCGGATCACCGCCGCGGCCGCCGCCGAGCACGACGAGGTCAAGGCACTCGGCGGCCTGTACGTCCTGGGCACCGAGCGTCACGAGTCCCGGCGCATCGACAACCAGCTGCGCGGCCGCTCGGGCCGCCAGGGCGACCCCGGCGCCTCGTGCTTCTACCTCTCCCTGGAGGACGACCTCCTGCGGCTGTTCCGGGCCGACGTCGTCGACCGCGTGATGTCCATGGCCCATGTCCCCGACGACGTACCGATCGAGAACAAGATGGTCACCCGCGCCATCGCCTCCGCCCAGGCGCAGCTCGAACAGCAGCACTTCGCTTCGCGCAAGGACGTCCTGAAGTTCGACGAGGTCCTCAACCGGCAGCGCACGCTCATCTACGCCCAGCGCCGCCGCGTCCTGGCGGGCGAGGACCTGAGCGAGCAGATCCGCCACTTCATGCAGGACACGGTCCGGGCCTACATCGAGCGCGAGACCGGCGAGGGCTTCGGCGAGGAGTGGGACCTGGAGCGGCTGTGGGCCGCCCTCCGGCAGCTCTACCCCGTGGGGATCACGGTCGGGGAACTGGAGGACCGCCACGGGAGCCGTGACGACCTGACCACCGAGCGGATCGTCGAGACGGTCACCGAGGACATCCGCGCCCGCTACGCCGATCGCGAGTCCGCACTCGGCTCCGGGCCCCTGCGCGACCTGGAGCGCCTCGTCGTCCTGTCCGTCCTCGACCGCAAGTGGCGCGAGCACCTCTACGAGATGGACTACCTGCGCGAGGGCATCGGGCTGCGCTGGACGCTCGGCCGCGAGCCGATCATCGAGTACGAGCGCGAGGGCTACGACCTGTACGGGGCCATGACCGACGCCATCAAGGAGGAGTCCGTCGGCTACGTCTTCAACCTCGGCGCCGAGGCCCCCGCCCCCGGAGCCCCGGAACGGCGCGAGGGCGCCGGCGGCCTCCTGTTCACGGCGCCGACCCTCGACACGGCCGAGGGGGTGGTCGAAGGCGCGTTCGCGCCCGCGCAGCCGCCCGCCCCCACGACCACCCCTCCCGGACCGCCCGGCGGACCGTCGGCGCGCGGGCGCCGCGGGCCGTCGAAGCCCGCGCCCAGGCGCCGCCACAAGCGCTGACCTGCGGATCAGTAGGGCCGGCGGACGTACGAGGGCCCCCGCGGGCGGACACCGGTCGGCACCGCGCCTACGGGACGCCCGTTCCCCGCCGGGGCCCCGCGGCACCGCCGGGCAGCACCGGTCACTGCGCGCGACACCGGGAATGAGGGACGCCCTGTCCTGCGGCCCACGCGTTGCGGCCACAATGGGGGGATGAGCGACAGTCCAGCCCCCCTCGCTGATCCGCATCTCGTCTTCGACCCCGTGCACGGAGTCAGGGATGTCGCGATCCTCGGATCCACCGGCTCGATCGGCACCCAGGCCATCGACCTCGTGCTGCGCAACCCCGACCGGTTCCGGGTCACCGCGCTGTCCGCCGCCGGCGGCAGGGTCGACCTGCTCGCCGAGCAGGCCCACCAGCTGCGGGTACGGACCGTCGCCGTGGCGCGCGAGGAGGCCGTCCCCGCGCTCAGGGAGGCACTCGCGGCCCGGTACGCACCCGGTGAGACCCTTCCCGACCTGCTGGCCGGACCCGACGCGGCCACCGAGGTCGCCGCCTCCGACTGCCACACCGTCCTCAACGGCATCACCGGGTCCATCGGTCTCGCGCCCACCCTCGCCGCGCTGGAGGCGGGCCGCACGCTGGCGCTCGCCAACAAGGAGTCGCTCATCGTCGGCGGGCCGCTGGTGAAGGCGCTGGCCGAGCCCGGCCAGATCATCCCGGTCGACTCCGAGCACGCGGCCCTCTTCCAGTCGCTCGCCTCCGGCACCCGCGCGGAGGTGCGCAAACTGGTCGTGACCGCGTCCGGGGGCCCGTTCCGCGGCCGGACGAAGGCGGAGCTGGCGGACGTGCGGCCGGCCGACGCCCTCGCGCACCCCACCTGGGCCATGGGCCCGGTCATCACCGTCAACTCCGCGACCCTGGTCAACAAGGGGCTGGAGGTCATCGAGGCACACCTCCTCTACGACATTCCCTTCGACCGCATTGAGGTGGTCGTGCACCCGCAGTCGTATGTCCACTCGATGGTGGAATTCACGGACGGCTCGACGATCGCCCAGGCGACGCCCCCCGACATGCGGGGGCCCATCGCCATCGGCATCGGCTGGCCCGAGCGCGTCCCGGACGCGGCGCCCGCCTTCGACTGGACGAAGGCGTCGAGCTGGGAGTTCTTCCCGCTCGACAACGACGCCTTCCCCTCCGTGGGACTCGCCCGGCACGTGGGGCAGCTCGCGGGCACGGCCCCGGCGGTGTTCAATGCCGCCAACGAGGAGTGCGTGGACGCGTTCCTGAACGGCACGCTGCCGTTCAACGGGATCATGGAGACCGTCACCCGGGTCGTCGAGGAACACGGCACACCGCGTACGGGAACTTCTCTGACCGTCGCGGACGTCCTCGAAGCGGAGACCTGGGCGCGCGCCCGGGCCCGAGAACTGACGGCACAGACCACAACCGCGGAGGCTCGTGCATGACGACCCTGATGATGATCCTCGGCATAGTCGTCTTCGTGCTCGGGCTGCTGATCTCGATCGCGTGGCACGAGCTGGGACATCTGTCGACGGCCAAACTCTTCGGCATCCGGGTGCCGCAGTACATGGTGGGCTTCGGGCCGACCATCTGGTCGCGCAAGAAGGGCGACACCGAGTACGGCGTCAAGGCCGTTCCGCTCGGCGGCTACATCCGCATGATCGGCATGTTCCCGCCCGGCCCCGACGGCCGGATCGAGGCCCGCTCGACCTCCCCCTTCCGGGGCATGATCGAGGACGCCCGGTCGGCCGCCTTCGAGGAACTGCAACCCGGGGACGAGACCCGCCTCTTCTACACGCGCAAGCCGTGGAAGCGCGTGATCGTGATGTTCGCCGGTCCCTTCATGAACCTCGTGCTCGCCGTCGCGATCTTCCTCGGCGTGATGATGACGTTCGGCGTCCAGACCCAGACCACCACGGTCGGCAAGGTCTCCGACTGCGTCATCCAGCAGAGCGAGAACCGCACGAAGTGCGCCCAGGACGACCAGGCGGCACCCGCCAAGGCCGCCGGCCTCAAGGGCGGCGACAAGATCGTCGCGTTCGACGGCAAGCCCGTCGCCGAATGGTCGGCCCTTCAGTCCGACATCCGGGCCAACCCCGGCAAGGACGTCACGATCACCGTCGAGCGCAAGGGACAGCAGCTCGCCCTGAAGGCCCACCTGATCAAGAACCAGGTGAGCAAGACCGACGGCAACGGCGGCTATGTCGAGGGCAAGTACGTGTACGCCGGCTTCCTCGGCTTCACGCCCGCCTCCGGCATCGTCCAGCAGTCCTTCGGCCAGTCCGTGACCCGCATGGGCGACATGATGCAGAACGGCATCGAGTCCCTGGTGTCGCTGCCCGGCAAGGTCCCCGACCTGTGGAACGCGGCCTTCGACGACGCACCGCGCAAGGCCGACTCCCCGATGGGCGTGGTCGGCGCGGCCCGCATCGGCGGCGACGTCTTCACCCTGGACATCCCCGCCTCGCAGCAGGTCGCGATGATGCTGCTGCTCGTCGCCGGGTTCAACCTCTCCCTGTTCCTGTTCAACATGCTCCCGCTGCTCCCGCTCGACGGCGGGCACATCGCGGGCGCCCTGTGGGAGTCGCTGCGGCGGAACCTCGCCCGGGTGCTGCGCCGCCCGGACCCGGGCCCGTTCGACGTGGCGAAGCTGATGCCGGTGGCCTACGTGGTGGCCGGGATCTTCGTCTGCTTCACGGTCCTCGTCCTGATCGCCGACGTGGTCAATCCCGTCAAAATCTCATAGTCGTACCGCGGGGACGACGGCCGGACACCTCGGGTGTCCGGCCGTCGTCCGTTGAGGGGGTTTGAACGCGGGGGCGTGATGTGCTCGCCGGCACGCTCGTACCGTAATCTCGAAGCCCGGAGCCCACGATTTCCGGGACCTTGATCCACAACTTGGGGTTGCACAGCAGATGACTGCGATTTCTCTCGGCATGCCGTCCGTTCCGACCAAGCTGGCCGAGCGCCGCAAGACCCGGCAGATCCAGGTCGGGACCGTCGCCGTGGGCGGAGACGCACCCGTCTCGGTGCAGTCGATGACGACCACGCGTACGTCGGACATCGGCGCCACGCTTCAGCAGATCGCCGAGCTGACCGCGTCCGGCTGCCAGATCGTGCGGGTCGCCTGCCCGACCCAGGACGA
>NZ_JBVHLK010000014.1:0-197126 GCF_055559015.1 Streptomyces sp. NPDC024698 | reverse complement strand
TGCAGGGGGGACCCTGTGGGAGAGTAGGACGCCGCCGAACAATTTTTGAGAAAACCCCTGTGCCGGGGATACCGGTACGGGGGTTTTCTGCGTTTCAGGACCAATTCCTATGCAGCCATGTCACGCCGGCGCAGGCAGACCAGTCCCGCCGCCGTCAGTCCCGCCGCGATCGCGGTGAGGACCAGGACCGGTGTCCAGGTCATGGTGCCGCCCGGCAGCTTCGGGAGATGGCCGAAGGGGGAGAGGTCCATCACAACCTGGGGGATCTTCAGGGCGGGTCCGATCCAGCCGAGGAGAAGGACGAGGCCGGCCGCGGCCCAGGCGCCCCTGGCGACCCGGGGCGAGAGACCGTGGAGCAGGACCGTGAAACCGCCCAGCGTCCAGACCGCCGGGACCTGGACCAGACTGGCGCCGAGGACGGCACCGAACGCGGAGCCGTAGCCGAGCGCGAGGCCGAGTCCGCCGAGCAGCATGATCAGGACCGTGCCGCCGAACGCGAGGACGAGATGCCCGCCGGCCCAGCGCAGCCGGCCGACGGCGGTCGCGAGCAGGGGTTCGGCGCGCTGCGAGGTCTCCTCGCCGTGCAGTCGCAGTACGGAGGAGACGATGTACAGGGCGGCGACCATGCCCAGCATGCCGACCATGGCGGCCAGGAACGCGTCGGTGATCCCGGCCTGCCCGCCCATCCGCTCGATGATCTCGCGGGTCTTGGCGTTGCCGCCGACCAGGTCCGCGGCCCCCTTCGTGATGCCGCCGAAGGCCGCGCCCGCCGCGAGAAAGCCGAGGCTCCAGCCGAGCACCGCACCACGCTGGAGGCGCCAGGCCAGCGCACCGGCCGAGCCGAGTCGGCCGGTGGCGGGTCCCGGCCGGGTGGGCAGGAAGCTCATGCCGACATCGCGCCGCCCGGCCAGTACGTAGGCGACGGCACCCTGTGCGCCGACGGCCGCGACGAACAGCGCCAGGACCCACCAGCGTTCGTCCGCGAAGGCGCGGACGTTCTCCAGCCAGCCCACCGGCGAGATCCAGGTCAGCACCGACGAGCCGTCGTCGGTCGCGGAGTCGCCCGCCGCCCTGAGGACGAAGGCGGCGCCGATCAGACCGCCCGTCAGGCCCTTGGCGAGCCGCGCGCTCTCCGTCAGCTGGGCGACGATCGCGGCCATGGTCGCGAAGACCATCCCCGTTCCGCCGATCGCGAGCCCCAGCGCCAGGGCCCCGGAAGCACCCTGTCCGGAGAGGCCGCCCGTGACGAGAAGGGCGAGTACGGAATCGGCGACGAGTGCGGCGAGCAGGGCGGCGGTCAGCGGGGCCCGCCGCCCGACCATCGCGGCGGAGACGAGTTCCTGACGGCCGCTCTCCTCCTCGTCGCGGGTGTGCCGTACGACGATGATCAGGCTCATGATCGCGGCGAGGGCCCCCGCGTATCCACCGATGCGCCAGGCGGTAAGTCCTCCGAGCGAGTCGCCGAACACCGGTCCGTAGGTGGCGCGCAGGGAGTTGTTGGCGAGCATCTGCCGGGCCAGGGAGGCGCGTTCGGCCGGGGTGCCGTAGACGCTCTTCAGCGAGGCCGGCAGGGAGAGCACCATGAGGGCGGTCACGCCGATCCACAGTGGCGTCGTCACGCGGTCGCGGCGCAGTGCGAAGCGCAGCAGGGTTCCGGTGCCGGCCAGGGGGCGGGAGCCGCCGGAGCGGGCGGTGAAGGGGCCGGCGGCCGGGCCGGTCGTGGCGGTCATCGGGTCACCGTCTCCGCGGAGCCGTCCGCCTGTTCGTCGCCCGCGTGGACCGCGCCCGGCTGCTGGTCCGCCCGGCCGTCGTCCTCCTGGTAGTGCCGCAGGAACAACTCCTCCAGGGTCGGCGGGGTCGAGGTCAGGGACCGTACGCCGGAGTCGGTCAGCGTCCTCAGGGCGGCGTTCAGCCGGTCGCCGTCGACGTGGAACCGGACCCGGCAGCTGACACCGTCGGTCCGTGCTCCGGCGTCCTGGACGTCGAGTTCGTGGACTCCGGGCAGGGACGCCAGTCCTTTCGGCGGCCCGGTGAGCTCGGCGGTGACGCTGGTACGGGTGAGGTGGCGCAGGTCCGCGAGGGTGCCGCTCTCGACGGTCCGGCCCGTGCGGATGATGCTGACACGGTCGCAGAGTTCCTCGACCTCGCTCAGGATGTGCGAGGACAGCAGGATCGTGCGGCCCCGGTCGCGTTCCTCGCGGACGCACTTCTGGAAGACCTCTTCCATCAGCGGGTCCAGGCCCGAGGTCGGCTCGTCCAGGATGAGTACGTCGACGTCCGAGGCGAAGGCGGCGACGAGGGCGACCTTCTGGCGGTTGCCCTTCGAGTAGGTGCGCCCCTTCTTGGTGGGGTCCAGTTCGAAGCGCTCGATCAGTTCGGCGCGCCGCGCCGGGTCGAGGCCGCCGGTCCGTCCGCCGCGCCGGGCGCGGCCACCGCCGTGCAGCCGGCCGTAGAGGTCGATGACCTCGCCGCCGGAGAGGTTGCGCCACAGCGTGACGTCGCCGGGGACGTAGGCGACCCGGCGGTGCAGTTCGACCGCGTCCGCCCAGGGGTCCATGTCCAGCATGCGGGCCGTGCCCGAGTCGGCGCGCAGCAGGCCCAGCAGGACCCGGATGGTGGTGGATTTCCCGGAGCCGTTGGGGCCGAGGAAGCCGTGCACCTCGCCGGCCTCGACCTCCAGGTCCAGCCCGTCGAGTGCGTGCGTCCTGCCGAACGACTTGTGCAGTCCGGCGACGCTGATTGCCTTCGTCATGGCCCGAACGTACGCTTCGTTCAGAAGTTTGTGAAGTTAAGGAAACATATAAACTCTGGATACACTCGACCGCGAAGCGTGAGCAGGGGAGATGATCGACAGATGGCGGAACCGAGTGCGGCGAGGGATCCGGAGGCGGTCTCGCAGTTCGTCGAGGGATTCGCGGCCCAGCTCGTGGAGGCGGGGATGCAGCGGATGCCCGCGCGGGTCTTCGCCGCGCTGCTGGCCTCCGACTCCGGTGCCATGACCTCCGCCGAACTCGGCGAGCAGCTCCAGGTCAGCCCCGCCGCCGTGTCCGGCGCGGTGCGCTACCTCGCGCAGCAGCACATGGTCGGGCGCGAACGTGAACCCGGCTCGCGGCGAGAGCGGTACCGCGTGCACAGTAACCAGTGGTACGAGGCCCTGACCAACCGTGACGCGGTGCTCAAGCGCTGGGAACTCGCCCTGCGCGCCGGTGTCGACTCCCTGGGTTCCACGACCCCCGCGGGCCGGCGGCTCTCCGAGACCCTCGCGTTCTTCGAGTTCGTCGACGGCGAGGTCGCCGCGATGATGGAACGCTGGCGCGCCCACCGCGAGCAGTTGTTCGGCGACGGCGCCTGACCAGGAACCCCGACAGCGCACCTCCGGCAGCTCGGGCATCCCGGAGCCCGGTCGCCTCGCCCACCCGGGCACCCCGCACCCCGGGGGAACCCGCCCCGGCGCCCCGGTCGGCTCATGTCATCGTGCGGTGCCGGTGCCCCCGCCTCCGGTGGGACTCAGCCGAGCTCCGGCCCGGCCTTGACCGCCCCGGGCCCCCCGGGCCCCCGGTCGCCCCGGGCCCCGGGTGAACCGGCCCCCGGCGTCCCATCTGTGGACGTGCTCGTGCAGGCGTCCCCAGCCGGCCTGACACCCCGGGTGGACCGGCCCCGGCGCCCCGGTCGGCGTACGACTTCGTGCGGTGCCGTCGCCTCCGCCCCCGCCCCCGGTGGGGCTCAGTCGGGCGCTGGACCCGTCTTGGCCGGCCCCGGCCCCCCGGCCCCGGATCGGCGTCGCTCGGTCCTTCAGGGGGGCGTCAGGGGGCAGGGCGGGGGTGCTGTCACGTCGTGGCCGGCAGGGTCAGGCCCCAGGCCGATTCCCGTACCGTCCAGGTCCGGGTCCTCACCGGGCCGCTCACCACGGAGTCCGCGCCGTAGCGGAAGTCCGCGCCGGAGACGGTGACCTTGTGGCCCAGCAGCCGCAGGGACGAGGGCGCGGCCCCGAAGGACACCGCGCGGACCTCGATCTCGGCGCCGGTTCCCGAGCCCCCAGGTGTCACGGACACGGCTTCCACGGGCTGGTCCAGGTCCACGACGCACACCCCGTCGACCTCGATCCGCAGCCGGGAGGGCCCTGTCGGGGGCGCGGCGGGCCGGGACGGCCGGGAGGCGAGGGTCCGTACGAGCGACTGGCAGGTGCGCAGCCACGGATGTCCGCCGGCCTCCTCCCCTGGCATGTCCGCGAACGCGGCGGCGGCCGGCCGGGAGGGCAGCGAGGGGATGCGCAGCGCGCCGAGCACCACGCCGTCACTGTCGTCCACGAGCAGGTCGAGCCGCCGTTCGGCCCCGTCGAGGACCGCCCGGGCCGCCGCGACGGCTCCCATCGGCACCCCGAGCGACCGGGACAGCGACAGCGCGCCCCCGACGGGGACGAAGGACAGCGCGCAGGCGGCGAGTTCGCGCCGCCGGTGCAGCAGGGACACCGCCCGCAGCAGGGCGCCGTCGTCGCCGATGACGACGGGGCGCCGCGCGCCCCGTCGGATCAGTGCCCGAGCGAATTCCTCGGGCCCCTCCGGGAGGCACACTTTCGTCGCCGCACCCGCGCTGAGCACGTCTTTCGCGATCCGGACGGACTCGCCGTCCGTCCGTCGGGCGACCGGGTCGATGACCACAAGGAGCTGGTCGGAAGCCGCCACCTCGGTCCTGCCTCGCTTCCTCGGGTAACATCTTTCTGCAAGAGCCCCTTGCGCCTTTGCGCCAGGGGCTTCGTCTATTCCGGGGCATCCGGTCCGACGGTCGCGGCCAATGGTGGTCGCCGGTGCACGCAGCCAGAGCCACAAACGGCCGCGTACGCCCCCGACCTTGGACATGCCCCGCCCGGAAGGGGTGTACGCCTGTGCCCGCACTTGTGCTGCTCGGTGCTCAGTGGGGTGACGAGGGCAAGGGAAAGGCCACCGACCTGCTCGGTGGATCCGTGGACTATGTGGTGCGCTACCAGGGCGGCAACAACGCCGGCCACACGGTAGTCGTGGGCGACCAGAAATACGCCCTCCACCTCCTCCCTTCCGGAATCCTCACGCCGGAGTGCACTCCGGTGATCGGAAACGGAGTCGTCGTCGACCCGTCCGTCCTGTTCTCCGAGCTGAACGGGCTCAACGAGCGCGGTGTCGACACCTCCAAGCTGCTGATCAGCGGAAACGCTCATATCATCACGCCTTACAACGTCACTGTCGACAAGGTGACGGAACGCTTCCTCGGAAAGCGGAAGATCGGCACCACCGGGCGCGGGATCGGTCCGACCTACGCGGACAAGATCAACCGTGTGGGCATCCGCATCCAGGACCTCTACGACGAGTCGATCCTCGTCCAGAAGGTCGAGGCGGCGCTGGAGGTCAAGAACCAGCTGCTCACCAAGCTCTACAACCGCCGCGCCATCGAGGCGGGCCAGGTCGTCGAGGAGCTGCTGGGCTACGCGGACCGGCTCAAGCCGTACGTCGCCGACACCGTGCTGATCCTCAACCAGGCGCTGGAGCAGGACAAGGTCGTGCTCTTCGAGGGCGGCCAGGGCACACTGCTGGACATCGACCACGGCACGTATCCGTTCGTGACGTCGTCGAACCCGACCGCGGGCGGCGCCTGCACGGGTGCCGGTGTCGGCCCGACGAAGATCAGCCGGGTCATCGGCATCCTCAAGGCGTACACGACCCGGGTGGGTTCGGGTCCGTTCCCGACCGAGCTGTTCGACGCGGACGGCGAGGCGCTGCGGCGCATCGGCCACGAGCGCGGTGTGACGACCGGCCGTGACCGGCGCTGCGGCTGGTTCGACGCGGTCATCGCCCGCTACGCGACCCGCGTGAACGGGCTGACCGACTTCTTCCTCACCAAGCTGGACGTCCTGACCGGCTGGGAGGAGATCCCGGTCTGCGTGGCGTACGAGATCGACGGCAAGCGCGTCGAGGAACTCCCGTACTCCCAGACCGACTTCCACCACGCGAAGCCGATCTACGAGACCCTCCCCGGCTGGTCGGAGGACATCACCAAGGCGAAGACCTTCGCGGATCTCCCGAAGAACGCGCAGGCCTACGTGAAGGCGCTGGAGGAGATGTCGGGCGCCCCGATCTCCGCGATCGGCGTCGGACCGGGCCGCACCGAGACGATCGAGATCAACTCGTTCATCTAGCGCGGAGCGGTGTCCGGACCAGGTCCGGAGCAGTGGGATCCACGGGTACGCCCCCGGCCGACAGCCGGGGGCGTACCCGTGTCCGGGGCCGGGGACGAGCGGGACCGTGCCGGCCGGTGGTGCGCGAGTGGAGCCGACCGGGGCTCACGGATCGTCCTTCCCGCCCTCCCTGCGCGGCAGTTGTGCGGCAGTTGTGGGAGGCGGGGAGTCCTGTGTCCGGCGGGTGTGTTCGGTGGCGCGGGCCGCGGTGTGCCCGGTGGCGCGGACGACCGTGTGAGGCCGGTGTGAAGACCGGGTGAACACCGCCCGAAACCCGGGCCGGTTGACGCGTGGGGACCTCGAACTGACCGTTACTTGACCGGGACATGGGTTTTTCCTGGTTCCGGAGGGGAGGGGCGGCGACCACGCTCTACGCGTGTAGTTCCGCACGGTTCGCATGGCACGTCCCCCTGCCCCGCCACCCCAGTCCCAGGAGTCCGTATGCCCGTCAATCCCCTGAACCGCCGGGAGTTCGTGAAGAAGTCGGCCGTCACCGGTGCGGCCGTGGCCGCCGGTGGCGTGGCCGCCGCGGCCCCCGCGCAGGCGGCGGACCACAGCCGGCCGAAGCCCCCGCGTACCTGGTCGTTCTCGATCCTGGGCACCACCGACCTGCACAGCCACGTCTTCGACTGGGACTACTACAAGGACGCCGCCTACTCCGACGCCAAGGGCAACTCCGTCGGCGTCGCCAAGGTCGCCACGCTCATCAAGCAGCAGCGCGCCGCCAAGGGCGAGGACCGCGTGCTCCTCGTCGACGCCGGCGACATCATCCAGGGCACCTCGCTCGGCTACTACTTCGCGCGGGTCGACCCGATCACCGGGACGAAGGGCAAGAAGGGCCCCAAGCACCCGATGGCCGTGGCGATGAACCTCATGCGCTACGACGCCGCCGCGCTCGGCAACCACGAGTTCAACTACGGCATCGAGACACTGCGCAAGTTCGAGAGCCAGTGCGACTTCCCGCTGCTCGCCGCGAACGCGCTGGACGCGAAGACGCTGCGGCCCGCGTTCCAGCCGTACACCGTGAAGCACATCCGCGTGCCCGGGGCCCCCGACATCAAGGTCGGCATCATGGGCCTGACCAACCCCGGCATCGCGCTGTGGGACAAGGACAACGTCAACGGCAGGATGGTCTTCCCCGGCCTCGTCGAGCAGGCGAAGAAGTACGTGCCCCGGCTGCGCGCGCTCGGCTGCGACGTCGTCTTCCTGACCGACCACTCCGGCCTCGACGGCTCCTCGTCGTGGGGCGACGCGCTGCCGTACGTGGAGAACGCCTCGAACCTGGTCGCCGAGCAGGTGCCCGGCATCGACGCGATCCTGGTCGGCCACACCCATGTCGAGGTCCCCTCCTACACGGTGAAGAACGCGGAGACCGGCGAGGACGTCCTGCTGTCCGAGCCCTACTGCTGGGGCTACCGGCTGAGCGTCTTCGACTTCGAGATGGAGCTGGAGCACGGCCGCTGGAAGGTCGTCGGCAAGACCGCGCAGACCCTCAACCCCGCGGCCGTGGACGAGGACCCGCAGATCAAGAAGCACCTGGAAGCCGACCACGAACTCGTCGTGAAGTACGTCAACACGGCGGTCGGCACCTGTACCGAGGACCTCTCGGCCGCGGAGTCCTGCTGGAAGGACGTCCCGGTCATGGACTTCATCCACCAGGTCCAGACGGAGGCCGTGAAGGCGGGCCTGTCCACCGCGGACGCGGCGCTGCCGCTGATCTCGGTCGCCGCGCCCTTCAGCCGCACCGCGGACATTCCGGCGGGCAACGTCACCATCAAGGACATCGCCGGGCTGTACATCTACGACAACACGCTCTACGGCAAGAAGCTGACGGGCGCCCAGCTCAAGGACTACCTGGAGTACGCGGCGAAGTACTATCACCAGGTCCCGGCCGGCACGGCGGTGGACACCGCCACCCTCACCAACGCCAACAGCTTCTGGGACTACATGTACGACACCGCCGCGGGCGTCGACTACGAGATCGACATCGCCGCGGCCGAGGGCTCGCGGATCAAGAACCTCACCTACGGCGGCGCGGCCGTCGCCGACGACCAGGTCTTCGTCGTCGCGGTCAACAACTACCGCGCCAACGGCGGTTCGGGCTACCCGCACATCGCGGCCGCGGAGACCGCCTTCAGCGCCCCGGACCAGATCCGCGACCTGATGATCGCCTACGTCATCGCCAAGGGAGCCCTGAACCCGGCCGACTTCGCCGCCGTCAACTGGAAGCTGACCCAGAACGGCACGCCCGTCTTCTGAGCCGCCCGCTCGACGCACCACCCATGACCGGCACGGCCCGGGCCTCACTGGAGAGAGTGACGTCCGGGCCGCCGCCGTGAGCGCGCCGCGGGCGGGGGGAATAGCCTGAAAGCGCACGTTCGGGTGCTTCTGCGTGCGTCGGCCGAAGGACAAGGAGACTGCGATGCGCGTGATGCTCAGGGCGACGATGGACACGGAGAAGGCCAACGAGCTCATCCGGAGCGGAAAGCTTCCGCAACTGATGCAGCGGACGATGGAGCGGATCAAACCCGAGGCGTCCTACTTCACCACCCACGAAGGCAGCCGCGCCTGCTACATGGTCTTCGACCTGGAGGACACCAGCCAGATCCCGGTGATCGCCGAGCCGTTCTTCATGGAACTCGGCGCCAAGATCGAGCTCGCCCCCGTCATGAACGCGGAGGACCTCCACAAGGGCCTGTCCCAGCTGGGCTGACGGCCCACCGGACGCGTTCCGTCCGGCTCGGTGCGGGGCCGCGCGGACCGTGTCCTGGCCCCGCACCGGGAGTGGGCGCGGATCAGCTGAAGACGATCATGGAGCCCTGGGCGAGGCTCCGGGTCGCCGCCGCGTGCAGGCCGAGCCACACATGGCGCTCGCGGGCGAAGGGGCTGGAGTCGTAGGGGGCCGGAGCCGCGGGCTCCTCCAGCTCCGTCGGGGCGCTCGGCGGCTGCGGAGGCGCCGGGGGATTGGCCGGGTCGATGCCGATCGAGGGCGCCACGAACTCGAGTTCGCGCAGGAGAACCTGCGAGGAGCCCAACGGTCCGCCGCCCGCGAGGAGTTCGTCGTTGGCCAGCGGGTGGGGGAACTCCACCGGGACGTAGGCGCCCGCGTGGTCGTAGTGCCAGACCAGATGGGACTGCTGGGCGTTCGACTCGAACATCTCCAGCAACTGCTCGTAGTCGCCACCGAGTTCGTCGACCGGCGCCACCGCGAGCCCGCACATCTGGAGGAGGTACGCGCGGCGCAGGAAGTGCAGCGCCTCGTAGTCGAAGCCGGCGACCGGGGCCACGTCACCCGACAGGCCCGGCATGTACGCGTACACCGGCACCGGTGGGAGCCCGGACTCGGCGAGCACCTTGTCGTAGAGCGCCAGTTCCTCGGCGAAGGGGTTGTCGGGGGTGTGGCACAGCACGTCGACGAGCGGGACCAACCACAGGTCACAGGCCAACAGACGGCTCCTCTTGCTCCTTGGGGTGCAGGGTGGTCAGGGCAGCGTAGTGCGCATGGCGGTCCTGTGAAGAGGCCGGTACGCAAGTACGTTCCCCGGGGGCCGGGGTTGTCCGTCCCCGGGGCCACGCCCCCCTCCCCTCGATCGCCCGGAGAGGGGGTCCTCAAACGCGGGACCGCCGCTGTCCCGCCCCGGACCCCGGTTCAGGGGGCGTCGAGGCGCTCGATGAGGGTGAGAGCGTGCTCGTTGTACGCCGTCACGATCGCCCGTGCCCCGTCGGCGTCGCGGTGCGCGAGGGCGTCCACCAACTGGGTGTGACCGGACCACAGGTGGCCCTTGAGGTCCGAGACATGGCGCAGGTGCTGGACCGTGCAGACCCAGGACTGGACCCGCATCCGGTGCAGGAAGTCGGCGAGGTAGGTGTTGCCGAAGAGGTTGCTCAGTTCGCGCCAGTAACGGAGGTCGTAGCCGATGAGGATGTTCAGATCGCCGGCGGTGGCCGCGCGCTGGGCCTCCTCGCCGCGGCGCCGGACGGCCGCGAGGGCGGCGAGGGCGCCGGGGTCGTCGGCCTGCGGCATCCCGCTGGCCACGAGGTGCTGGAACATGCCGTCCGTGATCAGGCTGCGGGCCTCGATCATGCCGCGGTAGTCGGCGCCCGAGTACTCGTGGACCCGGAAGCCGCGGTGCTGGTCCGCGTCCAGGAGTCCCTGGGCCGACAGGTCGACCAGGGCCTCGCGGACCGGGGTGGCGGAGACGCCGTACTGCTCGGCGATCTCCTTCACCGTGAACTCCTGGCCGGGCCGGAGACGGCCCCCGAGCACCTCGTCACGGAGCGCGTCCGCGATCTGCTGCCGCAGGGTGCTGCGTGTTACGGCGCCGCTGCCGCCGGTCCCGGCCATGGTGGTGGTCTCACTCCCCGTCGCGTTCCTGGGTGCGCGCATCAGCTCGCGCATCTCGTCGAGCAGGCCACCATACGCCGTGGGGGCCGGCGACCCGATGCCCCGGCACCCCCGAAGGGGCAGGGGGAACCCGGCCGCCGGCCCACGGGCTCGCGGACACGACCTACGGCCTCACACCGTGTGCTCGTCCGCCACCGACAGGGCCGCGTCCAGGGCCGCCAGGCCCTCCTTGGCCTCGGCCTCGGTGATGTTGCACGGCGGGACGACGTGGGTGCGGTTCATGTTGATGAAGGGCCACAGACCGCGGGCCTTGGCGGCGGCGCCGAACGCGGCCATCGGCGCGTTCGCCTCGCCCGAGGCGTTGTACGGGACCAGCGGCTCGCGGGTCTCCCGGTTCTTCACCAGCTCAAGCGCCCAGAAGACGCCCGTGCCGCGCACCTCGCCGACACTGGGGTGCCGCTCGGCCAGCGCGCGCAGCCCCGGTCCGAGGACGGTCTCGCCGATCGTGGCAGCCTGGCCGACGATCCCCTCCTCCTCCATGACGTTGATCGTCGCGACGGCGGCGGCGCAGGCCAGCGGGTGCCCGGAATAGGTGAGTCCGCCCGGGTAGGGCCGCCGGGCGAAGGTCTCGGCGATGGCGGAGGAGATCGCCACACCGCCCAGCGGCACATAGCCGGAGTTCACGCCCTTGGCGAAGGTCATCAGGTCCGGCGTCACCTCGTAGTGGTCCGCGGCGAACCACTCGCCGGTGCGGCCGAACCCGGCCATGACCTCGTCCAGGATGAAGACGATCCCGTACCGGTCGCAGATCTCCCGCACGCCGGTGAGGTAGCCGGGCGGCGGCGTCATGATGCCCGCGGTGCCCGGGATCGTCTCCAGGATCAGGGCCGCTATGGTCCCGGGCCCCTCGAAGGCGATCGTGTCCTCCAGGTGCTGGAGCGCGCGCTCGCACTCCTGCCGCTCGCTGTCGGAGTGGAAGGGGCTGCGGTACAGGAACGGCGCCCAGAAGTGGACGACACCGGCCGCGCCGAGGTCGTTCGGCCAGCGCCGCGGGTCACCGGTGAGGTTGATCGCCGTGGAGGTGGCCCCGTGGTACGAGCGGTAGGCGGAGAGCACCTTCGGGCGGCCGGTGTGCAGCCGGGCCATCCGCGTGGCGTTCTCGACGGCCTCCGCGCCCCCGTTGGTGAAGAAGATCTTGTCCAGGTCGCCGGGGGTCCGCTCGGCGATCAGCCGGGCCGCCTCGGAGCGCGCCTCGACGGCGAAGGCGGGCGCGAAGGTGGACAGGGTGGCGGCCTGCTCCTGGATCGCGGCGACGACCTTCGGGTGCTGGTAGCCGATGTTGGTGAAGACGAGCCCGCTGGTGAAGTCCAGATACCGCTTGCCTTCGTAGTCCCAGAAGTAGGACCCCTCCGCACCGGCGACGGCGAGCGGGTCGATGAGCTCCTGCGCGGACCAGGAGTGGAACACGTGCGCGCGGTCCGCGGCCTTCACGGCGGCGCCGGTCTGGGGGTTGGGCTGAGGGGTCATGCGGCGAAGCGTAAATGTCCACGGACCGGGTGCGATATCGGCGTCCTGTCTGCGGTCGGGGGCATTACGCGACAGACTGTCGGGCTTGGCCGCCGGGTGCGAGGAACCGGCGGCGGTACCGGCGCGGGCGCTGCCGGGTGGCAGCCGCCGGGAGCCCGGCGGCGGGGGACGTCGGGGACAACGGGGAGAGCCGTTACCAAAACGGCACCAGTCGTGACGGAACCGTGGACACCGCTCGGCACGGCTCCCGCAACGGCGCACTATCCTCGGTCTGTTGCACACATATGGGGGAGGGTGGGCACCGTCATGGAGAAGCTGGGGGCAGGGGATCCGCAGCAGATCGGGGTGTACCGACTGCTGGCGCGACTGGGCGCCGGAGGGATGGGACACGTCTATCTCGCGCGGTCCGACCGGGGACGTACCGTCGCCGTGAAACTCGTCAGGCCGGAGCTCGCCGAACAGGAGGAGTTCCGGGCCCGCTTCCGCCAGGAGGTGCGGGCCGCCCGACGGGTCGGCGGGCTGTGGACCGCGCCCGTCCTGGACGCGGACACCGAGGCCCCGATCCCGTGGGTCGCCACCGGCTACGTCGCCGGGCCCTCGCTCCAGGGCGTCGTCGGGCGCGACCACGGCGCACTGCCCGAGCGGTCCGTGCGCATCCTGGCCGCGGGCCTCGCGCACGCGCTCAAGGACATCCATGCCGCGGGCCTCATCCACCGCGACCTCAAGCCCTCGAACGTCCTCGTCACCATCGACGGCCCCCGGGTCATCGACTTCGGCATCGCGCGTGCCCTGGAGACGGTGACCGACGGCGGCCTGACCCACACCGGGGCGCTCGTCGGCTCTCCCGGGTTCATGGCGCCCGAGCAGGTGCGCGGCGACCGCGTCACCCCCGCGTGCGACATCTTCTGCCTCGGCTCGGTCCTGTCGTACGCGGCCACCGGCGCCCTTCCGTTCAGCGCGGCCAACAGCGGTGTGCACGCCATGATGTTCCGCATCGCGCAGGAGGACCCCGACCTGACGGGAGTGCCCGAGGGCCTCGCCGACCTGGTGCGGGACTGTCTGCGCAAGGACCCCGGCGCCCGGCCCGGTCTCGACGAGATCCTGGAGCGCACGGGCGCGGAGGACACCGTCGCCGAGGGGCGCACGCTCGACCCGTGGCTGCCCGGCTCGCTGGTGGCCCAGCTGGGGCGCCACGCCGTGCAGCTGCTCGACACGGAGAACCCCGACGCGGGACCGCCGCAGCTCCCGCCCGGTTCTCCGGCCCCCGGTGCCGCGCTCGCCCTGCCGCCGGCCCCTGTCGCGGCCCCCGACCTGTCCAAGCCGCCGTCCGGCGCGCCCGCCTCCTCGTCCTCGGCTTCCTCCTCGACGCCCTCCGCCTCCTCCTCGGCGCCCGCCGCGTCGTCCGAGGCCTCCTCCGAGCACGCGTCCACGCCCGCCGGCCCGGGCGCCACGCCTCCCGCCCCGGGGCAGCCCGGCCCGGTGAACCATCTGCCGACCATGATCGCGGGCTCGGGCGCGACGCCCCCTCCGGCGGCACCGGCCGGCCCGCACCCGGCCTACGGCTATCCGCAGCAGCACCCGCAGCCGTCCGGCCAGGTCCCGGGTCACCCCGCGTACGGCTATCCGCAAGCGGGCTGGGGCGCCCAGCCCCCGTACGGTTCGACGCCTCCCTACGGTCCGGGTGTGACGGCCAACCCGTACGGACCCGGCGGCGCGACCCCGCCCTACGGGCCGACACCTCCCTACGGTGCCGGTGTCGCCGCGCTCGGTCCGGAGGCCCCGCGCCGGAGCAGCCGGTCCACCGCCCTGCTCGTCGCCGTGGCCCTGGTCGTCGCGCTGGGCGCGGGCGGCGGCGTGTTCGCGCTGCTGAACGGCCGCGGGGGCGGGGGCGGCACGGAGGACCCCAAGGCGTCCGGCACGGCCGCCGCGGGGACGACACCGGGGCAGAGCGCGTCGCAGGTTCCCACCACCGCCTCCCCGCTGCTGTCCAGCGCCCCGGCGACACCGGGCGGCACGATCCCGCAGGCGTTCCTCGGCACCTGGGACGCGGTCATCGACAACGACACCGGCCACCACACGCGCCGCATGACGATCCAGCAGGGCGGTGTCGGCGACACGGTGCTGACGCTCGTCGCGGACGGCTCGATCGGCTACCACTGTGTCTTCGAGGCGGCTCTCTCCTCGGCCCCGGGGCCGAGCGGGCCGCTGGAGATCGGCCCCTCCTCGGTCACGGTGGGGGGACTGCCGTCCTGCAAGCCGGGTGACGCCTCCGAGGTCACCCTCCTGCCGGACGGCCGGCTGCGGCGGGCCAAGACGGGCTCGGCGGCCGAGGCCGAGCTGACGTACACCAGGAGCGGCTGAGCCCCCGGGCGGCCCCGCGGGCTTCGGCGGCCGTTGACGTCCACGGCCGCCGAAGTTCACTTCCCGTAGGTGGGCCGTTTCCGGCCGGAGCCGTACGGTGACCGCACCGCAGGGCAGTGCTCGGGGGAGTGGCTCACGTGGAGTGGCTGAGCGCAGAGAACGTCGTGGCCGTCGGGACCGCCGTCATCGGTGTCGTCTCCTCCGCCGTGATGGTCTGGTACGAGCGGAGGGTGCCGCGCCGCAAGACCGTCGGCTACCGCGTCCAGATGGACAACCCCATCGGCGACGGGGTCCGCTCGGGACGCGCGAACGTGCGGCTCGGGCTGTTCGACGAGACGCCCGGGATGTCCGACGCCACCCTCGTGCTGCTGCGGATCGAGAACGACGGCTCGCAGAGCATCGCCGGGGAGGACTACACCAGCCACGAACGGCACGGTCTGACCGCGGTGTTCACCGACCGCACCATCCGCGGTGTGTCCGTGACCCAGCCGCCCGGCACCGACCATCTGATGGACCACTTCACCTCGGCCGCCGGGCTCGGCTACGAGAACGGCACCCTGCGCATCCCGCGGGTCCCGCTGAACCGGGGCGAGCACTTCAAGCTGCTCGTCCTGCTGTCGGGCGGCGACGTGGGATGCCCGGTCCGGATCGTCGGCGGCATCCGGGACGGTGAGGTCCGGCCCAACCGCAGTACGACCCCCGACGAGCAGCCGCCGTTGTTCAGCCGGGCCGCGCGGCTGTTCACCGTGCTGCTGACGGTGTGCGTCGTCACGCTGGCCCTGATCGTCGTCCAGCGCGACGACACCCCGCCCCCGATCGGCTGCGAGCGGGGCACGCTGGCCATCACCGGCTCGACCGCCTTCGAGCCGGTGGCCCGCGAACTGGCACAGAAGTACGAGCACGACTGCCAGGGTTCCACGATCACGGTGGAGGCCCAGGGCAGCACGGCCGGCGTGCGTGAGCTCGACGCGGCGGGGCGGGAGTCGAAGAAGGGGTCCCCGCCCCTGATCGCGCTCTCCGACGGTCCCAGGCCCGGCGACTTCCCGAGACTGCGGGAGAACCGGATCGCGGTGTCGGTCTTCACGCTGGTCGTCAACGACGCCGTCGCGGTGAGGAACCTGTCGCTGGGCGACGTACGGCGGCTGTACCGCGGCGAGATCAGGAACTGGAAGCAGCTGCGGCCCCGACCTGCCCGTCCTGCTGGTCAGCCGGGACGCCGACTCCGGGACCCGGCAGGTGTTCCAGCGTCGGGTGCTCGGGCGCGGCGAGATCGCCAACTCCTCGCTGGACTGCGTCCACAAGGACGACGCGACGGCGCCCCTCGTGCGGTGCGAACTCGACTCCACCGAGCAGGTGCTGGCCGCGGTCGCCCGGCTGCGCGGCGCGATCGGCTACAGCGAGCTCAACGACGCCACCGGCCGCAAGGGCCTGCACCGGGTCGGCCTCGACGGTCACGCCGCCTCCGTCGAGGACCTGGAGCGGGGCACCTCGGCGTATCCGTACCGCGAGATCGAGTACGCCTACACCTACGGGCAGCCGCCCGCCGACTGCCTCGCCTCCAGCTTCCTCTCCTACATCGGCAGGGGCAGCGGCCAGGACGTCATCCGCACCCACGGCCATCTGCCCTGCGGGACACCGGTCGGGCTGAGGATCTGCGGAGCCGGGTGACACCGCCCGGGAGGCGGATCGGATGACACCGCCCGGGCCCGCCCTCCCGGCGGACGACGCGACGTTGCGTACACGACCTAGCGCGGCTCGGGCGGGCGCTGGCGGGGCATGTTCGGGCGGGTGCCGGGCGGCAGCGGCGTGCGCCCGTTCGGCGGCGGGCCCTCGGTCCGGGCCGCTCCCGCCGCCGACTGGATGCCGAGCGGCGCCGGTCCGGTGCGGAACTCCACCATCCAGTCCGCCGTCTCGGTGCGCACCAGCTCGGTGACGTCCTCGGAGAACCTCCGCAGCACGCCGATGCACCGGTCGGCCGCCTCGCTGGCCGTCCCGTCGGCCGGTCCGAGCACCTCCCGGACACTCTCGGACGCCCAGTCGAACTGAAGTGCCTGAAGCCGCCGCTGCACGGCCTGCGCGGTGGCCACGTCCCTTATCCATCCCGAGGTCACCCCGAAGAACCGGTCGACGGCGGCACACGAGACCGCGAGCAGCAGCGCCAGATATCCCCAGGGAGCCACCCCGCGCACCGAGCGGGTGAGGTCGAGCAGCGGCAGCGCGGCCCCGGCGACGGCGCCCAGCGAGGCGCCGCACCGCAGCGCCCGCGCCGCCCGCCGCTTCCACACGCGGTCGGACAGATACCAGGCGGCCGTGTCCAGCGCCCCCTGCTCCACCCACCGGTAGAGCTCGTGGAGCCGCTCCGCGGGCTCCTCCCAGTCGCCGAGCGGAAACGGCCGGCCCATCAGTTCCCCCGGCCGCAGCCCCGACGCGAACTCGCTCCGCCCGTCCTGGAGCGGCCCCTCCGGCTGCATCTCCGGCTGACTCACCCGGCACTCCCTAGCTGACGACGGTGACGACGGACGACGGTGACGACGGTGGCGGCACTGACACTGCGTGACGTCCTGTGACACGTGGTGCATTTGCGCCGCCCCCTTCCTACCGCTCAATGGGTGGCGATGGACCGGGTTTACCGGCTTTTCCGCCCGGAAGAGGGCCTTGATCAGGTATAGGAGCGGCTGTGATGTCACTCGAAAGAGTGCTTGGGCGACGGGCCCGTCGACCACGTAGGCTCGTGCTGGACAGGAAAAAGCCCTCGGAAAGCCGTACTCGAAACCAGGAGCTGATCGTGATTCCCGGTGGTGGCCAGCCCAACATGCAGCAGCTGCTCCAGCAGGCCCAGAAGATGCAGCAGGACCTGGCGAACGCGCAGGAGGAGCTGGCGCGGACGGAGGTCGGGGGCCAGTCCGGCGGCGGCCTGGTGAAGGCGACCGTGACGGGCTCCGGAGAGCTCCGTGCCCTGGTGATCGACCCGAAGGCGGTCGACCCCGAGGACACCGAGACGCTCGCCGACCTGATCGTCGCGGCCGTCCACGCGGCGAACGAGAACGCGCAGGCGCTCCAGCAGCGGACTCTCGGCCCGCTCACCCAGGGGCTCGGCGGCGGCAGCGGTATCCCCGGTCTGCCTTTCTAAGACCGGCGGCATCCAACTACCGTACGCACCAGGAAGAAACAGCAGGAAGAAAAGCGGGACGGGACCAGGCGGTACCGGAGCGATCGGAAGGCAGTCCGTTGTACGAAGGCGTTGTCCAGGACCTCATCGACGAACTGGGGCGGCTCCCCGGCGTCGGTCCCAAGAGCGCGCAGCGGATCGCCTTCCACATCCTCCAGGCGGAGCCCACGGACGTCCGCCGGCTCGCGCAGGCCCTCATGGAGGTCAAGGCGAAGGTCCGCTTCTGCGCGACCTGCGGCAACGTCGCGCAGGAGGAGCTGTGCGGCATCTGCCGCGATCCGCGCCGCGACCTCACGGTGATCTGTGTGGTGGAGGAGCCCAAGGACGTGGTCGCGGTCGAGCGGACACGTGAGTTCCGGGGGAAGTACCACGTGCTCGGCGGCGCGATCAGCCCGATCGAGGGGGTCGGCCCGGACGACCTGCGGATCAGGGAGCTCCTGGCACGGCTCGCCGACGGGACGGTCACCGAGCTCATCCTGGCCACGGACCCGAACCTGGAGGGCGAGGCCACGGCCACGTATCTCGCCCGCATGATCAAGCCCATGGGCCTCAAGGTCACCCGCCTGGCCAGCGGCCTCCCGGTGGGTGGCGACCTGGAATACGCGGACGAGGTCACACTCGGCCGCGCCTTCGAGGGGAGACGACTTCTAGATGTCTGACGCCACGCTGCACGAGACCAGCCCGGACCCCGACGACTTCGTGGTCCAGATCGCGGACCAGGTGGAGAGCTTCCTGGTCGCCGTCGCCGAGGTCGCCAAGGGCGACGAGCCGGACTCGGCCGTGCCCTTCCTGCTGCTGGAGGTCTCCCAGCTCCTGCTGGCCGGCGGCCGTCTCGGCGCGCACGAGGACATCGTCCCCGACGAGCGCTACGAGCCGGACCTCGGCCCGGAGGCGGACGTGGACGAACTCCGCGAGCGCCTCGCCGTGATGCTGGAGCCGATCGACGTCTACTCCGAGGTCTTCGACCCCTACGAGCCGCGCAAGGCCCCGGTCCCGGCCCGTATCTCCGACGACCTCGCCGACGTCATCGCCGACCTGCGCCACGGCATGGCCCACTACCGCGCGGGCCGCACCACGGAGGCCCTGTGGTGGTGGCAGTTCTCCTACTTCTCGAACTGGGGCTCCACCGCCTCCGCGACCCTGCGCGCCCTCCAGTCCGTGGTGGCCCACGTCCGGCTGAACCAGCCCCTTGAGGAGCTCGACGGTCTCGACACCGACCAGGAGATCGGCGAGGAGGCACTCGCGGAGGAGGCCGGCAAGGTGATGGCGGAGGAGATCGCCGGGCCGCTCGGCCTGCGCACGGTCAAGTAGTCCGTCCCGTCCCGCCCCGTCCGGGATGTGACCTGAGGCACGTTCGGAGTGGCGGGGCTCCGGCAAGGGCAGGTGCCGTCTCGGAGCGGCCGGATCTCCCTTATCGACCTGACAGCCCGGAGTGATCACGTCGTGAGCGGGACATCTCACGATGCGGTACCCCGGAAGGGAAATCCGGCCGCTCGTTAGACTGAGCCGACCGCAGTAGTGCGGTGCAGAGACGGACTGAGCGAGGAGCGCACGTGGGCCTTGTCGTGCAGAAGTACGGAGGTTCCTCCGTAGCCGATGCCGAGGGCATCAAGCGCGTCGCCAAGCGGATCGTGGAAGCGAAGAAGAACGGCCACCAGGTGGTCGTGGTCGTTTCCGCGATGGGCGACACGACGGACGAGCTGATCGATCTCGCCGAGCAGGTATCTCCGATGCCCAGCGGACGAGAGTTCGACATGCTGCTGACCGCCGGAGAGCGGATCTCCATGGCCCTGCTGGCGATGGCGATCAAGAACCTGGGCCACAGCGCCCAGAGCTTCACCGGCAGCCAGGCAGGCGTCATCACCGACTCGGTCCACAACAAAGCCCGGATCATCGACGTCACCCCGGGCCGTATCCGTACGGCGCTCGACGAGGGCAACATCGCCATCGTCGCCGGCTTCCAGGGCGTCTCGCAGGACAAGAAGGACATCACCACACTGGGCCGCGGCGGCTCGGACACCACGGCCGTCGCGCTCGCCGCGGCGCTCGACGCCGAGGTGTGCGAGATCTACACCGACGTGGACGGCGTGTTCACCGCCGACCCGCGCGTGGTGAAGAAGGCGAAGAAGATCGACTGGATCGCCTTCGAGGACATGCTGGAGCTCGCCGCCTCCGGCTCCAAGGTGCTGCTCCACCGCTGTGTGGAGTACGCCCGCCGTTACGACATCCCGATCCATGTGCGGTCGTCCTTCAGCGGACTCCAGGGCACCTGGGTCAGCAGCGCGCCACTCGTTCGAAAGCAAGGGGACCAGAAGGTGGAGCAGGCCATCATCTCCGGTGTCGCTCACGACACCTCCGAGGCCAAGGTCACGGTCGTCGGTGTCCCGGACAAGCCGGGCGAGGCCGCCGCGATCTTCCGCGCCATCGCCAACGCCGAGATCAACATCGACATGATCGTGCAGAACGTGTCGGCGGCCACCACGGGCCTGACAGACATCTCCTTCACCCTCCCGAAGACCGAGGGCCGCAAGGCCATCGACGCCCTGGAGAAGGCGAAGGGCGTGATCGGCTTCGAGTCGCTGCGCTACGACGACCAGATCGGCAAGATCTCCCTCGTCGGCGCCGGCATGAAGACCAACCCGGGTGTCACGGCCGGCTTCTTCGAGGCGCTCACCGACGCCGGGGTCAACATCGAGCTGATCTCGACCTCCGAGATCCGTATCTCCGTCGTCACCCGCGCCGACGACGTCAACGACGCCGTCCGCGCCGTGCACAGCGCCTTCGGGCTCGACTCCGACAGCGACGAGGCCGTCGTCTACGGAGGCACCGGGCGATGACCCGGCGACCGACGCTCGCGGTCGTGGGAGCGACCGGGGCCGTCGGCACGGTCATGCTCCAGATCCTGTCCCAGCACGCGGACATCTGGGGCGAGATCCGACTGATCGCCTCGCCGCGCTCGGCCGGCCGCAAGCTGGCCGTGCGCGGTGTGGAGGTCGAGGTGACGGCTCTGTCGGAGGAGGCCTTCGACGGGGTCGACGTCGCCATGTTCGACGTCCCGGACGAGGTGGCCGCCCAGTGGGCGCCGATCGCCGCCGCCAAGGGCGCGGTCGTCGTCGACAACTCCGGCGCCTTCCGGATGGACCCGGAAGTGCCCCTCGTCGTCCCCGAGGTGAATCCGCACGCCGCCCGGGTGCGCCCACGCGGGATCGTCTCCAACCCGAACTGCACGACCCTGTCCATGATCGTGGCGCTCGGTGCCCTGCACGCCGAGTTCGGGCTGCGGGAACTGGTCGTCTCCTCGTACCAGGCGGTCAGCGGGGCGGGCCGCGCGGGCATCGACACCCTGCGCCGGCAGATGTCCCTGGTCGCGGGCACGGAACTGGGGAACAGCCCCGGTGACGTACGCCGGGCCGTGGGCGACGACACGGGCCCCTTCCCGGAGCCGGTCGCCCTGAACGTGGTGCCGTGGGCCGGGTCGCTCGCCGAGGACGGCTGGTCCTCGGAGGAGATGAAGGTCCGCGACGAGACCCGCAAGATCCTCGGACTGCCCCGGCTCAGGGTCGCGGTCACCTGCGTCCGCGTGCCCGTCGTCACCACGCACTCCCTGACCGTGCACGCCCGTTTCCAGGACGAGGTGACGGTCGACAGAGCCCGGGAGATCCTGGACACCGCGCCCGGCGTCGTCCTCTTCGACAACCCGGCCGCCGGCGAGTTCCCCACGCCCGCGGACGTGGTGGGCACCGACCCGACCTGGGTGGGCCGGGTCCGCCGGGCGCTGGACGACCCGACGGCCCTCGAACTGTTCGTGTGCGGCGACAACCTGCGCAAGGGCGCCGCCCTGAACACCGCTCAGATCGCCGAGCTGGTCGCCGCGGAGATCGTCAAAGCCCCGTAGATCCCGCCCTCCTCCGGGTCAGGACCCCGCACGATCCGGCGTTCTCGCCGGTCAGGGCGTCGTGGACGTGAGCTCCCGGCGTCCCGAGGACGTAATTCCGGTGCCCCGCGGAGGGTGGGTTTGTAGGATCCCTCTCGGTCCAGTGATCAACTTAATGGTCCGGACCACTTGTACCGACTCGGGTCGGCGTTCGAAGATTTCGGTGTCCTCCCCGCAACCGCGCGGCGGACCGGGAGCGTCTTCGCCGTCGCCATTCAGGGGCGTCCGGGGGGCGGCGGGGCATTGGGCACAGGAGAAGAGCTGTTACGCATGAGGGCATCTGATGCACTGTCGCGTCGGCGCGGCGGCGTAACGGCGGTGGGACCGGGGGGCGTTCCGGTGGAGAGGATTCCGGCCGTCGTGCCGCCCGGAGCGAATGTGACGCGCGTCGCGTACAACCCTGCCGGGGGGACGTGTGTCCAACAGGCGTGGCAGAGGTACTCGAATTCACCGCGGTCCAGACGAGGGGCATGGCCCTGCGTCCACCCCGCCGACTCCGCAGCCCCGGCGCGCCCGGCGGCATGCCGGTGATCGCGCCCATGCCCTCAGCGCGGCCCGCCCGCATCCCCGGTCAGCGTGACGGCGCCCCGGACAGCCTGGCGGCCGGCACGACAGTCGACCATCTCACCGAGACCTACCGGGCGCACTACCGCTCCCTCCTCGGTCTCGCGGCGCTCCTGCTCGACGACACGGCCTCCTGCGAGGACGTCGTCCAGGAGGCCTTCATCCGGGTGCACTCGGCGCGCAAACGCGTCCGGGACCCCGAGAAGACGCTCGCCTACCTGCGGCAGACCGTCGTCAACCTCTCGCGTTCGGCCCTGCGCCGGCGCATCCTCGGCCTCAAGCTCCTGTCGAAGCCGATGCCCGACATGGCGAGCGCCGAGGAAGGCGCCTACGACCAGTTGGAGCGCGATGCCCTCATCAAGGCGATGAAGGGACTCCAGCGCCGTCAGCGCGAGGTCCTGGTCCTGCGCTACTTCGCGGACATGACCGAGGCTCAGGTCGCCGAGACGCTCGGCGTCTCGCTGGGCTCGGTGAAGGCGTACGGCTCGCGGGGCATCGCGGCGCTCCGCGTCGCCATGGGGGCTTCGGCATGAGTGGCAACGACGACCGGCTCCACCCCGAGGACCTGGGGAGCCCGGAACCCGAGCACAAGCAATCGCACGCTGGGAACGGAAATGTGAACCACGGCCCCGACGAACAGCCCGGAACACCGGACATGGACGGACTGGGACCCGAAGGGCTCGGCGGCGACGAGCTGGCACTGCGCCGGCTGCTGCACCAGGCCGTTCAGGAGATCGAACCCACCCACGGCACCCTGGACCACCTGCGCCGGGCGGTACCTGCCCGGCGCGCCCGCAAACGGCAGGCCATGGTCGGCATGGCGGCGGCGGCGCTCTTCCTGGGCACGGCGATCCCCGCGTTCGTGCACGTCTCCAACTCCTCGGGATCGAACCCCGATCCGTCCATCGCGGCCAACAGCTCACAGGCCCAGGGCGGCACGGACCAGGGCAAGAACTCGGACGGCGGCTCCGGCAAGGACGCCGGCGGCTCGGGCGGCACGTCCAAGGGCAACGGCTCCGACGGCAGGACGCGGAGTCCGGGCGGCACGGACAAGGGCGCGAACGGAGCCGTCACGGGCGGTACCGATCCCTCGGCCTCCGCCTCCGCCGCCTCCACGTGCACGGCGGACCAGCTCGGCGGTGCCTCCGGCACGGCCGCCGCACCGGACTCCACCGGCGCGGTCTACGGCTCGTTCACCGTCTCGAACGTCTCCACCGTCGCCTGCACGGTCACCAGCGCGGGCACGGTCAACGCGCTCGCCCAGGGCGCGGCCGACCCCGCCAAGGTCGGTGTGGCGACGCATGTGGGGGGCGACGCGGCCACCGGGCTGCCCGACCCCGCCACCGAGGTCACCTCCATGGTGCTCCAGCCGGGCACCTCGTACGTGGTGAAGTTCGCCTGGGTTCCCTCGTCGACGTGTCCGACCGCGGTGGAGCCCACGCCGGACCCGACCCCGACGCAGGGCGCCGGCGGCACCGGCGGCACGACGTCCGACTCGGCGGTGGCCAACCCCGCGCCCCAGCTCTTCATCGAGGACGGCACGCTGGACGGCAGCGTCGTGGTCTCCAGCACGGCGTCGACGGGCGGCGCGACAGCGTCGGTGACCGTGCCCGGCGCGTGCGCGGGCACGGTGTATCACACGGGGATCCTGTCCTCGTCCTGACGTGATCCGAAGTCCGGAACGCGGGCCCTGTGCCCCGGGCGAGAGCCCGGGCCCGGGGCCCGTTCCGCTGTGCCGGGCCGTGCGCGCCGGGCTGTGCGTGCCGGGTCGGGCGTGTCTAGGCGGTGGCGGACGGCGTCGCGGCCGCGGTGCCGGTGTCCTCGGACGCCTTCTCCCCGGCGCCCCCGGTGTCCGGGGAGTCGGGGAGCAGTCCCAGTTCGGCGTCGCGGGCGAACTCCGCCTCGCGGCGCAGCAGGCGGAACCACATGAAGACGACGAAGCCCGCGAAGACGAACCACTCGCCGGTGTAGCCG
This sequence comes from Streptomyces sp. NPDC024698, assembly GCF_055559015.1. Lineage (NCBI taxonomy): Bacteria > Bacillati > Actinomycetota > Actinomycetes > Kitasatosporales > Streptomycetaceae > Streptomyces > Streptomyces sp. NPDC024698. The sequence goes on along the minus strand of NZ_JBVHLK010000014.1, from coordinate 173,047 downwards.
AGGTTCTGGAACGCCTTGAGGTCGAGACCGGTGTTGTCCGGCGCGGCCGGGGGCACCGCCTTCATTCCGGAGTCGGCCTTGTCGAGCGTGATCCACGCGTCGTACGGGGTGTACGGCACGAGGTTGACCAGCGACGCGGCGCTGATCGCGGCCGTCTGCCCGGCCGGAAGCCCTCCGGCGGTGCTGACGCCGTTCGAGCCGGGACTCTCGGACGCCTGGAGCGCACCCGTGACCGTGACCTCGCCGGTGGGCGCGGCCGGGGCCTTCGCCGGGTCGGCCGTGCCGGGCAGCCAGCCCCGGACGACGGGCAGTGCCTTGCCGCCGTCGACGCGCAGCAGGGTCAGCACGTAGTAGCCGCTCCTGCCGTCCAGTTCCCGGCCGGGAACGAGGAGCTGCTTGCCGTACCGGCCCTGGGCGGTGGTCTGCTTGCCTGACGTCTCCGTGGTCACGGGGAGCATCGCGGCCAGCGGCCGGGCGGGCTCCGTCGAGGCCGTCGAGGCCGTCGCCTCCGCCGTGCGGTGGTCGCGCACCCGGTCCTCGAACCGCCCCAGCTGCCACGCCCCCATGAAGACGCAGAAGGGGATGGCCAACAGCACGAAGACGTTGATCCCCCACCAGCGGGGCGTCAGCAGGAACCGGTACACGCCGTCCACGGTACGGGGCGGCCGAGCCGGGCTCGGCCGTGGGGCCCGCTCCGTACCGCTCGGCCGGTACCGCCGGGCGGGACGGCCCCGGCCCGCCGGGGGCTCGTGCGGTGGCGGACGGCACGTCGGTCGCGGAAGTTTTCCACAGGCTGGGGACCTCGTCGGCGCGAGACGGGCCGGGCCAGGCACTATGGGGCCATGACTGAGAGCACCAGGTCCACCGGGCCGCAGCAGCAGGACATGCCCGACTGGGAGAAGCGCTTCCGGGCACCGCGGGTGTCGCTGCCGGACTGGGCGGAGGACGCCCCGCACCGCGCCCTGTTCGTCTCGAACGCGACAGGGACGTACGAGCTGTACGCGTGGGACCGCGAGACCGGCGAGCAGCGCCAGGTCACCCACCGGGCGAACGGCACGACGGACGGGGTGCTCTCGCCCGACGGCGCGTGGATCTGGTGGTTCGACGACAAGGACGGCGACGAGTTCGGCGTCTGGCGGCGCCGCCCGTTCGAGGCGCCCCTGGTCGCGGGCGACGTCGACGAACCCGCGGTCCCCGGCCTCGACCCCTCGTACGCGGCGGGCCTGGCCATCGGCCGCGACGGGCGTACGGCCGTGGTGGGCCGCTCGACGGACGACGACGGATCGACGATCCACGTGGCCCGCGCGGGCGAGACCCCGGTCGAGATCTACCGGCACCGCGAGTCTGCGGGGGTCGGCGACCTCTCGCACGACGGCTCGCTGATCGCCGTCGAGCACACCGAGCACGGCGACGCGATGCACTCGGCGCTCAGGGTGCTGCGTCCGGACGGTTCGGCGGTCGCCGAGCTGGACGACACCGAGGGCGGCACGGTCGAGCTGGGCCTCGAAGTGCTGGGCTTCGCCCCTGTCGACGGGGACAGCCGGCTGCTCATCGGGCACCAGCGGCGCGGCCGCTGGGAACCCCTGGTGTGGGACGTGGCGACCGGCGCGCAGACCGACCTGGGCCTCGACCTCCCCGGAGACGTGGGCGCCGAGTGGTATCCGGACGGCTCGGGCCTGCTCATCGCCCACAGCTTCGAGGCGCGCAGCAACCTCTGGCGCTACGACCTCGCCTCCGGCGAGCTGACCGAGGTCGCGACCCCGCCCGGCACGGTCTCCGGCGCGACGGCCCGCCCGGACGGGTCGGTGGAGTATCTGTGGTCGTCGGCGGCCGAGCCCTCGGTGGTCCGTTCGACCACCGGTGAGATCGTCCTGGACCCGCCCGGTGAGAAGTCCCCTGGATCCGTGCCCGTGGAGGACGTGTGGGTCGAGGGACCCGGCGGCCGCGTCCACGCCCTGGTCCAGAAGCCGGCAGGCGCCACCGGACCGCTGCCCACCGTCTTCGAGATCCACGGCGGCCCGACCTGGCACGACAGCGACTCGTTCGCGGCGGGCCCGGCGGCCTGGGTCGACCACGGGTACGCGGTGATCCGGGTCAACTACCGCGGTTCCACCGGCTACGGCCGCGCGTGGACCGACGCGCTCAAGCACCGCGTCGGTCTGATCGAGCTGGAGGACATCGAGGCGGTCCGCGCCTGGGCGGTCACGTCCGGCCTGGCCGACCCCGACCGGCTGATCCTCACCGGCGGTTCCTGGGGCGGCTACCTCACCCTCCTCGGCGTCGGCACCCAGCCGGACGCCTGGGCCCTCGGCATCGCCGCCGTCCCGGTCGCCGACTACGTGACGGCGTACCACGACGAGATGGAGGCGCTGAAGGCCATGGACCGCACGCTCCTCGGCGGTACCCCGGAGGAGGTCCCCGAGCGCTTCGAGGCGTCCTCCCCGCTGACCTACGTCGACGCGGTCAAGGTCCCCGTGTACATCTCGGCCGGTGTCAACGACCCCCGCTGCCCCATCCGCCAGATCGACAACTACGTCACCCGCCTCGCCGCCCGCGAGGCCATGCACGAGGTCTACCGCTACGACGCGGGCCACGGCTCCCTGGTCGTCGACGAACGCATCAAGCAGGTCCGCCTGGAACTCGACTTCGCGGAGCGGCACCTGGGCCGCTGACCCCGATGCGGCGCGGGAAGGTCCGGGCTCCGGGGAAACGGACCGGACCGGACCGGACCTGGCCTGGCCTGGCCGCCGGCCGTGGGCGGGGCCGCGCGGGGGCGGCGGGTCAGGGCCGGCGGTTCACGTCTGGGCCCCCGTCCGCTGCCGGGGCCGTCGGCCGAGCAGTTCGGCCAGTCCCCGGCGGGTGGCGGCCAGCACCACGCGGTCCTCGGGCCGCAGGACATAGGCGGACGGCAGGTCCCACACCAGCCGGGGACCGCCGGGGGAGGACGCCGGGGCCGCCCGGCGCTCCGCGGGGGTCGCCGTGTCCAGCGCGAGCACGCGCCACGCCCCCGCCCGGAACGCCTCACCCACCGTGCGCCCCTCCAGCTGCGGATGCCCGCCCACGTCCACCGCGGCGAACAGCAGCACCCGCCGCTCGACCGGAATCGCCCCGAGGATCTGGCGCCCCAGCATCGCCCCCGCGAACGCGGGCGCGGCCAGATGGGACACGCTGCGGCTGCGGGTGAGCGCGCCGGGATGCGCGGCGCGCAGGGTGCGGTACACGGCGGTCGCGAAGTCGTCGTCGTACAGCCGCAGGACGACCCGCAGATCGGGCCGCAGGGTACGGGCGGAGAGCACGGCCTCCAGGTTCATCGTGTCCGCGCTGGTCAACGCCAGCAGCGCGTGCGCCCGGTGAATCTTGGCGGCCTCCAGCACCCCTTCCTGCGTGACGTCGCCCAGTACCACGGGCACCCGCAGACTCCGTGCCAGCGCGAGCCCGCGGGCCTCGGGATCGGCCTCCACGCACACCACCGGGATGCGCAGCTCACGCAGCCGGGCCAGCACCCTCGTACCGATCTTGCCGACCCCGAGCAGCACCACGTGCCCGGACAGCCCGCGGGGCGGCTTGCGCAGGGCGGTGCCGCCGCGGAAGGTGCCGAGTGCTTCCAGGACGGCGGCGAGCAGCACCGGCAGGAGCAGCAACCCGACCATTCCCGAGCAGAGTTGGAGGATCTGGCGTCCGAACGGCTCCCCGATGGCCGGGTTGTTGATGGCGAACAGGTCGAGGAGCGTCAGATAGGTCGCCTGGAGCGGACGCTCCCCGGTGACCAGCATCGAGGCCACGGCGAGTCCGACCACACAGGCGACGAGCCCCGCGAACGACAGGCGCAGCCGACGCGAGAGCAGTGAGCCGAACCACGGCATCACGCCCCGCCCCGAGCTCAGTTCGGGCCCCGAGTACGCCACGTTCTCCAGGACGACGGTCCCGCGTCCGGTGGCGGCGGCCACCGCCCTTTCGTCGGGCAGGAGTTGAGGACCCTGTGCGCCACTGCTCTCCGAACCGTCGGCGCCGGCAGGGTCGTTGGTCGTCGCGGACAGCAACGCCAGGGTGCACAGCCCCGGATCGGCGACCTGGCCCGGGCCGGGCGGCGGACGTTCCACCGCGCGGAGCATCAGCCCGTCGGTCTGGACCACCTTGCTCGTACCGGCCACGGCGGTCGCGGCGAGCGCGGGCGCGGCCGTGTCGGCGTCGGACAGGACGGTGGTGGAGGCGTCGTACGCCTCGGCGTTCCCGCCGCTCCGTGAGCCGGCCGTTCCCGACGGGCCCCCGCCGTCACCGGGTCCGCCGCTCGACGACGCGGCTGCGGCCAGCGCCGAGGCCTGGTCGAGGAGGGCCTCGATGTGCTGCCCGAGACGCCGGTTGTAGAGCCGCAGGACCAGCCGGATCCGCGGGTTGAGGCGCCGGGCCGTGAGCGCGGCACGGATGTTGGTCTCGTCGTCGTCGTACACGAGGGCGAGCGCGGTGGCCCGTTCGACGCCCGCGTAGGCGAGCGCCGCCTCGCCGAGGTCGGCGGTCTCCACGATCCGCTCGGACGCGGGCGGCTCATCGGCTCCTCCGCCCCCGTTCGTGCCCCCGTTTCCCCCGTTTCCGGAGGCCCGGTTCACCGCCGCGGAGACCCGGTCGAACAGGGCGGTGGCCCGCGCCCGTCCGACGACCGGCGGTCGCACCCCGCCCTGCGCGGGCGGCACGACCAGGGTCACCCGCTCGCCGTACACCCCACGCAACTCGGCGGCCAGCCGATGGGCCAGCGCGTCGTCCCCGGCCACCACCATGTGCTCGGCGGCGTCACCCGGCGGACTCTGAGACGGAAGATTCCCCACGAAGGAGAAGACTGCCGCACGGGGACGCCGGTTCCCAGGGGGAAGTCCCGCCGGACACGGGGGAGACGGGAGGCGGGGCTCCCGCCCGATCGGCCGGAGGCCCTACCGGTAGAGCCGCACACCGCCGTTCGAGCCGAGGGCGTTGAGCACCAGGACACCGCCGTCCGGGGTGACGTACACCGTGCCGGAGGTGAAGCTCCACTTTCCCTTCCCCGCCGGCAGGCCGGCGACCGGGGTGGTGCGACCGGTGCGCGGGTCGACGGTGATGAGCTGGGGGGAGCCGGACGTGGTGACGGCGTACACCTTGTCGTGCGCGCCGGACGCGGGGACCGCGAGCGCGGCGGAGCGTGCGGTCCAGAGCTTGGCGCCGGTGGTGGTGTCGAAGGCGTCGATCAGCGTGCTGCCGGCGGCCGAGGCCGGGGTGACCAGGACCTTGCCGTAGAGCCGCGCGGAGTGGTCGGCGCCGGTGGTGTTGCCGGTCGTGAGCTCGTCGTTGCCCACGGCCAGTTTGCGGCCGGTCCCGTCGGCGCCGAAGACCCGTACGGCGTCCTGGCGGGCCGTGTGGACGGAGGCGACCAGCGGGGAGCCGGACAGGATGTGCGTCACCTCCGAGTGGGCGCTCTCGGGCTTGCGCCAGATCACCTTCCCGGTCCTGCCGTCGTACGCGGTGAGGGTGAACCGGGTCTTCCTGTCGAGGCAGAAGTCGTCCACCAGCACGATGCCGTCCGCGCCCCAGTCGTAGGCGTTGCAGTAGTGGCCGCGGGCCTTGTAGCCCCAGACGCGGCTGCCGGTGCGCAGGTCGACACCGCCGAGGAAGTTCTCGCTGACGATGGTGGCGACATCGCCCTGCACATAGGTCGAGGCGGTCGCCGCCACGCGGTGCTTGGCGCTGGTCAGCGGCAGGGACCAGAGGATCTTGCCGGTGGACGCGTCGACGCCGGCCAGCCGGGTGCAGGTGCTGCCGTCCTTGCCGAAGGCGACCGTGCCGATGCCCTGGGCGTTGAGCGTCGGCGACATCGCGCAGGGGACGGTGTCGCGGTCGGCGGCGGTGGCGGGATCGGCGGTGGGCTCGGCCGTGGTGCCGGTGGACGCTGAAGTGCCGGAGGACCCGGTGGACGCGGAGGTGCCGGAGGATCCGGTGGACGCGGAGGGTTTGGCGGGGGCGGAGGGCTTGGCTCTCCACACCTGCTTGCCGTCGGTGAGGTCGTAGGCCCGCAGACCGCCCCGGCTGCTGGCCCGCACGAGCAGTTTGCCGGTGACCCAGCTGCCGATCAGCGCGTCGTCCGCGGCGGGCGCGGGTATCTGCCACTCCTGCGTCAGCTGCTCGGAGGCGACGGCGGCGGCGTCCTCCTGCTCGAACAGGACGGCGGTGCCCCCGCCGGCGGCGACGAGGACGGTGAGGGCGAGCGCCATCCGGCCCACCCACCTCGGCTTCCCGGCCGGCTCGCCGTCCGAGCCCGTACGGGCCGGCGGCTGCGCGGCGGCGGGCTCGGGGCGGCGGAGGGCCGCGTCGTCGAAGAGGTCCGCCGCCGACGGGTGCCCGGACTCCTGTCCGGCCGGTCCGCGGCGCCGGGTGGGGGCGGGTGTCCGGCGCTCCGGTTCGTCCAGGGACTCATGGGCGCCGGTGCGGGGTTCGGGGGCCCGGGGCGGCACGCCGGTGTCCCAGCGGGTACCGGAGGATCCGCCGTACGGCTGGGCCGGCCACCCGTCGTCCCACTGAGCGGCCGGCGCCGTCCGCCGCTCCTCCTGGTAGGCCTGCTGGTCGTCGCGGTAGGTCTGCTGGTGGTCCTGGTGGGTCCGCTGGTCGTCGCGGTAGGTCTGCTGGTGGTCCTGGTGGGTCCGCTGGTCGTCGCGGTAGGTCTGCTGGTGGTCCTGGTGGGTCCGCTGCTCTTCGCGGTACGTCCGCGGGTGGTCCTGGTACGTCCGCGGCTCGTCGCGATACGTGCGCTGCTCTTCCCGGTACGCCCGCTGTTCCTCCCGGTACGGCTGCGGGCCGGCAGCCGGTGTGCGGGGCCGGAAGGCCCAGCCCTGGTCCTCCTGCGGAGCCCCCTGGCCCGGCGACGATTCCGTCGTCATCTCCGTGTTTCTCCCCTGGTCGGGCATCCGCTTGCGCCAGCCGCAGTGATGCTCCGTGATGAATGCTGTTTCTTACGGTTTTCAGACCGAATTCTCGTAATTGCGCAAAATCAGCCGCTCTTGAAGGAATGACCGAATCTGTTCCGGGTCGACTCCACCTGGAAAGCGGCCAGCGCACCCACCGACGTACTGATCCGCCAGTCCATCAGCTGCTTGCCGCCCGGCCAGTCCTTGCGCTGGTCGTACCAGACGAGCCCGATGACGCCGGCCTTCGCGGCGCCCCGGAACAGGTCACGGATGTGCGCCTCCTTGCCGTCGCTCTGCGCCACCCCGGTCTCCGCGATCAGCACCGGCTTGCCGGAGAAGTCCGCGATCTTGCGCAGGGTGGGGGCGAACAGGCTGGAGAAGGCGACGCCGTCGATGGGCCCGTAGTAACCGATGAGGCCGACCCAGTCGACGTAGGCGCTGCCGGGGTAGTAGGGACGCAGCTCGGCGGTGGTTCCCGAGTCGATCACGTGCGGGGTCCACACCCAGATCACGTTGGTGACGCCCTCGGCGGCGAAGATGTCGTGCACATGCTTCCAGGCCGCGACGAAGTCGGCGGGCTTGGCGTGCCCGGGACCCCAGGAGTTCCACGGGCCGTTCATCTCACCGGCGAAGGAGAGGGCCAACGGGCCGTCGTAGGCGGCGATCTGGTGCGCCAGTCGGCGGACGTAGGCGTCGTCCTCGCCCCTGCCGATGTCGGCGAGCGGGGTGTCGGAGGGCACCAGCGCCATCATGGGCAGCTGGCCGTGCTGCCACAGGAAGGCGTCGCCCTCGGTGTCGAAGTCGTCGCCCCAGGAGCTGTAGTACTCCCGGATGTCGGGAGCCCGCCCGGCCTCCTTGGCGAAGGTGGTCACGATGCCGTACTGCCAGGGCGTCTTGTCGTCGACGACCCCCAGCGCGCGGCCGGACGGCTTGAGCAGGGACGTGACCTGGAAGTGCGCGTCGGGCGCGGTGGTCGTACCCGCCTCGGCGCCGCTCCCGCTCGCCGTGCCGCCGCAGGCGTCCGCCAGGAGCGCGACAGCGATCATGAGGATCGCGGCGACCGTCAGGCGGCTGCGGCGGCGGGGTATGGCCATGCGTCAGGTCCCATCGAGCAGAAAGCAAGCGACGTCGCCGGGACTCTACGAGACCTGCGTGACATTCACGGAATCTGCATACTAATCTAGCCGCATGATCCGGGGGTGGGTCGACTGATCTCCTTTTCCTCGCACATACATCACTTTTCCGTATTGCTCACCGCCTTCGGCTTGCCGAACCGGCGGACGTAACACGATGAACGAAGGCTCGAGGCTGTCGATGACCAGTACCTCCACGGAGGTCGAGCCGGCTCCCGTCTTTGTGGACCAGACCGGTCAGCGCGGTCGCCGTCTGCGCGGACTCGGCTGGCTGGTGGGCATCCTCTGCGCCGGGTGCGTGCTCGCGATGGTCTCCGGCCTGGTCGGAACCCAGTCGCAGGCGCCCGCGCTCACCGTCCCCGCCTCCGCCGACACCACACCGCCCAGCCAGTACCTGAACGCGCCGCTGCCCGCGGCTCCCGGCGCCGCCGAGAGCACCCCCGCGGCAGCGGCCGGCTCCGACGCCACCGCGTCCGTCACCGGCGCCATCGCGTCGGCCACCGCCACAGCGGGGGCCGGCACGGCGGCGACAGGCTCCACATCCGGCGCCACGTCGTCCGTCCCCGACGCCATCCCGTCGGCCACCGCGACCCCGGCCACCGCCGGCACGGCAGTGACCGGCTCCACGACCGACGCCCCCGCGACGACGACAGCCGGTACGGCAGCGTCGAGCCCCCTGACTGCCACCGCGCAGTAGCCAGACGCGACCGACCAGGAAGTCCATGTCCCGCTCCCGCCATCAGCGCCCCCGGCAGTCCCTCGCGCGACCGCGCCGCCTCGCCGCGCCTCCCCTGCGTTTCTTCCTGCCGGTGACCGTCCTGACGACCCTGCTGGCCCTGATGGTGCTCCGGGGCATGGCGAACAACGAGGTCTTCCACGACGACAAGATCGCCACCTCGGTGGACAAGGGCACCGTCCCGACCGGCGTCCTGGAGGGCGGCCCGGTCGTCGACGCGCGCGGCGCCAAGAACGGCAAGCCGGTCAGCTACACGATCCCGAACAGGACGGTCGTCCTCAGCTTCGACGACGGGCCCTCCCCCCAGTGGACGCCGAAGATCCTCAAGGTGCTGAAGGAGAAGGACGTCCGCGCCGATTTCTTCGTCACCGGCTCGATGGTCACGCGCAACCCGGCACTGATCCGCCGGATCGTGGCCGAAGGCCATGAGATCGGACTGCACACCTTCACCCACCCCGACCTCGCGCTGCACTCCGGCAGCCGGCTCACCTGGGAGCTTGGCGAGACCCAGCTCGCGCTGGCCGGTGTCGCGGGCATCCACTCCAGCCTGTTCCGCCCGCCGTACTCCTCCACCGTGGACGCGCTGGACGACTGGTCGTGGCCGGTGACCAAGCAGGCCGGGTCCGAGGGCTACCTGACCACCTTCATCAACAAGGACACCGACGACTGGAAGCGCCCCGGCGTCGACTCCATCGTCAAGGCGGCCATGCCCGACCTCCCCGGGCAGGGCGAGATGATCCTGCTGCACGACGCGGGCGGCAACCGGTCGCAGACCCTGTCCGCGCTGCCGGTCATCATCGACAAGCTCAAGGCCCAGGGCTACACCTTCAAGACCACAGGCGAGGCGCTCGGCACCGGCTCCGCCAACACCAAGGTCAGCAGCTACAACCTGTGGGTCGGCAAGGCGTTCCTGTGGTGCACCACCTTCTCGGTGTGGCTGATGCCGTTCCTGGTCGGCCTGCTCGCGGTGGTCGGCGCGCTGGTCATGGCGCGGTTCGTGCTGATGCTGGTGCTCTCGGCCGTCCATGTGCGGCGCATCCGTAAACGGGGCTTCTCCTGGGGCGACCCGGTCACCGAACCGGTCACCGTGGTCGTCCCCGCGTACAACGAGCAGGAGTGCATCACCAACACCCTGCTCTCCCTGGCCGCGAGCGACTACCCCATCGAGGTGATCGTGGTCGACGACGGGTCGACCGACGACACGTCCGCGATCGTGGAGGAGCTCGACCTGCCGATGGTCCGGCTCATCCGGCAGCCCAACAGCGGCAAGCCGACCGCCCTCAACACCGGCGTGGCCGCCGCCTCGTACGACCTGATCGTCATGATGGACGGCGACACGGTCTTCGAGCCGTCCACCGTCCGCGAACTCGTGCAGCCCTTCGCCGATCCGCGCGTCGGCGCGGTCGCCGGCAACGCCAAGGTCGGCAACCGCGACACCCTGATCGGCGCCTGGCAGCACATCGAGTACGTGATGGGCTTCAACCTCGACCGCCGGATGTACGACGTGCTCAACTGCATGCCGACCATCCCCGGCGCCGTGGGCGGCTTCCGCCGCTCCGCGCTGGAGCAGGCGGGCGGCATGAGCGACGAGACCCTCGCCGAGGACACCGACGTGACCATGGCCCTGCACCGGGCCGGCTGGCGGGTCGTCTACGCGGAGGACGCCCGCGCCTGGACCGAGGCGCCCGTCAGCATGAAGCAGCTGTGGTCGCAGCGGTACCGCTGGAGCTACGGCACCATGCAGGCGATGTGGAAGCACCGGCACGCGGTGCTGGAGCGCGGCGCGGCCGGCCACTTCGGCCGGGTGGGTCTGCCGTTCGTCGCCCTGTTCATGGTGGTCACCCCGCTGCTCGCGCCCGCCTTCGACATCGGCATGGTCTACGGCGTGGTCTTCGTCGACGCGTACAAGACCCTCGCCGCCTGGTTCGCGGTGATGGCCCTTCAGGCCGTCTGCGCCTGGTGGGCCTTCCGTCTGGACAAGGAGAAGGCGTGGCACCTGATCACGCTGCCGGCCCAGCAGGTGGTCTACCGCGTGCTCATGTACATGGTGCTGATGCAGTCCGCCATCACCGCTCTGACGGGAGGCCGGTTGCGCTGGCAGAAGCTGAAGCGCACCGGCGAGGTGGGGCTCGATGTCACAACGGGGGCGATGAGTTCATGAGTACCGCGGAACGAGGTGCCTACGGCACCCAAGGCTCTTTCGACACCGTCGCCCTGCGGGTGACGGACCCCGCCCTGATTCCCACGCAGCGCGGTCCGCTGCCCGAGGAGTCCCTCCCCGCGCCCGCGCGCAAGCCCGGCCGTGACCGCTACCTCGACCTGCTGCGGGCGCTCGCCCTGGTCCGCGTGGTGATCTACCACAACTTCAGCTGGACCTGGCTGCCGATCGTCTTTCCCTCCATGGGCGTCATGTTCGCGCTGGCCGGGTCGCTGATGGCGCGGTCGCTCAACCGGCCGGCGCTGAGCGTGATCCGCGGCCGGCTGCGCCGTCTGCTGCCGCCGCTGTGGCTGTTCGGCGCGGTCGTGGTGCCGCTGATGTTCCTCCAGGGCTGGCGGGCCGGAGCCCACCACCCCGACTGGTGGTGGGCCGATCTGGCGTACTGGGTCCTGCCGTTCAGCGAGCCGCCGTTCGGGGCCTCGCTGCACACGTTCGGCGGGCATCTGCCGAGTTCCTGGGCCGAGCAGATCTGTGTGCCGCTCTGGTACCTGCGCGCCTACCTCTGGTACGTACTGCTCTCGCCGCTCCTGCTCAAGGCGATGCGGAAGCTGCCCTGGGTCACTCTGCTGGTGCCGCTGGCGCTCGCGTTCCTCATCAACTCCGGTCTGGTCGACCAGTCCGGCCGGCTGATGGAAGCCGCCACCGACTTCACCACCTTCGGCTCCTGCTGGCTGCTCGGCATGGCCCACCAGGAGGGGCTGCTGCGCAGGATCCCGCAGTACATCGTGCCGTCCGTGGCCCCGCTGGTGCTCATGTTCGGCCTGTGGTGGCTGCTGCGGTCGCCGGTGGACAACCCGCGGATCGGCCACGACCTGGAAGCGGTACCGGTCGCCCAGGCGATCTGGTCGTTCGGAGCCGTGATGCTGCTGCTGCACCTGAGCCCGTTCTGGGAGCAGTGGCCCAAGCCGCTGGAGAGGTTCAACGGCGTGATCAGCCTGCTCAACTCCCGCGCGGTCACCGTCTACCTGTGGCATTCCTTCGCCCTGGTGCTGACCGAGCCGCTGATCGACCTGCTGTGGGACAACAGCTTCTTCTACGACCACGCGCAGTGGCTGCTGGTGAGCCAGTGGACCCCGCTGGTGGTCGCCGTTCCGCTGATCTGCCTGGCGATCCTGCTCTTCGGCTGGATAGAGGACGTGGCCGCCAAGCGCCGCCCGCGGTTCTTCCCGTACCCCGGCCGTGCCAAGGGGGGCCGCCGCCGGGGCCGTTAATCACGCGGTACGCGGCAGAGCGGCCGCGACGGCGAAGGGCGCCCCGGTGGTTTCCGGGGCGCCCTTCGCCGTGGTCGTCGCAGATGAGGACTGCTCAGCGCACGTCCACGTAGTCGTGGTAGCTCTCGGCGTCCACGTAGGAGCCGGACGAGAGGTAGACCGCGACCCAGGTGCCGTCCTGCTTCGCGGTGAAGCGGGCGGTGAAGTGGCCATGCGAGTCGGTCTTGACGGAGCCCAGCGTCGTCCAGGACTTCTTGCCCTTGGCCTGGAAGGCGATGTAGACGCGCTGCTTGCCGAACGCCCCCCACTTCGTGCCGCTCAGCCGCTGCAAGGTGCCGGTCGTGGTCACGGTGTGGCCCTTGCGCACCGGCTCGGGACCGGCGTTGAAGCCGGTGATCCTGGTCGCGGTGCGGTTGAAGTGCACGGAGTTGGAATAGCCGGACTGGTAGTCCGAGGACCCCGCCGAGTACAGCCGCCAGTAGCCCTTGGGCACCGCCACGTACCCGTCGAGGTTGAAGGTCCCGTCGGACTTCGTGTTGAACCAGCCGAGCGACTTCCAGCCGGTCCTGCCGTCGGCCGACTGCTGGAGATACAGCTTCCTGTTCGGCGGCACCTTGCCGTTGCTGGCGCTCATGCTGCCCTGGACGTGCAGGTCGGAGTACTCGTCGATCCAGCTCGAACAGAAGCAGATGTTCGTCTTGTTGATGACGTCGACCTTGAACTGCGCGTGCGAGGGCTTCAGATACGGGTCGCTCAGGTAGCTGTTGCCGGTGGTCTCGACCGTGAACGTGGCGTCGTCGTACGGCATGTAGGGGTCGGTGAGCGTGAAGCGCCCGCCGGTACCGCTGGTCGCCGTGGCGTAGTAGCCCATGTCGAGCGCGACGCCCTTGGCCGGGCGCCAGGTGCCGTCGTACAGGTACTCCACGACACCGGACGAGGAGGCCTTGGTGCCGAACTTGATCCGCGCGCTGGTGTGGTCGAGGCGGATCCGGCTCGGGCTGACCGCGACCGGCAGGGTCTTGCTGTCGACGAGCACATAGGTGTTCGTGCCGTCGGGGTTGGCGATCCAGAAGGAGAGCGAGACCGGCACGGACGTGGTGTTCTCGCTGTACGGCCGCGGCGCCACGTCGATCGCGTAGCTGCCGTCGGCGGCGGTGACGGCGCTGTAGGAGTACTGGGCGATCACGCTCAGCGTCTTCCCGGCCAGCGGCGAGGTGTCGCCGGTGATCGGGTCGAAGAGCGAGATACGGCCGCTGAGTGTGACGTGCTTGTGCTCCACGTCCAGCACGGCGGGGCTGATGCTGCGGTCGGCGAAGACCGGCTTCGGCTCGATGTCCACGGTGGTGGCGTCCGCCGCCGTGGTGCTGTCGCCGTCGCTGTCCTTGGCGCTGACCGTCACGTCGTAGTTGCCGTACGAAGGCAGCTGCGTCATGCGCGGTGAGCGCCACACGCCGTCCTGCGGCGTGCCGGAGACGAGCGTGAAGCCGGTGACCGCGACGGTCGCGGGGTCCGCGCCGTGCAGCTCGGTCAGGTCGGCGGACACCTCGGTGACCGCCGAGTCGGAGGAGACGGCGACCGTCAGGAATCCGGCGTCGGAAGGGTCGGAGCCGACGCTGCCGAACACCGGCGCGCCGGTGCCGTCGGCGGGCGCGCTGCTGCTCGGGTCGGGCGTCGGCGTGCCGGTGGGCGGGTCGGTCGGGGACGGATCGGCGGGGGCCGGGGTGTCCGACGGTTCGCCGGTGGGCGGGTCGGTCGGGGCCGGGGTGTCCGAAGGAGTCTCGGACGGGGCGCTGGTGGGTGTGTCCGTCGACGTCGGCTCGGACGTCGGATCCGACGGCGGGTTCGTGGCCGCGGTGGCCGCGGTGGCCGCCGGGTTCTGCGCGGGCGTGCCGCCGTCGTCCGCGTACGCCAGCGCGGGCGCGGCGAGGAGCGCGGCGCCCAGTGCGGCGGACACGGCCGCCGACACCAAAGAGCGTGTTCTCACTGCTGGATTCCCCCCACGGGAACGGCGCGGCCTCGCTGCCCCGGAGATCCGGAAGCCGGCCGCGCTCTTTGTACGGTTGCTGTGAACATCACGCAACGAGTCGAACTGTAGTGCCTGCCCCTGACATCGGAGCAAGGGGTTAACGGCCCCGGGCGGAGACCTCAACTCCTCTTGTGGACAAGGCCCTTGAGAGGGGTCTGCGGAGGGGTCCGTCGATGCCCCGGCATGACTTGCTCGCGAATGGGCCGGCCACGTGGCCCGGACACCGCCGAAGCTCCTGTGCCGCCGGAGCTGTTGACGGGTGTCTGGACGAAGCGCTGCACGAAGTCCAGTGCGGTCCGGGCGACGTCTTGCCATCCGTTGTCACCGCGAAGGTCTCGTAGAGCTCGTGCGCCTCCTCTTCGCTGACCGTGTTGGCGAAGCCGTACCGGAACTGCTCGTAGGTGAGGGGCACCGCGCGGTGATGGTTGGCCGGGTGGTGCCACACCGGCGCTGTCGCCTTGAGCAGGTGGTACGGCAAGGGCAGTACGCCCCGGACGGGGCCCGGGTCGATCGCGACCGTAGCGGCGGCGACGCCGCGTCCGGCCGGCATCTGCACCAGGAGCCCCCCCGATCGAATGGCCGATGAGCACGGGCTTCCTGTCCAGCGCGCCGATCACGCCGGTCTCGATGTGGTCGGCGATCATTCCGACCTTCTTGTGAGCGAAGACCTCAGGATTCGCGTCGGCTTCTCCGACGAACACCACCGGCTGCGTGCCCGACAGGTTCGCTCGATCCACCTGCTCAGCCTCACGCGCGGTGATTCCCCAGTCGCTTGCCTTGCTCATCGGGTGTCTCCAAAGCGCTGGATGCGGTGCTTTGATGTTGGACACGCGGCAACGCCAGAGGGCCCTTACCGATCCGGTAAGGGCCCTCTGAACTGCTATGTAGCTGTCGGGGTGGCGGGATTTGAACCCACGACCTCTTCGTCCCGAACGCGATCAGGCCCCTTCGTGACCTTGATTCGTGGTCACCCTGACCTTCTCGTTCGGCGCCAGCTCCGTCCATTGCTGTTCGTGCCAGTCCCGGCTTGGTTGTCGGGTTTGGCCCCCCGTTTGGCCCCCGGCCATCCATACCTCCGGCGAGCGTGGACTGGCCGGCACCCACTAAAACTCGTCCCGCTTGGGCGCGCCGTGGACACTGCGGCCTTCTTCTGGCGGCTCACGTCTGCACGGACCCTCGCGTTGACGAGTGTGGCCCGACGCGAGAACGCGTCGCGTAGCTCGTCCGAAGAACGCGACGGATGCTGCCAGGCGTCGGTGCGCTCGTTTCTATTTCCCTGGTGGCTGGATGACAACGATTCGCCAGACCACCGAATCGGCCGCCGAGAACTTCCACGCCAGTTCGTGCAGATGAGCGTGCGGTATCTCGGCGGTGTATACGCCGGTCCCGTCACCGCACTGAGACCCGGCGAGAGGCTTTCCGGTGGCGATGATGTCGAAATTGGAGGGACCGGCACATGTCCACATCACCGTGATGGATGATGCCTTCCCCGCTGACGCAGGAAGTGTGACACCGCCCTTACCGTGACCCGTTTTTGTGTACAGCGTCTTCGATCCGACAGGGAGCGACGACTGGACCGGATTGGGAAGGCGGTCCGGGCTCGTTGGAGTCTGTATCGCAGAGGGGGGCATGCTGGCCCCCTTCTCCGCCCCATGGGTGGCGGTCGCCCGGGGGTGAGCCTCGCCGGAACAGGCCGACACGAGCACCAGGGCCGACAGGCTGACGGCCAGCAGGGAAGGCTTCATCAGATCGTCCTCAGCTCACGAGTGGGCGATGTAGGGCGAGAGTGCGGGGAGCTTGGCGGTCCCGTGGTTCGTGACCCTCCAGTCGCAGCCACCGTTGTAGGAACCCTGCTCCCAGTTGAAGGAGTATCCCTTCGAGCCGAGGGCGAGCCATCCGTCCCGCTGGCTCGCCGGAACCTTCCACGAGCCGCCCGGGGTGACGGTGGTGGTCTTCGCGTAGGAGACCGAGCCGCCGAAGGTCTCCTCGGCGGAAGCAACGATGATCGACTCACTGAGCTTTGCCGCATAGGTGAACGTGCCGGTCCAGGTGTGGCCCTTGGCCACCGAGACCGAGAGCGTGACGCCGGACTGTCCGTGAACGGTCTTGGACTTGTCACCGACGAACACGCTCTTGGCCTTGGTGATGGAGATGATCGAGTCTTGCTGGCAACCGTCCGGGTGTACGGGACCGTTGGCGTCGGCGTCGTCCGGCGCCTGAGGGATCGGGTTCCCGTCCTGGTCGGCATTGACCGGCGTCGGGGCATCTTCCGCAAATGCAGTTCCCACGCCCCCGGACCCCATGGCGAGAAAAGCGGTCAGTGCAGCGGCTGTGCATGCGCGAGTTATGGCGTTCATTGTTCCCTCCGTTGCCGCTCCCCCCGGGAGCGGCATGAACAGAACAATTGCGGACTGCCTGGGTGATCGTCAAGGAAACTCGATTGATCTGAGCAAGACTTGAGTAGGGCCATTGAAGCCGGGTCATTGGCTACACCTTGGCCCTGCAAGCAAGCGGAATCTCATGCTCCGTCGGTGCGAATCGATCGCGCGAGCGCGAGGATGTTGCCTTTTTAACAACCTTTTTGCTCAATCAAGGAATCTAAAGGATTGATCCTTGAATTTACCCTCGACCTTCATGACAGTTCGCCGAACAGGCTGGTGAACCACTTTTCGTTGGTCGGGCGACGGGCTAGAGGCAACCAATCGGGGCTGTATGGGCCGTGCTGCCGGTGCCGCTCGGGATACCCGCGAGCATGATGCAGTTGGTTAGTCACTATGACCGGCGACGGCTGGTGGGGAGGCATCTGCGGGTGCCGGTGGACGCGAGGTTGATGGAGCGCCGGCCGGCCGGCCGGGTCGGTGCTGTAGGTGGCCGGGGAAGTGTTGGTGGAGGAGTCCGGGGTCGGCAGTAGCGACCAAGAGCCGGAAGCCGGGATCCATGAGGCCGCAGCAGCACCCCACGGGGTGCCTCGCCTGCGATGCCGTCTCCTCAGGGTGGAACGCGCGGGGATAGGGGGCGCTTTGCTTGAAGACCGCTTGCTCCCGAACGTGATCAGGTGCCGCGTGACCTCGCTTCACGATCACTGACCTGCTTGTTCGGTTCCAGCCTGGCCCATAGCCGTCCGGAGCGGTCTTGACGTGACTGCGGTGCCGATGGCGATGCCATCCGCTTCCGGACCAAGGTTGCGGCAAAGAAGGCGGCCGACGCCGAAGAAGCGAAGCTGCTGGCCGGAACGAAGAAGGCGCCTCGCGAGCGGATCACCTTCGGTGCTTACGTCAACCGCTGGTATGCCGCACAGGACTTGGCGGCCTCCACCATGCAGAACTACCGGCGGCACATCGAAGAGCATTTACTCCCCGCATTCGAAGACTCAGCCGTCGCCGACATCCTGAGCACCGACATTGCCGCTTGGGAGAAGCACGAACGCGCCGTGCCCTATGCGGCATCCAGCGTCAAGCCATGGCGGGCCACACTGCACCCGATCCTCGCCGACGCTGTTGACGAGGGACTGCGCGACTCCAACCCGGCAACCAAGCGCCGCGGACGAGAAAAACGCGCCGGCCGCTCACGCAACCGTGGACCCGAGAAGGCAGTCACGACCGCACTCGGCATCCTGCTGCTCGCCGAGAGAATGGCCCTGCTGTCCGGCCGCGACGACGAGTTCCTTGCCGGCATCATCAAGGGCTACACCGGCATGCGCTGGGGCGAAATCGTCGTCCTTGAGACCGAGTTCGTCCGGCCGAAGAGCATCCGCGTTGAGTGGCAGCTCTACGAACTGGACACCGGCGAACTGCACCGCTGCCCGCCCAAGGACGACTCCTACCGCGACATCGACACACCGGAATTCCTCGCCTCCCTGCTTGCCGGCCACATCGCCCGGACAAGACCGAAGCCCTGCGAGTGCCACGGACTGGCCTACGTCTTCCGCGGCCATGGAACCGCCAACGGGTCCGCAAGCCGCCCCGGGGCGAAGCTGGTCGACGTGGCGCGCCGCTCCGGCGTATCGACCGGCACCGTCTCGAACGTCCTCAACCGCCCGGACGCCGTGGCGGAGTCGACTCGCGTGAAGATGCTGGAAGCTGTCAGCGATCTGATGACTGCGCTCACCGGGATGTGGGAGGAAGCGTTGGACGTGCGCCGGACGATGAGCGTCGGCTCGCCCGTGTCTGCTCTGGATGCGTTGCTGAAAACTCGCTAAGGGTTGTCTCGCAAACTCGCGCAGGATCGGGTACTGGCGCATCCGGCCGGTCCGCTCCCTGTTCCCTCCTCACAAGGCTGGTTGCCCCAACAATAAGATCGACCGCCGCAGAACGACAACAGGGGGAGGGCGTGATGACTGGTCAGGTCGCCGCAGTGAGCCGGAACGAGGTGTACTCGTTCAGCAAGCCCAATCGAGATTCCATCAGGCTGCTCACAGGGCTCGGGGTGGAGGGAGACGTTCACGCAGGTGAGACGATCCGCCATCAGTTCCGCATGACCTACGAGCCGGACCTGCCCAACCTGCGCCAGGTCCACCTGATGCACGAGGAACTCTTCGACGAACTCGCCCTCAAGGGCTTCAAAGTCTCTGCGGGCCAGCTCGGCGAGAACGTCACCACGCGCGGGGTGGACCTGTTGGGCCTGCCCACCGGTGCCCTGCTCCATCTCGGAGAGCAGGTGGTACTCGAGGTGACGGGACTGCGCAACCCATGCTCGAAGATCAACGACTTCCGCAAGGGACTGCTCGGTGAAGTCTTCACCATGGACTCCGTGACCGGTGAGTTCACATTCAAGAGTGGTGTCATGGCCGTGGTCCGCCACGGAGGGATCGTCCGCCCTGACGATGCCATCCAGGTCGAAACCCCGCCGCTCCCTCACCGCTCACTGGAGCGGGTCTAGCAGCGCGCCGATCGGGAGACAGATTCCAAGATCTTCTCCAGGGTTTCTCCAGAGAGCCCCTGGAGAACGAGACAGGCCCGGTGCTGATTCCTCAGCACCGGGCCTGATCTGCGATTTAGCTGTCGGGGTGGCGGGATTTGAACCCACGACCTCTTCGTCCCGAACGAAGCGCGCTGCCAAGCTGCGCTACACCCCGATTGTCGCTGCTCTCGCGGCGACGTCGTTTACTTTAGCCCACCGCTGGCCTGAGACGAAATCCGGTTTTCTGGGCGTCGGAGGCGGCGTCGGACCGGGTCGGGGCGCAGGTGGTCGAGGACGACGATGAAGAGGCCCAGGGCGTAGAAGGCGACGCCCAGGACGGCGGTGTTGCCGAGGACGCCCCCGTAGCCGTGCCGGTCCACGTCGACGAAGGGGTAGAGGTAGCGCGCCGGCGTTCCGGGAGTCAGCATCGCGCCGCGGGCCAGGGAGAAGGCCAGGTAGGCGAGGGGGTAGATCAGCCAGGTCGCCGCGTCGCGCAACGCCAGTGGGACCGGGCGCGTCAGCAGGAGCCAGTCGACGAGGACGGCGATCGGCGTGACCGTGTGCAGCAGGTGACCGGCGAGCGTCTGCCAGCCGGAGAGTGCGCCGGCGCCTCCGGTCATGGAGAACGGGGTCGACTCGTTCGCCAGGACCAGGTGATAGACGAGGCCGGTGATCGAGATGTAGATCAACGTGCCGCCGGTCAGGACCCCGGGCAGCGGCCTGCGCGCCGACCAGGCCCGGCGGGCCGACAGCGCGAAGACGACGGCGACGAGCAGGTTGGTCTGGATCGTGAAGTAGCTCAGCACCCGGACCGTGGAGCCCAGCTTCAGCTCGATGGCCACGCCGCTCGCGGCCGCGAGCGCCACCAGAACGCGGTACGCCGCCGTGGCCGGACGCCGGGCGGGAGCCACCACCGCCGTCGCGGGGACGAAGGGGCGGGTCGACGGGATGATCCCCGGTATCGCGGGGAGATCGGGTATGTCCCTCGGTAGGGGGTTGATCATGCCCTCACGCTAAGCGGATGAGGGCATTTGGGCGATATGTGTCGACCGGGTGGGTTACGAGGTCGTTCGGGATGTCATCCGGGCGGCGTGGGCCGGTGCGGCGGCTTCATCCGGTTCCCCCAGGGCATCCGGTCCTGCTGGTGTCCAGCCCGTCCGCCGCGGCCGGTGACCGTGGCGTTCTTCGGCATGCGGTGCCGGGACGCCTTTCGGCCACCCTCCGGTCACGGTTCGCGGCGGAGGCGCTTCGCAGCGTCTCCGCCATCGGTCCGGGTGCGGCCCGTACGCAGGTGGGGTCGGCGCCCCGCTTACTGGCCCCGCTCCACCAGCGTCAGCAGCGACGCCTCCGGCGGGCAGGCGAAGCGGACCGGTGTGTAGCGGCTCGCGCCGCAGCCCGCCGAGACGTGCAGGTACGAGGTCCGGCTCTCCGCCGTATGCCTGGAGAGGCCCTTCACGCGGTCGGTGTCGAGGTCGCAGTTGGTGACGAAGGCGCCGTAGAAGGGGAGGCAGATCTGGCCGCCGTGCGTGTGGCCCGCCAGGACCAAGGGGTATCCGTCGGCGGTGAAGGCGTCCAGGGCGCGCAGGTACGGGGCGTGCACCACGCCCATCGAGAAGTCGGCGGACGCGGACGGGCCGCCGGCCACGCGTGCGTAGCGGTCACGCTTGATGTGGGGGTCGTCGACGCCGGTCAGCTCGATCTCAGCGCCCTCGATCTTCAGCGTCCCCCGGGTGTTCGTCAGGTTCAGCCAGCCCCCGGTGTCGAAACCGTCGCGCAGGTCCTCCCACGGGTTGTGGACGGCGCCCACGACCGGCTTGTTGCCGTTCAGCCCGTGACGGCCCGCGGCCTTCTCGAACAGGTAGCGGGCGGGGTTGCGGAGCGTGGGGCCGTAGTAGTCGTTCGAGCCGAAGACGTAGGCGCCGGGGAACTCCATCAGGGGGCCGAGCGCGTCCAGTACCTCGGGCACGCCCTCCGGGTCCGAGAGGTTGTCCCCGGTGTTGATCACGAAGTCGGGACGCAGACCGGCCAGGGAGCGGAGCCAGCGCTGCTTCTTGCGCTGTCCGCTCACCATGTGGATGTCCGAGACCTGGAGAATGCGCAGCGGCCGCATCCCCGGCGGCAGGACGGGGACGGTCACCCGCCGCAGGCGGAAGGAACGGGCCTCGAACCCCGCCGAGTACAGCAGACCGGCGGCGCCCACCGCCGTGATTCCCAGGGGTACTCCGTATCGCGCGCGCATACGTCCATCGTGTCAGACTCCGGTGAGCGCTCTTACCCGGCTGTGGACAACCTGGAAGTCCCGTACGCGATCGCGGGGGAGCCGGTCGGGGACGGCCCGACGCGACCACGGGGGAGACGGTCGCGCACGGCCCTCCCGGACCACGAGGAGGGCGCCCCCGTACGGGACTTCGGTCCTCGGCCGGGCGCGCTGCGAAATCAACAGGCGTCCGCGTCACCGCACCTGCGACACTTGACGGCATGACCACGCTCAAGTCGAAGTTGCAGGAAGACCTCAGCGCCGCGATCAAGGGACGCGACGAGCTGCGCTCCTCGACGCTCCGGCTCACCCTCTCCGCGATCACCAATGAGGAGGTCGCGGGCAAGACCAAGCGCGAACTCTCCGACGACGAAGTGCAGAAGGTGATCGCCCGCGAGGCGAAGAAGCGCCGTGAGGCCGCGGAGGCCTTCACGCAGGGCGGGCGCGCCGAGTCGGCCGAGCGTGAGCGCGCGGAGGGCGAGGTGCTCGCCGTGTACCTGCCCAAGCAGCTGTCCGACGACGAGCTTCGGCAGATCGTCGCCCAGGCCGTCGACGAGGCGAAGGCGGCCGGTGCCGAGGGCCCGCGCGCGATGGGTGCCGTCATGAAGATCGTGAACCCGAAGGTGGCCGGCCAGGCCGAGGGCGGCCGTGTCGCCGCCGTCGTGAAGCAGCTGCTCGCGGGCTGAGTCAACGCGCCGTCAAGCAGTCGCCTGTCGGCTGACGCCGCCGTCGTCAAGCAGTCGCCTGTCGGCTGACGCCGTCGTCGTCAAGCAGTCGCCCGCCGGCTGACGCCGCCGTCCGTTGCGGGGCTGGTGTCCGGGTGACGGCATCGCCGGTTCCGGGGACGCCACCCGGTGAAGCCGTCTCCGGAACTCGCAACACCCCTTACGGAGAACGCCCCGTGGCCCAGGATCGACTCCTGGGCCACGGGGCGTTCACGCGTTCACGTGCCGGCTCGCGGTGTACGGGTCAGCGCTGGCCGCCGTTTCCGTTGCCGCTGTTCGTGTTGCCGCTGTTCGTGTTGCCCTGGATCCATCCGTCGGGGAGCGAGAACGTGGGCGACGGGAACGTCACTCCGCCGTCGCTCTGACCGCTGATGGTGTTGCCGATGGTGGTGTTGCCGTTCCCCTTGCCGCCGTGGCGGCCGCGGCCCTTGTTGTTGTCGTCCTGACCCGGGTCCTTGTTCTTCTCCGGGTCCGGAATGTTGATCAGGTTGAAGGACGGGGCGTCCTTGCCCACGAGGGCGCCGGTCATCAGGTCGCGCCAGATCGGACCCGGGACCTGACCGCCGTACACCTTCGCCTGGTAGACGCCGCCGATCTCGATGTTCACCATGTGGACCCGCTGGGTGGCGCTGCCGACCCAGACGGCGCCGGAGAGGTTCGGCGTGTAGCCGACGAACCAGGCGTTCTTGCGCTCGTCGGTGGTACCCGTCTTACCGGCGTTGGCACGGTCGGTGAGACCGGCCTGCTGGCCCGTACCGGAGTCGATCACGCCGCTCAGCAGGCTGTTGACCGTGTCGGCCGTCGTCTCGGACATGGCCCGCGAGCAGGTCGACTTGGGCACGTCCAGGGACTTCTCGCGGCCGCCGATCTGCTGGCTGATCGACTCGATGGCGACCGGGGTGCAGTACATGCCGCGGGAGGCGAAGGAGGCGTATGCCGTGGCCATGGTGAGCGGCGAGATGCCCTTGGCGCCCAGGGCGATGGAGGGCACCTCGGGGAGCTTGTCGCCGTTGCCCTGGACCACGCCGAGCTTGTCGATCTGGTTCATCACCGGGCACAGGCCGATGTCGGAGATCATCTGCACGAAGTAGGTGTTGACCGACTTGGCCATCGCCTCCTTCAGCTGATACGGGCCCTTCTCGGACGCGCTCTCGTTCGGGACCCGCTCGTTCGCCTGGTTCGTCCAGGGCTTGCTGCTGCACGTCTGCACGGGGCTGGGGTACAGCATCGAGTTCGGCGAGGAGTACTCCTGCGTCGCCGGCCGGCCCTGCTCCAGCGCCGCCGCGGCCACGAACGGCTTGAACGTCGAGCCGGTCGGGAAGCCGTAGTTCGAGCCGCCCATGTCGTAGTTGACCGAGTAGTTGTACTCGGTCTCGTTCTTGCCGTAGCCGAACGGCTTCGACTGGCCCATCCCGAGGATCTTCCCGGTGCCGGGCTCGACCAGGGTGGCCGCCGCGGCGACCTTGTCGGACTTGTAGACGTGCTGCTTCAGCGACGTCTGGATCGAGGCCTGGGACTGCGGGTCGAGCGTCGTACGGATCGTCAGGCCGCCCTGGTTCCAGATCTTCGCCCGGTCCTCCTTGGTCTTGCCGAAGACCGGGTCGCTCAGGAAGACGTTCTCCACGTACTTGCAGAAGAAGCCGGCGCCCTTGACCGCCGTGATGCAGCCGTTCTTCGGCTGGCTGACGTGCAGCCCGAGCTTCGTCGCCTTGGCGGCGTCGGCCTGCTCCTGGGAGATGTCGTGCACCTCGGCCATGCGCTGGAGCACGGTGTTGCGGCGCTTGAGGGCCTCCTCCTCGTCGTTGACCGGGTCGTACCGGCTCGGCGACTGGACGATGCCCGCGAGGAGCGCCGCCTCCTGGAGGTTCAGGCTCTTGGCGGGCTTGGAGAAGTAGCGCTGGGACGCGGCCTCGATGCCGTACGCCTGCTCGCCGAAGAACGTGATGTTCAGGTAGTTCTCGAGGATCTTCTTCTTGCCCAGCTTCTCTTCCAGCTGGATGGCGTACTTGAGCTCGCGGACCTTGCGGCCGATGGTCTGCTGGGTGGCCTGCGCGACCTTGGTCGGGTCGTCGCCCGCCTCTTCCACGAAGTAGTTCTTCACCAGCTGCTGGGTCAGGGTGGAGGCGCCCTGGGCCACGCCGCCGTTCTGCGCGTTCTGGTTGACCGCGCGCAGGATGCCCTTCAGGTCGATCGCGCCGTGCTGGTAGTAGCGCGAGTCCTCGATCGCGACGATCGCCTTCTGCATGTAGGGCGAGATGTTCTTGACGTCGACCACCGTGCGGTCGCGCGAGTACACGGTCGCGAGCTGACCGCCCTTGCTGTCCAGGATCGTGGTCCGCTGACTCAGCGACGGACTCTTCAGATTGTCCGGAATGTCATCGAACCCCTGGACCGAGCCCTTGGCCGCGAGACCGAGCGCGCCCGCGGCGGGCAGCGCGATTCCGGCCATGACGGCGCCCGCGAGCACGCTGACACCGAGGAACTTGGCGGCCTGCTGCGTAGGGGACAGACCACCGCCCGAGCGCTTCTTTGGCATGAGGGCAGCCTACGTTCTCATTCGCCGGACACGCGTATATGCCTTGGCCTAAGCTGCTCTCAACTGTCACAGCAGTGCGGCCACGTATCAATACGTCCGGCGACCCCGAATCGTTCCGGAGGTTCCGCGTTCCTGTGGAGCACGTGTCCGAATCAGCCTTGTGTGTCACATGGCGTCCGTTGTGACTCGACCAGATCATCCCGGTTTGCCGGAATAGCCGCGCATGTCCTCGGCTCACTCCCCCGGGTGATCTGCCGCTTACGCATAGTCCGTTCGGGCCATTCAAGATTGGGCCCGAAGGGGGTGTTGCGCTGTGCCCACCTTCCGTAACGTCCTCAACTGGCGGCGGTGAATATGCCGCTGCCGCCGTGGGGGAGCCTCGATTCGGGAGAGGACGGCGCCGGTATGGGCTGGGTAACCGACTGGAGTGCGCAGGCGGCCTGCCGCACTACCGATCCAGATGAACTGTTCGTTCAAGGAGCAGCGCAGAACAGGGCCAAGGCAGTGTGCACCGGATGTCCGGTTCGCACGGAGTGCCTCGCCGATGCGCTCGACAACCGCGTCGAATTCGGCGTGTGGGGTGGCATGACCGAGCGTGAGCGCCGCGCGTTGCTGCGCCGGCGGCCGACCGTCACCTCGTGGCGGCGCCTGCTCGAGACCGCGCGTACGGAGTACGAGCGCGGGGCGGGCCTGCTGCCCCTCGACGAGGAAGAGGTGTACGAGCGCTACGCGGCGGTGGGGTGAGGGGAGTTCGCCCGCCGACGGAAATGCCGACGGAAACGCCGACGGAAACGCCGACGGAAACGCCGACGGGAACGTCGACGGCGATGTCGAGGCGAACCTCGTCCATCGCGGGGGATTTCGCGCGGCGCCGGGGAGTTCGTCCTTCGCGGCCGGGATGCCGCTCCGGGCCGCGGCCGGGTTGCCGTGTCCGTCGCGCGGTCAGGACGCCACTCCGGAGCCCCGGGACTCGTACGGGCCTTCTGGGGCCCGCCCGGAGGCCGCGGGGGCAGGATGGGGCCTGAAGCGCCCCCGTGGAGGCTCCACACGGCACCCGGGGGCTCCACGTGTCCCTTCGGGTGCTCCGCGTTCAGCTTTCGGGAAGCTCGTGCCGGTGGGCCGCGAGCCGGTTCCCGATGTCCCGCAGTCCCGCGAGGTCGTGTACGTCGCCGGGCAGCGCGGCCACCTCGGCCACCGGCACCTCGGGGTGGCGCGCGGCGAAGCGGTCACGCGTGCGCTGCTCGCGGGAGAGCAGCTGCATGCGCTCGGCGTGGAGCCGCAGCAGGCCTGCGGTGAGCTGGTCGACGGATCGTTCCGGGGCCGTGGCGGCGGTCCTGTCCGTGTCGGCGGGGGAGCCTTCGTCAGGAGCTGATGCACCGGAAGCCGGTGTGTCTGAACTGCCGTACGTGCCAGGGGAGTTACGAAGTCCAGCCTTCCCGTTCGTCTGATCCACAATGCGGGCGTCGGCAAGATTTTCTGCGTCGGCGGATTCTGGACCGTCCCCGGCGGCGGGTTCGGCGGTCTCGGACTTGGCGGAGTCGGCGGCCTCGGCCTCGCCGGGGTCGGTCGTCTCGGCGTTGCCCGCGTCCGCGGTCTCCGGGTCGGCCGGCTCGGCGGTCTCCGCGTCGGCGGAGTCGAGATCCTCCGCGGCGGCGAGCGCCCGCTCGGCGGACAGCTGGGTGGCCCCGCTGCCGTGCACCCGGTTGAGCACCAGCCCGGCGAACGGCATCTCCTCCGCGGCCAGCCGCTCCACGAAGTACGCGGCCTCGCGCAGCGCGTCCCGCTCGGGCGCCGCGACCACAAGGAACGCGGTGCCGGGCGCCTGGAGCAGCTTGTACGTGGCGTCGGCCCGCGTGCGGAAACCGCCGAAGGTGGTGTCCATGGCCGCGACGAACGTCTGCACGTCCTTCAGGAGCTGACCCCCGAGCAGCTTGCCCAGGGTGCCCGTCATCATCGACATCCCGACGTTCAGGAACTTCATTCCGGCCCGGCCGCCCAGCTTGGCCGGCGCCGTCAGCAGCCGGATCAGCCGCCCGTCGAGGAAGGAACCGAGCCGCTTCGGGGCGTCCAGGAAGTCCAGCGCCGAACGGGACGGCGGTGTGTCGACCACGATCAGGTCCCACGCGTCGCGCGCCCGCAGCTGGCCGAGCTTCTCCATCGCCATGTACTCCTGCGTGCCGGCGAAGCCCGCGGAAAGCGACTGGTAGAACGGGTTGTTGAGGATGGCGGCCGCCCGGTCGCCGTCCGCGTGCGCCTCCACGACCTCGTCGAACGTGCGCTTCATGTCGAGCATCATGGCGTGCAGTTCGCCGCTCCCCTCGACCCCCTTCACCCGGCGCGGAGTGTTGTCCAGGGAGTCGATGCCCATGGACTGCGCCAGTCTGCGCGCGGGGTCGATGGTGAGCACGACCACCTTGCGGCCGCGCTCCGCGGCACGCAGCCCGAGAGCCGCGGCCGTGGTCGTCTTGCCGACACCGCCCGAGCCGCAGCACACCACGATGCGGGTCTCCGGGTCGTCGAGCAGCGGGTCGAGATCGAGGACGCGGACGGGGTCCAGGCTCATGACATCCCTTGCTTACGCAGCTGTGCGGCCAGTTGGTACAGGCCCGCCAGATCCAGGCCCTCGGCGAGCAGCGGGAGCTCGTGCAGCGGCAGGCCCTGTTCGGCCAGCACGCCGCGCTGTTCGGTCTCCAGCGTGTACCGCTCGGCGTACTCCTCGGCCTGCTGGAGGAGCGGGTCCACCAGCCGTTCCGCGAGGCCGCCGCGCCGCGCGCCGCCGAGACCGGCAGAGGAGAGCGACTTGGCGATCGCCGAACGGGGAGCGGTCTCGGCCAGCTCCAGGTCGACGGTGTCGAGGAGTGCCGGGCGCACCATGTTCACGATGATCCGGCCCACGGGAAGCTTCGCCGCGCGCAGCTCCGCGATCCCGTCCGCGGTCTCCTGGACGGGCATCTCCTCCAGCAGCGTCACCAGATGGACGGCGGTCTCCGGGGACTTGAGGACACGCATGACGGCCTGGGCCTGATTGTGTATCGGGCCGATCTTCGCGAGGCCTGCGACCTCGTCGTTGACGTTCAGGAAGCGGGTGATGCGGCCGGTGGGGGGCGCGTCCATCACCACGTAGTCGTACGTGAAGCGGCCGCTCTTCTCCTTGCGCCGCACCGCCTCGCAGGCCTTGCCGGTCAGGAGTACGTCCCGCAGCCCGGGCGCGATGGTGGTGGCGAAGTCGATCGCGCCGAGTTTCTTCAGGGCGCGGCCGGCACCGCCCAGTTTGTAGAACATCTGGAGGTAGTCCAGCAAAGCCAGTTCGGGATCGATGGCGAGGGCGAACACCTCCCCGCCACCTGGAGCGACGGCGATCTTCCGCTCCTCGTAGGGCAGCGCTTCTGTCTCGAAGAGCTGCGCGATGCCCTGCCTGCCCTCGACCTCGACCAGAAGGGCGCGCTTGCCCTCCGTCGCGAGGGCGAGCGCGAGGGCCGCGGCTACCGTGGTCTTGCCGGTACCGCCCTTGCCGCTGACGACCTGGAGCCTGCTCACGTATTCGAGCCTAACCAGTCCGCCGCCGGAGTACGCAGGAGGCTGTGGACAAGCCGCGCTTGCGGCGGCGGGGCGGCGGGCGGCTCGGGCGGGAGGCGGTGGTCCCCAGCGGCTACAGTCGGCCACATGACCAAATGGGAATACTCCACTGTGCCGCTGCTCGTCCATGCCACGAAGCAGATTCTGGACACCTGGGGCGAGGACGGCTGGGAGCTCGTGCAGGTCGTGCCCGGGCCGAACAACCCCGAGCAGCTCGTGGCCTACCTGAAGCGGGAGAAGTCCGCATGAGCGGGGCTGTCGAGGCGAAGCTCGCCGAGCTCGGGCTGAGCCTTCCTGGTGTCGTCCCGCCGCTGGCCGCGTACCAGCCCGCCGTGCAGTCGGGCGTGTACGTGTACACCGCCGGGCAGCTTCCGATGGTGGACGGGAAGCTTCCGGTCACCGGGAAGGTCGGGGCCGAGGTCACGGCCGAGGAGGCCAAGGAACTGGCCCGTACGTGCGCGCTGAACGCCCTGGCGGCGGTGAAGTCGGTCGTGGGCGACCTCGATCGCATCGCGCGTGTCGTCAAGGTCGTGGGCTTCGTGGCCTCGGCCTCGGACTTCACCGGGCAGCCGGGTGTGCTGAACGGCGCGAGTGAGCTGCTCGGGGCCGTGCTCGGCGACAAGGGTATGCACGCGCGGAGTGCGGTCGGTGTCGCGGTGCTGCCGCTGGACGCTCCGGTGGAGGTCGAGATCCAGGTGGAACTCACCCACGCGTAGCCCTTCGGGATGTCACCGGGGTCGGGTACAGGTTCGGCTCCGGTCCGGTGGTGGGTCGGGGCCGTGCCGGTGTATCAGCCCGTCGCCGTGGGATGAGGAGTGACCGTCGGTGGCGACGGGCATCGATGTACCGGCCCGTCCCCTCACGCCGGATCCCGGGGGCGGGCAGCAGCACAGAGAGCCCCACGTCGTACGGGGTGGACGTCGCTTGTGGGGCGGTGGGGCCTCGAACATCCGCCCGGCTCGGGATAGCCTCCGGCCATGGGGAATGGGCAATGGTTTCCGGCGGAGTGGCCGGAGCGGATTCGTGCGCTGGCCGAGGGAACACTGACACCGGTTGCACCCCGGCGCGCCGCCACGGTGATGCTGGTCAAGGACGGCGAGACCGGCCCCGTGGTCCACATGCTGCGCCGACGCGCCTCCATGGCCTTCGCCGGAGGCGCGTACGCGTATCCGGGCGGCGGCGTGGACCCGCGCGACGACGAGCAGCAGATCCGCTGGGCCGGTCCCACGCGCGCGTGGTGGGCGGAACGGCTCGGCGTGGACGAGACCTCCGCCCAGGCCATCGTCTGCGCTGCCGTACGGGAGACGTACGAGGAGGCGGGCGTCCTGCTCGCCGGCCCCAGCCCGGACAGCGTGGTCGGTGACACCACCGGGGACGACTGGGAGGCGGACCGGGCGGCCCTGGTCGCCAGGGACCTGTCCTTCGCCGAGTTCCTCGACCGCAGGGGGCTCGTGCTCCGCTCGGACCTGCTCGGGGCCTGGGCCCGCTGGATCACTCCGGAGTTCGAGTCCCGCCGCTACGACACCTGGTTCTTCGTGGCCGTCCTCCCGGAGGGCCAGCGCACCCGGAACGCCTCCACGGAGGCCGACCGCACGGTGTGGATCCGTCCCGCCGACGCGGCGGCCGGCTACGACAAGGGCGAGCTGCTGATGATGCCGCCCACCATCGCCACGCTGCGCGGGATCGTGGGGTACGAGAGGTCCGCGGACGCCCTCGCCGGCGCGGCCGCCCGTGATCTGACCCCTGTCCTGGCCGAGGCGCGTCTGGAGGGTGGCGAGGTCGTCCTCTCCTGGCCGGGACACGACGAGTTCACCAAGCACATCCCGACCGGCGGAGCCTCCGCATGACCGACGCAGCAGCGCTCCCCGGCCAGCCGCGCGGCACGGTCCTCTCCGGCCCCGCCACCGCGCGCGCGGTGAACGTCCTGGCCCCCAACGCCTCCGCGATGACCCTGGACGGCACGAACACGTGGATCGTGTCCGAGCCCGACTCCGAGCTCGCGGTCGTCATCGACCCGGGGCCCCTGGACGACATACATCTGCGCGCCGTCCTGGACACGGCCGAGAAGGCCGGGAAGCGGGTCGCGCTGACCCTGCTCACGCACGGGCATCCCGACCACGCGGAGGGCGCCTCGCGCTTCGCCGAGCTGTCGGGAACCTCCGTGCGCGCCCTGGACCCCGCGCTGCGGCTCGGGGACGAGGGGCTGGCGGCCGGCGACGTGATCAGCCTCGGCGGGCTGGAGCTGCGTGTCGTGTCGACTCCCGGGCACACCGCCGACTCGCTGTGCTTCCATCTCCCGGCCGACCGGGCCGTGCTCACCGGGGACACCGTCCTGGGGCGCGGCACGACCGTGGTGGCCCATCCCGACGGGCGTCTGGGCGACTATCTCGACTCGCTGCGCCGGCTGCGCTCGCTGACGGTCGACGACGGTGTCCACACCGTCCTGCCCGGTCACGGACCGGTCCTCGACGACGCGCAGGGCGCGGTCGAGTTCTACCTCGCCCACCGCGCCCACCGGCTGGCCCAGGTCGAGACCGCCGTGGAGAACGGCCTCCGGGCTCCCGAGGAGGTCGTCGCCCACGTCTACGCGGACGTGAACCGGTCGCTCTGGCCCGCGGCCGAGCTGTCGGTGCGGGCGCAGATGGACTATCTGCGCGAGCACGGGCTGATCTAGGGCCTGTCGTTTGGATCAGTTCGCAGACGCGGGGTCTGGCACGCACTCCCCCAAGCTCTTCGAGCAGGGGGCACCCCCAGCGGCGTTGTCGTCGGTCGCCAACGTCCCCCAGCCTCCGGCCGGGAGGTGCCCCCACCGCGTCGACTCCCTCCTCCGCCTTGCAGCTGCACGCACCAGACCCCGGTCACCGGTGCAGAACAGCCCCGTCGCTGCCCTGCTGCGACCTGACCCAAACGGCAGGCCCTAGGTCACCTGGGCCGTGGTGGCGTTCTCTCGCGTTCCGGGGGAGGGCCTCACGGGCGGGGCGCCTTGATGCCGTGCACGCGTGCGTACTCGTCGGCGAGCCACGGTCCGAGATCGTCCACGTACGAGCGGAGCGCCGCGGGGTCGCCGGTCGGCTCGTGTCCGCGTACGGCCGCGTTCCTCAGGTCGGTGGCCCGCTCCGGGTAGTACGTGCCGAACGCCTCGGCCATCTCCTCCAGATCGCTGGTCCAGCCGTTCCAGCGCGGCATGACGAGCGTGAAGCCGGTGCGCACGAGGTGCCGCGACATCGAGCGGACCAGCGGGCGTCTGGCCTCGTCGGTGTCCTCGGCCGCGGCGATCCGTTCGCGCCAGCGCGGCAGCAGCAGGGCGAGGTCGCCGTTCGTCTCGCGGGCCAGCCGCGTGTCGGGACGGTAGCGCGGGAGGTGTCCGGCCAGGTCCTCGCCCAGGAGCGGGGTGCAGAGGCAGGCGACGAACCAGCCGAGGTCGTGCCGCTCCAGGTCGCTCAGCAGCCGCGCACGGCCGAACAGCAGCGTTCCCACGCCGTCGATCTCGGCGAACTCCTGGTCGAGCGCCGCTTCGAGCGCGCGGGTCTCGGCGCGGTCGGTCTCGGTCGGCTCCTCGCGCAGGGACAGCAGCAGGTCGAGGTCGGAGCGTCCCACGCGCGCGGTGCCGCGCGGGATCGAGCCGTAGAGGTACGCGCCGTCCAGCCGGGTCCCGAAGACGTCCAGCAGCCGTTCACGGGCCGCCGCGACGACGGGCCCGAACGCCCGCGGCACGCGCGCGAGCGACCCCTCGCGCGCGATGTGCCCCTCGGCGTCGAGCCCTCTGCGGTACCCCGGTACGTCCATGCGCCCACTGTGCCGCCAGGGGCCGTCGTCGCGCAGATCATTTGCGGGTGCGCGGCCGGCGCCGGACGACCGCGGGTGCCTGGGTCCACGGGGTACGACGACGGGGTCCCGCCTCGGTGAGAGGCGGGACCCCGTCGTCGTACGGCCGAATGGTGTCAGCGCGAGCGCTTGGCGAGCCGCTCCACGTCCAGGAGGATCACCGCGCGGGCCTCCAGGCGGAGCCAGCCGCGGCCCGCGAAGTCGGCGAGCGCCTTGTTGACGGTCTCGCGGGAGGCGCCGACCAGCTGGGCCAGTTCCTCCTGCGTGAGGTCGTGCACGACGTGGATGCCCTCTTCGGACTGCACACCGAAGCGGCGCGACAGGTCGAGCAGGGCCCGGGCGACACGGCCGGGCACGTCGGAGAAGACCAGGTCGGACATCTGGTCGTTGGTCTTGCGCAGGCGCCGGGCGACGGCGCGCAGCAGGGCGGCGGCCACCTCGGGCCGCGCGTTCAGCCAGGGCTGGAGGTCGCCGTGGCCGAGGCCGAGCAGCTTGACCTCGGTGAGCGCGGTGGCGGTCGCCGTGCGCGGGCCCGGGTCGAACAGTGACAGTTCGCCGATCAGCTCGCCGGGGCCGAGGACGGCGAGCATGTTCTCGCGCCCGTCGGGGGAGGTGCGGTGGAGCTTCACCTTGCCCTCGGTGACCACATAGAGGCGGTCCCCGGGGTCGCCCTCATGGAAGAGGGCGTCGCCTCGCGCGAGGGTCACCTCACTCATGGAGGCGCGGAGCTCCGCGGCCTGCTCGTCATCGAGCGCCGCGAAGAGCGGGGCGCGCCGCAGAACGTCGTCCACGAGTTCTCTCCTTGTCGACCTGCTCAGGGGACCGTTGCCCCCCTTGGTACCAGGGGACCGTGTTCCCCATCTTGCCGGACGTTCCAAACAGTGTGATCAGTCACAAGTCTGCCGCACCGGCGTCCCGACGAGTGCGGCAGGGGGCCAATTGGGGGCCGATCTTCAGGGTCCGGGGCGGATGTCGGTGCCGGGCTTTAGGCTGGCCGGGTGTCCAAATCGCCGGTGAGAGCACAGGCCAAGGGGGCTGGGCGGGTGGTTGTACGTCGTGATTCCGCTGTGGGCGAACAGGCCCCCGACGGAACCAAAGAACCGACAAAAGCGGCAGGCGCCGTGCCCTTGAAGGCCGTGTCCGGGACGGGGTCGAAGGCGCCGTCGGCGACGGCGCGCGGGAAGAGCGCGAAGAAGACGGCGCCTCGTCCCGCCAAGAAGGTGACACCCGCGAAAGGGACGGCGAAGAAAGTGACACCCGCGAAATCGGCTGCCGAGAAGGCGGCACCCGCGAGAGCGGCCGGCGAGAAGGTGGCGCCTGTGAAGGCTGTCGCCAAGAAGACGCAGTCTGCGAAAGCCGGTGCCAAGAAGGCGGCATCGGTCGCGGCCGCCGCCAAGAGGACAGCTGCCGGTAAGGGCGCCTCCAAGGAGGCTGCGGCCGGTAAGACCGCATCCAAGGAGACGGTGGCCGGGAAAGCCTCCAAGAAGGCCGTGGCCCCCGTGCCGCCGCGGAACGAGTCGCACACCGCCCTCGTCCGCCGGGCCCGCCGCATCAACCGCGAACTCGCCGAGGTGTACCCGTACGCCCACCCGGAGCTGGACTTCGAGAACCCTTTCCAGCTGGTCGTCGCCACGGTCCTGTCCGCCCAGACCACGGACCTGCGGGTGAACCAGACGACGCCCGCGCTCTTCGCCAGGTATCCGACCCCCGAGGACCTCGCCGAGGCCAACCCGGAAGAGGTCGAGGAGATCCTGCGCCCGACCGGGTTCTTCCGCGCCAAGACCAAATCCGTCATAGGGCTCTCCAAGGCCCTGAGGGACGACTTCGGGGGCGAGGTGCCCGGGCGCCTCGAAGACCTCGTGAAACTGCCCGGAGTGGGCCGCAAGACCGCCTTCGTCGTGCTCGGCAACGCCTTCGGGCGTCCCGGGATCACCGTCGACACCCACTTCCAGCGGCTCGTACGGCGCTGGCGGTGGACCGCCGAGACCGAGCCCGACAAGATCGAGAAGGCTGTGGGCGAGCTCTTCCCGAAGAGCGACTGGACCATGCTGTCGCACCACGTGATCTTCCACGGCCGCCGCATCTGCCACGCCCGCAAGCCCGCCTGCGGCGCCTGCCCCATCGCCCCGCTCTGCCCGGCGTACGGGGAGGGCGAGACCGACCCCGAGAAGGCGAGGAAGCTCCTGAAGTACGAGAAGGGCGGCTTCCCCGGGCAGCGGCTCAACCCCCCTCAGGCCTATCTGGACGCGGGCGGCACGCCCGCGCCGCCGCTGGGCGCCGGATGACGGAACGAACTCGGCCTCGGCGGGCGTTGGGAAGAGCAGAACGGGGGTGGCGATGAAGCACGCAGGCAACACACAGGACACGAGCAACACGCAGGGCGGTCCGGTGCTCAGCAAGGAAGGACTGCCCGACTGGCTGGGCCCGGTCGCGCAGGTCGCCGAGACCGTGGAACCGCTCCAGCTGAGCCGCTTCCTGCCGCCGGCCAACGGCACGGGCCGTCAGTCCGCGGTGCTCATCCTCTTCGGCGAGGGCCCGCGCGGCCCCGAACTGCTGCTCATGGAACGGGCGGGAACCCTCAGATCCCACGCCGGGCAGCCGTCCTTCCCCGGTGGCGCCCTCGATCCCGAGGACGGCGACCCGGCCACCGACGGGCCGCTGAACGCCGCTCTGCGCGAGGCTGAGGAGGAGACGGGTCTCGACCCGAGCGGTGTCCAGCTCTTCGGCGTCCTGCCCAAGCTCTACATCCCGGTCAGCCGTTTCGTGGTCACCCCGGTCCTCGGCTGGTGGCGCCGCCCGACGCCGGTCGGTGTCGTCGACCCGGGCGAGACGGCCCGGGTCTTCACCGTCCCCGTGGTGGATCTCACGGACCCGGCCAACCGTGCGACCACCGTGCACCCCAGCGGTTTCCGGGGTCCGGCATTTCTGGTCGAATCGGCCCTGGTCTGGGGCTTCACGGCCGGGGTGATCGACAAGATCCTGCACTTCGCGGGCTGGGAGCGCCCGTGGGACCGCGACAAGCAGGTCCCACTCGACTGGCGCGCGTGACAAGGTGACCTTCGTGAATGTGCTGGACATCCTGTTGCTGGTCGCCGCCGTGTGGTTCGCGATCGTGGGCTACCGCCAGGGCTTCGTCGTCGGCATCCTGTCGGTGATCGGCTTCCTGGGTGGTGGCCTCGTCGCCGTCTACCTCCTCC
The DNA here is from genome assembly GCF_055559015.1 of Streptomyces sp. NPDC024698. Lineage (NCBI taxonomy): Bacteria > Bacillati > Actinomycetota > Actinomycetes > Kitasatosporales > Streptomycetaceae > Streptomyces > Streptomyces sp. NPDC024698. The sequence goes on along the minus strand of NZ_JBVHLK010000014.1, from coordinate 137,785 downwards.
CGGTCGTCTGGAGCTGGACGACCGACGACAGCAAGGTGAGCACGACCGCGGCCGTCGTCGCCGTGGTCGTCGTGATCGTCTGCGCCTCGGTCGGCCAGGCCCTCACCACCCACCTCGGCAACAAGCTGCGCCGGTACATCACCTGGTCCCCTGCCAGAGCCCTGGACGCGACCGGCGGCGCCCTGGTGAACGTCGTGGCGATGCTGCTCGTCGCCTGGCTCATCGGCTCCGCCCTCGCCGGCACCACGCTGCCGACGCTCGGCAAGGAGGTCCGCAACTCCAAGGTGCTGCTCGGGGTTTCCCGCGCGCTGCCGAACCAGGCCAACACCTGGTTCGCCGACTTCTCCTCGGTCCTGGCGCAGAACGGCTTCCCACAGGTCTTCAGCCCGTTCGCCAACGAGCCCATCACCGAGGTCCAGCCGCCCGACCCCCAGCTCGCCGCCAGCCCCGTCGCCACCCGCTCCCAGGACTCCATCGTCAAAGTCATGGGCACCGCCCAGAGTTGCGGCAAGGTGCTCGAAGGCACCGGTTTCGTCTTCAGCGACCGCCGTGTGATGACCAACGCGCACGTCGTCGGCGGAGTCGACCAGCCCACCGTCCAGATAGGCGGCCGGGGCAAGAAGTACGACGCCACGGTCGTCCTCTACGACTGGGAGCGCGACATCGCCGTACTGGACGTGCCGAACCTCAAGGCGCCCGCGCTGCGCTTCAGCACGGCGGACGCCGGCAGCGGCGACAGCGCGATCGTCGCCGGGTTCCCGCAGAACGGCTCGTACAACATCCAGCCCGCGCGCGTGCGCGGCCGCATCACGGCCAACGGACCCGACATCTACCACCGCAAGACGGTGCGCCGCGATGTCTACTCGCTGTATGCGACGGTCCGTCAGGGCAACTCCGGCGGACCGCTGCTGACACCCCAGGGCAAGGTGTACGGAGTGGTCTTCGCCAAGTCGCTCGACGACGCCGAGACCGGCTACGCGCTCACCGCGGACGAGGTCCGGCAGGACATCGCCAAGGGGCGCACGGCCGACCAGCAGGTGGACAGCGACAGCTGCGCGCTCTGAGCGCAGGGCGGGACCCCTGTCGCGTCGGAGGATGCCGGACGGGATCCCAGCCACTTCGGAGAGTGCGGGTGGGATCCCGGTGTCGATGGCGTGAGAGGGGCCTCAGCCGCGCGGATGGCGCAGCCGTACGGAGACCCAGCGGGCCCGGCGCCGCAGAATGTGCGGAATCCCCACACGCGTATCCGTGCCCGACCATTGCCGGGCACCCCCCTGACGAGAGCTCAGACCCGATGCCGAGCGGCGATTGCGTGCTACGTCACTGTAGTCGTGCGTCCAGCCCATACCCCGACGTCTGCCCCTGCCCCAAGGTCGATAACCTCGCCCCGGCCCTTCAATTGGCCTATGCGCGAGGCAAGTGGCCGTTCGTAGGACAGGTGTTCACGGTCCGCGTCGTCGGCGTGACACCGGGCAGTTTCGCGTGGCCGAGCAAGAGTGACCGAGGTGTCACCGGTCGGGTTCCGGATCCTTCAGCCAGTTGATCAGTTCGGTGGAGAAAGCGACCGGATCCTCTTCGTGCGGGAAGTGGCCGAGCCCGTCGAACAGCCGCCAGCGGTACGGCGCTTCGACGTACTCCCCGGAGCCCGCCGCGCTCCGCGTCCGCATCACCGGATCGAGCGAGCCGTGCAGATGCAGGGTCGGCACCCGCACCGGCCGCTTCATGCGCCGGTTGAACTGGATGCCGTCCGGGCGCGCCATGGACCGCACCATCCACCGGTACGGCTCGATGGAGCAGTGCGCGGTCGAGGGGATCCGCATGGCCCGGCGGTACGTCTCCAGGGCGTCCTCGTCCGGCTGCCGGGGACCCGACCAGTCGCTGACCAGACGACCCACCAGGGAGGCGTCGTCCGCGAGGAGTTGACGCTCGGGGATCCAGGGGCGCTGGAACCCCCAGATGTACGAGCCCGCCGTCGTCTGCCTGACGTCGGAGAGCATCGCGGAACGCCAGCGGCGCGGATGCGGCATGGACGAGACCGCGAGCCGGCGCACGAGCTTGGGCCGCATGGCCGCCGCCGTCCACGCCAGATAGCCGCCGAGGTCGTGCCCGACGAGCGCCGCGTCGGGCTCGCCGAGGGAGCGCACGACCCCGGTGATGTCGAGCGCGAGGTTCGCGGGGTCGTAGCCGCGGGGGGTGCGGTCGCTGCCCCCGACGCCCCGCAGGTCCATGGCGACGGCCCGGAACCCGGCGTCGGCGAGCGCGACGAGCTGGTGCCGCCAGGCCCACCAGAATTGCGGGAAGCCGTGCAGCAGCAGCACGAGCGGCCCGTCGCCGAGCTCGGCGATGTGGAAGCGCGCGCCGTTGGCTGCCACGTCCCGGTGCGTGACCTTCCGGCCGCCGGGAAGGTCGATCCGTACGACCGAGGTGGGTTGCGCCGATGGTGTGGCGGGGTCCGTCATGAGGATGAGCGTGCCACAGCCTTGACGGCGTCCTCGACCGGTTCGGGCCGGGGGTGCGGCTTGGCGTTCGGCAGGACGCCGGCCGTCTCCTTCACAGAGGCGGCCACCTTCTGCGGGCTCTGGCTCTTCTTGACCTTCTTCGCGAAGATCACGCCGATCAGCGCGAGCACGGCCGCGACCAGCACGTTCGCCGCGAACGACAACAGGAAGCAGATCGCGAGATTCCAGTGGCTCCAGGTCCTGATGCCGTACGTGAGCGCGAAGCTGAGCATCGGCAGGGAGAAGATCAGGATCGCTCCGGCCGCCGAGAACGCGCCGCCGCTGACCGCGCCGCGCTTGACGTCCTGCTTGAGCTGAGCCTTCGCCAGCGCGATCTCGTCGTGCACCAGCGCGGACATCTCGGTCGTCGCCGCGGCGACCAACTGGCCGATGCTGCGTTCGGCGCCGACCGGGGTTCCGTCGGGTGCGCTCATCGCGATCTCCCTCTTCTGCATGTGTTTGTACGGTCCTGTCAGATCATGCCGGACCGTCGTCGCCCTCGCTTGCCCCACCCGCCACTTCGGCAATCCTGCGGTGCTCCGCGGCCTTCCGGTCGTAGATCGCGGCCATGCGCAGGTGGTACGCGGGCTTGTCCTGCTCGTAGATGTCGGGGATGCCGTCGAGGTCCTCGTCGCGTTCCTCGGCCTCGCACATCGAGCGGTACTGGGAGTTGCGTATCTTCAGCAGGATCGTGGCGAGCACGGCCGCGATGAACGAGCCGGTCAGAACGGCGGCCTTGGTCTCGTCGGTCAGGCTCGTGTTGCCCGCGAAGGCGAGCTCGCCGATGAGCAGCGAGACGGTGAAGCCGATGCCCGCGAGGGTGGCGACCGCGGCGACGTCGGCCCATTCCAGGTCGTCGCTGAGCGAAGCCCTGGTGAAGCGGGCCGTCAGCCACGTACCGCCGAAGATGCCGACCGCCTTGCCGACGACGAGCCCGAGCACCACGCCGAGCGTCTCGGGGCGGGTGAACACGTCGTGGATGGCACCGCCGGAGATCGCGACCCCGGCGCTGAACAGGGCGAACAGCGGCACGGCGAGGCCCGCCGACACCGGGCGCACCAGGTGCTCGATGTGCTCGCCGGGGGAGTGTTCCTCGCCGTCGAGCGGATGGCAGCGCAGCATCAGGCCCATGGCGACACCGGCGATGGTGGCGTGGATGCCGCTGTTGTACATCAGGGCCCAGATCACCAGCGCGAGCGGGACGTACACGTACCAGCCGTGCACGTCCTTGCGCAGCAGCAGCCAGAAGACGCCGAGGCCCACGACGGCCCCGCCGAGCGCCGCGAGGTTGATGGAGTCCGTGAAGAAGACGGCGATGATCAGGATCGCGAACAGGTCGTCGACGACGGCGAGCGTGAGCAGGAAGGCGCGCAGGGCGGACGGCAGCGACGTCCCGATGACCGCGAGCACGGCGAGCGCGAAGGCGATGTCGGTGGCCGTCGGGACGGCCCAGCCCTCCAGCGAGCCGTGGCCGAACACGTTGGTCAGGACGTAGACGATCGCGGGAACGGCCATGCCGCAGACCGCCGCGGCCACGGGCAGCACCGCGGCCCTGGGGTCACGCAGGTCGCCGGCCACCAGCTCGCGCTTCAGCTCGATGCCGGCGACGAAGAAGAAGATGGCGAGCAGTCCGTCGGCCGCCCAGTGCTCCACGGACAGATCGAGCCCGAGGGCGGCCGGTCCGAAGTGGTAGTGCGAGACGGTCTCATAGCTGTGCGGCAGGGTGTTCGCCCAGATCAACGCCGCGACCGCCGCGATCAGCAGCAGGACTCCGCCCACGGTCTCGGTGCGCAGCGCGCCCGCCACGAAGTTCCGCTCGGGCAGGGACAACAGGCCCAGGAACTTGCGCGGGCTGGTGCTGTTGCTGGGGGTCGTGGCCATGGTGAGGACCTCCGGTCGGGCAGGCAGGGCTGAGTACTCGCCGACCAGACTTCCCGGCACACCATGGACGATCTTGTCGCGTCTTTGACGCTTTGCTTACCTTACCCACGATGCGGCCGGTTCGGTGGGGGATCTTCACGGTACGACTGAAGGGGCCGCAGGGCTTGCTGGTTGGGCCGACGGGGGCACTGGGCGGACGGGGGCTGGACCTGCGGTGCTGGACCGGCAGCGCAGATGCTGACCGGCAGTGGCGGGGTCGGCGGCCGATTGAAGGGTGGCTGCGGGCTGCGGGCTGCGGGCTGCGGAGTGCGGACTGCGGTGGGGGGCTGCGCGGTTGCGCGGGTTTTCCGGTGCGCGGAGCCTGAGGCGCCTGGGGCGTGGAGACGCGCTTGAGGGGTGCGGACGCGCGTGAGGGGTGCGGGAGCACGGTGAGTGTGCTCCCGCACCCCTCAGGGTCGGGCCGGCGGGGTGAGCCCGCCTCAGTCCTCGCTGGGCGCGGCCGGCAGCTTCGCCTGGATCAGGTCCATCACCGTGGAGTCGGTGAGCGTCGTGACGTCACCGAGCTCGCGGTTCTCGGCCACGTCGCGCAGCAGACGGCGCATGATCTTCCCGGACCGGGTCTTCGGCAGCTCGGCCACCGGCAGGACCCGCTTGGGCTTGGCGATCGGACCGAGCGTGGTGCCGACGTGGTTGCGCAGCTCCGCCACCAGGCCCTCGTCCTCGGCGGAAGCCGTCCCGCGCAGGATGACGAAGGCGACGATCGCCTGCCCCGTGGTCTCGTCCGCCGCACCCACGACCGCCGCCTCGGCGACAGAGGGGTGGGAGACGAGCGCCGACTCGACCTCGGTCGTCGAGATGTTGTGCCCCGACACGAGCATCACGTCGTCGACGCGCCCGAGCAGCCAGATGTCGCCGTCATCGTCCTTCTTGGCGCCGTCCCCGGCGAAGTACTTGCCCTCGAAGCGGGACCAGTACGTGTCGAGGAACCGCTGGTCGTCACCCCAGATCGTGCGGAGCATGGACGGCCACGGCTCGGTGAGCACCAGGTAGCCGCCACCGCCGTCGGGCACCTCGTTCGCCTCGTCGTCGACCACGGTGGCCGAGATACCGGGCAGCGCCCGCTGCGCCGAGCCGGGCTTGGTCTCGGTGACCCCGGGCAGCGGCGAGATCATCATCGCGCCGGTCTCGGTCTGCCACCAGGTGTCGACGATCGGCGTACGGTCCCCGCCGATGTGCTTGCGATACCAGATCCACGCCTCGGGGTTGATCGGCTCGCCGACCGACCCGAGCACCCGCAGCGACGACAGGTCGAACTTCGCGGGGATGTCGTCGCCCCACTTCATGAACGTACGGATGGCCGTGGGCGCCGTGTAGAGGATCGTCACCCCGTACTTCTGCACGATCTCCCAGAACCGGCCCTGGTGGGGAGTGTCCGGGGTCCCCTCGTACATGACCTGCGTCGCGCCGTTCGAGAGCGGCCCGTACGTGATGTACGAGTGCCCGGTGACCCAGCCGATGTCGGCCGTGCACCAGTACACGTCCGTCTCCGGCTTGAGGTCGAAGACCGCGTGGTGGGTGTACGAGGCCTGCGTGAGGTAACCGCCCGAGGTGTGCAGGATGCCCTTCGGCTTCCCGGTGGTCCCGGAGGTGTAGAGGATGAACAGCGGGTGCTCGGCGTCGAACGCCTCCGGGGTGTGCTCGGCCGACTGCCGACCGACGATGTCGTGCCACCACACATCGCGGCCCTCGGTCCAGTCCACGTCCTCGCCGGTACGGCGCACCACCAGCACCTTGTCGACGCCGTCGACCCGGCTCACCGCGTCGTCGACGGCGGGCTTGAGCGCGGACGGCTTCCCGCGCCGGTAACCGCCGTCGGCGGTGATGACCAGCTTGGCGTCGGCGTCCTGGATGCGGGTGGCGATCGCGTCGGCGGAGAACCCGCCGAAGACGACCGAGTGCGCGGCGCCGATACGGGCACAGGCCAGCATCGCGACGACGGCCTCGGGGATCATCGGCAGATAGACGGCGACCCGGTCGCCCTTGCCGACACCGAGCTCGGTGAGGGCGTTCGCGGCCTTCGACACCTCGTCCTTGAGCTCGGCGTAGGTGATGGCCCGGCTGTCGCCCGGCTCGCCCTCGAAGTGGAGGGCGACGCGGTCGCCGTTCCCGGCCTCCACATGCCGGTCCACGCAGTTGTACGCGACGTTCAGCTTTCCGTCGGCGAACCACTTCGCGAACGGCGGATTCGACCAGTCCAGTGTCTCGGTCGGCTCGGTGGCCCAGGTCAGCCGACGGGCCTGCTCGGCCCAGAAGCCGAGCCTGTCAGCCTTGGCCTGCTCATACGCCTCCGCGGTGACATTGGCGTTCGCCGCCAGGTCGGCGGGCGGCGCGAACCTGCGCTCTTCCTTCAGCAGGTTGGCCAGGCTTTCGTTGCTCACGACATCTCCCTTTCCCAGGGTGTCCGTTGTGTCCCAGGCCACAGCTCATCAGACCGGGGGGCCCGGTGACAAGGCCCGACCCAGAATTGGTTTAGACCTATGCCTGGGTCGTCCTCGTTCCGCTCACGGCCCACGCGGCATCCCCGTATCCCGCGACAGGGCCCCTTCACCCTTCACGAGACCACATGCCTCCGCACGGGGGCTCCCCCTGTGGCACGTACGTACCGGCCACCGGGTTCACTCTCGCAGGCCCGCGAGAGTGAACCCGGACCGGGCCTGAAGCTCTGAAACTCGGAAAGGGGAGGCCGTTCTTCAGCGGAGGGGACAGAAGCTCCGACAGCGGAGGCTCTTCGTCAGTGGTGGACCGACGTTCCGACAGCGGGGTTCCGGCAACGGACGTCGTACGTGGTGCACGGTCCCGCCGACCAGGACCGCGCACCACCGCCCGATCACACGGGATGCCGCAGCTCCCCTGCCGCGCCCGCATGATCGAACGCGCCCACGTGATCGAACAGTTCGGTCCCGTCGGTCTCGGCCAGCAGATACGCCTGGGCCTCCCCGACGTGGAAGTACATCCCTTGCAGCTCGAGCACGCCCTCCCGCAGGGCCCGCGCCACGGACTCATGGGCCCGCAGGTGCTCGAGTTGCTGCACCACGTTGGTCAGGCAGAGCTGCTCCACCGCGTCGGCGGGCGCCCGTCCGGCGATCCCCGCCCACGGTCTGTCGTCGGCGGCCATCCGGTCCAGACTCGGCTGCCCGTGCCGCAGCCATCGCTTGAGCGGTGTGAGCGCCCCTCCGGGCTCGGACGCCAGCAGCGCCTGCATGGCCCCGCACCCGGAGTGCCCGCACACGGTGATGGACCGCACCTTCAGTACGTCCACCGCGTACTCGATGGCGGCCGCCACCGAGTCGTCCCCGCTCTCCTTTCCGGGCAGCGGCACGAGGTTGCCGACGTTCCGTACGACGAAGAGGTCGCCCGGACCACTGGATGTGATCATCGAGGTGACGAGCCGGGAGTCGGCACAGGTCAGGAACAGCTGGGACGGCTGCTGTCCTTCCCGGGCCAGCCGGGCCAGTTCGTCGCGCACCAGGGGTGCGGTGTTGCGCTGGAACGCGCTGATTCCGCGCGCCAGTTGATGTCCGCTCGGTCTGGCCTCGATGGTCTCCTCCTGTCGGTCCGAGAACGTGTCCGCGGGCGGGGTCCCCTGTTCTGCGGCGGCGTCGCACTGGTGGTTGCGCCAGGGTGTCCAGGGCCGGCAGCGGCAGTGTCCGGAGTCCACGGGTTCGGCGATCCGTGTTCCCTTTCTTCCGCCGAGGTCGACCGTGCCGCCTTGGGCGACGTGGACGCTCTGCCAGTCCTGAAGCGACTCGTACGCGGCGTGGTCCATGAACGAGCCGTCCAACCGCACGACGGCGTCCGCCCCCCGGGGCACCAGGTGCAGGGTGCGGCTGAGCCGGGGCACCGCGAGGAACGTCAACTGGCCTCGTACATGGACGTGATGGACTCCTTCCCTCTCTTCGTGCGTGATGCGGGTGCGGCCGAGGCGGTGCAGGGCGACACCGACGGCCACGGCGACCCCCAGGGCCACGCCTTCGAGGACTCCGAGGAAGACGACGCCGAGCGTGGTGACGACGTACACCAGCATTTCGCGGTGACGGGTGACCGTGCGGATGTGGTGCAGGGACACCATCTGGATGCCGACGGCCATCACCAGGGCGGCGAGCGATGCGAGGGGGATCAGCTCCAGGATCGGGACCATCAGCAGCGCGGCAATCACTACGAAAACGCCGTGCAGGATCGTGGAGTTCCGACTGACGGCACCCGCTTTCACATTCGCGGAACTTCGCACGGCGACGCCGGCGACGGGCAGTCCGCCGAGCGCGCCGGAGACGACGTTGGCGGCGCCCTGCCCGAGCAGTTCCCGGTCGAGGCGGGAACGGCCCACGCGACCCTGGAGCTCCGGGCGCCCGCTCACCAGCTTGTCCACGGCGACCGCTCCGAGCAGCGACTGCACGCTGCACACCAGTGTCACGGTGAGGACGGCGGCGGCGACGCCGAGCACCGGGCCCTCGGGCAGCCCGGCGAGCGCGTGGCTGCTCCAGGACGGCAGTTCGACCCTCGGCAGCGTGAGTCCGGCGAGGGAGGCGGTCAGGGTGGCTCCGGCGACGGCTACCAGCGCGGCGGGGACCTTGCGCAGCATCTGCCCGGTCCGTCCGGGCAGGCGCGGCCAGGCGAACAGCAGCACCAAGGTCAGGGCGCTCATCGACACCGCCGCCGCGTGCATGCGGGCCACCTGGTCCGGCAGTGCGACGAGGTTGTCGAGGACGGAGCTCTGCGGGATGCCGCCCAGCACGATGTGCAGCTGGGCGACGGCGATGGTCACCCCGATTCCGGCGAGCATGCCGTGCACGATGGCGGGGCTGACGGCCAGGGCCGTACGGGCCACGCGCAGGCAGCCGAGGCCGAGTTGGGCGATTCCGGCGAGCACGGTGATGGCGCAGGTCGCGCGCCAGCCGTAGTGCTGGATGAGCTCGGCCGTGACGACGGTGAGCCCGGCCGCCGGTCCGCTCACCTGGAGCGGTGAGCCGCCGAGCCGTCCCGCGACCAGTCCGCCGGCGGCGGCGGCGACAAGCCCCGCCTGGAGCGGCGCGCCGGTGGCGAGGGCGATGCCGAGGGACAGGGGGAGGGCGATTAGGAAGACCGCGATCGAGGCGGACAGATCGGCGCCCGCGACACGGAAGCGCCGGGGCGGGGTCGGCGGGGGGCTGAGGGGCTGGTGTACCGGCGCGGGCCGAGTCGGGTCGGTGGCGCGGGTGGGGACGCAGGCGGACATGGTTCCCGTCTCCTCCGGGGCAGCGCGGTCGCGGAACAGGTGATCCCCCGTCCGTGGTGGCGGGGGGCGGGTCGCGGCCGTGGGTCACGGCGTGCAGCGGCGGGATTTTCAACACTCGGTAAACGGATCGTAATGCAGAGTAAAGGCTTGATGTCGAAAATAGGGGCGAATAGGTCATCAATTCACCCCCTGGGGTGAAGTGGGCTTTCAGTCGGCTGGTCCCACTTATTCCTTCTCGGCTCCGTGACGCCTCGGCGGCGTCGCCGGTGCGCGGACGCGTATCTCCGCGAACCGCGCCGGCGTCCTGACCCGTACCGCCCGACCGAGGAGAAGGAGGAGAAGCAGAAGGAGGAGGAGGGCGGAACATGTCCGTCACCCGGAGGATCGCGGCGGAATGGCCGTCGCGGCGGCCCGCGCCATGGCGCTCGCCGGCGGCGCGGACGGCGGCAGCGTCCCCGGCAGGGTGAGCGCGATACGAAGGAGACGCCGGGGAAGCGGGCGGGCCTGCCGCGTGGGCGGGCGGCGGTATGGCCGGCCGGCGGCGCTTCGGGCCGGTTGTCACTCGGCCCGAAGCGGTGCTGATCGTCGGCGGTCCCTCAAGCGGTGGCCATCGGGCTTTCGCCGAGTACGAAACCGGGGTCGATCTGCCCGGTCAGGTCCACCCCGGTCTTGGCGTTGCCCCAGCCGGAGGCGTTCTTCAGATGGAACTGCACCATCTGGCGCGTGTACCGCTCCCAGTCCCGCAGTTCGTACGTGGCGTCGGCGGCGGCCCGCAAGGCGTGCAGGGAGCGCCGGTTGGGCTCCTCCAGGGCGTCGAACCGGGGCGGGCGGCCCTTCTCCATGGCGCGCACCCAGTCCGAGTGCCCGACGGTGACCAGGAGGTCGTCACCCACCTCCGCGCGCAGGAAGTCGATGTCGTCCTCGTTCTGCACCTTGTTGCCGACGACCTTGAGGGTGATGCCGAAGTCGCGGGCGTACTCCTTGTACTGGCGGTAGACGGAGACTCCCTTGCGGGTCGGTTCGGCGACAAGGAAGGTGATGTCGAAGCGGGTGAACAAGCCGGATGCGAAGGAATCGGAGCCCGCCGTCATGTCGACGACGACGTACTCGCTCGGGCCGTCGACGAGATGGTTCAGGCAGAGCTCCACGGCACCGGTCTTGGAGTGGTAGCAAGCCACCCCCACATCGGCCTCGGTGAACGGGCCGGTGACCATCAAACGGATGACGCCGCCGTCGAGTTCCACCGGCCGGGCGCAGGCGTCGTACACCGGATTGGTCTCACCGACACGCAGCAGACGGGAGCCCTCCCCGGGCGGGGTCGTCTTGATCATCGTCTCGGCGGACGCGATGCGCGGGTTGGAACCGCGCAGGTAGTCCTTGATGAGCGGCAGCCGCTCGCCCATCGCGGGGAGCGCCGCGGCCTCCGTCTCTTCGAGCCCGAGCGCGGCCCCCAGATGCTGGTTGATGTCGGCGTCGACGGCGACGACAGGTGCCCCCGCGGCGGCGAGGTGGCGGATGAAGAGCGAGGACAAGGTGGTCTTGCCGCTGCCGCCCTTCCCGACGAAAGCAATTTTCATGTTCACCAAGAGTAGTGCGATCGTCGCTCCACGTGCCCGCGCCGCGTGAAGAAGACCACTCCTTCGTGGGGCGTGTGCCCGAGGTGCGTAATGTCGTACTCATGAGTACGACAGGTGCGGCCACCGATCCGCTCGCGGCCCTCGGTTCCCTTCCCGGGGTGGCCGATTCCGTGGAGTCCGTACGCAAGGCGGTGGACCGGGTCTACGGACACCGGATCATGCGGCGGCGCGGCAACGAGATCACGTCCGAGGCGGCGCTGCGCGGGGCCCGTGGTTCCGCGGCGCTGTCCGGTGCCGACTGGGCTCTCGAAGAGGTCCGTCGGCGTACCGACTTCAGCGTGGGGGAGGAGGACCGCACGGTCGGCGCCGCCCTGCGGCTGACCGCCGAGGCGGGCCAGCTCCTGTCCATCTGGCGGCAGTCGCCCCTGCGTGTGCTGGCACGGCTCCATCTGGTGGCGGCGGCCGACCGCGGCGACGCGGCGGGTCGGCCGCGGCGGGAGGGTGAGAAGGCCGACGAGCCGCTGGTGGAACTGCCGCTGCCGGACGCGGATGAGGTCGCCGGCCGTCTGGAGGGACTCTCCCAGCTGATCATCGCGGGCGGTTCGGCCCCGGCGCTGGTCACGGCGGCCGTCGTCCATGGCGAACTGATCGCTCTGCGTCCCTTCGGCTCCCACAACGGGCTCGTCGCGCGTGCCGCCGAGCGCATCGTCCTGATCGGCAGCGGTCTCGACCCGAAGTCCATCTGCCCGGCCGAGGTCGGTCACGCGGAACTGGGCCGCGCGGCCTATCTCGCGGCGCTGGACGGCTATGTCTCCGGCACCCCGGACGGGATGGCCGCCTGGATCGCGCACTGCGGCCGGGCCGTCGAGCTGGGAGCCAGGGAGTCCGCCGCGGTCTGCGAGGCGCTTCAGCGCGGCGCCGCGTAGAGGACGCGGATCGCCCGGAAAGGGTTGCGGCGGTACGAGTTCTCGTACCGCCGCTGGCATGTTCACCGGGGTACCAAGCGTCCTCGAGATGATGCCCATCAGGTCGGGATCTTCTGCCCGTCACCTGGTGCGGCTGGCCCGTAATCGACGGGTCGACGTCGCGTGGGTGCTCGATGTTCATGCTCGGTCCGTGGGGCCTGATTGCGTTTGAAGGTGATCCTCGCGGATGTCCTTGGTCTCGCGGGCCGTTAAACCCTTTGTACTCCAGGTTCGGAGGAAGCGAAACCCCTCACCCCAGTTCTTTACTTTTAGGTTCAAAAGGGTGAGAAATGGACTCCATTGGAATCGGCGCGCGTGACATCTCAAACCGCTGCCGCCGCGCGACGGCGGCTGGCGTACCAGACGAGCCCGGCCGTGGCCGCCGCCGCCCCTATGGCGGCCGCCGCGACGAGAGCGGGGCGAGGGGGCACGGACAGGGCGGGCAGCCGCTGCTTGAGCCGGACCGGGCGGTGGAAGTCCAGGATCGGCCATGAGCGGGCGACCGCCTCGCGACGCAGCGCGCGGTCCGGATTCACTGCGTGCGGGTGCCCGACGGACTCCAGCATCGGCAGATCGGTCGCCGAGTCGCTGTAGGCGTAGCAGCGGGCCAGGTCGTATCCCTCGGACGCGGCCAGCTCCTTGATCGCCTCCGCCTTCGTCGGCCCGTAGGCGTAGTACTCCACCTCTCCGGTGAAGCAGCCGTCCTCGCCGACGACCATGCGGGTCGCCACGACGCGGTCGGCGCCGAGCAGATCACCGATCGGCTCCACGACCTCGGCGCCGGAGGTGGACACGATCACGACGTCCCGACCGGCCTGGTGGTGCTGCTCGATGAGCGACGCGGCCTCGTCGTAGATGATCGGGTCGATGAGGTCGTGCAGCGTCTCGGCGACGATCTCCTTGACCTGCTGGACGTTCCAGCCGCGGCACATCGAGGACAGGTACTTGCGCATCCGCTCCATCTGGTCGTGGTCGGCGCCGCCCGCCAGGAACACGAACTGGATGTATGCGGTACGCAAGGCGGCCCTGCGGTTGATCAGTCCGCCTTGGTAGAACGACTTGCTGAAGGTGAGCGTGCTCGACTTCGCAATGACCGTCTTGTCCAGGTCGAAGAAGGCCGCTGTACGAGGCAAGGAGTGGTTTTCCACGAGGTTGAGCATAGGGCCCACCATTCGGCGTAAGGTGAGGCGCGTGGGTTTGCCTGAGAGGGCTCTCGGGTACACCATGGAAGTCACGGATCGTTCGCGACCGTGCTAACCCGGTCCGACTCCTCCCCCCCCGAGTCGGCCGTGGGGACGACCCCCGCTCTCCCCCCCGGCGGGGGTCGTCGCATGTCCGGATGGGTTTTCTCCACTTCTGCGCGGCCCCGAAGCCTCCATGGCTCCGTCGGGGCCGCGTTTTTTGTGTCCTCATGATCCGTCACTGTAAGTAGTCGTCGGGCTGCTCTGCGGAAGCCGTTGACCGTTCACCGGTATGCGTGAAGGCGATATTCACAGCCTCGGCGTTGTCCACAGTTTTCGACCAAGATCCACACGATTTCCAGCATCGCTGCACCGTGATTCTCACGCGCTCCGTTCGCGGCCGGTTCACGGCCGGGTTCCGTTTGTCGGACGCGTTCGGCCGGTTCGTATCGGCCGTGCATATGGAGGCCGCTGGACGGCACTTCACACGAGCGGGAATCACGGGGTCCGGGAGGGCCCCGCGCCAGAAGCAGCGAAGGGGGCTGGAGAACGTGGCGGGAGCCATCACCCATGACCGGCCGCCCACCGCCGAGGGGCGGCAGGGCGGACCGTTGATCGTCACCGAGGACGTCGATCTCCTCGACGACCTCTTGCGGCTGTGCGCCGCGGCGGGCGCCCGGCCCGAGGTCCATCACGGGATTCCGGAACGCAGGGGAAGCTGGGAGGCGGCACCCCTCGTCCTGGTCGGCGACGACGCCGCACGGCGCGTCCGGGGCGCCCTGCGGAGAAGGGGAGTGGTCCTGGTCGGCCGGGACCAGGACGATCCCGGGGTCTGGCGGCGTGCCGTCGAGATCGGCGCCGATCACGTCCTGGTGCTGCCGGACGGCGAGCAATGGCTCGTCGACCGCATCGCCGACGTGGCCGAAGGAGTCGGACGGCCCGCGCTCACCGTCGGCGTGATCGGCGGCCGCGGCGGGGCCGGGGCGTCCACGCTGGCCTGCGCTCTCGCCGTCACCTCGGCGCGTGAGGGGAAGCGCACCCTGCTCGTGGACGCGGACCCTCTCGGAGGCGGACTCGACGTACTTCTCGGCGGAGAGGCGGCCGAGGGACTGCGCTGGCCGGCGTTCGCGGCGTCCCGCGGCAGGGTCGGCGGCGGCGCTCTGGAGGAGTCCCTGCCCCGACTGCACGCTCTGCGGGTGCTGAGCTGGGACCGGAGCGACACGGTCACCGTCCCTCCGCAAGCCGTCCGCGCGGTGCTGGCCGCCGCCAGACGGCGCGGGGGCGCGGTGGTCGTCGACCTGCCCCGCCGCGTCGACGAGGGCGTCGCCGAGATCCTCGCCCAGCTCGACATGGGGCTGCTGGTGGTCCCCGCCGACCTGCGCTCCATCGCGGCGGCCGGGCGGGTGGCGTCCGTGGTCGGCATGGTCCTGCGCGACCTTCGGATCGTGGTCCGCGGACCCTGCGCGCCCGGTCTCGACGACCGCGAGGTCGCGCGCCTCCTGGATCTGCCCCTGGTGGGCGAACTGCCCGAGGATTCCTTCCCGTTGGACGGCGGGGCGCCACCGGGGAGCGTGGCCAAGGGGCCACTGTCCCGGTTCTGCGCGGCCTTCTGGGAGCGGGTTCCGGTCGAAGGAGGGGGCGTATGACCTGGAACACGAGTCGAGCCGCGGATCACGGCGTGGGAGTCGACGGCCGATCCGGACCCGCGCACCGGGTCACATCCAGGGACCGTTCCCCGGCGCGGACGGACACCCGGGACGGCCCCGAGCGAGCTTCGTCCGGGCTGAGGGACACGCGGGACGGGCCCGGACGGCATTCGTCCAGTCGTGTCGACGAGCGGGAGGGACCGTGGTCCTACCCCTCCCGGCGGGAGGAGGCACGAGGCGGTCCGGTGGGCTCCGCTGCCGCGGAAACGGAGGCGTGGGACGGGCTCAGGGGCGGTCCGGACGGAGGCGCGGGACTGCTGGACGGCGTGCGGCAGTGGCTGGCCGAGAGCGGATCCGAACCGACCCCCGCGCGCGTGGCACAGGCGCTGCGCGAACAGGGGCGGGTGCTCGGGGACGCCGAAGTCCTCGGCGCGGCCGAGCGATTGCGCTCCGAGCTGGTCGGCAGTGGTCCGCTGGAACCGCTGCTCGCCGACCCGTCGGTGACCGACGTGCTCGTGTCGGCGCCCGACCGGGTCTGGGTGGACCGCGGCGGCGGCCTGGAACTGACCTCCGTCTCCTTCCCGGACGCGGCAGCCGTACGACGTCTCGCGCAGCGCCTCGCGGCGGTCGCGGGCCGACGGCTCGACGACGCCCGCCCCTGGGTGGACGCCCGACTGCCGGACGGAACCCGTCTGCACGCGGTGCTGCCACCGGTCGCCGTCGGCTCCACCTGCCTGTCCCTGCGGGTCGTACGGCCGCGTGCGTTCACCCTCGACGAACTGGTCGCGGCGGGGACGGTGCCGCCCGGAGGCGACCGGGTGCTCAGAGCTCTGCTGGACGCCCGGTTGTCGTTCCTCATCAGCGGCGGCACGGGCTCCGGTAAGACGACCTTGCTGAGCGCGCTGCTGGGACTGGTGGGTCCCGGGGAGCGGATCGTGCTCGCCGAGGACTCGGCCGAGCTGCGCCCCGACCATCCGCATGTGGTGCGCCTGGAGGGGCGGCCCGCCAACCAGGAAGGCGTCGGACTCGTCTCGCTCCAGGATCTCGTGCGGCAGGCCCTGCGGATGAGACCGGACCGACTGGTGGTCGGCGAGGTGCGCGGTCCCGAGGTCGTCTCACTGCTCGCCGCGCTGAACACGGGACACGAGGGCGGCTCGGGGACTCTTCACGCCAATGCGGCGGCACAGGTCCCGGCCCGGCTCGAGGCTCTGGGCACCGCGGCCGGGCTGGACAGGGCCGCACTGCACAGCCAGCTGGCGGCGGCGCTGTCCGTGGTCCTGCACCTTGTGCGGGACAGGGCCGGACGGCGCCGGATCGCCGAAGTGCACGTGCTGGAGCGCGATCCGTCGGGACTGGTGGTGACGGTGCCGGCGCTGCGGTGGGGCGAGGAAGCCTTCGCGTACGAGCGGGGGTGGGAGCGGCTCAGGGAGCTCCTGCGGGTCGGGAGCCGCGGGATCGAGGCCGAGGTGCGTCGAGAGCCGATCGGGCTCGGGGCGGCGGAAGGCCACCCGGACCCGTGGAGGGCGAGGGGTCCTTCGGAGGCGGTGGACGCAGGAGCGCAGACAGGGTCCGGACGTCGGGATGCGAACGGGGAGCGGGATGAGGATCGGTGAGATGACGGACGCCCCCGCGGGGGCGGCGGTGGCCTCTGCCGGGATCGCGGCCTGGCTGATCGGCGGGTACGGCTCGGGCGCGCGCAGAGCTAGGGCGCTGCTCGCCGGCGGCGGGGTGGAGGCCGGACCATTCCGGTGGGAGCGGGCCCGTGTGGACTGGCGGCGACTGCGCGGGCGACTGCGGCCCGAAGCCTGGTCGTTGGTGGCCGGAACAGTGATCGCCGTACTGGGCACGTCGGTCGTGCCACTCCTTCTCGGAGCCGCCGGTATGCCCCTGCTGCGCCGGGTGCGACTGAAGGGGGAGGCGCGCCGTGAGCGGGAGCGCCGAGGGGACGCGGTGATCGCCCTGTGCGGTGCTCTCGCCGGTGAGGTGCGAGCCGGACGTCAGCCCGGCGAGGCACTGTTGGCCGCCGCGCGCGACTCGGAGGGCCTCGCGGACGCTCAGCCGTTGGTACTGGCCGCGGCGAGGTTCGGTGGTGATGTGCCGGGTGCGCTCACCGAGGCGGCACGGCAGCCCGGCGCCGATGGACTGGTGGGGCTCGCCGCCTGCTGGCGTGTGGCCGTGGACCGGGGTGCGGGGCTCGCGGCCGGACTGGACCGGCTGGAGGCGGCACTGCGCGCAGAACGCGACCAAAGAGCCGACATGCGTGCCCAGTTGGCGGGTTCCCGCTCCACGGCTTCCATGCTCGCGGGCCTGCCGGTCCTCGGTCTCCTGCTCGGCACCGCGCTCGGCGCTGACCCCCTGCACGTGCTGCTGCACACCGGTCCGGGCCTTGGCTGCCTGCTCGTCGGCGGAGTGCTGGAGGGCGTGGGGCTGTGGTGGGCGCTGCGGATCGCGCGAGGAGCGGAGGTGGCATGAGCGCGGAAGTTGTCCACAGGCTGGGGGTACTCGTGTGCGGAGTCCTCCTGATCGGCTCGCCGGCCCGCTGGCTCGGAACGCTGCGACGGGCGCGGAAAGTGCGCAGACGGCTGGCCGAACTGCTGCTCCCCGATCCGGCGCCGCCACCACGGCGCCACGAGGTACGGGACTACGGCCGGCGATGGCTGCCTCTGCTCGGTGTGGTGTGTGCCGGCTGGGTCCTGATCGGCGGTCTCGCCGGAGTTCTGGTCGGGGCGGCGGCCGGGCTCGGGCTCCGGTGGTGGCTTCGGCGACGCGATCCCGTGACACCTGAGGAGTACGACGTGTCACTGGCCGCCCGCCAACTTCCTCTCGCCGCCGACCTGGTGGCCGCCTGTATCGCCGCGGGGGCGAGCCCGGTGGCGGCCGCCCAGGCCGTGGGGGAGGCGCTGGGTGGACCGGTGGGTGAGCGGCTGGCCCGCGGTGCCGCCGAAGTGCGGCTCGGAGGTGAACCGGTCGACGCTTGGCGGAAGTTGGCGTCCCTTCCGGGCGCCAGGGGTCTGGCGCGGCTGCTGGAGAGGGCGGGTGACTCGGGCGTACCGGCCGCTGTGCCGGTCGGGCGGCTCGCGGCCGAGGCTCGCGCCGAGTGGGGGCGCACCGCGACGGCGCGGGCGCGCCGGGCGGCCGTCATGGTCACCGCCCCGGTGGGGCTGTGCTTCCTGCCCGCCTTCCTGGCGATCGGTGTGCTCCCTGTGGTCATCGGTTTGGCGGGCGGGTTGATGCGAAGGGGTGGTGGGTGACGGGCGGCAGCGAGCAGCGGGCAATCAGCAGCGACGGTGGACGGCGATGCGACGAAGTGGCCAACAGGGCTGAATCTGACGGAGGTTGACATGAACGAGATGGTGCGAGCGCTCCGGCCGGGACACGGGCGAGGACGTGGGCAAGGGAATGGGCAGGAGCTACGCCGTGGGCGAGGGCGACGGTGTGCGCAGTTGCGGGCGACGCGGGCCTGGATGCTCGCGACGATCGCGGCGCGGAAGGACGCGGGGATGGTCACGTCCGAGTACGCGGTCGGTGTCATCGCGGCCGTGGCGTTCGCCGCGGCCCTCTACAAGGTGGTGACGAGCGGCCAGGTCGGTGAGGAGCTTCAGGGCATCGTGGGGCGGGCACTGAATGTCCAGATGTGAACGCGGCTTGTGGCGGGGTCGGTTGAGGGCCGGCCCCGCCCCGCCGGGAGACGGGGGATTCGTCACCGCGGAGGCCGCCGTGGTGCTGCCTTCCCTGGTGCTCGTCGGGATGGCGCTCGTCTGGGCCCTTCTCGCCGCGTCCGCGCAGATCCAGTGCGTGGACGCGGCGAGGGCGGGCGCCCGGTCGGCCGCACGCCAGGACCCGCCGGACGTGGTGCTGGCGACGGCTCTCCGGGCGGCTCCGTCCGGCGCGAAGGTCACGGTGGGCCGGGAGGGCGACCTGGTCCGGGTGACGGTCGGTGCGAGGACGCCCGGTCCAGCGGCGCTGTCCCTGGACCTGAAGGACGAGGCGGTGGCGCTGGCGGAGGAGACGGTCGGGGACACGGGGGAGGGGGTGGACAGGAGATGAGGAGCCGGAATCGGCGGTGGGTTCGGCGATGGCCTTGGTCACTTGCCGGGAGGAGCCGCCGCGCGCGGGGGTGTGCGCCCTCCGACAGAGGTTCCGCGACGGTGTGGACGGTGGGCGCGATCGCCGTGCTGTGCGCCGTCTTCGGGGCGGTGCTGTCGATGGGGCAGGCCGTCGTGGTGCGGCACCGGGCGGCGGGGGCCGCGGACCTGGCCGCCCTCGCCGCGGCGGACCACTGGAGCGACGGTGGAGCGGCGGCCTGCGCCCGCGCGGGACGGGTGGCCCTGGCGCAGAGAGCGCGGCTCGTGCGGTGCGAGGTCGAGGGGCAGATCTCGGACGTGACGGCAGCGTCCGGAACCGGGCTGATCACCGCCGAGGTCAGATCGAGAGCGGGCCCCGCGGGCCCTGCGGAACCGGGCCCCGCGAGACCCATGAAACCGGGCCCTGCGGAACCGGGCCCCGCGAGACCCATGAAACCGGGCCCTGCGGAACCGGGCCCCGCGAGACCCATGGAGCCAGGCCCCGCAGGACCCGCGGAACCGTCGGCGTCCGAGGCTCCTCCGAGTCCTCCGGCGCTCCGAACTCTCCGGCGGTTCTGAATCTCCGGCCGTTCGGACCTCCAGCGGTCCGGATCCGCCGGCCGTGTGGGCCACCCTCCGACGGTCCGGGCTCTTCGGCCGTCCGGGCTCTCCGGCGGTCCGAGCCCCGGATCACGGCCATCACACACCCGGGATTCACCCGTTCGGCCGTAGGGCCCCGATCTTTGTCCACCGAGCGGTGGCCCTCACCCGTCCGGCGGTCGGCCTCACCCGTCCGGCCCTGACTTCTCCCCGTCCGGCTCTTCGGGTGCCGTCCGGAGCAGTTCCGTGAGGAGGCGTACGGCGCCTCGCTTGTGGAGTGGATCGTTGCCGTTACCGCATTTGGGGGACTGGATGCAGGAGGGGCAGCCGGCCTCGCACTCGCACGAGGCGATGGCCTGACGGGTGGCCGTGAGCCAGGAGCGGGCCGTGTGGAAGGCGCGCTCGGCGAATCCGGCGCCGCCCGGGTGGCCGTCGTACACGAAGACGGTGGGCAGGAGCGTGTCCGGGTGGAGGGGGACGGAGACGCCGCCGATGTCCCAGCGGTCGCAGGTGGCGAACAGCGGCAGCATGCCGATCGACGCGTGCTCGGCGGCGTGCAGGGTGCCGCCGAGGATCTCCGGGTTGATCCGGGCCGCGTCCAGCTGGTCCTCGGTGACCGTCCACCAGACGGCACGGGTGCGGAGCGTACGAGGAGGAAGGTCGAGCTTGGTCTCACCCAGCACTTCACCGGTGATGACACGCCGGCGCAGGAAGGAGACGACCTGGTTGGTGACTTCGACCGAGCCGTAGCACAAGCGGCCGTCGCCCCAGGGGACTTCGACGTCGGTCTCCAGGACGGCGATGGCGGTGGTGTCGCGGGCGACCGTCGAATACGGCGGGCTGGCCTCCTCGACCAGCGCGACGGAGTCCTCCAGGTCCAGCTTGCGCACCAGGTACGTACGGCCCTGGTGCAGATGGACCGCGCCCTCGTGGACCGCCGTGTGCGCGGCGCCCTCGTCGACCGTGCCGAGCAGGCGGCCGGTCCCGGCCTCGACGACCTGCACCGGGCTGCCGCCGCCCCCGCGGATGTCGGTCAGGTCGGCGGCCCGCTCCCGGCGGGTCCAGTGCCAGGCCGTGGCCCGGCGGCGCAGCAGCTTCGCGGCCTCCAGCTGCGGCAGCAGTCCGGCGGCGGCAGGGCCGAAGAGTTCCAGGTCCTCGTCGGTGAGCGGGATCTCGGAGGCGGCGGCGCACAGGTGCGGGGCCAGGACGTAGGGGTTGTCCGGGTCGAGGACCGTGGATTCCACCGGTTGGTCGAACAGGGCCTCGGGGTGATGGACGAGGAAGGTGTCCAGCGGGTCGTCGCGGGCGACCAGGATCGCCAGCGCGCCCTCCCCCGAGCGGCCCGCGCGGCCGGCCTGCTGCCAGAGGGAGGCGCGGGTGCCCGGGTAACCGGAGATGACGACGGCGTCGAGGCCGGAGATGTCGACGCCGAGTTCGAGGGCGGTGGTGGCGGCCAGACCGAGGAGTTCCCCGGAGTGCAGGGCGCTCTCCAGGGCACGGCGTTCCTCGGGGAGGTAGCCGCCGCGGTAGGCGGCGACGCGCCGGGCCAGGGAGCGGTCGATCTCGGCGAGGCGTTCCTGGGCGATGACCGCGACCAGCTCGGCGCCACGCCGGGACCGTACGAAGGAGATCGAGCGCATGCCCTGGACGGTGAGGTCGGTCAGCAGATCGGCTGTTTCGGCGGTGGCGGTACGCCGTACGGGTGCACCTTTCTCACCGCGCAGCTCGGTGAGCGGGGGCTCCCACAGGGCGAACACGAGTTCCCCTCGTGGGGAGGCGTCGTCGGCCACCTCCACGACGGGGAGGCCGGTCAGGCGGCGCGCCGCGACGGAGGCTTCCGCCGCGGTCGCGGAGGCCAGCAGGAAGACGGGAGAGGCGCCGTAGCGGGCGCAGAGGCGGCGCAGACGGCGCAGTACCTGGGCGACGTGGGAGCCGAAGACACCGCGGTAGGTGTGGCACTCGTCGATGACGACGTAGCGCAGGGCGCGCAGGAAGGAGGACCAGCGGGGGTGGGAGGGCAATATCCCGCGGTGCAGCATGTCGGGGTTGGTCAGGACGTAGTTGGCGTACTGGCGTACCCACTCGCGTTCCTCGAAGGGCGTGTCGCCGTCGTACACGGCCGGGCGTACGGCATGGCCCAGTGGTTGTGAAAGTTCCTTCACCGTGCGGCGCTGGTCGGCGGCCAGGGCCTTGGTGGGGGCCAGGTAGAGAGCGGTGGCGCCCCGGCCGTTCGGGGTCTCGGAGCCCTCCAGGAGGGCCGTGAGGACCGGGGCGAGGTACGCCAGGGACTTGCCGGAGGCGGTGCCGGTGGCGACGATCACCGACTCGCCGTCCAGGGCGTGCTCGGCGACCTGGGCCTGGTGGGCCCAAGGGTGCTCGATGCCCGCGGCCTGTACGGCGGCGATGACCTCGGAACGGATCCGGTCGGGCCAGACGGCATGGCGACCCGCTCGCGGGGGCAAGTGCTCCGTATGAGTGATGCGCGAAGCCCGGCTCGGCCCCGAGGCGAGCCGGTCCAGGACTGTGCTCGGCGAGGGGCGGTACGCGGTGTCCGCCGAGGATCGATCGGATCGGTGATTCTTGGCCATCGGCATCGAGTGTGTCACTGGCGTGACGGACAATGGGCCCAAGGCGTCGTGCACGCCTGCCGGTAAGTGATTGAATGCCATCGCGGCTGGCGAACCGTCCCGGGGGCTCTGCCGAGGTGTCCCATGGGGCGACCGCTCGATAGCAAGGTGCTGGAGGATCCGTGGACCTGTCCCTGTCGACTCGCAATGTGTCCGGCCCCAACGGCGACCGTACGGTCGTCGAGGTCGGCGGCGAAATCGATGTATATACCGCGCCCAAGCTGCGTGAGCAGCTGGTCGAGCTGGTGAACGACGGCAGTTTCCACCTCGTCGTCGACATGGAGGGCGTCGACTTCCTCGACTCCACCGGTCTCGGCGTGCTGGTGGGCGGCCTGAAGCGCGTCCGGGCCCATGAGGGCTCGCTGCGTCTGGTGTGCAACCAGGAGCGCATTCTGAAGATCTTCCGTATTACCGGCCTCACCAAGGTGTTCCCGATTCACACCTCGGTGGACGAGGCGGTCAACGCGACCGACTGACGGCCGGTCTCCCGGGTCCGTGGGCCCGGTATCGCACGACATCGGGGACCGGGCCCACGGCCCGGCCCCCAGACAGCACGCCCGTAGTTCAGAGGGGGATGCATGGCCACCGTTGAACTCCGCTTCAGCGCGCTGCCCGAGCACGTCAGGACCGCCCGACTGGTGGCGGCAGCGGTGGCGCGCAGGGCCGGAGTGGACGAGGCCGTCCTCGACGAGGTCAGGCTCGCCGTCGGTGAGGCCTGCACTCGTGCCGTCGGACTGCATCAGAGCGGCGGTATCTCGGCGCCGGTGCATGTGACGCTGATCGAGGAGGAGAAGCAGTTCTCCATCGAGGTCGGCGACGAGTCACCGGGTTCCGTGCCCGGTGGGGCGGCGTCCGGCGCCGCCCCGGACGGTTCGGACACGGAGGCCGAGGAGGACGAGATGGGCCTCGCGGTCATCAGCGGCCTCGTCGACGACGTGGAAGTCATCGCCGGAGAGAACGGCGGATTGATCAGGATGAGCTGGCCCACCACGCCGCCGGCCGTGGCTCTTTCCTGACACCAGCCTCTCTTTATTTGTCCCGAAGGGCCCTACTCGGTGGGGCCCTTCGGCATGTCCGGGAACACGGACTCGTCCAAATGGTGATCACGCACGGCGTTTCGTGAATTGATTCACGATCGATGGCGCGATCATTGGATCAAGCGTCAATGTGTCTGGGGCATTACTGCATTTGGGCCCATGGATGCCTGTCGATCATTCGACGAAGAACAAGTGAAGGCTAATTCCGCTTACCGCGTACTGTTTTGATCAGGTTCCGGTACCTAGAATCCGTCCACATCTTGAGCTCAGCCCAAGCGTCAAGGAGGACGAATGGCGGGGCTTTCTACCCCTCATCAGTTTGACCACCCCACAACCCTCGCAGCCGCGGTTCTGACGGACGGCAACCGTCTCATCGTGACGGTCGTCGCCGTCGTCGCCGTGGCGGCGCTCGTGGTCGCAGGGATCCTGGTGCGCCAGGTTCTCGCGGCCGGCGAGGGCACCGACAGCATGAAGGAGATCGCGAAGGCGATCCAGGAAGGCGCGAATGCCTACCTGGGCCGTCAGATGCGCACGCTCGGCGTATTCGCCGCCGTGGTGTTCTTCCTGCTCATGCTGCTTCCCGCGGACGACTGGAATCAGCGCGCCGGACGGTCGATCTTCTTCTTGATCGGCGCGGCGTTCTCGGCGACCACCGGCTACATCGGTATGTGGCTCGCCGTACGGAGCAATGTCCGCGTGGCCGCCGCGGCAAGGGAGGCGACTCCGGCGGAGGGTGAGCCCGAAAGGGATCTCACCGCCGTCTCGCACAAAGCCATGAAGATCGCTTTCCGCACCGGTGGCGTCGTCGGCATGTTCACGGTGGGGCTCGGTCTGCTGGGCGCCTCCTGTGTGGTGCTCGTCTACGCGGCCGACGCGCCGAAGGTCCTTGAGGGCTTCGGTCTCGGCGCGGCACTGATCGCCATGTTCATGCGTGTCGGCGGCGGCATCTTCACCAAGGCCGCCGACGTCGGCGCCGACCTGGTCGGCAAGGTCGAGCAGGGCATTCCGGAGGACGACCCGCGCAACGCCGCGACCATCGCCGACAACGTGGGCGACAACGTGGGCGACTGCGCCGGGATGGCCGCGGACCTCTTCGAGTCGTACGCCGTCACGCTCGTCGCCGCGCTGATCCTCGGGAAGGTGGCGTTCGGCGACTTTGGGCTCGCGTTCCCGCTGATCGTGCCCGCGATCGGCGTGATCACCGCGATGATCGGCATCTTCGCGGTGGCACCCCGCCACACCGACCGCAGCGGTATGTCCGCGATCAACCGCGGGTTCTTCGTGTCCGCGGCGGTCTCGGTCGTCCTGGTCGCGCTCGCCGTCTTCGTCTACCTCCCGGGCACCTACGCCGAACTCGACGGGGTCACCGACGCGGCGATCAAGGCCAAGGGCGGCGACCCGCGGATCCTCGCACTCGTCGCCGTCGCGATCGGCATCGTCCTGGCCGCGCTCATCCAGCAGTTGACCGGCTACTTCACCGAGACCAGCCGCCGTCCCGTCCGGGACATCGGCAAGAGTTCCCTCACCGGCGCGGCCACCGTCGTCCTCGCCGGCATCTCCATCGGTCTCGAATCAGCCGTCTACACCGCCCTGTTGATCGGTCTCGCCGTGTACGGGGCCTTCCTGCTGGGCGGTACGTCGATCATGCTGGCGCTGTTCGCCGTGGCGCTCGCCGGAACGGGCCTGCTCACCACGGTCGGTGTCATCGTCGCGATGGACACCTTCGGTCCCGTCTCCGACAACGCGCAGGGCATCGCCGAGATGTCCGGCGACGTCGAGGGCGCGGGAGCGCAGGTGCTCACCGACCTGGACGCCGTCGGCAACACCACCAAGGCCATCACCAAGGGCATCGCCATCGCCACCGCCGTCCTCGCGGCCTCGGCCCTCTTCGGCTCGTACCGTGACGCGATCACCACGGCGGCGAGCGACGTGGGCGAGAAGGTCTCGGGAGCGGGCGCGCCGATGAACCTGATGATGGACATCTCGCAGCCCAACAACCTGGTGGGTCTCATCGCGGGAGCCGCGGTCGTCTTCCTCTTCTCGGGGCTGGCGATCAACGCGGTGTCGCGGTCCGCCGGAGCGGTGGTCTACGAGGTGCGCCGGCAGTTCCGCGAGCACCCGGGGATCATGGACTACTCCGAGAAACCCGAGTACGGGAAAGTCGTCGACATCTGCACCAAGGACGCGTTGCGCGAACTCGCGACACCGGGTCTGCTCGCGGTGCTCACGCCGATCGCGATCGGGTTCACGCTCGGTGTCGGCGCGCTCGGTTCGTTCCTTGCGGGGGCCATCGGCACCGGCACGCTGATGGCGGTGTTCCTCGCCAACTCCGGTGGCGCGTGGGACAACGCCAAGAAGCTCGTCGAGGACGGCCACCACGGCGGCAAGGGGAGCGAGGCCCATGAGGCGACGGTGATCGGGGACACGATCGGTGATCCGTTCAAGGACACTGCGGGCCCCGCGATCAACCCGCTGCTGAAGGTCATGAACCTGGTGTCCCTGCTGATCGCTCCGGCGATCGTCAAATTCTCGTACGGCGACGACAAGAGCGTCGGTGTGCGGGTGTTCATCGCCATCCTCGCGCTCATCGTGATCGTGGGCGCCGTGTACATCTCCAAGCGGCGCGGGATCGTCATGGGCGACGAGGAGGACAAGGACGAAGGGATCGCCAAGTCGGCCGATCCTGCGGTGGTTTCGTAACTCACAGGTTCCGCGTCCGACCGGGCACGGAGTCCGTGCCCGGTCGGACGCGGACCAACGGGCGGGCGTACGGCACGTGTTGATGTGCCGTACGCCCGCCCTGTGTCTGTTCACGCCGTCTTCGTGAGCCTTCTCTCGCTTGGTGCAAATGGCTTCAAAAGGTGTCGTACTGGACATTCGTCATACGGGTGTCTCCCCCATGGCGTGTATGTTCCGGGGCCGAGAGCCATGGAAGGGACCAAACCGGTGAACAAGAAGCTCGCGGCCGCACTGTCCGGCGGTGCGGTACTGGTGCTCGCGCTGTCGGGATGCGGCAGCAGCGGCGGCAGCGGCAACGACAAGCTGAACTCCTGGGCCAAGCAGGTCTGCGACGCGGTGAAACCGCAGGCGCAGAAGATCGAGGACGCGAACGCCGCGATCCAGAAGCAGACCTCGGACAACAGCACGCCGGATGCCGTCCAGAAGACCGACGCACAGGCCTTCCAGGACATGTCCGACGCGTACAAGGCGATCGGCACCGCCGTGGACAACGCGGGACCGCCGGACGTCGAGGGCGGCAAGACGAAGCAGACCAACGCGGTCAAGGAGCTCAACGGCATCGCCTCCTCGTACGCCACCCTGAAGACACAGGTCGCCAAGCTCGACACCAAGGACCAGGCCAAGTTCGCCGAGGGACTCAAGGGCATCGCGACCCAGCTCGGCAAGCTGAGCCAGAGCGGCAGCGACGCCCTGAAGCAGCTGGAGGAGGGCGACGTGGGCAAGGCGATGGCGCAGCAGGAGAGCTGCAAGGCGGCGTCCGGGTCCGCGGGGGCGGCCAACGGCTGAGATCCACAGCAGGACAGCACGACAGCACGACAGCAGGAGAGCTCGGTGCGCAGGCGCGCCGGGCTCTCGGCCTGCGTCGCACGTGAGACCCGTGCCGCCCCCGTTGTCCACAGGCGAGCCTCTGTCCACAGGGGTGGGTGCCCCGGGGCGATAGCGGACACAATGGGAGGCGTGAGTCACACCAGCCTGTCACCCTTGCCCTCGCCCGACCGAGCCGACACCGCCGCCCGGCTGCGCGCCGCCCTGCTCGACGCCTCCTTCACCGCGGACGGCCTCCTCGACCTGCTCGGAGCCCCCGCGTACGCCGCGCTGGCGCGCAGCGAGACCGTGCCCGCCCTCCGGGCGACCCGCGGGGACACGCCGCTGGAGACGCTCGTGCGGCTGTTCCTGCTGCAACAGCCCGTTCCGTATCCGCGTGCGGCGGACGTGCTGCCCGTCGAGGACGCCCTGGAGGGCGGCTGGCTGACCCGGACGGGCGGGGACGAGGTGGCCGCGAGCGTCGACATCCGGCCCTACGGCGGACCCGACGGCGAGGACTGGTTCATCGTGTCCGACCTCGGATGCGCGGTCGGCGGCGCGGGCGGCATCGGCAGCCGGGAGGAAGGAGTCGTCCTCGGGGTGGGAGGCGCCTCCACGACGCTCGCAGGCATCACCGTCCGCACACCCGTCGACTCCGCGCTCGACCTAGGCACCGGCTCCGGGATCCAGGCCCTGCACATCGCGCAGCACGCCACCCGCGTGACGGCGACCGACCTGAACCCCCGTGCCCTGCACATCACCGCGCTCACCCTGGCGCTCTCCGGCGCCCCTGCCGCCGACCTGCGCCAGGGCTCCCTCTTCGAGCCGGTCCGCGCCGACGAGACGTACGACCTGATCGTCTCGAACCCGCCCTTCGTGATCTCGCCGGCCGCCCGGCTGACGTACCGCGACGGCGGAATGGGCGGGGACGATCTGTGCCGCACGCTCGTTCAGGAGGCAGGGGACCGGCTGAACGACGGGGGGTACGCCCAGTTCCTCGCCAACTGGCAGCACGTGGAGGGCGAGGACTGGCAGGACCGGCTGCGGTCCTGGGTGCCGCGTGGCTGTGACGCGTGGATCGTGCAGCGCGAGGTGCAGGACGTCACGCAGTACGCGGAGTTGTGGCTGCGCGACTCGGGCGACCACCGGGCCGACCCGGCCGACTACCAGGCGCGGTACGACGCGTGGCTCGACGAGTTCGAGGCCCGCAAGGTGAAGGCCGTCGGCTTCGGATGGATCACGCTGCGCAGAACGGCGGCGGCCGAGCCCTCGATCAACGTCGAGGAGTGGCCGCACTCCGTCGAGCAGCCGCTCGGCGACGCCGTGCGTGAGCACTTCGAACGGATCGACTATCTCAGGCGGCACGACGACGCCGGTCTGCTCGCCGGCCACTTCAGACTCGTGGCGGAGGTCGTGCAGGAGCAGGTCGGGCTGCCCGGCGCCGAGGACCCGGAGCACGTGGTGCTGCGTCAGCACCGGGGCATGCGCCGGGCCACCAAGGTGGACACGGTCGGCGCGGGCTTCGCCGGTGTGTGCGACGGCACGCTCAGTGCGGGGCGGATCCTCGACGCCATCGCCCAACTGGTCGGCGAGGATCCGGTGTTGCTGCGGGACCGGACGCCGGCGCAGATCCGCCTGCTGGTCGAGCAGGGCTTCCTGGAGCCGGTCGAGTAGCCGCAGACGCGGGGTGGGGCAGAGGAGGGGCGGGGGCGGGGGAGAGTAAACCGGCCAACATCACCGCCGTCACCGTCCACAGCCCGCGGCGTGGCACGGAGGCGCGGTGTCGAGGCGGACCGGAACGACGGATTCGCCACAGTCGGCGGCACCGGAGGCCGCGCCGGAGCGTGAGGAGAGGGAGGGCGGACCGTGACGCCGGGAGCGGTGTGGGTGCCCCATGGGGTGCCGGTCGCCCGGCGTTCACCGTGGGTTCGTGCCCCGGCTGCCGGGGCGTGTCAGCCTCCCGAGCCTGAGAACTCGGTGTGAAAGGAAAGAGCCATGGAAAGCGGGCCGGCGATCTTCGCGGGGATGGTGTTCGCCCTGTTCGGAGGCGGAATCCTGGCCTGGACGGTGGTCCGGGTGCGCCACGGCGAGCCGGTCGCCCACGGTGTGAGCCGTGTCGCATCGGCGACCCTCGCGGGCGTCGCCGGAAGCGGGGCCCTGGCGCTCGGGGTGTGGTGCTTCACGCGCCTGTGAGACCGTGCGGGAGGACCGCGGCCCGGGTAACTGGGAAGTTACCCTCCGGATAGGCCGGGAAGGGCAGGTCGACACTCCGGGCGGCAGGAATGGCGGTAGTCGGGTTACCGTTCGAGTGGCCGTTGCGGGCTTTTCCCGTTTGACACGGGGGCGGGATGTACCGTCACACTCCGCAGCGTCAGCATGACCCGACCCCTCGGGAGCCAAGCCCCGAGGAGATTCCGCGTCGACCGGAGAGAAGAGCGAAGTTGTCCCCGACCAGCGACACCGCACACGGCGGCCGCCGACTCGTCATCGTCGAGTCGCCTGCCAAGGCGAAGACGATCAAGGGCTACCTCGGCCCCGGCTATGTCGTCGAAGCGAGCGTCGGGCACATCCGCGACCTTCCCAACGGCGCCGCCGAGGTGCCGGAGAAGTACACGGGTGAGGTCCGCCGCCTCGGTGTGGACGTCGAACACGACTTCCAGCCGATCTATGTGGTCAACGCCGATAAGAAGGCCCAGGTCAAGAAGCTCAAGGACCTGCTGAAGGATTCCGACGAGCTCTTCCTCGCCACCGATGAGGACCGCGAGGGCGAGGCCATCGCGTGGCACCTCCTGGAGGTCCTGAAGCCCAAGGTTCCCGTCCACCGGATGGTCTTCCACGAGATCACCAAGGACGCGATCCGCAGCGCCGTCGCCAACCCGCGCGAGCTGAACAAGCGCATGGTCGACGCGCAGGAGACCCGCCGCATCCTCGACCGCCTCTACGGCTACGAGGTCTCGCCGGTCCTGTGGAAGAAGGTCATGCCGAGGCTGTCGGCGGGCCGTGTCCAGTCCGTGGCGACCCGTCTCGTCGTCGAGCGGGAGCGCGAGCGCATCGCCTTC
Source organism: Streptomyces sp. NPDC024698 (assembly GCF_055559015.1). Taxonomy (NCBI): domain Bacteria; kingdom Bacillati; phylum Actinomycetota; class Actinomycetes; order Kitasatosporales; family Streptomycetaceae; genus Streptomyces; species Streptomyces sp. NPDC024698. Next base: position 107,835 of record NZ_JBVHLK010000014.1, on the reverse strand, counting down.
CGCTCCGCCGAGTACTGGGACCTGACCGGCACCTTCGGCACCGGCCGTACCGGTGACGCGAGCGACCCGTCCACCCTCGTCGCCCGGCTGAGCTCGGTAGACGGCAAGCGCGTCGCCCAGGGCCGCGACTTCGACTCGCTCGGCCAGATCAAGGGTGCGAACACGCTCCACCTGGACGAGACGGGCGCCCGAGCGCTCGCCGCCGCCCTGACGGACACGAACTTCGCGGTCCGTTCGGTCGAGTCCAAGCCCTACCGCCGCTCGCCGTACGCGCCGTTCCGTACGACGACGCTCCAGCAGGAGGCCTCGCGCAAGCTCGGCTTCGGTGCGAAGGCGACCATGCAGGTGGCGCAGAAGCTGTATGAGAACGGCTTCATCACCTATATGCGTACGGACTCCACGACCCTGTCGGACACGGCCATCACGGCCGCCCGCGCCCAGGTTACCCAGCTGTACGGCGCCGACTACCTGCCGGCGCAGCCGCGTACGTACGCCGGAAAGGTCAAGAACGCGCAGGAGGCGCACGAGGCGATCCGCCCCTCGGGTGATCGTTTCCGCACCCCCGCCGAGACGGGGCTGACCGGCGACCAGTTCAGGCTGTACGAGCTGATCTGGAAGCGGACCGTCGCCTCGCAGATGAAGGACGCGGTCGGCAACTCCGTCACCGTGAAGATCGCGGGCACGTCCGCCGACGGCCGGGACGCCGAGTTCAGCGCGTCCGGCAAGACGATCACCTTCCACGGCTTCCTGAAGGCGTACGTCGAGGGCGCCGACGACCCGAACGCCGAGCTCGACGACCGTGAGCGCCGTCTGCCGCAGGTCGGCGAGGGCGACCCGCTGTCCGCCGAGGAGATCACGGTCGACGGCCACGCCACCAAGCCGCCGGCGCGTTACACCGAGGCCTCCCTGGTCAAGGAGCTCGAAGAGCGCGAGATCGGCCGCCCGTCGACGTACGCGTCGATCATCGGCACGATCCTCGACCGCGGTTACGTCTTCAAGAAGGGGACGGCCCTCGTGCCCTCCTTCCTGTCGTTCGCCGTGGTCAACCTCCTGGAGAAGCACTTCGGGCGGCTCGTCGACTACGACTTCACCGCCAAGATGGAGGACGACCTCGACCGCATCGCCCGCGGCGAGGCGCAGGCCGTGCCGTGGCTGCGGCGGTTCTACTTCGGCGAGGGCGAGGCCACCGGCGCCGCCGAGGCCGGCAACGGCGACGGCGACCACCTGGGCGGCCTCAAGGAACTCGTCACCGACCTGGGTGCCATCGACGCCCGCGAGGTGTCCTCCTTCCCGGTCGCCAACGACATCGTGCTGCGCGTCGGCCGCTACGGCCCGTACGTCGAGCGCGGTGAGAAGGACGCCGAGAACCACCAGCGCGCCGACGTGCCCGAGGACCTGGCCCCGGACGAGCTGACGGTCGAGCTCGCCGAGGAACTGCTCGCCAAGCCGAGCGGTGACTTCGAGCTCGGCGCCGACCCGCAGACGGGTCACCAGATCATCGCCAGGGACGGCCGCTACGGCCCGTACGTCACCGAGGTGCTTCCCGAGGGCACCCCGAAGACCGGCAAGAACGCCGTCAAGCCGCGTACCGCCTCGCTCTTCAAGTCGATGGCGCTCGACACGGTGACGCTGGAGGACGCCCTCAAGCTGATGTCGCTGCCGCGCGTCGTCGGCGCCGACGCTGAGGGCGTCGAGATCACCGCGCAGAACGGGCGCTACGGTCCGTATCTGAAGAAGGGCACGGACTCGCGGTCGCTCACCGCCGAGGACCAGCTCTTCACGATCACGCTGGAAGAGGCGCTGGAGATCTACTCCCAGCCCAAGCAGCGCGGTCGCGCGGCCGCCAAGCCGCCGCTGAAGGAGCTGGGCACCGACCCGGTCAGCGAGAAGCCGGTCGTGGTCAAGGACGGCCGCTTCGGCGCGTACGTCACCGACGGCGAGACCAACGCGACCCTGCGCTCCGACGACAGCGTCGAGGACATCACGCCGGAGCGCGGCTACGAGCTGCTCGCCGAGAAGCGCGCCAAGGGCCCGGCCAAGAAGACCGCGAAGAAGACGGCGGCCAAGAAGGCCCCCGCCAAGAAGGCACCGGCCAAGAAGACCGCCGCGAAGAAGACGACGGCTTCGAAGACGACGGCCGCCAAGAAGGCGCCCGCGAAGAAGACCGCCGCCAAGAAGACGGCGACCTCGGAAGGCTGAGCCGCCCGCTGGGCCGCCCGCCAGGCCCTCGTGAAGAGCGGAAGCCAAGAGCGGAAGCCCCTACACCATTTGGTGTGGGGGCGTCCGTTTGTTCGGGCACCCCTCCAGGGAGTCAGTGGGTCCGGATAGGCTGGCAGGATGACGCGAGCCGAGCAGCCAACGGCCCACAACTGGGCCCCCGACGAAGCCCTGGTCGCGGATTCGCGCGAGCGTGCCGTCCGCGCCCTGCTGCGGCAACCGCAGCTGAAACGGTTGTGGAGCGCACACCTCGTGGGAGGTGTCGCGGACGCCCTGGCCCTGCTGGTCCTGGTCGTCCTCGCCCTCCAGGCGGCGGTCTCCGAGGGCTCCTTCGGCGGCGGTGTCCGCGGAGCCGCCCTCGCCGTGGCGGCCGTCTTCGGAGCACGTGTCCTCGCGACCCTGCTCTTCGGAGCCGTGCTCCTGGGCCCCTTGACGTCGCTCACCTCACCCGACGGGCCCCTCGACCGGCGCTGGACCATGCTCGGAGCCGACGGCCTGCGGGCTGCGCTCCTCATCGTCGCGCCCCTGTTCATCGACTGGACCCCGGACAACGCGCTCGCCGTCCTCCTGGTCATCGTCTTCGTGTCCGGAGTCGCCGAGCGGTTCTGGACGGTCTGCCGGGAGAGCGCGGCGCCCGCGCTGCTGCCCGCGCCGCCGCTGGAGGGCGCCACCGTGCGCCCGCTGCCGGACCACATGGACGCGCTGCGGCGCCTGTCCCTGCGTACCGCGTTCGTCGCGCTGCCGCTCGCGGCCCTCACCCTGGTCGTCGTCTCCCTGGTCAGCAACATGCTGGGCGCCGGGATCGACTGGTTCCACCTGCACCAGGCGGCGCTCGCCTCGTACGTGGCCGCCGGACTGTTCGCGGCCTCCCTGTCGGTGGTCACCTTCCTCGAACTGCCCGACGCCCGCACCCCGCGCGCGCGGTCGCCGCTCGAAGGGCTGCGCCGTCCGAAGACGGGCACCGCCGCGGACAGGGGCCGCACCGGCGCGATCCCGCTCCTGGTACCGGCCTGCGCGGCCGTCGCCGGGGCGATCTCCGCGGCCGTCGCCGTCGCCGTGCTGGACGCCATCGACCTGGGCGGCGGCCCGGTGCTGTACGGACTGCTGGTGCTGGCCCTGACCGGTGGTGTCGTCGTGGGCATCCGCACCGCCCCCTCGCTGCTTCCCTCGCTGTCGCGGCGCAGGCTGCTCGCGCTGGCGATCGCCTTCACCGGGATCACGCTGCTGGCCGCGGGACTCGTCCCGGACGTCACCACCGTGCTGCTGATCCTCGCCTTCGCCGGTGTCGGCGCGGGCGTCGCGGCCAACACCGGACACGCCCTGCTCGACCAGGAGACCGAGGACTACCGGCGGGCCCGCACGACCGAGCACCTGCACGCGGTCGTACGGGTCTTCGTGGCGGTCGGCGCGATCGTGGCGCCGCTGGTGGCCGCGGCGATCGGCCCGCACCGGCTGGAAAGCGGCAAGTTCGTGTTTGCGCACGGCGGCGCCGCCTTCACCCTGATGCTGGTCGGCGCGCTGCTGCTGCCCGTCGCCGCCCTGGTGCTCGCCAAGGTCGACGACCGTTCCGGCGTGCCGCTGCGCAAGGACCTGCTGGACGCCCTGCGCGGCGGTGACGACCCGGCGCAGATGCCCGCGACGAACGGCTTCTTCATCGCCCTGGAGGGCGGCGACGGGGCCGGCAAGTCCACCCAGGCCCAGGCCCTCGCCGACTGGATCCGCGCCAAGGGCCACGAGGTCGTGGTGACCCGTGAGCCGGGCGCCACGCCGGTCGGCAAGCGGTTGCGTTCGATCCTTCTCGACGTGTCGTCCACGGGCCTTTCGCACCGCGCCGAGGCCCTGCTGTACGCCGCCGACCGCGCGGAGCACGTCGACACGGTCGTACGTCCCGCCCTGGAGCGGGGCGCCATCGTCATCTCCGACCGCTACATCGACTCGTCCGTGGCCTACCAGGGTGCGGGCCGCGACCTGTCGCCCACGGAGATCGCCCGCATCAACCGCTGGGCTACGGACGGGCTCGTACCGCATCTGACCGTTCTGCTGGACGTGTCGCCCGAGGCCGCCCGCGAGCGGTTCACCGAGGCGCCCGACCGGCTGGAGTCGGAGCCGGTCGAGTTCCACGCGCGCGTGCGGTCCGGTTTCCTGACGCTCGCCGCCGCCGACCCGAGCCGCTACCTGGTCGTCGACGCCGCGCAGGAGCCCGAGGCCGTCACCACGGTCGTACGGCACCGCCTCGACGTGATGCTGCCCCTGTCCGAGGCCGAGGTGAAGGCCCAGGAGGAGGCGCGCAGGGCGGCCGAGGAGGAAGCCCGGCGCAAGGCGGAGGAAGAGGCAGCGCGCAAGGCGGAGGAGGAGCGCCTGGAGCGTGAGCGCCAGGCGCAGCTCGCGAAGCTGCGCGCCGAGGAGGAGGAGCGCAAGCAGCGCGAGCTGGAAGAGGCCCAGCGGCGTGAGGCCGAGCGCCAGGCGGAGGAGGCCAGGCAGCGCGCCGAGGAGGCCCGCCGCCGTGCCGAGGAGGAGCGGGTCCGCCTCCTCGCCGAGGAGAAGGCACGCGCCGCCGAGCAGGAGCGGGCACGCAGGCAGGCCGAGGAGGAGGCGCGGCTGCGCGCCGAGGCCGAGGAACGCCGTCTGGAGAAGCAGCGGAAGGCCGAGGAGGCGTTGCTGCGGGCGGAGGAGGCACGGCGGATCGCCGCGGAGGCCGCCTCCGCTTCGGCGGCCGCGGCGGCTTCGGCCGGGGCAGCGGTGCCGGGCGCAGGGACGGCTCCGAGGACCGGCGCCCCGAAGGGTTCGGACTCCGCCGCCCGGTCGGGACGTGACGCCGGAGAGGCCTCGGCGTCCCCGTCCTCGCCGTCGGCTTCTCCGTCCGCTTCCCGTTCCGCGTCCACGCGTTCGTGGTCCGCGACCGCCGCGGAGCCGGACAACGAGACGACGCTGCCCACACCGGTCGTCACCGACCCGGCGGCGGTCGACGAGACCGCCGTGCTTCCACCCGTACGACCGGACGCGCGCCGCGCGGGCAAGCGCCTGGGATCCCGCGCCGACGTCGAGGACACGGCCACGCTGCCGAAGCCGCCGGTTCCGGGCGGGGCGGCGGACGAGACGGCGGTCCTGCCGCCCGTCTCCCCGGGCCGGGGCGCGGCCGACGAGACGGCCGTCCTTCCTCCGGTACGGGACCGGGGCGCGGGCGGCAGGACAGGCGGGCCGTCCGGTGCCTCCGCGGACCGGATGCCCCGGGGCTTCTTCCGCGACGAGCGGCCGGCGGCGGGACCCGAGGGCCCGTCCGACCGTACGAGGGAACTGCCGCAGGTGGACGAGACGGGCGCCCCGCGCCGCCGGCCCCGCCCCGACTGGGCCGAGGAGACCCCGCTCGACGACCTCCCGACCCTGGCGGACGAACTGCTGGGCCCGCGGGACGACGAGGACGACTGGGACGAGGGACCGGGACGCGGCCGGGGCGGGCGGCGACGCTAGCCAGGACGGCTGACGGCTGACGGCTGACGGCCGGGGATTGCCCTGCCCCGGCCGTCACCGCTCCGCGGAGCGGTGCGCGCTCCGACGACCGACGGCCTGGCCGGCTGCTCGGGGCCTGGCCCGGGCCGCGCGCGATCGGGCCGGGGTTGCCTACGATCGGGCCCAGGTCGTGTCCGCCGAACGGGCGGTGGGGCCCGGTTGTCAGTGGCGACCCGCACAATGGACGACACGAGACAAAGCGCGTGCGACGGAAGGGCGGAGCCCATGCCTGTGTGGGACGACCTGGTGGGCCAGGAGAAGGTGAGCGAGCAGCTCGCCGCCGCTGCCCGGGACGCCGACGCCCTCGTCACGGCCGTCGCCGCGAGGACCCCGCTTCCCGAGGCGTCCAAGATGACGCACGCCTGGCTGTTCACGGGCCCGCCCGGTTCGGGCCGCTCCACGGCGGCGCGTGCGTTCGCGGCCGCCTTGCAGTGCGTGAGCCCCGACCGCGCGCTCGGGGGAATCCCCGGCTGCGGATTCTGCGACGGCTGTCATACGAGCCTGGTCGGCACCCACGCCGACGTGGAGATCGTCCGCACCGACCTGCTCTCCATCGGCGTCAAGGAGACCCGCGACCTGGTCCGGCGCGCCCAGCTGTCCCCCGCGGGCGGCCGCTGGCAGGTCATCGTCCTGGAGGACGCGGACCGACTCACCGAGGGCGCGGGCAACGTCCTGCTCAAGGCCGTGGAGGAGCCCGCACCCCGCACCGTCTGGCTCCTGTGCGCGCCGTCCGTCGAGGACGTGTTGCCCACCATCCGCTCCCGCTGCCGGCTGCTCACGCTGCGCACCCCTCCGGTGGAGGCCGTCGCCGACATCCTGGTCCGCCGTGACGGCATCGAGCCCGAGGTCGCCGCGGCCGCCGCGCACGCGACCCAGGGCCACATCGGGCGCGCCCGCCGTCTCGCGACGGACCCGAGCGCCCGTCAGCGCCGCGCCGCCGTCCTCAAGCTCCCCCTGCGGATCGACGACGTCGGCGGCTGTCTCAAGGCGGCCCAGGAGCTGATCGACACGGCGGCGGAGGACGCCAAGCAACTCGCCGAGGAAGTCGACGTCAAGGAGACCGAGGAGCTGAAGACGGCGCTCGGCGCGGCGCAGGGCGGCCGGATGCCCCGGGGCACCGCGGGTGTCATGAAGGAGCTGGAGGACCGGCAGAAGCGCCGAAGAACACGTACGCAGCGCGACAGCCTGGATCTGGCCCTGATCGACCTCACCGGCTTCTACCGCGATGTCCTCGCCCTTCAGCTCGGCTCCCGCCTGGCCATCGCCAACGCGGACGCCGGGGACGCCCTGGAGCGGCTGGCCCGCGGAGGCTCGCCGGAGTCGACGCTGCGCCGTATCGACGCGATCGCCGCGTGCCGCGAGGCGCTCGACCGCAATGTGGCTCCGCTGCTCGCGGTGGAGGCGATGACGATGGCGCTCCGCGCGGGCTGACGGCCGTCACCCGGCGATGGCTGCCGCCCGGCGGTGACTGTCACTCGGCGCGACGGGTTGCCCGGCGACCACTGTCACCCGGTGGCGACGGGTTGCCCGGCGACGGCTGCCGACGGGCGGCGGTGGCGAGTGCCCGGTTGACGGCGTCACTCGTACGAGCCGCTTCCGCGACTGAAGGTGATCGAACCATCGCACAAGGTTAGGCTCGCGAAATGCACATGAGGCGCACCACACGGCCGATCCGACCCCTCCGTGCGAGCGGCGTGCTGCTGGCCGCCGCGGCGCTGCTCGTCTCCGCGTGCTCCTCCTCGGGGAGTTCCACGACCACGACCGCGACGACCCAGGCGGTGCTCACCCCGCTGCCGCGTGCCACCCCGTCGGCGCTGGCGCCGTACTACGAGCAGAAGCTGAACTGGCGCAGCTGCGGTGTGCCCGGCTTCGAGTGCGCCACGATGAAGGCGCCGCGCGACTACGACAAGCCTGGCTCGGGCGATGTCAGGCTGGCGGTCTCCCGCAAGAAGGCCACGGGACCGGGCAAGCGGCTCGGTTCGCTGCTCGTCAATCCGGGAGGGCCGGGCGGTTCGGCGGTCGGCTACCTCCAGTCGTACGCCGGAATCGGCTATCCGGTGGACGTCCGTGCCCGCTACGACATGGTCGCGGTCGACCCGCGCGGTGTGGCCCGCAGCGAGCCGGTCGAGTGCCTCAACGGTCGCGCGATGGACGCGTTCACGCAGACGGACACCACGCCGGACAACGGCCGGGAGACGGATCAGCTCGTCAAGGCGTACAAGAAGTTCGCCGAGGGCTGCGGCGCGCACTCCCCCGAGCTGCTCCGGCACGTCTCCACGGTCGAGGCGGCCCGTGACATGGACATTCTGCGGGCGGTGCTGGGCGACCAGAAGCTGACGTACGTGGGGGCGTCGTACGGGACGTTCCTGGGGGCGACGTACGCGGGCCTCTACCCGGACCGGGTGGGCCGGCTGGTGCTGGACGGCGCGCTCGACCCGTCCCTGAACGCGCGCAAGCTCAACGAGGAGCAGACGGCGGGGTTCGAGACGGCGTTCCAGTCCTTCGCGAAGGACTGTGTGCGGCACAGCGACTGCCCGCTGGGCGACGCGGGCACGAGCCCGGACGAGGTGGGCCGGAATCTGAAGGCGTTCTTCCAGCAGCTGGACAAGGAGCCGATCCCGACGGGGGACCCGGACGGCCGCAAGCTCGGAGAGGCGCTCGCGACCACCGGTGTCATCGCGGCGATGTACGACGAGACGGCGTGGCCCCAGCTGCGGGACGCGCTCACCTCCGCGATGAAGAAGAACGACGGCGCGGGTCTGCTCGCCCTCTCCGACAGCTACTACGAGCGGGACGCCGACGGCCGGTACGCGAACCTGATGTCCGCCAACGCCGCCGTGAACTGTCTCGACCTGCCCCCGGCCTTCTCCGGCCCGGACCAGGTGGAGCGGTCGCTCCCGGCCTTCGAGAAGGCGTCCCCCGTCTTCGGCGAGGGCCTGGCCTGGGCCTCGCTCAACTGTGCGTACTGGCCCGTCAGGAACACCGGCGAGTCCCATCGCATCGAGGCCAAGGGTGCGGCACCGATCCTCGTCGTGGGCACGACCCGGGACCCGGCGACCCCGTACCCCTGGGCGCAGTCCCTGGCCTCCCAGCTCTCCTCCGGCACCCTCCTGACCTATGTCGGCGACGGCCACACCGCCTACGGGCGCGGCAGCAGTTGCATCGACTCCGCGATCAACCGCTACCTGCTCCAGGGCACCCCTCCGGAGAAGGGAAAGCGCTGCTCATAGCCCTGCCGGGCAACCGCGGCACCCCTGCTCCGAGCGGTGTGCGGAGCACCTCGGGAAACTGTGTAGACTTACCGACGTTGCTGATCGCACCATAGGTGTGGACAGCGCGCCGCCTTAGCTCAGATGGCCAGAGCAACGCACTCGTAATGCGTAGGTCTCGGGTTCGAATCCCGAAGGCGGCTCTGTGGAAGCCTCAGGACTCACTCGCCGTGACCTGGGGCTTTTGCTTTTTCCGGATGCGGTGGCGGGCGAGTGGCCGAATGGCTCCGGTTCGTTCACGCACGGGCCGGTCAGTGGCCGCTCGGGTCGTGGGCGGAGACCGGGATCGTCTCCTTGTGGAAGAAGGCCGGGCGGAACGCGTTGTACACGAGCATCAGGACGGCTCCGACGATGAGGGCGCCGATGCCGGTGACGAAGACGCCGCCGAGCTGCCAGTGCGGCGGGAACGGCAGGGTCCACGACGTGCTGCCGTAGTCGGCGGCGGCGTACACGATGCAGGCGTTGACGAAGAAGTAGAACAGCATCAGACCGCCCAGGCCCGGCATGATCCCGCGCGTCCACAGGTCACGTGGGCTGCGCGTGAGGACCTTGCGGTAGTACCAGACGCAGGCGAAGCCCGTGAGCCCGTAGTAGAAGGCGATCATCAGGCCGACGGATCCGATGGAGTCGGCCAGGACGTTCTCGCTGGCCCGGGTCAGGATGACGTAGAAGACGGCTGAGGCCAGCCCCATGCCCACGGTGGACCAGGTCGGGGTCAGGAACCGCGGGTGGATACGGGCGAAGCGCTGCGGGATGGCCTTGAACGCCGCCATGGACAGAGTAGTGCGGGCCGTCGGGAGGATCGTGGTCTGGGTGGAGGCCGCGGCCGAGGTCAGGACCATGACGATCAGGAGCTTGGTGGCGAACGTGCCCCAGCCCCCGGTGCCGAAGACCTCGGCGCCGAGGCTGGAGAGGACGTCTCCGGAGTTGTCCGGGTTGCCCAGGCCGATGCCCTTGTCGCCGACGCCCGCGAAGGCCTGGGCGGACGTGGTGACCAGGACGTAGACGAGCAGCAGGATGACGGTCGAGATGACGGCGGCGCGGCCGGGTGTGCGGTCGCGGTCGACGGTCTCCTCGTTCACGGACACCGCGGTGTCCCAGCCCCAGTAGATGAACACACCGGCGAGGATGCTCTTGGTCAGGTCGTCGAACGAGTTGATCTCGAAGGGGTTGAACCACGACCACGAGATCTCCGAGGAGGAACCCGGCGCCGACCCGTTGTACACCTTGAACAGCGCGGTGATCGCCAGCAGGAACAGCACCACGATCTCGATGGTGAGCAGTGCCTTCTGGAGGTTGGCCGAGAGCTCGATGCCGATGTAGCAGATCAGGGTCATCAGGGCGATCCACACGACGCCGACGAAGGTGACCCAGAAGGTGTTCTGCGCCAGCCCGTCCGCGCCGATGAGCTGGAAGCCGTACGCGCCGGCGATCTGGGCCAGGTTGGCCATCACGATGATGTCGGCGGCCACGATGCCCCAGCCGCCCAGCCAGCCGGTACGGGGGCCGAAAGCCCGGGCCGCCCAGGTGAACGTGGTGCCGCAGTCGGGGTCGGCCCGGTTCAGTTCCTTGTAGCCGTAGGCGATGAGGAACATCGGGACGAACGCGAGGATGACCACGATCGGTGACTGGAAGCCCACGATCCCGACGATGACGCCGAGGGTCGCCGCGAGGCTGTAGGCGGGGGCCGTCGAGGCCAGTCCGATCACCGTGCTGGAGAACAGACCCAGGGCGCCGCCCTTGAGGCCCTTGTCCGTGGCGCCGGGGCCCAACGGGGGCAGGGGCGCGGGTGGCGGGACGGATCGTGAGCTCATGGCGCCCTCCGGAACCTGGTGGCGCCCGCCGGGTGGACCGGGCGCACGCTGTCCCCGGCCCGGAAGCCTGGGCATCCCGCGGGTCACCAGGGACGCCCGGGGAGCCGGGCCGCTCCCACCAGCATGAACCCGCATCCCGACAACCGGTAGTCGAGCCGCGCTCCGGGCGGCCGTCCGGTGTACGCGGGCCGGCCGGGCCGGGTGGTGTCATCCTGCGGGGATGACGGGTTCCAGCACGGCGGGCGGCGGGTACTCCGGTACCCCGTTGGCCCGGAAGATCGGCATCAAGGCGGGGCACCGGGTGCGGCTGGTCCACGGGCCGCGGGACTGGGAGATTCCCGGGCTGCCCGAGGACTGCGAGATCGGGGAGAGCGGCCCGGAGGGGGCCGACGTCACCGTCGCCTTCTTCCGGGAGCGCGCGGAGCTGGCAGCGCGGGCGGCCGGGCTGGCCGCGGACCTGTCCGACGCGGCCATGCTGTGGATCGCCTGGCCCCGTCGCGCGGCCGGGCACCGCAGCGACATCACCGAGAACGATCTGCGGGATCTCTTCCTGCCCCTCGGGGTCGTCGACGTGAAGGTGGCCGCCCTGGGGGAGGACTGGTCGGGGCTGAAATTCGTCCGGCGCAAGGAGAACCGGAGCTCCTGACGTGCTCCTGATCGCGGACGTATGACCGTAGATATCGCGGACGTATGACCGTAGATCAGGACGTACGCACGGCCGGCGTATCCGCGTACCCGAGGGAGTACGTGAGGGGTCGTCCCGGTGAACGACTAGCATCGCGGCACAGTTGTCGGCCGGGATGGGGTGGGTGTCGTGTCACAGGCGGAGGAGGGGCCACGGATCGCCGTTGCCGTGGTGACCATGGGCAACCGGCCCGCCGAGGTCGACGCGCTGCTCACCTCCGTGGCCAAGCAGGACGTGGCGCCGGCCCGGATCGTGATCATCGGCAACGGCTGTCCGCTGCCCGAGTTCGCCGACCGCCTCGGTCTGCCGGGCGAGGTGACGACCATCGAGGTGGACGACAACCTCGGCTGCCCCGGTGGCCGGAACGTCGGTCTGAGCCGGCTGCGTGAGTTCGGGGACGTGGACGTGGTCGTCGAACTCGACGACGACGGGCTTCTCGTGGACGCCGACGTGCTGCGCAAGGTGCGTGATCTGTACGCCTCCCGGCCGCGGCTCGGCATCGTGGGCTTCCGCATCGCCGACGAGAACGGGGAGACCCAGCGCCGCCATGTGCCGAGGGTCGGGGCCAAGGACCCGATGCGCGGCGGACCGGTCACCGGCTTCCTCGGGGGCGGGCACGCGCTGTCCATGCCGATGCTCGCCGAGACGGGGGACTGGCCCGCCGAGTTCTTCTTCGCGCACGAGGAGACCGACCTGGCCTGGCGGGCGATCGACGCCGGCTGGACCGTGCTGTACGAGCCCGAACTGCTCCTCCAGCACCCGAAGACCTCGCCCGCCCGGCACGCCATCTACTACCGCGTGACCGCCCGCAACCGGGTCTGGCTCACCCGCCGCCGGCTGCCCCTGGCGCTGATCCCCGTGCACCTGGGGATCTGGATGGTGCTCACGCTGCTGCGAACGCGGTCGGTCGGCGGGCTGCGCGCCTGGTTCGGCGGATTCGCGGAGGGGCTGCGGAGGTCCGGCGGAGAGCGGCGCCCGATGCGGTGGCGGACGGTCTGGCGACTGACCCGACTCGGCCGCCCGCCGGTCATCTGAACCCGGCGTGCCGGGCGGCTGGATCCGGCTCGCTGGTCGGCTGGATCCGGTCGGCTGGGCGTTTGAACGCGGTCCGCCGGTCGTCTGGATCGGGCCGGCTGGTCGTCCGACCCCGGACCGCCGGTTCTGAGCACCGTTTCCTGGGCGGTTCCGGCGGCCGGTTCCGCTCGCCGGTTACCTCAGGCGTCAGCGGTGGGATCTCGCCACGGGAGCCCCGCCCGCGGGCTCGGTCCGTGAATCTCGCGCGGGGATTTTGTACGGAGATCTTGTACGGCGATTTCCGGACGGACGGAGGCCCCGGTCGATCACCTCGACGACCGGGGCCTCTCACGTCCCCGGATCCGGCCGCGGCGGCGACACTCCCCCGAGTTACGCGTAGTACGCGCGCACCGTCGGGCCAGATCCGATGGAATGATCACATCAGGCCACGCCAACGGATCGCTAACATGAGGCCAACGGTTCCCTCGGGAACGATCACTTGACCGGCGTGAACTCGTCCTGAGGGGCGCGAAACCGCCGTGGTGCGCGGCCGGCGCGGCCGGGCGGAAAGCGTGGGGCGGCGAGATGCGGAACGGGCTGCGGTTCGGGCTGCTGGGGCCGCCGGTCCTGTACGACTCCCATGGCGAGGTCGGCTCGATCGGCAGCCGCAAGACGCGCGCCCTGCTGGCCGCGCTGCTCCTGGAACCGGGCCGGGTCGTCTCCGTCGAGGTGCTCAAGGACGCGCTGTGGGGCGGAGCGCCGCCCGCATCCGCCCACGCCTCCCTCCAGAACCATGTGACCCGGCTGCGCCGGCTCCTCGACGATCCGGAACGACTGCGCGCGGTACCACCGGGATACGTCCTGCGGGTCGGCGAGGGCGAGCTGGACGTCCGCGTCTTCGAGCGGCACTCCGGCCTCGCGCGCGACGCGCACGCCGAGCGCGACTGGCAGCGGGCGCTGCGCGAGTCCACCGCGGCGCTCGCCCTGTGGCGGGGCGCGCCGCTCGGCGGCCTGCCGCCGGAGACCGGCGGACACGCCTTCGTCCAGCGGCTGGAGGAGGCCCGGCTGCTCGTCCTGGAGTGGGGGTACGAGGCGGAGCTGGGCCTCGACCCGACGGCTTCCCGGCTCGACCGGCTGACGCCGGAACTGGCCGCCCGCACGGCCGAGCATCCGCTCCGCGAGTCGTTCCACCGGCTCCTGATGCTCGCCCTGCACCGCGCCGGACGCCAGGCCGAGGCGCTCGCCGTCCACCGCGACCTGCGGGCCCGTCTGCTCGACGAACTCGGCGTCGAGCCGGGCCCGGCCGTGCGCAGGGCCCACCTGGAGATCCTGCGGGACGACGACCGGGCCTCGGGTGCGTTCCGTGCGGACGAGGTGGCTCCTGGTGAGGGTGCCGCCGGTGTCGGAGATCCGTACATGGGCTGGATCCCGGGCGAGGGACCGGACCGCAGGAAGGGCGGCGACCGCCGCAGCCGGGCCAGGACGGGGAGCGGCGAGGACGACAGGACCGGGGCTGACGACGGGAGTGCCCGCCGGTACGAGGGGGCCGTCCCGGACGGGAGCGCCGACCGGGGCGGATACGACGATGGCGCCGGGAGGGCCGACCGCGACGGCGGAGGGCGTGAGAACGACGGTGTCGGCAGTGCCGTGAACGGGGGGCGGGGTGGCAGCGCCGGCCAGGGCGATGGCAGTGGCCGCGACGGGAACGGCCGTCGGGACGGCGGCGCTGTCCATGACGGCAACGACAGTCGCGGTAGCAGCGGCGGCCGGGATACGAACGGCGGTCGGGGCGCGCACGCCGATCGGGGCGGAGACCAGGGCCGAGACGGGTATGCCGGTCGGGACGGAGACAGCGGCCCGGGCCGCGACGGCGAGGCGGCGGAGTCCGCGGTCGGTACCCACCGCACCGGGCGGGACACCGTCTCACCGCCCAGGCCCGCCCAACTCCCGCCGCCCCCGGCACACTTCACCGGACGCGAGGACGTCCGCGACCGGCTGCTCCGCATCCTGAACCCGGAACCCGCCTCGCACCCCACGCACCCGGAGAACCCGGCGCGACCGAACGTCGCCCCCGGCGACCGAGCAGCCGCAGAGGCGTCCGCCGGTGCATTCGCCCGTGCGTCCACCACCGAACCCCACGACGCGACGACGCCCGGGACACCCACGGGTGCTGTGCCCACAGGTGCGGCGCCCACCGGTGTCGCACCCGCCGATGTCCCGCGGAGCGCCCCGTACGGCCGGGCCTTCGACGGCGCCCCCGCCACCGGCATGCCCCGGGTCGTGGTGATCAGCGGGATGGCGGGCGTCGGCAAGAGCGCGCTCGCACTCCATGTCGCACACGGACTGCGGGAACGATTCACCGACGGTCAGCTGTACGTCAATCTGCACGGCGCCACCCCCGGCATGACCCCGCTCACCGCCGGTCAGGCGCTCGCCGCGCTCCTGCGCGACCTCGGGGCCGAACCCCGGCGCATCCCCGAACACCCCGACGCGGCGGCGGCGTTGCTCCGGTCGATGCTCGCCCCCACCCGCACCCTCATGGTGCTGGACGACGCGGCGCACGCCGCCCAGGTACGACCGCTGCTGCCGGCCGGCCCCGGCTGCGCGGTGATCGTGACGAGCCGCTCGCCGCTCGCGGCCCTGGACGGTGCCGACCGCTTCCCGCTCGCGCCGCTGACGGACGAGGACAGCGCGGCCCTGCTCCGCGCGGTCTCCGGCCGCCGGGACGGGCTCGACAGAGGCCACCCCCTCGTCGAGCTCACCGGCCGACTGCCGCTGGCGCTCCGGGTCGTCGCGGCCCGTCTCGCCGCCCGCCGCGCCCTGACCCCCGACGTGCTCGCCCGTCAACTGGCCGCCACCGAGAGCCGGTTGCATCATCTGGAGTACGACGACCTGAGCGTGCGCCGTTCGCTCGCCGTCGCGCACGACGCGCTGCGCGCCTCCGAGCGGGAGGCCGACCGGGACGCTGCGCTCGCCCTGTGCCGTATCGGCGCGCTCGACCTGCCCGCGTACGGAGCCGCCCTCGTCGCCCGCCTCAACGGCACCGACGAGCGTCGCGCCGAGGCCGCGCTCGACCGCCTCGTCGATGTCGCCCTCCTGGAGGAGACGGCGTACGGGCGCTACGCGCCGCACGATCTCGTGCGGGACTTCGCCCGGGAGATCGCGGGTGCCGCGGAGTGCGTCCTCGCGACAGCGGTCGCTGCGGCCGGTGCGACTGGTGCGGGCGCCACGCCCACCGACGGCGTTCCCGGAATCGAGGGAGTTGCCGCCGCCCGCGCCGACGGTGATGCCCAGGCCTCCCCAGCCGCGCAGGCGGCCCCAACCGGGCAGGCGGCCCCGAGCGTGCAGGGGTCCCCGAGCGGGCAGGCGTTCCCAGCCGCCCAGGCCTCTCCAACCCCCGCCCCCACACACCCGACCACCCATCCATCCCCCGGCGCTCGGATCGGTCCCGTACCGCCGGGTCATGACGCGGCGGTCGCCGAGCGTGCCCTGCGCTGGTACGCCGGTGTCGCCGCCCGCTCCCTCGAGGCGCTCCTCGAACCCGGCCTCGACCGGGAGGACCGCAGCCGGCCCACCGCCTCGCAGCCGGCGGGGCACGCCGCGGACGTGGCGGCCACGCCCCCGTTCTGCTCCGCGCGGGAGGCCTTCGCCTGGGGCGACACGGAGCTGGCGAACGTGGTCGCGCTGGCGGAGCGCCACGCGCACACCTCCCCGTACTTCCCCCTGCTGGCCCGCCTGCTCAACCCGTACGTCCAACGAAGCGGCCGCGTCGCCGAGTTGGAGATTCTTCAACGGGCCGCGCTCGACGCGGCGCGACTGCTCGGCGACGAGGCGGCCGAGGCGTACGCGCTCGGCGACCTCGGAGGACTGCACTTCATGACGGGCCGGGTGGGCGAGGCCCTGACCCTGAACGACGACGCGCTCGCGATCTGGCGCCGCCTCGGGGTGCGCTCCTGCCAGCGGCGGGCCCTGAACAACCGGGGCATGCTCCTCGAATCCCTCGGCCGGCATGCCGAGTCCGGCGAGGCACTCCTCCAAAGTCTCCAGTTCTCCCGGGAGTTGGGTGACCCGCACATGGAGGCCATCACCTACAGCCATCTCGGCAACCTGTACGAGCACACCGACCCGAGGGCCGCCATCGATCACCACAAGCGCAGTCTCGCCATCGGCGACGCCGTGCAGGATGTGATCATCCGGCTCTCCGCGCACTGCAACATCGGCTACGCCCACCTGACGCTCGGTGAACCGGCCGCCGCCGTACCGCATTTCGAGGAGAGCCTGCGCATCCTCGGCGGCCACGGCGACTGGCACGGCGAGTCACAGACCAGGCTCGGTCTGGTGCGGGCCCTGCGCGGTGTCGGTCAGTCGGAGCGGGCCACGCGGGAGTGCGAGCTGCTGCGATGCCGTGCCGACCGCCGCGCCGACGGCTACACCGGGGGCCTCGCCCGCCATCAGGCCGGCCTGTTGCTGCGGGAACGCGGCGACATGGAGGCGGCCCGTCAGGAGTGGGCGTCCGCCCTGGAGGCCCTGGAGGACACGGACAGCCCGGTGACCGGCGAACTGCGGAAGCTGCTGGCACGGCAGACGGTCCGGTGACGCGGGCGTCGCGTCATTTCGCGTCCGCGTAGCACTCGACGACCGCCGTCGTGAACGGAAAGCGCACCGGTGTCTCTCCGAAGGTGAGACGGCCGGCGAGTTCGGCCGCCTCGCGGATGGCCGCCACCACGGTCTCCGCCTCCTCGGCGGGGCAGTGCACCATCACCTCGTCGTGCTGGAAGAAGACGAGTTCGGCGGCGAGTCCGGAGCAGGTGCGGCGCAGTGCCGCCAGCATGAGGAGGGCCCAGTCGGCGGCACTGCCCTGCACGACGAAGTTGCGCGCGAACCGGCCGCGGGCGCGGGAGTCGGAGGACGCGTACCCCGGCACCCAGCCCTGGTCGCCGCCCGTCTCGACGGGCTCGTCCTGCGGGATGCCCGCCTCCTCCCCGCCGCCATCGCCCGCACCGGCCGCCGGAGGGCAGGTCCGCCCGAGCCAGGTCCGCACGAGGCGCCCTTCCTCGCCGGCCCGGGCCGCGTCGTCGACGTAGGCCACCGCCTTGGGGAAACGGCGGCGGAGCAGGGCGAGATTCTTCAGCCCGTCGCCGGAGGTCTGGCCGTAGACGGCGCCGAGGACGGCGAGTTTGGCCTGGGCCCGGTCGCCGGAGAACGCCCGGTCCGACACCGATTGGTAGAGGTCGCTCTCCCGGCCCGCGACCTCCATGAGGCCGGGATCGCGGGAGATGGCCGCGAGGACGCGCGGCTCCATCTGGTCGGCGTCGGCGACGACCAGCCGCCAGCCGGGATCGGCGACCACGGCACGCCGGATCACCTTGGGGATCTGGAGCGCGCCGCCGCCGTTCGTCACCCAGCGTCCGGTGACGGTCCCGCCCGGCAGGTACTCGGGCCGGAACCGTCCGTCGCGCACCCAGTCCTGGAGCCAGGACCAGCCGTGGGCGACCCAGATGCGGTAGAGCTTCTTGTATGCGAGCAGCGGTTTCACGGCGGGATGGTCGATCGACTCGATCTCCCACCGCCGGGTGGATTTGATCTTGATCCCGGCCTGTGCGAACGCCTTGAGGACATCGGCGGGCAGGTCGGGTCTGACCCGCCTTCCGAAGGCGGCGGACACCTCCTCGGTGAGCTCGGCCAGGCGCCGGGGCTCACCGCCTCCGGTGTACCGGTCGCCGAGCAGTTCGCGCAGCAGGTCCCGGTGGACGTCCGCGCTCCACGGCAGCCCCGCCCGGTTCATCTCGGCGGCGACCAGCATCCCCGCGGACTCGGCGGCCGTCAGCAGCCGCATCCGTTCCGGGTGCTCCGTGGCGTCATGGCGGCGCTGCTGGTCGGCGTAGACCGCGAGGAGATCCGCCAGCGGCAGGTGCACGGGGCCGGGTTCGAAGAGGGAGGACTGCGAGCCGGGTGCGGCGGAGCGCTGGGGCGGGTCGGGCGGTACGGGGCCGCCGCGCAGTCTCGCGAGCGCGGCGGCCGCCGACCGGGGCTCGCCGAGCCGCCCCTCGTGTCCGAGCAGCAGGGTCTCGGCGGCCTCCATGTCGTAACACCGCTCCACTCGCACCCCCGTGGCGAGCAGGCGCGGATAGACATCGGCCGTCGACCGCCATACCCACCGGCTCACGTCCGGCCGGGTCCGTACGGCACCCGCGAGGTCCGCCTCCCGGCGGACCTCCCCTGCGGGCAGCCCGTCCGGGCCGAGGGCGGCGATCTCGACGCCTCCGTCCTCGGCCGGCGCGAGAGCCCAGCGCTCGGTCATGGTTCCGAGTCTCGCAGGAGGGTCTGACAATGGCCGTGAGCAGGGCGGGAAGGGCGGGTCAGGGGAGGGTGGGATGGGTGGGAGGGGCAGGGGGAGAAGGGCGGGCGGTGGTCCGAACCCCAAGTCCAGGGCTCCCAAGTCCCGGGTCCCATGCCCTGTGTCTCAAGTCCCGGGCCCCATTTCCCAGGTCCGGGCTCCCGGGACCTGCGAGTCCTGCCGGACCTACTGGACCTACTGGTCCTCCCGCTGTCCCGCCCCTGCGATGACCTCCAGCACGCGCACGAGGTAGGCCTCCGTCGCCGTCTTCTCGATGCCGAGGCCGCTGAGAACGCCTTCGCCGTTCTCGAACTCCAGCAGGGCGAGCAGGATGTGCTCGGTGCCGACGTAGTTGTGACCGAGCCGGAGGGCCTCGCGGAAGGTGAGCTCCAGGACCTTCTTGGCGGCCGGTCCGTACGGGACCAGCTCGGGGACCTCGGCGGCGGCGGGCGGGAGCGCGGCGAGGGCCGCCTCGCGGACCGCGTCCAGGGTCACGCCCTGTGCGGTGATCGCCTTCGCGGCGAGCCCCTCGTCCTCGGACAGGAGGCCGAGGACGAGGTGCTCGGGGAGTCCCTCCGCGTGGCCCGCGCCCTTCGCCGTGTTGTGCGCGACCATGACCACGTTCCGGGCGCGGGGTGTGTAGCGGCCGAACCCCTGGCTGGGGTCGAGGTCCGCCTCCGCCTTCGGCACGAACCGCTTCTGCGCGGCCTGCCGAGTCACGCCCATGCTCCTGCCGATGTCCGTCCAGGAGGCTCCCGAACGGCGTGCCTGGTCCACGAAGTGCCCGATCAGATGGTCGGCCACGTCGCCCAGGTGATCCGCCGCGATGACCGCGTCCTGGAGCTGGTCGAGCGCGTCGGTGTGCACCTTCTTGATGGCCTCGATGAGGTCGTCGAGACGGACGGATGCCTTGCCGGGTGAGTTCGTCGTCATGTGTCAACGGTAGGTTGACAGTCCGGGAGTGTCAACCCGGAGTTGACACTTGATGTCGTATCGAGGGTGCCGGTGCGGCACCCTCGGAGAGTGGTGCGACAAGGCTCTCGGGATGCCTGCTCCGGATCCCCGTTCCGGCGGCGAAAAGTTGTCCACAGGGTGTGGACGAGCCGACGGCCGTGACGTCGGGCCGTACGCCGGCCCCGCCCCGCCCGTGACACGATCGGGGGATGAGTACGTCCAGCACCGTGGAGCGCGCCTTCGCGGCCGCCCTCTACGCCGACTCCGACACGGCCCTCGACACCGGAGCCTCCGTGCTCGCCGCGGACCCGGCCTCCGACCCCGAACTCGCCCGGCGCGGCGAGGAGTTCGTCGCTGCGGCCTGGCGACGGGGCTGGCAGCCCGCCGATGTCGTACGGATCGTGCGGCGCGACCTGGACGACGTACACGTACGCCTGCTGATTTCCTTGATCCTCAAGGAGGTGGAGGGGGAGCGCGTGCCCCGGGGCGCGCGCTGGACGGCCCAGCTGGACGAGCTGGAGGCCGAGCCGCACGACCTCCGGACGGACCGCTTCTCCCGCGCCACCGCGACCCTGGAGCTCTACCGGCTGCTCCTGCGGCTGCCCTCCATCGAACCGCTGGAGCCGCCCAGGGCGCCGGTCACGGCCGCCGCCCCGCAGGAGACGCGCATGCTCGCCCGGATCCGCGCCCTGCTCGCGAAGGCCGAGGCGACCGGGTTCCCTGAGGAGGCGGAGGCGCTCAGCGCCAAGGCGCAGGAGCTGATGGCGCGGCACAGCTTCGACGAGGCGCTGCTCGCGGCCCGGACCCACGCGAAGGACGCGCCCGGCGCCTGCCGGGTCGGCGTCGAGCCGCCGTACGAGACGGCCAAGGCGGTGCTCCTGGACGCGGTCGCGGGGGCGAACCGCTGCCGGGCCGTGTGGAACGAGGCTCTCTGCTTCTCGACCGTCGTCGGCTTCGAACCCGATCTGGAAGCGGTCGAGCTCCTCTACACCTCGCTCCTCGTCCAGGCCACGACGGCGATGGCGAAGGCGGAGGCGGCGCAGTGGGCGGGCGGGCGCAAGCGTACGAAGACCTTCCGGCAGTCGTTCCTGGCCGCGTACGCGCACCGGATCGGTGACCGGCTCGCGTCGGTCGCCGAGGAGCAGGTGACCGCCACGGAGGGGGAGCTGCTGCCGGTCCTGGCGGCCCGTGACGCGGCGGTCGCGGACCACCTGGACCGGATGTTCCCGGAGACGGTGACGACGAGGGTGCGCGGGATCACCGACGAGGCCGGGTGGCACGAGGGCGCCGCGGCGGCGGACCGTGCGCAGGTCCGGGGCCGACGCCCGCTTCCGTAGACCCGCTGTGCGCAGGGCTCGGCACCGGCATGCGCAGAGCCGGCCGAGCGCAGGGCCCGGTCCCCGCTTCCCCGGCGTCGATCGTGCGCAGGTCCGGGCCGGGCACCCGCTTCACTGGAGCCGCCGTGCGCAGGGCCAGGCACCCGCTTCCGTAGATCCGGCCGCGCGCCCCTGTCCGTAGAGGCGCGGCGGCGGCTCGTCAGTCGCCCGCGTGCTGGAACGGCGTCACGGAGGCGTTCGGCTCGCTCGCCGATCCCTTGCCGGCGAGCGGGCCGTACGACCACGGGAAGCTCTGCGTGGTGTCGGCGCCGGGCAGCGCGATCTTCAGGGTCTTCACGGCGAGGGTCTTCGCGTCGCCCGCCGCGCCCCGGACATAGGTGATGGTGAAGGACGCGGTGTCGCCCTTGGCCAGGGTCAGCTCCTCCGGTGCCGCGGACTTGTCCGCCGCGATGGCGGCGGAGGTGCCGCCCGCCGCCACGGAGAGCCCGGGGAAGCCCTTCAGGATGCACCGGTCGCCCTTGTTGGTGAGGGTGACCGGGATGTTGCCCGTGTCGCCGGCGGCCGTGGCGGCGTTCGCCGGACCGACCTGGATTCCGGTGTCACCGATCACGCAGGCCGCGGCGGCGGTCTTCTTGGCCGGGCCGGCGGAGTCACCGGATTTTCCCGAGGTGCCGGAGCCGCCGCCGTCGCAGGAGGTCAGAGCGAGGGCCGCCGCGAGGACGGTGACGGCGATGGGCAGAGCGCGCATGGGTTCCCCTGGGAGTCGTGACGATGTGCATGGATCATCACGCACTCGGGACCACCGAGGTTGCCCACCCCTGGCCGTTCACCCGCACGGGACCGGTATCGCCCTGAATTGCCCGCGGACGTTCTCGCCGTGTCGGAATGGACCGACGAGATTCTGCGGGGACCGAGCTCGAACGATCAGGTGCTCAGGTGCTCAGGTGCTCAGGTGCTCAGGTGCTCAGGTGCTCAGGCGATCCGGCGAGCGGGGGGACGCGGCGGTCGGTCCGGCGGTCGGTCCCGCGCCCGGTCACGAGCCGAGGCTCGCTGTGGGCAGACCGGTGGGCAGCTTTCCGCCCACGCTCTTCGTGTACGTCTCCTTGCCGAGGCCGCCCTGCCAAGTGACCGTCAGAGTCGTGCCGTTCACGGAGTCGACCATGCCGACGGCCCGCTTCTTGCTGCCGTCCGTGCAGGCGAGACGGATCATCTGCATGCTCGCCTCGTCGGCCGAGGTGCCGCTGCACACGGTGCCGCCGGTCGCGAACAGGCCCGCCTGCTTGCCGTTGATCATGAGGACCACGGCCTTGCCTTCGGCGGTGGTGAGCCAGCTGCCCTGGAGCTTGCCGCCCGAGGCCGAGGGGCTGCCGGAGTCGCCGCCCGTACCGGCGCCGTCCGTCGCGGACGCGCTGGGGCTCGCGGAGGGGGTCCCGGAGTCGTCGCTCCCGCTGCTGCAACCGGTCAGCACGAGCGCCGCCGCCAGTCCGGCGGTCGCGGCCGCTATGCGCGCGTGGCGGGACGGGAAGGTCGCCGTGGTCACTGAAGCCCCCAAGGGTGGGATGGATGCGGGTCGCCCGAACGATCGCAGCAAGCTATCAGGAGGGCCGGGGGACTCCGTCGGGGAATCCGGCATGCGGTTGCTCACGGGTGCCGTGCCGTGAACCTCCCCGGGACCGCTGACGTGCTCGTTCCCGCCCGCGAGCCCCCGCGGAAGCCGGGCGTCCGGCGGGCCGGCGGGCACGCGCGGCGATCCGCGGTCCGGACCACTACGTGAACGCTGGAACAGTAAGGGCGCGGCATGCGTCTCTACTTGATACACGCGGGATCCGATCCGGAGGTCCCGCACAGATCGAGGGCGCGGAAGATCGTGGACGGGGGCCGGGGCCGCATGTGAAGCGGTTTCCGGGGAATGCGCTTGACCGGATACGGGCCGTACCGAGCTTCGGTGCGGTGCGGGCCGTAGTCGGGTGAACGACAGCCGGTAGTCAAAGGCCGGTAAAAGCTGTAACCGCAGGACCACCCCGCGTGCACGTGCATCTGCCCATGCATCTGCACATGAACAGAGCTATGATCCGAGTCAGTTGACTACTGCATCTATGGCCACCTCAGCCACTGCACGACCGGGGAGCGACCTGTGGACCACGACGTGTTCGACGTGGATGACGTGTACGACGGTATGGCTGAATGTGTGTACAACGGCATGGCTGCGACCGAGCTCGACGGCGTCGCCTGGCAGAAGAGCCGGCACAGCAACTCACAGGGTTCCTGCGTGGAGTTCGCGCGGCTGCCCGGCGGTGACGTGGCCGTGCGGAACTCGCGGTTCCCCGAGGGACCCGCGCTCGTCTACACGCGCGCCGAGATCGAAGCCATGCTCCTGGGTATCAAGGACGGCGAGTTCGACCACCTGATCGCGGGCTGACGGCCGTGATCGCGCACCGTCCCGGGCGAGCCGGCCGGGGAAGGGCCGGACAGGGAGCGGTCGGCGTCATTCGAGGGTGAGCTTCACTCTGCGTTCCGTAACGCGCGTAGAACCGCGGCGCCAAAAGGCGCCGCGGTTCGTTATTCGGAGGAGAGCGCGTCCGTGTCCGGCTGTGACCCCAGCCGGAACAGCGCCCAGACGACCTTGCCGCTGAGCGTTCCGGCGAGCGGGTGCCAGCCCCAGCTGTCCGAGAACGAGTCGACCAGGAAGAGGCCGCGCCCCGACTCCGCCGCGAAGTCGTCCGAGTCGCCCGCGACCGGACTCTCGTGGCTGGGGTCGCGCACCGCGCACACCAGTCGTGAGGTCCACCGCATCAAGTGCAGCCGTACGGGCGGCCCTTGGTCGTCCTTGCGCGGGGTGTCCGAGGGCAGCGCGTGCCGCAGGGCGTTGGTGACGAGTTCGGAGACCACGAGGCAGACGTCGTCGAAACGGTCGCCGATCTCCCACTGGTCCAGCGTTCCGCGGGTGAACTGCCGTGCCTCGCGCACCGCTTCGTAGCGGGCGGGCAGGGCGCACGAGGCGGCGCTGGACACGGCCGCGGGATCGAGAGGCGGAAGTCCCTGCCGTAAGGGTTCGAGCATGGTCGATCCATTCGTCCCCATGCGAGGCACTCCCGGGTGTTCGCGGTCGTTGCGATGCAGCGGTGGCGCGGGGACCATGGTTCCGAATGCGTACAGCAGATGCAAGGGCAGATGCACGTGCACGCGCCCGAATTGGACCTTCCTCTGCTACTTCTTGGTCATTTCTTCCTTCACCTTATTCTCAGTTCCCGGCCCGTCATTGATCCTTTTCTGTGCGCGGGCTTTGGCTGCTTTCCGTTTCCGTAACTGAACGAGTACTGCTTGAAGTGTTTTAGTGGCAGACTTCGGCGTCTGGAAGACGGTTGGGGAGGCTGACGAACGTGAGCGCTGGTGAGTCGAGCGGCTCGGTGGTGCGCCGCA
Organism: Streptomyces sp. NPDC024698; assembly: GCF_055559015.1. NCBI lineage: Bacteria > Bacillati > Actinomycetota > Actinomycetes > Kitasatosporales > Streptomycetaceae > Streptomyces > Streptomyces sp. NPDC024698. Next base: position 83,281 of record NZ_JBVHLK010000014.1, on the reverse strand, counting down.
TGCTGCTGGGGTCGCATCTGCGGCGCCTGCGTGAGACCCGCGGCATCACCCGTGAAGCGGCCGGTTACTCGATCCGTGCCTCCGAATCGAAGATCAGCCGTATGGAGTTGGGAAGGGTGAGCTTCAAGACCCGCGATGTCGAGGACCTGCTGACGCTCTACGGCATCAACGACGAGGCCGAGCGCACCTCCCTGGTCTCCCTCGCCAAGGAGGCCAACGTCGCCGGCTGGTGGCACAGTTACTCCGACGTCCTGCCGAGCTGGTTCCCCACCTACGTCGGCCTGGAGGGCGCGGCCCACCTGATCCGGGTGTACGAGGTGCAGTTCGTGCACGGTCTCCTCCAGACGGAGGCGTACGCCCACGCCGTCGTCCGGCGCGGGATGAAGGGCGCCTCCGCCGCCGACGTCGACCGGCGCGTGGCCCTGCGCCTGGAGCGGCAGAAGTACCTCGTCTCCGAGAAGGCCCCCGAGTTCCACATCGTCCTCGACGAGGCCGCGCTGCGCCGCCCCTACGGCGACCGTGAGGTGATGCGCGGGCAGCTCCAGCACCTGATCGAGATCTCCGAGCGGCCCAACGTACGTCTTCAGGTCATGCCGTTCAGCTTCGGCGGCCACTCCGGCGAGAGCGGCGCGTTCACCATCCTGAGCTTCCCCGAGTCCGATCTGTCGGACGTCGTCTACCTGGAGCAGCTCACCAGCGCGCTCTACCTGGACAAGCGCGAGGACGTCAACCAGTACGAGGGCGCGCTCAAGCAGCTCCAGCAGGACAGCCCCGGGCCGGCCGAGAGCCGGGACCTGCTGCGCGGTCTGCTCCAGCTCTCCTGAGGCTTCCGACTCTCCCGGGAGAGTCCGCGGACTTCCCTGGACTCCCTCAACTCCCTTGAAACACAAGTACGATGACATGTGATCAGACCGTGATCGGATGTCTGCTGACCCGGACCAAGGACTGTCTCGGCAGCACAGGGATTGAGGGAGCACATGTCGTCCTACTTCACCGACCTGGCCCAGCAGTACATCGACGGCGAGTGGCGCCCGGGAACGGGCTCCTGGGACATCATCGATTTCAACCCGTACGACGGCGAGAAGCTGGCGTCGATCACGATAGCCACGGTCGAAGAGGTCGATGACGCCTACCGCGCCGCCGAGCGCGCCCAGAAGAAGTGGGGCGCGACGAACGCGTACGCCCGCCGCGCGGTCTTCGAGAAGGCACTCGCCGTCATCGACGAGCGCGAGGAAGAGATCACCGAGGTGATCATCGCCGAGCTCGGCGGCACCCGTCTCAAGGCGGCCTTCGAACTGCACCTCGTCCGGGAGTTCCTGCGCGAGTCGGTCCAGCTGTCGCTGCGCCCCGAAGGAAAGATCATCCCGTCGCCCGGCGACGGCAAGGAGAACCGCCTCTACCGCGTCCCGGTCGGTGTCGTCGGGGTCATCAGCCCCTTCAACTTCCCCTTCCTGCTGTCGGTCAAGTCCGTCGCCCCCGCCCTCGCGCTCGGCAACGGCGTGGTCCTGAAGCCGCACCAGAACACCCCGATCGTCGGTGGCTCCCTCGTCGCGAAGATCTTCGAAGAGGCGGGCCTGCCCGGCGGCCTCCTGAACGTCGTCATCACCGACATCGCCGAGATCGGCGACGCCTTCATCGAGCACCCGGTCCCGAAGGTCATCTCCTTCACCGGCTCCGACAAGGTCGGCCGGCACGTCGCCACCGTCTGTGCCGCGAACTTCAAGCGCTCGGTGCTCGAACTGGGCGGCAACAGCGCCTTGGTGGTCCTGGAGGACGCGGACATCGACTACGCGGTCGACGCGGCGGTCTTCAGCCGTTTCGTCCACCAGGGCCAGGTCTGCATGGCCGCCAACCGCGTCCTCGTGGACCGTTCGATCGAGGCCGAGTTCACCGAGAAGTTCGTCGCCAAGGTCGGGACGCTGAAGACCGGCGACCCGAGGGACCCGGGGACGGTCATCGGCCCGGTCATCAACTCCTCGCAGGCGGACGCCCTGTCCAACGTCGTCGAGCAGGCGATCGCCGAGGGTGCCACCGCCCTGCTGCACGGCTCGACCACGGACAACCTGGTCGAGCCCTCCGTCCTGACCGGCGTCCCCGCGGACTCGGAACTCCTCCGCCAGGAGGTCTTCGGCCCGGTCGTCTTCCTCGTCCTGTTCGACGGCGAGGAGGAGGCGGTCCGGATCGTCAACGACACCCCGTACGGCCTCTCGGGCGCCGTCCACACGGCTGACATCGAGCGCGGCGTGAACTTCGCCAAGCAGATCGACACCGGCATGTTCCACGTCAACGACGGCACCGTCCACGACGAACCCCTCGTCCCCTTCGGCGGCGAGAAGCACTCCGGCATCGGCCGTCTGAACGGCGAGACGACGGTCGACGCCTTCACCACCACGAAGTGGATCTCGGTGCAGCACGGGCGGAGCCGCTTCCCCTTCTGACACGCCTTCGCGTGATCGTTCAGCGCGCCCGGACCCTTGCGGACAGAACCTGACCGCAAGGGTCCGTAGCGTCTTCCGTGTCAGCCAGGAAGACCCGAGGAAAGGGCGGCCGGTCATGGTCACGCATGTGCGAGCGGAAGAGCGGGGCGACGAGCGCGGGGCGCTGCTCGCCTTCATCGAGGAGCAGCGCGGCGGTATCCGCCGGTCGCTGCTGGGGCTGACCGAGGAGCAGGCCGCGAGCAGGCCGAGCGCCAGCGAACTCTCCCTGTCCGGGCTGCTCAAACATGTCGCCGAGGTCGAGCAGGGCTGGATCGCGCGGGCCAAGGGCGAGCCGCCGGCCGTCAAGCGGGACGAGTCGAACTGGCACGAGTGCTTCGTCCTCGCGGAGGGGGAGACGGTCGCCTCGCAACTGGCCTACTGGGAGAAGGTCGCCGCCGAGACGGACGCCTTCCTGAGCTCGGTGCCGAGCCTGGACGACACCTTCGCGCTTCCGCCGGACCCGTGGTTCCCGCCGGAGGGCCGGGTCTCGATGCGCTGGCTGGCCCTCCATCTGATCCGTGAGACGGCCCGGCACGCCGGGCACGCCGACATCATCCGCGAGTCCCTGGACGGCAAGACGGCCTTCGAGCTGGTGGCGCTGGAACGAGGCTCCTCCTGGGGGTGAGCGCCCCGCTCGCGGGCGGTGCCCGGCCTGGGGCGGCCCGGCCGCGGGGGCGGGCCGACTGTCCCGTAGGGCGAGCCGGGCGCGGCTTCAGTGGTGGAAGCTCGTGGCCGCCTCCTTGTCATGGGTCGAGGGATGCGACTGGCGGCGCAGTTCGGGCAGCAGCCGGGTCAGGTCCTCGATGAAGAGGTCGGCGAGATCGGACGAGAAGCCGTTGCGGCACACCACCCGCAGCACCGACAGGTCCTGACGGTTCTCGGGGAAGGTGTACGCGGGCAGCAGCCAGCCGTTCTCGCGCATTCTCCGGGACACGTCGAACACGTCGAACGCCGTCACCTCGGGTGCCGTCGTGAACGCGAACACCGGCAGTTCGTCCCCTCGGGTGATGAGCCGGAAGTCGCCCAGGCAGTCGATGCGTTCGGCGAGGGCGCGCGCCACGTCCCGGGTCGTCTGCTGGACGGTCCGGTAGCCCTCCCGACCCAGCCGCAGGAACGTGTAGTACTGCGCGACGACCTGTGCCCCGGGGCGGGAGAAGTTGAGCGCGAAGGTCGGCATGTCGCCGCCCAGGTAGTTCACCCGGAAGACCAGTTCCTCCGGCAGTTCCTCCGCGCTCCTCCACAGCGCCCATCCGACGCCTGGGTAGACCAGTCCGTACTTGTGGCCCGAGGTGTTGATCGACGACACCCTGGGCAGCCGGAAGTCCCAGACCAGGTCCTCGTCGATGAACGGCGCGACCATCGCGCCGGACGCGCCGTCCACATGGACCGGGATGTCCAGCCCCGTGCGCTCCTGGAGCCGGTCCAGCGCCGCGCACAGCTCCGCGATCGGTTCGTAACTGCCGTCGAAGGTGGAGCCCAGGATGCCTACGACCCCGATCGTGTTCTCGTCGCACAACTGGGCCGCCGCCTCGGGGTCGAGGTGGAACCGGTCGCCCTCCATGGGGATCTGGCGGGCCTCGACCTCCCAGAAGTTGCAGAACTTCTCCCAGCACACCTGGACGTTCACGCCCATGACGAGATTGGGCCGCGCGCCCGGATACCGGTCGGCGTTGCGCTGCGACCAGCGCCGCTTCAGGGCCATGCCGGCGAGCATGCACGCCTCGCTCGAACCCGTCGTGGAACAGCCCACCGCGGCCGAGGGGTCCGGAGCGTTCCACAGGTCGGCGAGCATCGAGACACAGCGCCGCTCCAGTTCGGCCGTCCGGGGGTACTCGTCCTTGTCGATCATGTTCTTGTCCCGGCACTCCGCCATCAGGATTCCGGCCTGCGGCTCCATCCAGGTGGTGACGAAGGTGGCCAGGTTCAGCCGGGAGTTCCCGTCCAGCATGAGCTCGTCGTGGACGAGCTGGAGCGCGGTCGTAGGCGGCAGCGGGCCGTCCGGGAGGCGGTGCTTGGGCGGCGCCTCGACCATGCCGCTGACCGGATTGGCCTCGCCGTAGAAGGGATTGACGGAGTGCGGGCGGGCATCGGGCTTCTGCTGGCCCTGGTGGAGCGGCATGGGCTTACTCCCAACGGTTCGGCGGGACGGGCGTCCCCCTTGTTCATCGGATGAGGGCGCCCCGGCGGTTCACCGGACCGGGCTCCCGTCCGGGTGCAGTTGCATCTGCGGCCGCCCGGTCACCAGCAGCCAGGCCGGCAGCGAGGCGATGCACAGCAGGGCGATGATCGTCGGCGAGGCCACCAGGGCGGCGGCCGTGAACAGGCTCACCCAGCCCTGCCGGGTGGTCGCGAGAAGCGTGCCCAGGACCCCCGCTGCCAATCCCAGCGACGGCGGGACCGAGGACACCAGCGCGTGGGCGCACAGACCGAACGAGGCGCCCACGAAGACGGCGGGGAAGATCCGGCCGCCCCGGAATCCGCAGGACGCCGCGACGACCAGCGCGGCCAGCTTCACCACCGCCATCAGGGCGAACCGGCCCGCCGACCAGCCGTCCGGGTCCCGGGCGATCTCGGCGACCTGGTCCAGGCCCTTGAACAGGGTCAGCGGCCCGCCCAGGCAGCCCAGCAGGCCGAGCACGAGCCCGCCGACGGGCAGGGCCGCCATGGGATGGCGCAGCAGGCCGAACGCCTTGTGGACGTAAGGAAAGGCGTAGACCCCGGCCATGCCGAGCACCGCCGCGGCGGAGGCGATGACCACCGCGGCCAGCACGTCGGCCCAGCCGGGACTGCCGAGCGGGGGCAGATCCAGGTCGAAGCTCGCGTGCCCCAGCAGGGCCGTGGTGATCGAGCCCACCGAGGCGGCCGTCAGCGGGGCGAAGAGGTTGTCCCACAGCAGACCTCTCACCTGCCGGCCGGCGAGCGCCTCCGATATCACCAGCGCCGCCGCGACCGGGGTGCCGAACAGCGCGCCGATGGTCCCCGCCTCGGCCAGGGCCACCCACAGCTCACCGGGTGCCGCCGGCGCGAACCGGCGGCCCGCCCAGAACGCCAGCGCGACATTGGTGGCGATGATCGGGTTCTCGGGACCGAGGCTCGGACCACCCGCCAGCATCAGCATGGCCGCCACCAGCAGCCCGGGCAGGATGTACGGGGCCATCGGCGCCGCCTGGAGCCCCACGGTGGCCGGATCGGGTCCCGCGTGCCCCGGCGCCTTCCACACCACAAGACCGACCAGGATGCCGGTGGTGGTGAGCATGACGATCATCCAGAGCGAGGAGTATCCGCCGATGCCGAGCGCGTTCGGAAGGTCCGTCCACCACACGTCCTTCAGCTGGTCGGCGAGCCGGCTCACGCCCACGAAGAGAAGGCTGGAGACCGCGCCGACGACCACGGCCGGGAGGAACAGCGGCAGCAGCGTCCGGGCGGGCGTCGCCGGGGCGGGGGCCGGTCCCGGGGGAGCCGCTTGGTGGGTCACGGGCTCACCCTAAGCGCGTGAATCGGACATAACATCCCGAACGTCACCACCGGAACCGGTCCGGGACTTCGGGCTTGCACCTCACGTCACGTCAGGCCTCATCGTGAAGGGCGTACCGAGGAAGGAGCGGAAGTGGGCTATTCAGTGGGACAGGTCGCCGGATTCGCCGGAGTCACGGTGCGCACGCTGCACCACTACGACGAGATCGGTCTGCTCGCCCCCGGCGAACGCAGCCACGCGGGTCACCGGCGTTACGGCGACGCCGATCTCGACCGCTTGCAGCAGATCCTGTTCTACCGGGAGCTCGGCTTCCCGCTCGACGAGGTCGCGGCCCTGCTCGACGACCCGGACACGGACCCGCGCGCGCGGCTGCGCCGGCAGCACGAACTGCTGACCGCCCGGATCGAGAGGCTTCAGAGGATGGCCGCGGCCGTGGAGCACGCCATGGAGGCACGCACGATGGGCATCAACCTCACGCCCGAGGAGCAGTTCGAGGTCTTCGGGGACAAGGACCCCGAGGAGCACGCGCAGGAGGCCGAACGCCGCTGGGGCGGCACGGAGACGTACGCCGAGTCGCGGCGCCGGACGGCCCGCTACACCAAGGACGACTGGAAGCGCATGCAGGCCGAGGTGGCCTCCTGGGGCGAGCGCTACGGCGCCCTGATGGAGGCCGGGGAGCAACCGGACGGCGAGCGGGCCATGGACATGGCCGAGGAGCACCGGCAGCACATCTGCACGTGGTTCTACACGTGCACGTACGAGATCCACCGGGGGCTCGGCGAGATGTACGTCGCCGACGAACGGTTCAGAGCGTTCTACGACTCCATGCGGCCGGGGTTGGCCGAGCACCTGAGGTCGGCGATCACGGCGAACGCCGGCCGGAACCCCCGGGAGGCCTGACCCGGACCGGCGCCGGCCAGGCCGCGGAATGTCCGATGCCGGCACCGGCCCGGACCAGGGACGCGTGATCTCGGCCGGCGCCGGTGCGGGCGGACCCCGCCGGTGCCGGCTACTCCTTCACCAGGACCACCGCCGTGCCGTAGGCGCAGACCTCCGTGCCCACGTCCGCGGCCTCCGAGACGTCGAAGCGGAACATGAGTACGCCATTGGCGCCACGCGCGCGTGCCTGGTCGACGAGCCGCTCCATCGCCTGGTTGCGGGTCTGCACCAGCGTCTTCGTGAGCCCCTTGAGCTCGCCGCCGATCATCGACTTCAGGCCCGCGCCGATCTGGCTGCCCAGATGGCGCGAGCGCACCGTGAGGCCGAAGACCTCCCCGATGACCTGCTCGACGCGATGGCCGGGAACGTCGTTCGTCGTGACGACCAGGACGTCCTCGTGGGGACCCTGGCCGCCGCCGTATTCATCGATGCCCATGGTCCACAGCTTTGTCCCAGTCCTCGCACAGTGCATCCTGGAGTCACGGGTGGAACCTGGCGTTGACACATTGCGTTGATAGCTTTGGCCGGCCGTACAAGGACCGCCGCAACTCCCTTCACCCCTCAGGAGCCCGGACCCGTGATGACGCTTGCCCTCGGTCCCAGCTGGCTGGATCCGAACACGCTCCTGGACAATTTCGGCATCTGGGGCCTGCTGCTGGTGGTCTTCGCCGAGTCCGGCCTGCTCATCGGCTTCTTCCTGCCGGGTGACTCGCTGCTCTTCACCTGCGGTCTGCTGATCACCACGGGTGCCATGGACTTCCCGCTGTGGGCGGCGGTCCCGCTGATCTGTCTCGCCGCGGTCCTCGGCGACCAAGCGGGTTACCTCTTCGGCAAAAAGGTCGGACCCTCGCTCTTCAACCGCCCGGACTCCCGCCTGTTCAAGCAGGAGAACGTGGTCAAGGCCAACGAGTTCTTCGAGAAGTACGGCCCGAAGTCCCTGGTACTCGCCCGCTTCGTCCCCGTCGTGCGCACGTTCACGCCGATCATCGCGGGCGTCAGCGGCATGCGGTACCGCCCGTTCCTCACCTTCAACGTCATCGGCGGCGTCCTGTGGGGCGCGGGCGTCACGCTGCTCGGCGCCTGGCTCGGCAAGATCGAGTTCGTCAACAAGCACATCGAACTGATCCTGATCCTCATCGTGCTCGTCTCGGTGGTCCCGATCATGATCGAGTTCCTGCGCGCCCGCTCCCAGGCCAAGAAGAACCCGTCCCAGGAGCCGGAGGAGTCCCCGAACCCCCAGGACTTCGACGACTTCCCGCACTTTCCGGTCATGGACGACGCGACCAGGCCGCTGCGGGTGCCGCCGGTCCACGAGGGCCAGGACCCCTCGTACGAAGGCCAGGACCACGACCGGTTCCAGGGCGACCAGGGCCACGGCCGGCCGTACGGCGACCGGGGCCGGGGCCAGGGCCACGGGCAGTCGTACGGGAACCAGGGCCACGGTCAGCAGTACGGCGGCCAGGGTCAGCCGTACGGCGACCAGCCCTACGGGAACCAGGGTCAGAACCAGAACCAGGGCTACGGCCGCCAGCACAACGCCTACCAGGCCCAGCAGCCGCAGCCGCAGCCGTACCAGCAGCACCAGCCCCAGCAGCCGTACCAGCAGCAGCCCCAGCAGCCCTACGGCTCGGAGCAGGGCTACGGCTACGACCAGCAGCAGTACGACCCGGGGTACCAGCAGGGCTACGACCAGGGCTACGACCAGGGTCAGCCCCAGCAGCACTCCCAGCAGCACCCCCAGGCCCACCCCCGGCCTCCGTACGACGCCGAGCAGTACCCGTACGGCCAGGGCCCCTCGCGGAACTGACGGGCCCGCCAGGTGAGCCCGGGCCCGGTCCGCCGGGGCCGGGCCTCAGAACCCGCGGGTCCGCTTGGCCGCCCGCCGCCCGCCGGCGGAGCCGCCCGGCAGGCGCAGGAACAGCCGCGAGATCTCCGAACCGAGGTTCACGCCGATCGCGATGGCCATGGCGAGGGCCGCGGCCTTGGTGAGCGACACCAGGCCCTTGTCGACGTTGTTCTGGGCGATGGACAGCAGTCCGAAGTAGGTCGCCGAACCGGGCAGCAGGGGCCCGATCGCGGCCGTCGTGTACGGCAGCGCGGAAGCGAACCGGTAGCGGGAGAGCAGCTGCCCGAACAGGCCCACCAGGCCCGCGGCGACGGCCGTGGAGGCCACCGGCGATATCCCGCCCGCGTAGTGCATCGCCCCGTACACCGACCAGGCGACGCCTCCGTTGAGGGTCACGGCGAGAACAGTGGAACGTTCCTGCTGGAGCAGGACCGCGAAGGTGAGCGACAGCAGCATCGACGCGGCGATCTGGAGGAGCGGCCGCTCGGAGATGTTCAGCGCCGCGTCCGGGTTGAGCTGCGCGCCCAGCTTCACCCCGAAATAGAGCACCACCAGGACGCCGACGACGATGCCCACGAAGAAGTACATGACTTCGAGCAGCCGCGCGGCCGCGGTGATGTAGAAGCCGGTCAGCCCGTCCTGCACCCCCGCGACCAGCGCCCGTCCCGGCAGCAGCGCGAAGAGCCCACCGGTGATCACCGCGGACGCCTTCACGTCGACGTGCGCCACCGTGAGGGCCACCCCTATCGCGGCGGGCGGCATCGCGGCGGCCGTGAACTGGTAGAACTCCGGCAGCCCGCGTCCCGCGCACAGCCAGGCGAGCCGGTCGCCGAGCATCGCGCCGAGCGCGGCGGCGACGAACACGATCGCGTCACCGCCGACGAGCACGGAGGCGGCGCCCGCCAGCAGCCCGCCGGAGGCCGTCAGCACCCAGCCGGGATACGGATGCCGGTTGCGCCGCATCTCCGCGAGCCGCCTGTAGGCCTCCTCCAGGGGGATCACGGTCTCCGGGTCGCTCAGATCGTCCACGAGGTGGTAGACGGCCGCCAGGCGCGTGTAGTCGGTGCCCCGGCGGCGCACGGTCCGGGACGCCGTCACCGGGTCGTCCACCAGCGACGGCTGGTGCGAGATCGACAGCAGGGTGAAGGTGACGGTCGGCTCGCAGCGGTCGAGACCGTAGGAGCGGCAGACGGCGAACATCGCGGTCTCCACGTCCTCGGCGCCCTCACCGCCCGCGAGGAGCAGCTCGCCGATGCGCAGGGTCAGGTCCAGGACGCGCGGGACGGCGGGCCCCGTCTCGTCCTCCTTGTGCACCGGTTCGGGCGCGGGGCGCTCGGTCACCGGCATGCGCAGCATCGTGCGCATCCGGTCCTGCCACGGTCCCTCCTTGGTCAGACTGACCAGGGGGACGCCGGTCGCCGGGGTGAACGCGGGAGGCGCGGAGCGGGCGCTGTAGGTGCGCGGCGTGTTGAACGCCGAGCCCTCCCGCTCCGCGGCGGGCTGCGGTGCGTCGAGCCCGTGGGGGAGCGCGAACTCCGAGGTCGTCGACGACTCGTCGTCGGCCGCCGCCGGGGCCGGCGCCGGCACACCCGTGGGCGGGGTGAAGGCACTCCTCGCCTCGTCCGAGTGCGGCTTGCGGTCTTCCGCTTCCGGGTCCGCCACCAACTCCAGCCTCGCCTTTCCCGTCTGTGTGGTTCTCCTTCTTGCCTTCCGTATGCCTCAGTATGCGTACGGACACACAAACGGGCCGCGTGACCCCCAGGGGGATCGCGCGGCCCGTTCGGAAGGAGCGGAGGTCAACGACCGCCCGCGGGGAGGTCAGTGACCGCCCTGGTCCTTGAAGCGCTTGTACGAACGCTCGATCTCGGCCTCGGCGTCCGCGCGGCCGACCCAGTCTGCGCCCTCGACGGACTTGCCCGGCTCCAGGTCCTTGTAGACCTCGAAGAAGTGCTGGATCTCCAGGCGGTCGAACTCCGAGACGTGGTGGATGTCGCGCAGGTGCTCCACGCGCGGGTCGTGCGCCGGGACGCAGAGCAGCTTGTCGTCGCCGCCGGCCTCGTCCGTCATACGGAACATGCCGATGGCGCGGCACTGGATGAGGCAGCCCGGGAAGGTCGGCTCGTCCAGGATGACCAGGGCGTCCAGCGGGTCGCCGTCCTCGCCGAGGGTGTTCTCGACGAAGCCGTAGTCGGCCGGGTAGCTGGTCGAGGTGAAGAGTCGACGGTCCAGACGGATCCGACCGGTCTCGTGGTCCACCTCGTACTTGTTCCGTGAACCCTTCGGAATCTCGATCGTGACGTCGAACTCCACCGGTGGCTCCTCCATGATCAACACATAGTTCTGGTGATTAAGTGTCCCTCACGCAGGTGGGTGATCGCGAAAGGGGCTGGTGGTCGTGCCAGAGCTGAGGGCTTGGCGGGCCGCGAGACCGCATGTGGTGCGGGTCGCGCGGACGGTGAAACCGCATGTGGCGCGGATCACCCGAGCCGTGCAGCCGCGTGCCCTGCGATGGACGACGCCGCAGCTCACAGCCGTCGCCGCCACCGTCGGCCTGGCACTTTCGGCCGGGGCGGTGGCCGTGGCCGGCCCCTGGGACTCCACCGGTCAGCGTACGGCCGAGCGGGACTGGGCCGCATCGCGGACGACCGAGGGTGGCACAGATCACGCACGTACGTCCGGTACGCGCCGAACGTCACCCCGGCCCGCGCCCAGCGCCGACTCCGTGCTCACCGGACTCGGCGGACCGGCGAGCGCCGAGCCCGCGCCCGCAGGAAAGGCCCTCGCGGACGTCCTCGACCCGCTGCTGGCCAACCCGGTCCTCGGCTCGGTGCGCACCGCGGTCGTGGTCGACGTGGCGACCGGCGAGCGGCTCTACGGCAAGGGCGCCGACCAGGTCCAGACCCCGGCCTCCACCACGAAGATCGCCACCGCCGTCGCCGCCCTCGCCGCACGGGGCCCCGACCACCGCATCCAGACGCGTACGGTCCTGGAGCCCGACACCGAGGAGGTCGTGCTCGTCGGCGGCGGTGACCCGACGCTGACCGCGCGCAAGCCCGCGGACGGCTGGGCCGACCTGGGAACGCTCGCCGAGCGGACGGCCACCGCCCTGAAGGCCCGTCACATGGACCACGTGACGCTCTCCTACGACACCTCGCTCTACTCCGGCCCCGACCTTCACCCCATCGGGGTCAACGAGAACATCGCGAAGGTCACCCCCCTGATGGCCGACGAGGGCCGCCTCGACCACTCGACCAGCGGGCCGGCCGGGCGCGCCGCCGACCCGGCGGCGGACGCGGCACGGACGTTCGCGGACCTGCTCCACCGGCACGGCGTCACCGCCACGGCACCCGGCCCCTCCAAGGCGACGAGCCGCTCCCAGGCCCTCGCCTCCGTCTCCTCGCCGCCGCTGTCCGCCCTGGTCGAGCGGATGCTGACCAACAGTGACAACGACATCGCCGAGGCCCTGGCCCGTCAGGTCGCCCTCGCTGCCGGCGAGGAACCCAGCTTCGACGGCGACGCCAAGGCGATCCGCGCCCAGCTGGACAAGCTCGGACTCCCGCTGACCGGGGCCCGGTTCGCGGACGGCAGCGGTCTGAACCGCGCCGACAAGGTGTCCGCCGACCTGCTCACCGCCCTGCTGACCAAGGCCGGCGACCCGGCCCACCCCGAGCTCCGCGCGGTCCTCACCGGCCTGCCCGTCGCCGGGTTCACCGGCACCCTCAGCACCCGCTACACCGACGCCCCGACCGCCACCGGGGTCGTCCGCGCGAAGACGGGCACCCTGACCGGGGTCAACACCCTCGCCGGGACCGTCGTCGACAAGGACGGCCGCCTGCTGGCCTTCGCCTTCCTGACCTCCGACCCCGCCAACCCCCCGAACCCCCTGGAGGCCCGGGCGGCCCTGGACCACACGGCGACGGCACTGGTGGCGTGCGGCTGCCGGTAGCGGCGGCCCGCCGGACGCGGGAGCGCGGCCCCTCCCGGCCCGCGCGAACCACGGGCATCAGTCGCCCCCGTACGGGCGCGCGGACGGTGTCGGACCCTAACCGCAGCCGCACCCGCTCACGTACGGTTGACGCATGACGAGCATCGGTGGTGCTGCATCTACTGGGATGGTCGACTGGAATCTCGCGGTGGCGACCGCGACCCGACTCGTACGGCCGGGCCCCGAGGTGAGCCGCGACGAGGCACGGGCGATCGTCGCCGAGCTGCGCCGGCACGCCAAGGCCTCGGAGGAACACGTGCGGGGCTTCACCCGCATGGGTGGCGACGTCGTCCACGACACCCCCGTCCTCGTCGTCGACCGCCCCGGCTGGGTCAGGGCCAACGTCGCCGGGTTCCGGGAGATCCTCAAGCCCCTGCTGGACAAGATGCAGGAACGGCGCGGGAGCACCCCGGGCGGAGCCGTCCTCGGCGCCGTCGGCGGCAAGGTCACCGGCGTCGAACTGGGCATGCTGCTGTCGTTCCTGTCGTCGAGGGTCCTCGGGCAGTACGAGACGTTCGCTCCCGCGACCCGCGACCTGCCCGCGGGAGCGCCCACCCCCTCCGGCAACGGCGGCGGCAGACTCCTGCTCGTCGCCCCGAACATCGTCCACGTGGAGCGCGAACTCGACGTCCAGCCCCACGACTTCCGCCTGTGGGTGTGCCTCCACGAGGAGACGCACCGCACCCAGTTCTCGGCCGTGCCCTGGCTGCGTGACCACCTGGAGGGCGAAATCCAGTCGTTCTTGGGGGAGACGGAGGTCGACCCCATGACCGTCCTGGAGCGGGTCAGGGAGGCCGCGCAGTCGCTCGCCGGCTCGCGTCCCGACACCGAGGAGGACGACGGCGGACGTTCCCTCGTGGAAATCGTGCAGACACCCGCCCAACGCGAGATCCTCGGCCGGCTCACCGCCGTGATGTCCCTCCTGGAGGGACACGCCGACTTCGTGATGGACGGCGTCGGCCCGGCCGTGGTCCCCTCCGTCGCCGAGATCCGCGAGAAGTTCCAGCAGCGCCGCGCCAAGGGCGCCTCCCGTCTCGACATGGCCCTGCGCAAGCTGCTCGGCCTGGACGCCAAGCTCCGGCAGTACCGCGACGGCGAGAAGTTCGTACGGGCGGTCGTCGACGAGGTCGGCATGGACGGCTTCAACCGTGTCTGGACCTCCCCCAACACGCTCCCGACCAAGGCGGAGATCGCCAAACCGGCGGACTGGGTCACACGGGTGCACCGCAAGGCGGAGTCGTGAACCCTACGGGACGGTCGTGAAACGAATCCGGCCGATGGCAGGCAAACGCTTCTGCTATCACCCGTCCGAGGGACCGTGGAGCATGGGTAGGCGTGCAATGCTCGGGGAACGCCCCGGTTCTGTCACCATCTACACACTCTGAGTGACAGACCCCCCGGGGCCAACCCCCCGAAAACTTCATGAAGGGAACCGGACATGGGTCCCCATCCTGCGGTCGCGGCGATACGCCTGGCGGTCCGCCGCGTACTCCACGACATCCTGACCGAACAGCCGACCACCCACGACACCCGGCGCGCGCCCGCACGCGGTGCCGCGCGCTCCTGCGCGCCCGACGCGGAACGCGTCCCCGCCCCCGGAACGCGGCGCAGCGTCACCGCGCCCGCGCGCCACTCGCACGACCAGACCTCCACGAGCTCCCGGCCCCTGCCGGGCGAGGGCGTCACCCCGGCGCCGCTCGTGCTCGTCGCATGCTCCGGCGGCGCCGACTCCATGGCGCTCGCCTCGGCCCTCGCCTTCGAAGCCCCGAAACTCGGCATCCGCGCCGGCGGCATCACCGTCGACCACGGTCTTCAGCCCGGCTCCGAGCTGCGCGCCGACGAAGTCGTGCTGCGCCTCGGTGAACTCGGGCTCGCGCCGGCCGAGTCGATCGCCGTCACCGTCGGCCGCGACGGAGGCCCCGAGGCCGCCGCCCGCGACGCCCGGTACGCCGCTCTCGACTCCGCGGCCGAGCGCCACGGCGCCACGGCGGTCCTCCTCGGCCACACCCGCGACGACCAGGCCGAGACCGTCCTGCTCGGCCTCGCGCGCGGCTCCGGCATCCGCTCACTGTCCGGAATGGCCGCGGTCTCGGGGGCCGACGGCCGTTACCGACGCCCCTTCCTGCACCTGGACCGGCAGACCGCCCGCAAGGCGTGCATGGTCCAGTCGCTGCCCGTCTGGGACGACCCGCACAACGCCGATCCGGCCTACACCCGCTCCCGGCTCCGCCACGAGGGTCTGCCCGCCCTCGAGAAGGCTCTCGGCAAAGGAGTCGTCGAGGCTCTCGCCCGTACGGCCCAGCTCTCCCGGGACGATGCCGACGCGCTCGACGCGTGGGCGAGCCAGGCGGAGGCCTCCGTACGCGACGCGGCCGGCCTCCTGGAGTGCGCCAAGCTCTACGCCCTGCCGCCCGCCGTACGCCGCCGGATCCTGCGCCGCGCGGCCATCGAGGCGGGCGCTCCGGCCGGTTCGCTGTTCGCCCGGCACATCGAGGAGATCGACCGGTTGATCACCGGATGGCGCGGTCAGGGAGCCATCAATCTCCCGGGCAAAGTCGTCGCCCAGCGCCAGGGTGGCAGACTGGTGATTCGGCAAGGCTGAAACCGGACCCTGCACCGGGGCCGCTCACGCGGCTCCCCGGGACCCCTGCACTCGGGTCGCGGGCGGTCCGAGCGGCCGTGCGGGTGAGCCGAAGGGGACCACCGCCGGTTACACGGCGCCCTGACAGGTGACGAGCCCAGAAAAGTGGGACGGACGACCGAAAGTGATGCGGGTGGACGCGAAAGACATGGGCACCGACCTCAAGTCGGTGCTCATCACCAAGGAAGAGATCGACGCGAAGCTGGCAGAGCTGGCCGCGAAGATCGACGCGGAGTACGCGGGCAAGGACCTGCTGATCGTCGGCGTGCTCAAGGGTGCCGTGATGGTCATGGCGGACCTCGCGCGTGCGCTGTCCACCCCCGTCACCATGGACTGGATGGCCGTGTCGTCGTACGGCGCGGGCACCCAGTCCTCCGGCGTGGTGCGGATCCTCAAGGACCTGGACACCGACATCAAGGGCAAGCACGTCCTGATCGTCGAGGACATCATCGACTCCGGGCTGACCCTGTCCTGGCTGATCTCCAACCTCGGCTCCCGCGAGCCCGCCTCGCTCAAGGTGTGCACGCTGCTGCGCAAGCCGGACGCGGCCAAGGTCGCGATCGACGTGGAGTGGGTCGGCTTCGACATCCCGAACGAGTTCGTCATCGGGTACGGCCTGGACTATGCCGAGAAGTACCGCAACCTCCCGTTCGTCGGTACGCTCGCGCCCCACGTCTACGGCGGCTGAGCCCCCTCTTCCTGAGGGCAGCTCAGTCCTTGTAGGACGATCGGGAACCCCAGCGGGTTTCGCGCCGTTGGAGCATGCGTGGACGGGATTGACAGCAGTCCCCTGCGGCTTCGGGTGACAATGCTGGGGTACCGTCCGAAGAACAGTCTTTATCAAACTCACTATGGCAGGAGGGACGGGGCGGCACCGCTCCGTATGGATGGACGTGAAGCGATACTTCCGTGGGCCGGTCATGTGGATCGTGCTGGCCGTCCTTGCCGTGGTCGTGTTGATGCAGGTCGTCGGTTCGTCCGGCGGCTACAAGACGGTGGACACCGGCCAGGTCGTCCAGGCGATCAATGACAACAAGGTCCAGTCAGCCAAGATCACCACTGGCGACGAGCAGATCATCAAGGCCTCGCTGAAGGACGGCGAGAAGGTTGACGGCAGCTCGAAGATCCAGGCGAGCTACATCGGCGACCAGGGCGTGGCCCTGGCCAACACGCTCCAGGACAAGTACCAGAACAAGCAGATCCCCGACGGCTACACGGTCTCGCCGACCAAGCAGAACGCCTTCGTCGGGATCCTGCTCTCCCTGCTCCCCTTCGTCCTCATCGTCGTCGTTTTCCTGTTCCTGATGAATCAGATGCAGGGCGGCGGCTCCCGGGTCATGAACTTCGGGAAGTCCAAGGCGAAGCTCATCACCAAGGACACCCCGAAGACGACGTTCGCGGATGTCGCGGGCTCGGACGAGGCGGTCGAGGAGCTCCAGGAGATCAAGGAGTTCCTCCAGGAGCCGGCGAAGTTCCAGGCGGTCGGGGCGAAGATTCCCAAGGGAGTCCTGCTCTACGGGCCTCCCGGTACGGGCAAGACGCTCCTCGCGCGCGCCGTCGCGGGCGAGGCCGGCGTTCCCTTCTACTCGATCTCCGGTTCCGACTTCGTCGAGATGTTCGTCGGTGTCGGTGCCTCCCGGGTCCGTGACCTGTTCGAGCAGGCCAAGGCGAACGCTCCGGCGATCGTCTTCGTCGACGAGATCGACGCGGTCGGCCGCCATCGCGGCGCCGGCCTCGGCGGCGGTCACGACGAGCGCGAGCAGACCCTCAACCAGCTGCTCGTCGAGATGGACGGCTTCGACGTGAAGGGCGGCGTCATCCTGATCGCCGCCACGAACCGGCCCGACATCCTCGACCCGGCACTCCTGCGCCCCGGCCGCTTCGACCGCCAGATCGCGGTCGACCGCCCGGACATGCAGGGCCGTCTGGAGATCCTCAAGGTTCACCAGAAGGGCAAGCCGGTCGCTCCGGACGTGGACCTGTCCGCGGTGTCACGCCGGACCCCCGGCTTCACCGGTGCCGACCTGGCGAACGTGCTGAACGAAGCGGCGCTGCTCACCGCGCGCAGCAACCAGAAGCTGATCGACAACAGCATGCTGGACGAGGCGATCGACCGTGTGGTCGCGGGCCCGCAGAAGCGGACCCGGATCATGTCGGACAAGGAGAAAAAGATCACCGCGTACCACGAAGGCGGACACGCCCTGGTCGCGGCGGCTTCCCCCAACTCCGACCCGGTCCACAAGATCACGATCCTGTCGCGTGGCCGTGCCCTCGGCTACACGATGGTCCTGCCGGACGAGGACAAGTACTCCACCACGCGCAACGAGATGCTGGACCAGCTCGCGTACATGCTGGGCGGCCGCGCGGCCGAGGAGCTCGTCTTCCACGACCCGACCACCGGCGCCGCGAACGACATCGAGAAGGCCACGGCCACCGCTCGCGCGATGGTCACGCAGTACGGCATGACCGAGCGTCTCGGCGCGATCAAGTTCGGCGGCGACAACACCGAGCCCTTCCTGGGCCGGGAGATGTCGCACCCGCGCGACTACTCGGAAGAGGTCGCCGCGCTCGTCGACGAAGAGGTCAAGAAGCTCATCGAGAACGCGCACAACGAGGCCTGGGAGATCCTGGTCGAGAACCGCGACGTTCTGGACGCGCTCGTGCTCCAGCTGCTGGAGAAGGAGACGCTGAGCAAGGAGCAGATCGCCGAGGTCTTCGCTCCGATCGTGAAGCGCCCGGCCCGCCCCGCGTGGACCGGCTCCTCCCGCCGCACCCCGTCGACCCGCCCGCCGGTGCTCTCCCCCAAGGAGCTGTCACTGACGAACGGGGCGAACGGATCGACGGCTTCGATCGCCACCGCGACGGAGTCCGTCCCGGCCACGGAGACGGCCCCCGAGGACCGCACCGACAGCTGAGTCCGCTCGGCTCCGGGCGGCCTCACCAGGCCCGGAATGGATGCCGCGCCCCCCAGGTTCTAGCCTGGGGGGCGCGGCATTTTCGTGTGCCCGCACCTTTTGGACGCGTCGAGGCACGCGCAGGATCCACAGGAACGAGGACCAGATGACCGACCCCGTGACGCTGGACGGCGAGGCCGCGATCGGCGAGTTCGACGAGAAGCGCGCCGAGAACGCCGTACGAGAGCTCCTGATCGCGGTCGGCGAGGACCCGGACCGCGAGGGCCTACGAGAGACCCCGGCACGTGTCGCGAGGGCGTACAAGGAGATATTCGCGGGTCTGCTCCAGCGGCCGGAGGACGTGCTGACGACGACGTTCGACCTGGGCCACGACGAGATGGTCCTCGTGAAGGACATCGAAGTGTTCAGCACCTGTGAACATCATCTGGTCCCGTTCAGGGGCGTCGCGCACGTCGGCTACATCCCGTCCACCAGCGGCAAGATCACCGGCCTGTCCAAGCTGGCCCGGCTCGTCGACGTCTACGCCCGGCGTCCCCAGGTGCAGGAGCGGCTGACGACCCAGATCGCCGACTCGCTGATGGAGATCCTGGAGCCGCGCGGTGTCATCGTGGTCATCGAGTGCGAGCACATGTGCATGTCCATGCGCGGTATCCGCAAGCCCGGCGCCAAGACCATCACCTCGGCGGTGCGCGGACAGCTGAGGGACGCGGCCACCCGCAACGAGGCGATGAGCCTCATCATGGCGCGCTAGGCCCCACGGCCTCACCCGGACCGGTCCGACCGGTCCGTCCGTCCGACCGGTCCGTCCGGCCGTCCATTTGACCGGTCAGGACAACACCGACGCCACTCACGGGGACGCGGTGCCCCGGTGCCGGGTCATGCCACCGGGGCCGTCCCGCCGTGGTGTTCGTCGTCGTCCTCCGGGAGTTTGCAGACGCGTTCCAGGAAGAAGGCGGCCGCTATCACGGCGATTCCGGCGAGGACGGAGAAGCCGGCGTAGATGGCCTGGTCGCGGCGGGCGGGGACCTCCAGGGATTCCAGGAGGAACACGCCGGTGCCGCCGTACATGCCCGCCACCAGGGCGGCGACCAGGGCGCTCGCCTGGCCGAAGACGACCGCGCGGGCGGCCATCAGCGGATCGACGCCCTTGGCGCCGGGGCGGCGTTCGCGCTGGGCCTTGAGACGGGCCCGCAGCGACAGGGCCGTCGCAAGGAGGACGATCGCGATCACGGCGAGGACGATGGGCGCGGCCAGGGGGACCCGGGGCAGCGTGCCCACCGCGTTCCACAGGCGGGCGCCCGCCCAGGACAGCACTCCGGCCACCACGAACACGGCAGCCAGTGTCCTGATCCGCAGCTGTTTCACGTTGCCCCTTCGGTAGCCCGCGTGCGGCCGGGCCCGTGTCGGGCCGGCGCGTTCGTCCTGACCTTAACGACTACTCGGGCAGCCGGAGTTCCAGGTCGGCGCGGGCCGCGACACCGTCCCGGGTGATGCCGTCGAGAAGGCGGGCGACGGCGCCGTGGCCGGGCAGCTGTGCCTCGGGGTCCACGTCGTGCCAGGGGGCGAGGACGAAGGCCCGCTCGTGGGCGCGCGGGTGAGGGAGGGTCAGCACCGGGTCGTCCGAGAGGACGCCGGCGTACGCGACGATGTCGACGTCGATCGTGCGCGGGCCCCAGCGTTCGTCCCGTACACGGTGGAAGGCCTCCTCGACCGCGTGGGCCCGCTCCAGCAGGGAGGACGGCGGGAGGGTGGTCCTGAGCACCACGACCGCGTTGAAGTACGAGGGCTGGCTGCCGGGTTCGACGCCCCAGGGCTCGGTCTCGTAGACGGGGGAGACGGCCTTGACCCGGACGCCCGGGGTGTCCTCCAGGGCGTCGACGGCTCCCTGGAGGTTCTCCAGGCGGTTGCCCAGGTTCGAACCGAGGGAGACCACCGCGCGCCGGGGGTTGCTCAGCGTGGTGTCGGCGGCGTCGACCCGCTCGACCACGGAGGCGGGCACCGGCTGGACGGTCGGGTCGCTCTGGCCCTCGGTGAAGGATGTGGTCATACTCGGCTCCGGATGATCGTGACGGTCACGTCGTCGAAGGGGACCGTGATGGGCGCGTCCGGTTTGTGGACGCAGACCTCGACCTCCTGGACCCCGTCGTGCTTGAGACACGTCTGGGCGATGCGCTCGGCGAGCGTCTCGATGAGGTCGACCGGCTCGCCCTCGACGACGGCGACGACCTCTTCCGCCACGATGCCGTAGTGCACGGTCTTCGCCAGGTCGTCGTCGGCCGCGGCCGGCCGGGTGTCCAGGCCCAGCGTCAGGTCCACGATGAAGGTCTGGCCCTCCTCGCGTTCCTTCTGGAAGACGCCGTGGTGCCCGCGAGCCTTGAGGCCGCGCAGCGCGACACGATCCACGCGAATCACTCCTGAACTTGTCGGTGAAGGCCGTCCTGTGCCGCATGCGGCCGGCACACGGGCCTCGAACGAATCTACCTGCGGGCACCGACAACGCTCGCCCACGGGCGCGGACGACCGGTGAAGGCCACGAGGCTTCACCGGGCGTTTCCCCTGGGGAACGCGGCGGCTCACGGGCCGGTAGCGCCGCCCCTACCCCGGAGTGGCGGTTCCAATCGCCTTTCGGCTCCCGGGCGCCCCACACCCACTCAGCCGGCGGTGTCCTCGTCCTCCTCCTCGCCGGACTCGGCCAGCACGGGGGAGGCGTGGTGGGACCAGAGCTTCCAGCCGTCGGCGGTGCGGCGGAACACGTTCGTGGCGACGACCAGCTGGCCGAGGAGGGGGCCGAGCTCGTCGCTGTCGTCGGGGGCGGGACCGCCGCTGAGGATGTTCTCGGTGCAGGTCACCAGGGCCGTGTCGGCGGCCACGGAGACGCGCACGTCGGTGAGGAAGAACTGGATGTACTCCGTGTTGGCCATGATCAGCGCGTACGAGCGGAGCACCTCGCCGCGGCCGTTGAGGACGGGCCAGCCCGGGTGGACGCAGGAGACGGCCGCGTCCCCGTCCTCGCTCCCGAGGTCGTCGCCCGAGGTGTCGGGCGGGATCAGCCACAGCGAGGACAGCTCCTCGAAGTCACCCCGTTCCATCGCCTCGTAGTACGCCGTGTTGGCGCGTTCGACCTGTTCGACGTCGGTACGCGGTGTGCTCACCGGGCTCCCTCTGCGGCCGTGTCGTCGGCGGTGCCGGTGCCCTGGCCCTTGGCCTTGCCCGTGCTCGTGTCTGTGTTCGTGCCCGTGCCGGTCCTGGCGCCCTCGACGGCGCGGGCGACCCGTACGGCGTCGGCGGTGGCCCGTACCTCGTGCACACGGACCGCCCAGGCGCCCTGCTGGGCGGCTATGGCCGAGACGGCGGCGGTGGCGGCGTCCCGCTCGCGCGCGGGCGGCGGGGCGCCCTCGGGGCCGGCCAGGACGCGGCCGAGGAAGCGTTTGCGGGAGGCGGCGACCAGCAGGGGGTGGCCGAGGTCGTGGAGGCGGTCCAGGCGGGCCAGGAGGGCCAGGTCGTGCTCGGGGTCCTTGGAGAAGCCGAGGCCGGGGTCGACGACGATGCGGTCGGGGGCGATCCCGCCCGCCAGCACGGCCTCCACGCGCGCGTGGAGTTCGTCGAGGACTTCGGCGACCACGTTCTCGTACGTGCCCCGGACGTTCCCGCCGGCCAGGAAGCCGCGCCAGTGCATGACCACGAAGGGGGCGCCCGCGGCCGCCACGGCCGGGATCATCGCGGGGTCGGCGAGGCCGCCGCTGACGTCGTTGACGAGGGCGGCGCCGGCGGCGAGGGACTGTTCGGCGACGGAGGCGCGCATGGTGTCCACGGAGACGGTGACGCCCTCGGAGGCGAGACCGCGGACCACGGGGATGACCCGCTTGAGCTCCTCGGCCTCGTCGACCCGGGTCGCTCCGGGGCGGGTGGACTCGCCGCCCACGTCCACGAGGTCGGCGCCCTCGGCGACCAGGCCGAGGCCGTGCTTGACCGCGGCCGTCGTGTCGAACCAGCGGCCGCCGTCGGAGAAGGAATCGGGGGTGACGTTCACGACCCCCATGACCGCGCAGCGGTCCCACGTCGGCAGTCCCGCGACTCGGCCGCGCCCGCGCTCAATACTCATACGTCCAGCCTAGGTCGTGTCCGCAAAGTCGCGTCGTCCGCCCGGAGGCCGGGCAGACGAGACTTTGCGGACACGACCTAGGCCGCCCTGACGCCCCGTTCCGTCGTCGCGTGGGTGCACGGGCGCGGGGCCGGTGCGCGGCGGCGCAGGATCCGGGGCAGGGCGAGGTTCACGAAGCCCTCGGCCTGCATGGCGGCGAAGCCGATGCGGGGGAGGTCGCGGGAGGTGGCGTAGACCACGAAGCGCGGTTCCCAGCGCGGGCGGAACTTGGCGTTGAACTTGTACAGCGACTCGATCTGGAACCACCGGGACAGGAACACGAGCAGGCCGCGCCAGGCGCGCAGCACGGGCCCCGCGCCGATCTTCTCGCCGCGTGCGAGCGCCGAGCGGAACATCGCGAAGTTGAGCGAGATCCGCTCGATGCCGAGGCGTGGTGACGCCTGGAGCGCGGCCACGATGAGGAGTTCGTTCATGCCGGGGTCGGCCGCGCGGTCGCGGCGCATGAGGTCGAGCGACACGCCGTCCGGGCCCCACGGGACGAAGTGCAGGACGGCCTTCAGGTCGCCGTAAGGACCGGGCGGGTCGTCGGCCTTGTGCGCCGTGGCGATCAGACAGTCGCCGTCGGACGGGTCACCGATACGGCCGAGCGCCATGGAGAAACCACGCTCGGTGTCGGTGCCGCGCCAGTCCTCCGCCGCGTGCCGTATCCGTTCCAGCTCGCCTTCCCCCAGATCACGGATGCGCCGCACCCGGGTCTCGTAGCCGGCGCGCTCGATGCGCTTGACCATCTGGCGCACGTTTCGCATCGCGCGCCCTGAGAGGGAGAAATCCGGGACGTCCACCACCGCCTCGTCGCCGAGTTCGAGGGCGTCGAGGCCGGTCTCGCGGGTCCACACCTCGCCGCCCGTCTCGGAGCAGCCCATCACGGCGGGGGTCCAGGAGTGCGCCCTGGCCTCGTCCATGAAGCGCTCGATCGCGCCGGGCCAGGCCTCCACGTCGCCGATGGGGTCACCGCTGGCGAGCATCACCCCGGAGACGACCCGGTAGGTGACCGCCGCCTTGCCGCTGGGGGAGAAGACGACCGCCTTGTCGCGGCGGAGCGCGAAGTGCCCGAGGGAGTCGCGGGCACCGTGCTTGTCCAGGAGGACGCGCAGCTGGGCCTCGTCGTCCTCCGTGAGGCGTGCGGCGGGGTGTTCGGGCCGGAAGGCCAGATAGATGGTGGTGACGGCGGTCAGCCAGCCGAGCGCGCCGAGGGAGAAGGCGACGGTCCAGGACGTGGGTCCGGCGTAGTCGACGGGGCCCTCGAAGCCGACCAGGCCGTACAGGACGTGGCTGATGCGGTCGGCCAGACTCGGGTCGCCGATCATGCGGTCCTCGTGGACGCTGACGATGACGAGTCCGAGCACGAGGGAACCGGCGCCCATGAGGACGAAGTTGGCGAGCGCGCGCCAGCGGCTGCGCGGATCGGGCAGCGCGGCGAACTCGTTCCGGTGGCGCAGCAGCGGTGCGAGCAGCGCGGCCGAGAGGACGACGCCGATCACCGAGTGGCGGTACGCGAACTGCGCGACGGCTCCGGCGGGCAGCAGCAGCACCGCGGCGCGCCAGGCCCGGCGCTTGCGGCGCCGCAGTCCGTGGGCGAGCAGCAGCAGGAGCACGCCGGCGCTGAGGGACAGCGCCGCGGCGAAGGGCCCGAACGCTCCGGGCAGCACCTCGGCCAGGGCGTGCATACGGCTGTGACGGAAGCGCGGGAAGACTCCCGCCGCGATGTCCAGGAGACCTACGAGCGTGCAGGCCCTGGCGACCAGGGCGGGGACGGCCTCCGGGCTCGGACCGCGCAGAAGGCGCCGCGTCCGGGCTGCTCGGCCTGGAACCCCACCCGACAATTCCCCATCTATCCTGACAGACATCGCATCCCGTGGTTCTGCGAGAGACCTTGAATCCGGTGCCATTCCGGCATCCGGCGACATTGCGCCCTCTAGGACGGTGTCTTGGGGACTCAGGTTCATTCCCCGCCGGAAATCCGGTTCAAAGGACAAGGAAAGTCCAGGGCAAGGACTCGCCAATGTGCGGGACGGACCCGGACGGAAAGCGCAGGCGGAGCAGCCCATGGGTCTCACGAGCAACAAGGTGCTGGCATTGGTGGTCCTGCTCGCCGTGCTGCTTTTCATCGGCACGGTGTGGTGGTGGCCGCGGCTCGCCAGGCGTACCTGGGCGTCCGTCGGCGGGCGGGTCGGGCTGCTGCTGGTCACTCAGGTGATGCTGTTCGCCTCGGTCGGGCTGTGCGCCAACCAGGCCTTCGGGTTCTACGCCAGCTGGGCGGACCTCCTCGGCCGCGAGAAGGGCGAGGGTGTGGTCGTCGACCACAACGGCGCCGCCGGTCCGGGCGGCGGCCCCCTCCAGGTCGTGGACACCGAGCCGGTGGCCGTCTCGGGCGGCGCCAGGCCGCAGACGGGCGGTCAGATCCAGAAGATCGACATCGTCGGCCGTACGTCCCGGATCGCCACACCGGCGTACGTGTACCTGCCGCCGGAGTACTTCCAGCCGCGCTACCGCACCCGTACGTTCCCCGCCGTCACCGTGCTGACCGGCTATCCCGGGACGGCCAAGGCGCTCATCAACGCGCTGCACTTCCCGCAGACGGAGAATCGTTTGGTCAAGAGCGGCCGGAGCCAGCCGATGATCCTGGTGATGCTGCGTCCGACCGTCGCTCCGCCGCGGGACACCGAGTGCGTGGACATCCCCGGCGGTCCGCGGACCGAGTCCTTCTTCGCCAAGGACCTCCCCGAGGCCGTGTCGGCCCACTACCGGGTGGGCCCGAGTCCCCGGAGCTGGGGCGTCATCGGTGACTCGACGGGCGGGTACTGCGCGCTGAAACTCGCAGTCCATCATCCCGGGGCGTACGCGGCGGGTGCCGGACTGTCGCCCTACTACAAGGCGCCGATCGACCGCACGACGGGCAATCTCTTCCGCGGCCACAAGGCCCTGCGCGACAGTGCCGACCTCCGCTGGTACCTGCGGAACAAGCCCGCGCCGGACACCTCGCTCCTCGTCACGAGCAGCAGGTTGGGCGAATCCAACTACAGGGCGACGCTGGACTTCATAGACCTGGTGAAATCGAAGAGGCTCACCAGGATCTCGTCGATCATCCTCGACAGCGGCGGCCACAACTTCAACACCTGGCGGCGGGAGATCCCGGCGGCGCTCCAGTGGATCAGCGGACGCCTGAGCGACCGCTGACGCCTGCCGTGTCGCGCGATGCCGTGCCGTGTCGCGCGGCGCCCTGCCCTGCCGCGTCGCGCCGTGCGCTGTGGCGCGGGGCGGTGCGGGCCGGACGAATTGAGGGTCGTCCGGCCCGCCGATCGAGGGTCGTCCGGCGCCGGGATAATGGCGTCCCGCCGAGGAATGCCGGAGCCGCGTCGATGACGATTCGGATAACGTTCGGAGCCGGTCGAATTGATCGCGGAGCCGGTGCGATCGGGGGGCGTGGCGGGCTTAGTGGGACAAGCGGTGTGTCCTGTGGGCGGCTGGTACAGGACAAAGCCTCCGGGGAGACTGGGTTTTTACCGCGCGGGGCACCAAGATTCGCCTACGCGCGGTAAGTTTCTGGCCATGCCACGTGGACGCCACCGCCATTCCCCGCCCTTGCACAGGGTGCTGCCTTCTTCGGCGATCGCCGGCGTGTCGCTCGTCTGCGCCATAGGACCCTGGCTGTTCACGGACGCGTTCGCGCTCCGTGTCCTGGCCGCGGGTGCCGCGGCGACGGCGGTCGTCAGCGCGGTCGTCCTGCGCCAATGGGACTCCGCGGCGGGTAAACGCGTCGCCGATCTCACGCGCGCGCGGGCGAGCGACGAGTGGCGTCATGAGGAGCGCGTCGCCGAACTGGAGACGGATCTCGAGGAGTCGCGCGAACTGCGCGGCAAGCTGGAGCAGAAGCTGCGCGCCAAGCGCACCGAACTGGCCGGCCTGCGCAACGAGCACGCGGCGCTGCTGCGGCGCTACGCCACGGCCGAGACGGAGCGGGCCACCGCCCTCGAGGGGCGCCGGCAGCTCGCCATAGAGGCTTCGGTACCGGCCCGCGCCCTGCCGGCCGCGCGGACGGCTCCGGACGACACGGAGACGCAGGATTCCGACGCGACGGACTCGCTCGCCGTGTCCGACGCGCACGACACGCCGGACGCGCACGACACGCCGGGTTCCGCGGACCTCGCCGCGGCGGCGGACTCGCCGGAGACGCCCGAGCCGGACGAGGCCACCGAAGCGGACGAGACGCCTGAAGCGGTCGAGACGGCCGAAGCGGACGAGACGCCCGGGGGACCGGGCGCGTCGGAGGCACCCGAGGGGCATGAGCGTTCCTCGGCCTCCGAGGGGCCGACGGAGCCCGGGAGTTCCGGCCGCGCGCCGTCCGTGTCCGGAAGCGGTACGGACGCCATCGAGGCCTTCATCGCACCCGACGACGACCCCGTCGCCCCGGACGCACGGGACGGCGAGGACGCGAAGGCGGAGGCCGGGACCGAGGAGTCCGCGGAGGGCTTCTCCCCGACCGGGTCGTCGCTCTTCCTGCGGGGCGGGGCGGCACCGGGCCGTACGGCGGTCGATGCCCGGCAGACGCAGGGCACCCGGACCGCGGTGTCCTCGACGTCCGTCGCCCTCGCGCTGCCGGAGTCGGCCCCCGCCGACACCGCCCCCGACGCCGACGCGACCGCCAGGTCCCTGAACGACGTGCCCGCGCCCGCCGGTTCCGCGCTGGACGCGGCCGTCAAGCGGGACGCGGCCAAGAGGCGCGCGGCGATGCAGAAGGGCTCGGCGGCCACGAAGGACCTGGTCGCGAGGAAAGACCTGATGGCCGAGCGGGACGCGGCCGCGCAGGGCGAGGCCGCCCCGAAGGGCGCTCCGGCCGCCGAGACGGGTCCGTCCGCGGACTCCGTCACGGAGGCGGGTGGGGCGCAGGGGAAGCCCGAGGCGGCCCGCGAGCACCAGCGCGCGGCCGCCGAGGCCGAACCGTCGGCACCCGCCGCGCCCGAGACGTCCCGCAGGGCCGTGACGGCGTCGCCGACGCGGGCGGCGCTCCCGCCCGCCAGGCCCGCCCAGCGCTCCGGGCACTTCACCGTGCCGACCGCGGTGGCCGTCGTCCCGCAGACCGCGCCGGTGCGGCGTCCCTCGGTCGAGGGCGGCTTCGACTTCTTCGGTACGCAGAAGGAGGAGGCGGACGCCGCCGCGATGGAGGCCGTGCAGAACGAGGACCTCGCCGACGTGGTCGGTCAGGAGGCGCTCGCGGCGCACCAGGCCGAGTCCGAGGCCGGGTCCGAGCCCGTGGGGGAGACCCCTGAGGGCGCCGACCGCCAGGTCATCGACCTCACCGCGCACGACGAGACCGAGCACATCGACATGACCGGGCTGCGCAGCGCGGCTTCCTGAGCCGTACGCCCGCCGGGCGCGCACGACGAACCGAGGGCAGTGGCATCACGCCACTGCCCTCGGTCGTTCGCTGTCCGCGCCGAGAACCCGCGTCACAGCCCCTGCCCGGAGCGGACTCGTGCGCCCGGCGCCCTTCCCGCTCCGGCTTCCCGGTCCGGCTTCCCGGTCCGGCTTCCCGGTCCGGCTTCCCGCCGCGGCTCCCCGGTCCTGCTTCCCGCCTCGGCTTCCCGCCCCGGCGTGGCTCAGGCCATCCACCGGTCCGGCGGGGCCTCACGCCGTCCCGTGCGGGAGCGGTCCGCCTGTGCCTGGAGCAGCTCCGCCGCCTCCGTGGCGTCCCGCAGCCGCGCCGTCACCGTCTTGCCCGCACCGGCGTCGACGTGGACGTCGGCGAGCCCCTTGAAGCGCTCCCAGGGCCCCTGCGTCAGCCGGACGCTCTGCGCCT
Organism: Streptomyces sp. NPDC024698; assembly: GCF_055559015.1. Taxonomy (NCBI): domain Bacteria; kingdom Bacillati; phylum Actinomycetota; class Actinomycetes; order Kitasatosporales; family Streptomycetaceae; genus Streptomyces; species Streptomyces sp. NPDC024698. The sequence goes on along the minus strand of NZ_JBVHLK010000014.1, from coordinate 55,044 downwards.
TGGCGTGCGGGACGAGGGAGAGGCGGCGTCGCAGGAGTCCCCGGCGCGCGGCGAACACGGTGTCGGTGACGGCGAGTCCGTACCCGTGCCACCAGAACGGCACGCACCAGCCGGCCCGCCGCGGCGGGCGGTCCAGCGACGTGGGAACGGTCACCCCGGGCAGCACCGCGGCGATCACGGCGTAGGCGACCTCGTGCGGGGCGACGGGCACGAGGACCGAGTTCGACGACCCGGCTACGTCCAGCTCGACGCGCACCCATCTGCCGCGCCACAGCAGGGGTTCGACGATGCGGACGGTCTGCACGCGTCCGGGCGGCACCGTCTCGTGCGTCCGGTCCAGGAGCCCGTGATCGATGCGCAGGCCGTCGGGCGACTCGCCCACCGTCCAGTCGTACTCGCCGACGAACCGCCCGACGCTGCTCGCGCCCGCGGCGCCGAGCAGGGGCAGCCCGGTCGCGAGGACCGTCCAGGCACTGTGCGTGGCGAACCACAGCAGCGTGGGGACGACGAGCGCGGCGACCAGGGAGGCCCAGGTGGCGCCGGTGAGCAGCAGGGAGACGGCGAGGACGCCGGGCGGCACGTGCAGCAGCCGCCGCACCGGCGCCTCGCCGACCTCGCGGGCGGACTCGGGTGCGAACCCGGCCGCCCGGGCCAGGAGTTCGGCACGCAGTCGTCGGGCCTCGCCCTCGCCCAGATAGGCCAGTTCGTCCTTCTTGTCCGTTCCGACGACGTCGAGCTTGAGCTTGGCGACACCCGCGACCCGGGCGAGCAGCGGCTGGGTGATGTCGACGGCCTGGAGCCGTTCGAGCCGGATGTGCGCGGTGCGGCGGAACAACAGGCCCGTACGGATGCGCAGTTCGGTGTCGGTCACCGCGAAGTGGGTGAACCACCAGCTCAGGAAGCCGTACAGGGCGGCGCCCGGGACGATCACGGCGAGTCCGACGAGCAGCGCGGTCGTCGTGAGCCGGGTGAGCTGCTGCTGCGCCTGGCCCGGATCGTGGACGGCCCAGCCGGCGAGCACCGCGACCGGGGCCCAGGCGCGCCGGAATGGGGTCACCGGGTGCAACCGCCGCTCGGACAACGGGACTTCCTCCCGTACGAAACCGTGGTCCCGTACGAAACCGTGGTCCCGTAGGGAACGGTGGTCCTGTGGGGAACCCTCGTCGTCCGGTCCGGCCGTCGCGTCGGGGAGGCCGGGCGAGGCGGCGGCCGGGTGCCCGGACGGGTGTCCCGGGGAGTCCGGGGAGGCCGTGCTCACAGGCCCGCCGATCGTGCCTCGCCCAGTTCGGTCAGCCGGTCCCGCAACCGCTCGGCCTCGGCCGGTTCGAGACCGGGGATGCGCGCGTCGGTGGCCGCGGCGGCCGTGTGGAGCTGCACACCGGCGAGTCCGAAGTGACGTTCCAGCGGCCCGGAGGTCACCTCGACCAGCTGCATGCGCCCGTACGGCACCACGGTCTCCTCACGCCACAGCACCCCGCGGCTGATCAGCAGGTCGTCCGCGCGTTCCGCGTACCGCCAGGAACGCCAGTTGCGCCCCAGCATGCGCCAGCCCCACGCGGCGAGCGCGAGCGGCAGCAGGGCGAAGGCCGCCCAGCCCCGACCGGCGAGCAGGGCGAGGAGCACCCCGACGGCGATCGTCAGGAGTCCCAGCCACACCACCAGCAGCAGTCGTCGCATGTGCAGCAGCCCCGGAGGCAGTCCGGTCCAGACCGGCTCCCCCGGCGCGCTCTTCCCGGTCCGTGCGCTCCCCGTCTCCATGGAGCAAGCGTACGTACGAGAGACTGTGGCCATGACTCCCATGACGGAGACCGTGGTCGGTGTCGGCGGAGCCGCCGAGAGCACCGACATGGTGCTCAACATCGGCCCCCAGCACCCCTCGACCCATGGCGTGCTGCGGCTGCGGCTCGTCCTCGACGGTGAGCGGATCCAGCACGCCGAGCCGGTGATCGGCTACATGCACCGCGGCGCCGAGAAGCTCTTCGAGGCGCGTGACTACCGGCAGATCATCATGCTCGCCAACCGCCACGACTGGCTGTCGGCCTTCTCGAACGAGCTGGGCGTCGTCCTGGCAGTGGAGCGGATGCTCGGCATGGAGGTCCCCGCGCGCGCGGTGTGGATGCGCACGCTGCTCGCGGAGCTCAACCGGGTCCTCAACCACCTGATGTTCCTCGGCTCCTACCCCCTGGAGCTGGGCGGGATCACGCCGATCTTCTACGCCTTCACGGAGCGCGAGGAGCTCCAGCACGTCATGGAGGAGATCTCCGGCGGGCGCATGCACTACATGTTCAACCGCGTCGGCGGCCTCAAGGAGGACCTCCCGGCGGGATGGGCCACGCGCGCGCGTGCCTGCGTCGCCGCCCTGCGCTCGCGGATGGGCGTGTACGACGACCTGGTGCTCGGCAACGAGATCTTCCGCGGGCGGACGCGCGGTGTGGGCGTCCTCACTCCCGGGGCGGTGCACGCGTACGGCGTGAGCGGCCCCATCGCGCGGGCCTCCGGCGTCGACTTCGACCTGCGCCGCGACGAGCCCTACCTCGCCTACGGGGAGCTCCAGGACACCCTGAGGGTCGTCACGCGCGAGGAGGGCGACTGCCTGGCACGCTTCGAATGCCTCCTTGAGCAGACCCACAACGCCCTGGACCTCGCGGACGCCTGTCTCGACCGGCTGGCCGAACTGCCGCCGGGCCCGGTCAACCAGCGTCTGCCGAAGGTCCTGAAGGCGCCCGAGGGACACACGTACGCATGGACCGAGAACCCGCTCGGCATCAACGGCTACTACCTCGTCAGCAAGGGCGAGAAGACCCCGTACCGGCTGAAGCTGCGCTCCGCGTCGTTCAACAACATCCAGGCGCTCACCGAACTGCTGCCCGGGACCCTGGTCTCCGACATGGTGGCGATCCTCGGGTCACTGTTCTTCGTGGTCGGGGACATCGACAAGTAGGCCTTCGAGGCCCGGGAAGGCGACCGGCTGGAGCAGCCAGCCGAAGTCGCCGAGTCCGCCCGGAGCGGTCAGCTCGGCCGCCTGTCCGGCGCCCGCCAGGGCGCGCACATAGGCGGCCGGGTCCGAAGAGGCGAGCGAGAGCGGGGGGCGGGCGCCGCTCACGCCCAGCGCGCGCAGTGCCGCGCGCTGCGTCAGCACGTGCCCTCCGTGCAGCGCGCACGCGTCGAGCGCCACATGCGCGGTGATGTCGCACGAGCCGTCCGGCACCGGGGTCGTTTCGCGGCCCTCCCGGAAACCGGTGAGGGTGCCGAAGGGCGGACGCCCGCCGGCGCGGTGGGCGTAGTCGACGGCGACGGCGAGGCCCCGGTCGAGCGCGGACACGGCGGAGGCCCAGGCGAGGTCCCGGGGGAGCCCGATCTCGGCCCGCGCGCCCTCCATGGGCGCGAGGAGCGCCCCGGAAGCCGTGTCCGCCCCTGGCGGGCGGGGTGCTCCTTGTACGCGCTCGGGGCCCGGATCTGCCCCCGGGGCGGGGACGGGTCGGCTTTCCGGCGCGGGGCGCCCGGAACCTTCGGGCGTTGGAGCGGGCACGGGGTTCAGGTGTCCTGCCGGGGCGGGGTCCGGGCGCCGTCCCGGATCGGGGTCCAAGGGCCGGCCCGGCCCTGTTCCCGGTGCGGTGTCCGGGTCCGCTTTCGGCGCGGGTCCGGCGTCGGGAGCGGGCCACCACCAGGTTCGCAGCCAGCGGGCGTCCTCCCCGGTGACCGGGTCCCCGAGCCGTTCGGTGCCGTCGTCGCGGACGAGGACCAGCCGCGGCACACCGTCCGGGCCCGCCTCGGCGACGTCCACGGGGACGTTGTCCAGCCACTCGTTGGCGAACAGCAGCCCGGTGACCCCCACCGGCGGTTCGCCGAGCCATGAGATCCGGGGGTCGAGGCCGGCCGGCCGGTCCGCCCGCTCGACCGCGTACGCGCGTGTGCGGGCGGCCACATCGGCGGGGAGGGCGGCCAGGACGCCGGTCACCAGCTCGCCGCGGCCCGCCGCCATGTCCACGAAGGCCAGCGGGTCCGGGTGGCCGAGCGCCGCGTCGAGGCGGCACATAAGCCGTGCCACGGCGCCCGCGAACAGCGGGGAGGCGTGCACGGAGGTCCGGAAGTGCCCGGCAGGCCCTTCGGGCCGGCGATAGAAGCCCGAGGGGCCGTACAGCGCCTCCTCCGTCGCCTCACGCCATCCCCGCCACGCACCCGCCGCCGCACGTTCCACGGGGCCAGGCTAGTGGCCACCCGCCGGGGCCGGTTCCCCGCTGAGCGGGCGGCGGTCCCGGGGCCGTCCGAAAGGCGCCCCCTGAGCGTCCCGCGGCGGAGGCATCCACCTTGGGGAGTACGAGGGGCGGTCCCGGATCGGTCCTCCGGTTGACCCGGGCACACCGCGCGCCTCCCTACTCTGGGTTACGTGCAGCGCCTCTATGACCTTCTCCGCAGGTACCCGACATGGGTCGACACCTTCTGGGCCGTCGCCCTCCTCGGGATCTCCTGGGTGAGCATCAGCAATGTCAACGGCGCCGCGGAGGGACCGTCGTCGACCGCCGTGGCGCTCCCGATCGCCTTCGCGCTGAGCGCCGTCCTCGCGCTGCGCCGCCGCATGCCGGAGAAGATGCTGGTCCTGGCCGTCCTGGCGGGCCTCGCACAGCTGGTCCTCGACGTGCCGTCGGCGCCCGCGGACTTCGCGATGCTGGTGATCATCTACACGGTCGCCGCGAACGGCGCCCGCTGGGCCTCGCGGCTCGCGCTGATCGGCGGCCTGTGCGCGGGCACGATCGCGCAGCTCCGCTGGCCCGCGCACGAGACCAGCGGGCCCGGCGGCGTCTTCATAGCGATCTTCCAGACCGTTCCGTTCGCGCTCGCCTGGGTGCTCGGCGACTCCATCCGCACCCGCCGCGCCTACCTCGCGCAGCTGGAGGAGCGTGCCGCCCGCCTGGAGAAGGAGCGCGAGGCGCAGGCCAAGGTCGCGGTCGCCGCCGAGCGCGCCCGGATCGCACGCGAGCTGCACGACGTCGTCGCGCACAACGTCTCGGTGATGGTGGTGCAGGCCGACGGCGCCGCGTACGTCATGGACACCGCACCGGACCAGGCCAGGAAGGCGCTGGAGACCATCTCGGGGACCGGCAGGCAGGCCCTCGCCGAGATGCGCCGGCTGCTCGGCGTCCTGCGCACCGGCGAACACCAGGAGGGCGGCGAGTACGTGCCGCAGCCCGACGTCGAGCAGCTCGACGACCTCATCGCGCAGTGCCGCACCTCGGGCCTGCCCGTCGACTTCAAGGTGGAGGGCACCCCGCGCCCCCTGCCCAGCGGTGTGGAGCTCACGGCGTACCGCATCGTGCAGGAGGCCCTGACCAACACCCGCAAGCACGGAGGCCCGAACGCGGGCGCCAGCGTCCGTCTGGTCTACTTCGACGACGGCCTCGGCCTGCTCGTCGAGGACGACGGCAAGGGCGCTCCGCACGAGCTGTACGAGGAGGGCGGCGCCGACGGACAGGGGCACGGCCTGATCGGCATGCGGGAGCGCGTCGGCATGGTCGGCGGCACCCTGGACGCCGGTCCCCGGCCCGGCGGGGGGTTCCGTATCAGCGCCCTGCTGCCGCTCAAAGCGGCCCACTGACACCTGTACACCACCGGTCCTCGCGGCCGGCCAGCCTGTAGGCACCCGGTCCTGACCTGACGACCGGCCCGACGAAGTGAAAGGCCCCCGATGGCGATCCGCGTGATGCTCGTCGACGACCAGGTGCTGCTGCGCACCGGCTTCCGGATGGTGCTCGCCGCCCAGCCGGACATGGAGGTCGTGGCGGAGGCGGGAGACGGCGTCGAGGCCCTCCAGGTGCTGCGCGCCGGCGAGGTCGACGTGGTCCTGATGGACGTCCGCATGCCGAAGCTCGACGGTGTGGAGACCACCCGCCGCATCTGCTCGGACCCGAACCCGCCGAAGGTGCTGATCCTGACCACCTTCGACCTGGACGAGTACGCGTTCTCCGGGCTGAAGGCGGGCGCCTCCGGCTTCATGCTCAAGGACGTGCCCCCGGGTGAGCTGCTCGCCGCCATCCGTTCCGTGCACAGCGGCGACGCGGTGGTCGCGCCGTCCACCACCCGGCGTCTGCTCGACCGGTTCGCCCCGCTGCTGCCCAACGCGGGCAAGGAGCCGCAGCACAAGGGCCTGGAACGACTCACCGACCGCGAGCGCGAGGTCATGATCCTCGTCGCCCAGGGTCTGTCCAACGGGGAGATCGCGGCCCGTCTCGTCCTCTCCGAGGCCACCGTGAAGACCCACGTCGGGCGCATCCTCACCAAGCTGGGACTGCGGGACCGGGTCCAGGTGGTCGTCCTCGCCTACGAGACGGGACTCGTCAGGGCGGGCGGGCTCGGCTGAGACCGCACCACGGCCCACGCCCCGCGACCGGAGGCCGGCGCGGTCGCGTGACCGGGACGTGACCGGCGCGCACTAGGGTCTGCGCATGCTTCTGTGGATCAACGGGCCCTTCGGGGGCGGCAAGACACAGACCGCGCACGAGATCCGGCGCCGGCTGCCCGGCAGCGTCATCTGCGATCCGGAACATGCCGGCTTCGGTCTCCATCGCATGCTTCCGCCCGAACTCCGCGGCGATTTCCAGGACTTGGCGTCCTGGCGGCAGGGCGTGGTCGAGGTGCTCGACCTCGCGCTCGGCGAGCGGGACGGTGTCGTCATCGCCCCGATGACGGTCACGGACCCCGTGTACTTCGGGGAGACGGTCGGGCGGCTGCGTGAACTGGGCCACGACGTACGGCACTTCACGCTGCTGGCCGAACCCGGGACCGTCCTGCGGCGGCTGCGCGAGCGCGGCCTGGGGCACGTCGTGCGCCATGTCGCCGGGAAGGACGTCCCGTTGCGGCGCGAGAGCTGGGCCGTGGGGCAGCTCGACCGCTGCCTGGAGCGGCTGCGCGAGCCCGAGTTCGCCGAACACCTGTGGACCGACGACACGACGGTCGCCAGGACCGCCGAGCGGATCGCGGTCCTCGCGGGGCTGACCCTGACGCCGAACCGGGACGGTGCCCTGCGCGGACGCCTGCGCCGGGCACGGACGAGCGTGCGCCACATCCGCTTCGACTGACCCGCAGGCCGAAGGCGGCCCCACCTCGGGTCCGGACAGGTTCTCGCCCCCTCCGCCCCTACCCGACCCGCCGCCCCCGGACCCCTGCTCCTCAAACGCCGGAGGGGCTGAAATTCGCCGGCCGGAGCCGAAATGTGGACGGACCCGCAGCCGGGATACAACGCGAGGGGCCGTGCCGGTACATCGATGCCGGTCGCCACCGACGCCCACTCCTCACCCGACGGCGACGGGCTGATGCACCGGCACGGCCCCGACCCACCCACCGGACTGAAGCCACACCGCTCACGGGCTGAAGGCGCCCGGGCCGACCCGGCGCCGTCAGCGCAGGAGTCCCTCCAGGAAGTCGCTGCCCAGCCGGGCCACCACGGTGACGTCGAGCTGATGCAGCACATACCGGCCGCGCCGCCTCGTGGTGATCAGCCCCGCCTTCTTGAGCACACTCAGGTGCCGGGATATCTCCGGCGCGGTCATGCCGTGCACCTGCGCCAGCTCGCCCGTGGTGTACGCGCTGCGCGCCAGATGACGGCAGATACGCATCCGGACCGGATGGGACAGGGCGCTCATCCGCAGCGTGAGCTGTTCCACGGAAGGCGGGGCGGAGAGCTCGGGGGAGCTGACCGGATAGTGCAGCACCGGCTGCCATCCGTACCGGTGCAGCACCATCAGGTGCGGACGGCCGAGGCTGGTGGGGACGAGGAGGAGACCGCCGCCGGCCGTGACCGTGCTTCCCTCGGTGAGCTTGTCCACCGTGATGATCCGCGCCGTCTCGTCCAGGGACAGGGCGGAGGAGACGGAGGCCAGCGCCTCGGACAGGCCCTTGTGCCGGAGCAGATCCGTCTTGTGGCGGGCCTCCGCGGCGAGCGGGTGGCGCAGCCGGGACCAGGTCTCGGCGAAGAAGGCCTCGTCGCAGTCCTCCAGGAACTGGCGCAGCCACGCCCGCACCCCCGGCGGGTCCGCCAGCAGCCGCTCGGTGAACCGGGTCTGCTGGGGTCCCCGGGAGGCGGCCAGGTCCACGGCCCGCCGCCGCACCTCGGGGTCGGCGAGGGCGTGCGGCCCCTCGGTGCCGTACGCGAGCGCGCAGGTGAACTCCAGGGCCGCGTCCACGAACTGCTCGTCCGTGAGCTTGTCCAGCAGGTCCAGGTCCTCGGCGAGCGTCGCGCCGGGCAGCGAGGGGCCGCCGGGAACACCCGCGCACGGCAGGAACAGGTCCGAGAACGTCGTGCGCCACAGGAAGTCCGCCTCGCACATCCGGTCCGCGAGATGCGGGTCGAGCCCGGCCGTCACCCCCGTCGCCCAGCCCTGGAGCCCGGGGTGGTGTCCCGGCTCCGCCAGCGCGTGCAGCGCCATCCCCAGCTCGGCCAGCGGCGAGGGCACGACGGCCGTCCGCTCCGGCCGCAGCCCGTCGATGTCGATGCGCACGCTCATGCCCCCATGGTGCACCCCGCCACCGACAGCGGCCGCCGTCGATTGACGGCGGCCGTCAATCGACGGGACAGCCGCTGTGGTCAGGCGCAACCTGGGACGACCGGGGCGGTCCGCGCGGGGCCCTCGGATCCCATCCCTCTCCCGAGAGGCGGTCGGCCATGAGCGTCACCCAGCAGTACCTCCTGGACAGCTACCGGGCCTCGCAGCACGCGGAAGCCGCTCCGCCCGCCCCCGGCAGCCACGACTGGGAGACGGCCCGGGAACTGCGCGACTACCGGCGGTTCCGGGCCGTCCTGGCCGGACATCCGGCCCGCGGCCGGCTGCGCGGCGCCCTGAGCCGGTGGCTGCACGGCACGCACCGGCGGCCGGTCCACTGAGACGCCGCGGGGGCCCCTCGCTACCCGGTGATCCGCTCCGGCAGCCGCTCCACGAACGCGCGGGCCGCCGCCTTCACGTCGTCCGCCGTCCACTCCAGGCCCGGCTCCGCCACCGTGACCTCGGTGTACGCGAGTCCCGGGCCGCCCCGGTTCCAGCCCTGGGCGAACAGGCCCGTCCCCGTCTCCTCGACCTGCCGCAGGGCCGCGTCCGAGAGGACGTCGGGCTCGTAGGGCAGCCAGACCTGGAACTGGTGGGTGTGCGGCTCCTCCGGGTGGACCCGGACCCAGGGGACCCCCGCCTCGGTGAAGCCCTCGCGCAGCGCGCCGGCCACCACGCGCGCGTGGGCGACGTAGTCCGGCAGCCGGGGCAGCTCCCGCTCCAGGCCGATCAGCGCCGACAGGACCGTCGGGAACTGCTGGATGATCATGCCGCCGTACCGGTGCCGCCAGGTCTTCGCCTCGTCCACGAGCGTCCTCGGTCCCGCGACGGCCGCACCGCCGAACCCGCCGAGCGACTTGTAGAACGAGACGTACACGCTGTCCGCGAGGCCGGCGATCTCCTCCAGGGAGCGGCCGAAGTGCGGGGTGCACTCCCACAGCCGGGCCCCGTCGATGTGCACCACGGCGTCGCGCTCCCTGGCCGCCTCCACCACCTCGGTGAGCTCCTCCCAGGTGGGCAGGACGAAACCGGCGTCCCTGAGCGGCAGTTCCAGCAGCAGGGCGCCGAACGGTTCGGGGAAGTCGCGTACCTCCTCGGCCGTGGGCATCCGGGGCTCGTTCGTCAGACGGACCGGACGCAGCCCGCTGACCTGGCTGAACGCCTGCCGTTCATGGACCTCGGGGTGACTGAGGCCGTGCAGGGCCACGGTCGGGTCGCCGGTCCGGCCCGCCCAGCAGCGCAGGACCACCTGCTGCGCCATGGTCCCCGTCGGGAAGAAGACCGCCGCCTCCGTGCCCAGCAGTCCGGCGACCCGTTCCTCCAGGGTCTCGACGACGCCGTCGCCGTACATGTCGATCCGCTGGTCCAGGTCGCACACGGCACCGGCGCCCTCGCTCAGCCAGTCCAGACGCTCGCGCAGCGTCTGCTGGTGGCTGGGCCGCCACAGCACCCGCCCGGCCGCCTTCCAGGCCACCGCGCGCCGCTCGAACCGCTCCTTGGGAGACAGCTCCGCCGCCCCCGCACCGCCCTGCTCCGCCGCTCCCTCACCGCCCTGCTCCGCAGGATCGGCTCCGCCCCGCTCCGTCGTGGGTTCAGTCCCGCCCCGCTCCGCAGGTTCCGCTCCGCCTCGTGCCGCCGTATCGCTATCACTCATCCCAGGATCATGTCCCGAGCCGGGCCTGTCGGGCATCCCGAATTCGGCCCGCCGGTGACCTGCGGAAATCCCGCTCCGGCGGTCGGCTCGCGGGCGCCGCGGCGGCGCGCGGGAACCCACAGCCTGTGGATGGCCGAACAGCCCTCCGGCCAATCGCGTTAACATGACGAGAAATCGTCCGGTACCCCGAGCGGACTGGAACGGAAGGCCGCCGTCGAGTGAGTACACATCCCCAGCCAGAGCCCAAGGACCGCCCAGCGCGGCTGACCGTCGGTGTCGTCGGCGCAGGCCGTGTCGGACCCGCGCTCGCCGCCGCGCTCCAGCTCGCCGGACACCGCCCGGTGGCCGTCTCCGGCGTCTCCGACGCCTCCCGCCGACGGGCCGCGCAGCTCCTGCCCGACGTGCCGATGGTGTCCCCGGCGGAGGTGCTCCAGCGCGCCGACCTCGTGCTGCTGACCGTGCCCGACGACGCGCTCCCCGGGCTCGTGGAGGGGCTCGCCGAGACCGGCGCCGTCCGGCCGGGACAACTGCTGGTGCACACCTCCGGACGCTACGGCGCGCGCGTGCTGGAGCCGGCCCTCCGCGCGGGCGCGCTGCCGCTGGCCCTGCACCCCGCGATGACGTTCACCGGCAGCGCCGTCGACGTCCAGCGGCTCGCCGGCTGCTCCTTCGGGGTCACCGCCCCCGAGCAGCTGCGGCTGGCCGCCGAGGCCCTGGTGATCGAGATGGGCGGCGAGCCCGAGTGGATCGCCGAGGAGTCACGGCCGTTGTACCACGCGGCCCTCGCGCTCGGCGCCAACCACCTGGTGACCCTGGTCGCCGAGTCGATGGAACTGCTGCGCACCGCCGGTGTCGAGGCCCCCGACCGCATGCTCGGACCGCTCCTCGGCGCCGCTCTGGACAACGCCCTGAGGTCCGGTGACGCGGCCCTGACCGGACCCGTCGCGCGCGGGGACGCGGGCACGGTCGCCGCGCACGTCGCCGAACTGCGCCGGCACGCCCCGGAGACCGTCGCCGGCTATCTGGCGATGGCCCGCGCGACCGCCGACCGGGCGCTCGCGCACGGATTGCTCAAGCCCGAACTCGCCGAGGACCTCCTGGGAGTGCTCGCCGCCGGGACGGACGCGCCCCAGGGGACCGAGGGAGACACCCGATGACCACCGCCCTGATGCGCACCGCCGGCGAACTGTCCGCGCGCGCCCGCACCGGCCGCAGAGCCGTCGTGATGACCATGGGCGCCCTCCACGAGGGCCACGCCACCTTGATCCGCGCCGCCCGCGAGATCGCGGGAGACACGGGCGAGGTGGTCGTCACCGTCTTCGTGAACCCCCTCCAGTTCGGCCGGGGCGAGGACCTCGACCGCTACCCGCGCACCCTCGACGCCGACCTGAAGATCGCCGAACAGGCGGGCGCGGACGTCGTGTTCGCCCCCTCCGTCGACGAGGTCTACCCCGGCGGCGAGCCCCAGGTCCGGATCTCCGCGGGACCCATGGGCGAGCGCCTGGAGGGCTCCGTGCGGCCCGGCCACTTCGACGGCATGCTCACCGTCGTCGCCAAGCTGCTGCACCTGACCCGCCCGGACGTGGCCCTGTTCGGCCAGAAGGACGCCCAGCAGCTGGCCCTGATCCGGCGCATGGCACGCGACCTGAACTTCGGCGTCGAGATCACCGGCGTCCCCACCGTGCGCGAGGACGACGGCCTCGCCCTCTCCAGCCGCAACCGCTACCTCTCGGCCGAGGAGCGGCGCACCGCGCTCGCCCTCTCCCAGGCCCTGTTCGCCGGCCGTGACCGTCACGCCGCCCAGGAGGCGCTGCGCGCGCGGGCCCTCGAAGTGCCCGCCACGCACGCGCGTGCCGAGGCCCTCAGCGCCCTGGGCGAGTCCCGGGCCGCGGCCGACGCGCACGCCGTCGCCAAGGCCGTCCCCGGCTGGCCCGGCGGCGTCCGCTCGGCGGCCCGGCTGGTCCTGGACGAGGCGGCCCGGATGAAGCCGCCCCTGGTCCTGGACTATCTCGCGCTCGTCGACCCCGGCGACTTCACGGAGATCCCGGACGACCACACCGGCGACGCGGTCCTCGCCGTCGCCGCCCGGGTCGGGACGACCCGGCTGATCGACAACATCCCCCTCACCTTCGGAGCGGCCTCGTGACCGGCAAAGGCACAGGTTCAGACACCGCCACTGGCACCGGCATACGCCTGCACGCGCCCGCCCCCGGCTGGGCCCTGACCGCGGACGTCGTGGTCGTCGGCTCCGGCGTCGCCGGGCTCACCGCGGCCCTGCGCTGCGAGGCCGAGGGGCTGCGGACCGTCGTCGTCACCAAGGCCCGCCTGGACGACGGTTCCACGCGCTGGGCCCAGGGCGGCATCGCCGCCGCGCTCGGCGAGGGCGACACCCCCGAGCAGCACCTCGACGACACCCTCGTCGCGGGCGTGGGCCTGTGCGACGAGGAGGCCGTGCGCATCCTCGTCACCGAGGGCCCCGACGCGGTACGCCGGCTCATCGCGACCGGCGCCCACTTCGACGAGTCGTCCGAGGGCGACCTCGAACTCACCCGCGAGGGCGGTCACCACCGCCGCCGCATCGCGCACGCGGGCGGCGACGCGACCGGCGCCGAGATCTCCCGGGCCCTCGTCGAGGCGGTCCGCGCGCGCGGACTGCGCACGGTCGAGAACGCGCTCGTCCTGGACCTCCTGACGGACGCCGAGGGCCGCACCGCGGGTGTGACCCTGCACGTCATGGGAGAGGGCCAGCACGACGGCGTGGGCGCCGTGCACGCCCCCGCCGTGGTCCTCGCGACCGGCGGCATGGGCCAGGTGTACTCCGCGACCACCAACCCGTCCGTCTCCACGGGCGACGGCGTGGCCCTCGCGCTGCGCGCCGGCGCCGAGGTCTCCGACCTCGAATTCGTCCAGTTCCACCCGACCGTGCTCTTCCTCGGCCCCGACGCGGAGGGCCAGCAGCCCCTGGTCTCCGAGGCGGTACGCGGCGAGGGCGCCCACCTGGTCGACGCCGACGGCGTGCGCTTCATGCTGGGACAGCACGAGCTGGCCGAGCTGGCGCCCCGGGACATCGTCGCCAAGGGCATCACGCGCCGCATGCAGGAGCAGGACGCCGAGCACATGTTCCTCGACGCCCGGCACTTCGGCGCCGAGATGTGGGAGCACCGCTTCCCCACGATCCTCGCCGCCTGCCGGGCCAACGGCATCGACCCGGTGACCGAGCCCGTCCCGGTCGCCCCGGCCGCCCACTACGCCTCCGGCGGCGTCCGCACCGACGCCCGTGGCCGCACCACGGTCCCCGGTCTGTACGCGTGCGGTGAGGTCGCCTGCACGGGCGTCCACGGCGCCAACCGGCTCGCCTCCAACTCCCTGCTGGAAGGCCTCGTCTACGCCGAGCGCATCGCCGCCGACATCGTGGCGAGCCACGCCGGGGACGGCCTGCACGCGCGCGTGCCCCAGCCCGTCCCGCACCCCGAGACCCCCGCGCACCCGCTGCTCGCCCCCGAGGCCCGCTTCGCGATCCAGCGGATCATGACGGGCGGCGCCGGAGTGCTGCGTTCCGCCGCGTCCCTCCAGACCGCGGCCGAGCAGCTCCAGCGGCTGCACACCGACGCCCGGGACGCCCTCGACGAGAACGGCAAGACCTCCGAGCCGGGCGTCGACACCTGGGAGGCCACCAACCTGCTGTGCGTGGCCCGCGTTTTGGTCGCCGCCGCCCTCCTGCGCGAGGAGACCCGGGGCTGCCACTGGCGCGAGGACCACGCCGACCGGGACGACGAGCAGTGGCGCCGCCACATCGTCGTACGGCTGAATCCCGACCGGACCCTCGCCGTCCGCACCACCGATACCGCAGACTTCCCCCCGACATCCCGGCAGCCCCACACGGCGCCCCCGTCCCGTCCCCAGGAGCAGTGACCGAAGTGAGCACCCACGACCTTCCCCTCGCCGAGAGCGGCGGCTGCGGCGACGGCTGCGGCTGCGACGCAGACATGGACGAGGCGTACATGGAGTGCGGCCTCGATCCCGCTCTCGCCCAGCTCCTGGCCGACGCCGGCCTCGACCCGCTGGAGGTCGAGGACATCGCGAACGTGGCGATCCAGGAGGACCTCGACCACGGCGTGGACGTGACGACGGTCGCGACCATCCCCGAGGACGCCGTCTCCACGGCGGACTTCACCGCCCGGGACGCGGGCGTCGTCGCGGGCCTGCGCGTCGCCGAGGCCGTCCTGTCCGTCGTCTGCACCGACGAGTTCGAGGTCGAGCGGCACGTCGAGGACGGCGACACCGTCGAGGCCGGGCAGAAGCTGCTCAGCGTCACCACGCGCACCCGCGACCTGCTGACGGCCGAACGCAGCGCCCTCAACCTCCTGTGCCGCCTGTCCGGCATCGCGACCGCCACGCGCGCGTGGGCGGACGCCCTGGAGGGCACCGAGGCGAAGGTGCGGGACACCCGCAAGACCACGCCGGGCCTGCGCTCCCTGGAGAAGTTCGCGGTGCGCTGCGGCGGCGGCGTCAACCACCGCATGTCGCTGTCCGACGCGGCGCTGGTCAAGGACAACCACGTGGTCGCCGCCGGCGGGGTGGCCGAGGCCTTCAAGGCCGTACGGGAGATGTTCCCCGAGGTCCCGGTCGAGGTCGAGGTCGACACCCTGCACCAGCTCCGCGACGTCGTGGACGCGGGCGCCGACCTGATCCTTCTGGACAACTTCACGCCAGCGGAGTGCGAGGAGGCGGTCGCCGTCGTCGCGGGCCGGGCCCTGCTGGAGGCCTCCGGCCGGCTCACCCTCGCCAACGCCGGGGCCTACGCGAAGACGGGCGTCGACTTCCTGGCGGTGGGCGCGCTCACGCACTCCGCCCCGATCCTCGACATCGGCCTCGACCTGCGAGCGGCGGAGTAACCCCGGCCATGCTGCTGACCATCGACGTAGGCAACACGCACACGGTCCTGGGCCTCTTCGACGGGGAGGAGATCGTCGAGCACTGGCGCATCTCCACCGACTCGCGCCGCACCGCCGACGAACTCGCCGTGCTGCTCCAGGGCCTCATGGGCATGCACCCGCTGCTCGGCGAGGAACTCGGCGACGGCATCGACGGCATCGCGATCTGCGCGACCGTGCCGTCGGTGCTGCACGAGCTGCGCGAGGTGACGCGGCGCTACTACGGCGATGTCCCCGCCGTCCTCGTCGAGCCGGGCGTCAAGACGGGCGTGCCGATCCTCACGGACAACCCCAAGGAGGTCGGCGCCGACCGGATCATCAACGCCGTCGCGGCCGTCGAGCTCTACGGGGGACCGGCGATCGTCGTCGACTTCGGTACGGCGACGACCTTCGACGCGGTCAGCGCGCGCGGCGAGTACGTCGGCGGTGTCATCGCCCCCGGCATCGAGATCTCCGTCGAGGCGCTCGGCGTCAAGGGCGCGCAGCTGCGGAAGATCGAGGTGGCCCGGCCCCGCGCGGTGATCGGCAAGAACACCGTCGAGGCGATGCAGTCCGGCATCATCTACGGGTTCGCGGGCCAGGTCGACGGGGTCGTGACCCGGATGGCGCGCGAGCTCGCCGGCGACCCCGAGGACGTGACCGTCATCGCGACCGGCGGACTGGCCCCGATGGTCCTCGGCGAGTCCTCGGTGATCGACGAGCACGAGCCGTGGCTGACGCTGATCGGGCTGCGCCTGGTGTACGAGCGGAACGTCTCGCGCACCTAGGGCGACAGGGTCCGGACTCACGAGAGCCGGATTCACGGAGCCTTCGTACAACCGGAGTTCATACAACCTTCTGGTCGGGTTCATGGTCATCGTGGGTGCCTTCGGGGTGTCCCGGGGCCCTGGACCACCAGAGGAGTTCGGATGAGATCGGTTCCGGCTGCGGCCAGAACGGCCGGCAGGAGATGGGCCCGGTCGGCCGTGTGCGCCCTCGCCGCGGCGACGGCCCTGACGGGCCTGTCCACCGGATCGGCGGCTGGGGCGCCCGCGCCGGCCGGCACCCACGTGGAGCTGGACGCTCCGGCGACCGCGCAGGCCTTCCCGCATCCGTCCTACGGACTTCCGATGAACGTGTGGGTGCGCAACACAGGGACGACGACGCTCGACTCCTACCAGCTCACCGTCGATGCCGCGTCGCTCAAGGGCGTCGCCGATGTGACGGCGTGCGCGAGCGGGAAGCCCGCGAACCCCGTCAGGGTCTGCGCATCCGACGGAATCCTCCCGTCCCGTGGGAGCCGCGCCTACTCGCTCGATCTGCGGCGGGCGAAGAACGCGGCGGTCGGCGCCTCGGGCGAGATCCGCGTGACCCTGGCATCGCACGGAGTGCAGCTCGCGACGCGGACGATCAAGGTGACGGTTCCCGACGCGGGCGTGGTCCTCGACCGCCTGGAGCGGACGCCCGGCAGCCAGAAGGTGAAGCCGGGAACCTCCCTGAAGGTGACGAGCGGGTTCACCAACTACGGTGCCGACGCGCAGAACACCACGGGTCTGGGCATGTACTACTCGGGCCTGACGCCCGACGAGGAATTCAGCAACTGCGAGTACTCGACGTCCCACGGCACCGCGAACGGCGGCGGCACGGTCTTCTGCGACTTCGAGGGTCCGTTCGCCGTCGACGGATCGTACGACCTGGACCTGGGTTCGATGACCGTCGACACCGCCGTGCTGGACGGCGAGGTGTCGGTCTCGTACGGGAGCGCGGAGCCCGTGTGGAACGGCCAGCCGCACCACCGCGGCACCGGCCGTGAGCTGAAGCCGACGCCCCGGCCCGCCTCGGCGCCCCCGGGCACGCCGCAGGAGCAAGGGCGGCTTGGCTTCGACGTCGACAACACCATGGACTGGCAGGCGCTGGGAGCCTCCACACGGCAGAAGAAGCCGGGCGACCCGGTGGCGGTCACGGTCGGCATCCGCAACAACGGGCCCGCCGGCACCCGGGCGTGGGGCGGCAGCGAACCCGGCGAGGACTCCACGTTCACGGCCCACGTCGTCCTTCCGGCCGGGACGGAGGCGGTCGCCGTTCCCGAGGGCTGCGTCAAGTTCACGGCCAAGAACGGTGCCGTGGACTACGAGTGCGTCAAGTTCGACCGCAACGACGGCTGGATCGACCCCGGCCAGCAGTCGACCTGGACCTTCGAACTGCGCGTCCTCGATCCGGCCGCGCTGAAGCCGGGCAGGGTCAAGGCGGACCGGTGGAAGAGCGACCCCGACCCGGACAACAACACCGCGCCCGTCGTCGTCGTCGCCGCGGGCCACGCCTCGGGCAGCGGCGGTGCGACGGGCGGCTCGGGTAGCACGGGCGGCTCGGGTGGTACGGGCGGTACGGCGGGCTCCACGGGCTCGGGCGGTACGTCCGCGGCCTCCGGCGGGGCGCAGGGTTCCGGCGCCGGTACGGCCACGGGAGGCACCGGGAACGGGCCCCTGGCCGCGACCGGAGCGAGCCCCGCGACGGCGCTCGCCGCAGCAGCGTCGGTGCTGGCCCTGCTCCTCGGCGCCGGACTGTTCCTCGGCCTGCGCCGCCGGGCGGCACGCTGAGCGCAAGGAGGCGCGTGATCTGACCCCGCGGGCCCGTTCTCCGGATCTTCCTGGTCCGAAGGGCGGGCCCGAGCCGCGCCACAAGAATTACATTCTTCTGATTCTTCACATTCGGTGCGTATCGTCACTTTCATGCCCACGCCCTATGGATCCCACGGCGGCATGGCGTTCGGCGCGGAGGAGCTGCGTGTGCTCCGCCGTGCCCTCGCCCTCGCCCTGCAACCCAGCCCCGTCTCGGCCGAGGACGTCCAGGACTGCCTCCGCCTCGCCGAGTCCATCGACGAGGCGGCCCACGAGGGGACCAGGCTCCGGGCCTTCCTGCTGGCCGACCTGACCCGCTACCGGGCCGCGCTGCCGGGCACCGCCGCCGGATACTTCGCCCTCCTGGAGGAGGTCCTCGCCTCCGGCTACCGGCCGAACCCCGACGACCTCGCCGCGCTCCGCGCGCTGCGCGGCAACCCCGTGGCGGCGGTCCTCCTGGAACGCTGCCGGGTCCTCGCCGAGCAGGACGTGCGCGCCCGGCTCGCGGGCCGCGCGGTCGCCCCGGTCCCGGCGTCCCGCACCCGGCTGCTGGCCCTGCCGGGCGGCCGCGCCGCCGAGGAGCCCGACCGCAGGCCCGCGCCGGGAGAGCAGCCCCGGACGCCGCGCCCGGACCGGCCCGTCCCCACCCCGGGCGAGGTCTTCCCGCCGCGGCGCAAGCCCGGGCCTCCTCCGGCCGACCCGCCGCAGCAACTCGCGGCGGGCTAGCTACTCTGGGGGCATGGACTACGTCTCCGCGCTCGTGCCCCCGGTAGTGATGGCCGTGTTCTTCATCGGGCTCATCGTGACGATCGTGAAGAGTCAGGGCGGGGCCAACAAGGCCAAGGAGGACGGGGTCGTCGACGCCGCCCTCGCGCGCGTGGAGGCCGCCCGGCAGACCTCGGCCCCCAAGGACGCCGGGGCCTGAGCCCCGGGCGGCCCCCGGCGCGCCCGCCGGGCCCTCCCCGGCGCCCGCCCGCCCCGTACCGGACGGCGCTGTCAGCGGCGTACGACTCGGACGTTTCCTGCGTCCTTCGAGTCGTACGCCCTTTTTGTTGACTCTCTCCCACTATTGTTCTGAACTGTGCCTCGCCCATTGGGAGAACTCGAAGACGCGGTCATGACGCGGGTGTGGAAGTGGAACCGCCCGGTGACCGTTCGGGAAGTCCTGGAAGACCTTCAACAGGAACGGTCCATCGCGTACACCACGGTGATGACCGTTTTGGACAATCTCCATCAGAAGGGCTGGGTGCGTCGCGAGGCGGAAGGCCGGGCCTATCGATATGAGGCCGTCTCCACACGGGCCGCCTACTCGGCGGCACTGATGAACGACGCCTGGTCGCAGAGCGACAACCCCGCGGCGGCTCTCGTCGCCTTCTTCGGGATGATGAGCGAGGAACAGCGGGTGGCCCTCAGGGACGCCATGCGCATCGTGCAAGGGCCCGAACCGCAAGCCCCCGAAGCCGTCGAAAGGCCACCGGCGCCCGAGCCCTCGGAGGAGAACCCCGCCGCCGACGGGGACGCCCCCGGGCGATAGCGTCCGCTCATGTCAGCAGAGCATCCCGCGGAGGTTCCGGCAGGGCTTCCGGCGGAGCATCCCGAAGTCACCGCAAAAGCCGTCACCGTCCGGCGGGCCAGGACCGGCGATGTCGCGGCCGTACGACGACTCCTCGACGCGAACGTGCGCCGCCGTATCCTGCTCGACAAAGCCACCGTCACCCTTTACGAGGACATCCAGGAGTTCTGGGTCGCGGAACGCGACGACAACGCCGAGGTGGTCGGCTGCGGCGCCCTGCACGTGATGTGGGAAGACCTCGCGGAAGTCCGCACGCTCGCGGTGAACCCCGCGGTCAAGGGCCTGGGCGTCGGCCATCAGTTGCTGGAGAAGTTGCTCCAGACCGCCCGCTGGCTCGGTGTTCGACGGGTTTTCTGTCTGACCTTCGAAGTCGGCTTCTTCGCGAAGCACGGCTTCGTGGAGATCGGCGAGACGCCCGTCGACACCGATGTCTACGCCGAGCTCCTGCGTTCCTATGACGAGGGCGTCGCGGAGTTCCTCGGTCTCGAACGGGTGAAACCGAACACCTTGGGCAACAGCCGGATGCTTCTGCATCTGTGATCGCCGCCGGCTATTCCGCCGGAGCGCCTTGCCCACGTTCCCTATGTCCGAAACGCGCACGTTTCCGGGCGGGCGGAGTCCCGTGAGTCTCCGCCAGGGGTTTGTGTTTTTCCAGCAAAAGCGGTTTGCTTTCCGACGTAGTGCAGTACTGCATATAACAAGGGACGGCGAAACGGCGGACGCCGCGAGGCCCTCCTTGCCCTTGAAGTTATCGATGAAAGGAAATCCGGTGGCACAGAAGGTTCAGGTCCTTCTTGTCGACGACCTCGACGGTGGCGAGGCGGACGAGACCGTGACGTTCGCGCTGGACGGCAAGACGTACGAAATCGATCTCACGACCGCCAATGCGGACAAGCTCCGTGGCCTTCTCGACGCCTACGTCAAGGGTGGCCGTCGTACCGGAGGCCGTGCTTCGGGCGGACGTGGAAAGGCCCGCGCCGCTTCCGGTGGCAGCCAGGACACCGCGCAGATCCGTGCCTGGGCGAAGGAGAACGGCCTGGAGGTCAACGACCGCGGCCGCGTTCCCGCGTCCATCCGTGAGGCCTACGAGACGGCCAACGGCTGAGCGCGCGCCCGCCGCAGCATGACGCGGTGGCACTGTGTCGCCATCGTCTGCACCAGTCGCACGAGATCGGGGGCGCCCCCAACGCCCCCGCCGGCGGTCCCGCCGCCCAGTGCCGACAGCGTCGGCAACGCCGTCTCCACCTCGCGGCCGGGCTCCGGGGGCCGCAGCCAGCGGGTGGCCCCTCGTGGGGCCGTCCCCGTTCCCGTTCCCGGACAGGCTTCCGGCCGCTCCCCGGGACGGGCCCGCGGACCGTCCCCGGGCCGGCCTCCGGGCCGTGCCCCGAACCCCGAAGGCCCCGCGGCGCGGGGACCCGGTGCCGCGGGATCCCCGGGATCCGGCGCCACCGCGACGCCGGGACCGGGCCGCGGCGGAGCCTCGACGCTTCCGCCCTCGCCGATCGCCACGAGATCCAGCGCGAGAGAGCCCCACTCCAGCCAGTCGAGCAGCCCCGGCAGCTCCTCCGCGCTCCCCGCGGCCACCAGCAGCCGCATCCGCTCCCCGCGCAGGGCCACCGGAGAACCCGGCCCCAGATGCCGCAGGGCGGGGAATCCCGCCTCGGCCGGAACGTCGAGGACGTCGAAGCGCAGCCCCGTGACCAGCCGTACCGGCGCTCCGGGCACTGTCGCCCAGCCCAGTTCGTTTTCGTACCACCGGCGTACCGGATCGACCGGATCACCCGGATCGGACGGCCGACGGGGGACAGGGACGGTGGCAACCATGCAAGGAGCAACCGCCGGAAGGCACCCGGAGTTACGCTGGGTGTTTATGTGACCGCACAGAGTTCCGGAAAACGGGGCGTGCGGGAGCGTTCCGCCGGGCATTGATGTTCGCCCGTAGCGGAGGGAACCGGTGCGCGCGGCATGGACTGTCCGTGCGCGCGGGTAAGACATGCCTAGTGGGAGGGGCGACACGCAGGGCCTCGGCATCTCACGTTCGCCATCGGCGTACAGCGGGAGAGGGTATCTGCCTGGCCTGCGGGAACATCGTCTCGCACCATCAGGTTGGAGCAGATGTCGGCGTTCGGGGTCAGGAGGCCAAGGACGGTGTCGGCAGTTGGAATGAGCGGTCCCCGCTTGCGGGACTAAGCTGCGGAAGGACAGGGAGGGGAGCGTCCCCTTACTGCCTGACCGCTCTGAGGAGCGATTAACGATGTTCGAGAGGTTCACCGACCGCGCGCGGCGGGTTGTCGTCCTGGCTCAGGAAGAAGCCCGGATGCTCAACCACAACTACATCGGCACCGAGCACATCCTCCTGGGCCTGATCCACGAGGGTGAGGGTGTCGCCGCTAAGGCCCTGGAGAGCCTCGGGATTTCGCTCGAGGCGGTCCGCCAGCAGGTGGAGGAGATCATCGGGCAGGGCCAGCAGGCCCCGTCCGGGCACATCCCCTTCACCCCCCGTGCCAAGAAGGTCCTGGAGCTCTCGCTCCGCGAGGCCCTTCAGCTGGGCCACAACTACATCGGCACGGAGCACATCCTGCTCGGCCTGATCCGTGAGGGCGAGGGCGTCGCCGCCCAGGTCCTGGTCAAGCTGGGCGCAGACCTCAACCGGGTGCGGCAGCAGGTCATCCAGCTGCTCTCCGGCTACCAGGGCAAGGAGACCGCCGGCGCCAGTGGCGGTCCCGCCGAGGGCACTCCCTCCACGTCCCTGGTCCTCGACCAGTTCGGCCGGAACCTCACCCAGGCCGCTCGTGAGTCCAAGCTCGACCCGGTCATCGGGCGCGAGAAGGAGATCGAGCGGGTCATGCAGGTGCTGTCCCGTCGCACCAAGAACAACCCGGTGCTGATCGGTGAGCCCGGCGTCGGCAAGACCGCCGTCGTCGAGGGCCTCGCCCAGGCCATCGTCAAGGGCGAGGTGCCCGAGACCCTCAAGGACAAGCACCTCTACACCCTGGACCTCGGCGCGCTGGTCGCCGGCTCCCGCTACCGCGGTGACTTCGAGGAGCGCCTGAAGAAGGTCCTCAAGGAGATCCGCACCCGCGGCGACATCATCCTGTTCATCGACGAGCTGCACACGCTCGTCGGCGCGGGTGCCGCCGAGGGCGCCATCGACGCCGCTTCCATCCTGAAGCCGATGCTGGCCCGCGGTGAGCTCCAGACCATCGGTGCCACCACGCTGGACGAGTACCGCAAGCACCTCGAGAAGGACGCGGCCCTCGAGCGCCGCTTCCAGCCGATCCAGGTGGCGGAGCCTTCCCTCCCCCACACGATCGAGATCCTCAAGGGTCTGCGCGACCGGTACGAGGCCCACCACCGCGTGTCCATCACGGACGAGGCCCTGGTGCAGGCGGCGACGCTCGCCGACCGGTACATCTCGGACCGCTTCCTGCCCGACAAGGCGATCGACCTGATCGACGAGGCGGGCTCCCGGATGCGCATCCGCCGGATGACCGCACCGCCGGACCTCCGTGAGTTCGACGAGAAGATCGCGGGCGTGCGCCGCGACAAGGAGTCGGCCATCGACTCCCAGGACTTCGAGAAGGCGGCCTCTCTCCGCGACAAGGAGAAGCAGCTGCTGGCGGCGAAGGCCAAGCGCGAGAAGGAGTGGAAGGCCGGCGACATGGACGTCGTGGCCGAGGTCGACGGCGAGCTGATCGCCGAGGTCCTCGCCACCGCCACCGGCATCCCGGTCTTCAAGCTGACCGAGGAGGAGTCCTCGCGTCTGCTGCGCATGGAGGACGAGCTCCACAAGCGGGTCATCGGCCAGAAGGACGCCATCAAGGCGCTCTCGCAGGCGATCCGCCGTACGCGAGCGGGTCTGAAGGACCCGAAGCGTCCCGGTGGTTCCTTCATCTTCGCCGGCCCCTCGGGTGTCGGTAAGACGGAGCTGTCGAAGACCCTCGCGGAGTTCCTCTTCGGTGACGAGGACGCGCTGATCTCCCTCGACATGTCGGAGTTCAGCGAGAAGCACACGGTCTCGCGTCTCTTCGGTTCGCCCCCCGGCTACGTGGGCTACGAAGAGGGCGGCCAGCTGACCGAGAAGGTCCGCCGCAAGCCGTTCTCCGTCGTCCTGTTCGACGAGGTCGAGAAGGCCCACCCGGACATCTTCAACTCGCTGCTGCAGATCCTGGAGGACGGTCGACTGACCGACTCCCAGGGCCGGGTCGTGGACTTCAAGAACACGGTCATCATCATGACGACCAACCTCGGCACCCGGGACATCTCCAAGGGCTTCAACCTCGGCTTCGCGGCCGTGGGCGACGTCAAGACGAACTACGACCGGATGAAGGCCAAGGTCAACGAGGAGCTGAAGCAGCACTTCCGCCCCGAGTTCCTGAACCGTGTCGACGACACGGTGGTCTTCCACCAGCTGACCGAGGAAGACATCATCCAGATCGTCGACCTCATGATCGCCAAGGTCGACGAGCGGCTGAAGGACCGGGACATGGGCATCGAGCTCAGCCCGACCGCCAAGTCGCTCCTCGCGAAGAAGGGCTACGACCCCGTGCTGGGCGCCCGGCCGCTGCGCCGGACCATTCAGCGCGAGATCGAGGACATCCTCTCCGAGAAGATCCTCTTCGGCGAGCTCCGTCCCGGCCACATCGTGGTCGTGGACACGGAGGGCGAGGGCGACACCAAGGCCTTCACCTTCCGCGGTGAGGAGAAGTCGGCCCTTCCCGACGTCCCGCCGATCGAGCAGGCCGCCGGCGGCGCCGGTCCCAACCTGAGCAAGGAGGCGTGACCTCAGGGTCCGCCTGAAAAGGGGCTGCCCCGGGACTTCGGTTCCGGGGCAGCCCCTTTTTTCACGTCCGTGGAGGAGCCACAGGAGGCTCTGGGAGTCCTAGGTCGTGTCCGGGGTCGGCAGGCCCGTCGAGGGGGCGGACCAGGGTGCGCAGCGGAAGGACGACGGGGATGCGCTCTCCCCGCCCGCGCTCCCCGCTCCCCGCTCCCGGCTCCCCGCTCCCCGCTCCCTGCTCCCCGCGCCGCGGTCACCGCCGGCCGTCGCACCAGCGTGGTCGGACAACCGCGCGCTCCGGCAGCCGGTCGACACGGCTGCTCCGGGGGTGTCCGCGGACGGTTCGCCGGTGCCTCAAGGCCCTTGAAAACAGGGGCCGGAGGGGTAGCCCGCGTCACATTCAGGAGGTCCTGGATCCGGCGCCCCGGTGACATGACGCACAGGCGGTTTGTCCGGTACTAGGGCGAATAGTGGATAAGTGAAAACGGACAAAAAGGACCTTTGGCCCAGGGTGGACAGGGCTGTCGGCAGGTCGTGAGGATGGAGTGGCCCGGGGCAGGTTTAGCAAGGGATGTACAGGCCTGAAGTGGAGGTAAACCCTGGATTTCGGACCAAAGGGGCAAGATCCCGCGCCGGATGTCCGAGGTGTCAAGGTTCGGGAAGTTTTGCGATGAACTACTACCTTGGGCCGTAGATGGGGGGTTTGAGTCCGGCCCAGGGGCCGGGTTACCAATGAATGGCCCGCTCGGTGGCCAGCACCGCACCGGAGTGGTTGTTCAAGCCCCCGTCCCCGTCTCCACGAGGTTTTCATGTCGAAGCGCGTCACGTCCCGCAAGTCCCTTACGTCCATGGTCCGCACTCGGGCGGCCGTCCTGGCCGTCGGCCTCGGCGCCTCGGTCGTGCTGGGCGCAGGGGTCGCGACCGCCGCCGAAACGGGCGTCAGCAGCAGCGCCACCGTCACCGCGGCCGACGCGGTGCACACCCAGGCCGCGGCTCAGGCGAAGGCCGCCACCGCGAAGAAGGCGGCCGCCGCGAAGAAGGCCGCGTCCTGGATCGACCCGGTCGCGAAGTACACCCTGTCCGCCACCTTCGACCAGGCCGGCGGCATGTGGGCCCACAAGCACTCCGGCCAGGACTTCGCCGTGCCGCAGGGCACCAACGTCATGGCGGCCCACGGCGGCACCGTCGTCAAGGTCGGCCCCAACGGCGCCGGTGACGGCCCGGCGTACGGCAACGCCATCGTCATCAAGCACGCCAACGGCAAGTTCTCGCAGTACGCCCACCTGTCGCGCATCGACGTGCGCGTCGGCCAGGTCGTCTCCACCGGCCAGCACATAGCCCTGTCCGGCAACACCGGTAACTCCAGCGGCCCGCACCTGCACTTCGAGATCCGTACGACCCCGAACTACGGCTCGGCCATCAACCCCGTGACGTTCCTGCACAGCATGGGTGTCACTGTCTGACCCTCGCGCCGGTGATCCGGCGTGCGGCACCGGCCCGAACGGCCGGAGCGGAGACCGAGGCGGAGTCCCGGCACCGAAAGCGGTGCCTGGGCTCCGCTTTCGCGCGCCCGGAACCGGAACGGGAGGACTCGCCCCCCGCCGGGGGGCGGACGCCGGAAGGTCCCGTCCCCGCGCGGTCGGAACCGGCGCCTAGGAGGCTTCGCCCTCGGAGGCCGCGCCGCCCGCGTGGGCCTGGGTCACCAGGTCGATCGCGACCTCCAGGACGGCCTTGCGCTTGTCCTCGGGGTCGCCCTCGACGTCCTTGAGCACGAACATGCCGGCGTGCATCGTGAAGAGCGCGCTGATGCAGCGGACCTGGTCGGTCAGCGCCGATCCGGGCTCTTTGATGATCTCCAGCATGCTGATCATGCGGTCCTTGAAGGTCTCGCCGATGCTCAGCTCGCGTACCGTCGCCTGGTTCTCCTGCATGAAGCGGAAGAGTGGTGAGGCCCCGCCGAGGGCGTCGCTGTAGCGGCGCAGGACCTCCTGCTTGGTCTCCAGGGTGTGCGGCTGCTGCGCGCCCCACTCGATCAGCTCGTCCAGTGGCCGCGTCAGATCCTCGAAGAGACTGATGAGGATCTCTTCCTTGGTCTTGAAGTGGTAGTAGAGCGCCGCTTTGGTGACGTCGAGGTGTTCGGCGATCTCGCGCAGCGAGGTCTTCTCGTAGCCCTGCTCGGAGAAGAGTTCGAGGGCTACGTCCTGGATGCGCTGCCGAGTGTCGCCCCGGCGCTGCCGCTTGATGCCGTCCATGGTGCCGCCCATTCTCGTACTCCTCGCGCTCCCTTGAAACTTACCTGTCGACCGGCTGGCAAAACTAGTGTTACTTACTTGACGCCCGGCTAGTTACAGGGCTATTTTCCTGAGTGTAGTCAGCTTGCCGGTCGGCAAGTAAGTAGTGGGACGGCAGCAGCGGCGCTCAGGGGAGTGGGGAACGATGGCGGACGAGACGAAAGCGGCCGAACCGGCCGCGGAAGCGGCCGGGGCACCGGCCGAGGGCGGGAAGCAGCAGCGGAGCGTACGAGTCGTCCTGATGGCGCTCATGATCGCCATGCTGCTCGCCATGCTGGACAACATGATCGTGGGCACCGCGATGCCGACGATCGTCGGTGAGCTGGGCGGACTCGAGCACCTCTCCTGGGTGGTCACCGGCTACACCCTGGCCACCGCGGCCTCCACCCCGATCTGGGGCAAGCTCGGCGACATGTACGGGCGCAAGGGCGCCTTCCTGACCTCGATCGTGATCTTCCTGATCGGTTCGGCCCTCAGCGGCATGGCCCAGGACATGGGACAGCTCATCGGCTTCCGCGCGATCCAGGGTCTGGGCGCCGGCGGTCTGATGGTCGGTGTCATGGCGATCATCGGCGACCTGATCCCGCCCCGCGAGCGCGGCAAGTACCAGGGCATGATGGCCGGCGTGATGGCCTTCGCCATGATCCTCGGCCCGCTGGTCGGCGGAACCATCACCGACCACTGGGGCTGGCGCTGGTCCTTCTACATCAACCTGCCGCTCGGCGTCGTCGCGCTGATCGCGGTCAGTGTCGTGCTGCACCTGCC
The DNA here is from genome assembly GCF_055559015.1 of Streptomyces sp. NPDC024698. Lineage (NCBI taxonomy): Bacteria > Bacillati > Actinomycetota > Actinomycetes > Kitasatosporales > Streptomycetaceae > Streptomyces > Streptomyces sp. NPDC024698. Next base: position 27,919 of record NZ_JBVHLK010000014.1, on the reverse strand, counting down.
CAAGAAGCGCGTCCAGGCGAAGATCGACTACCTGGGTGCCGCTCTGCTGGCCCTCGGCATCTCCTCCATCGTGCTCGTCACCACCTGGGGCGGCACCGAGTACGCCTGGGGTTCCGCGCGGATCATGGAGCTGACCGGCATCGGCGTCGCCGCTCTCGTCGGCTTCATCTTCTGGCAGACCAAGGCCACCGCGCCGGTCATGCCGCTGCACATCTTCCGCAGCCGCAACTTCACGCTGATGTCGATGATCGGCTTCATCACCGGCTTCGTGATGTTCGGCGCCGTCCTCTTCCTGCCGCTCTACCAGCAGTCGGTGCAGGGCGCCTCCGCCACCAACTCCGGTCTGCTGCTCCTGCCCATGCTCGGCGCCATGCTCGCCGTGTCGATGGTCGCCGGACGGGTCACCACCAACAGCGGCCGCTACAAGATCTTCCCGCTCGTCGGCAGCGTGCTGATGATCATCGGGCTGTTCCTGCTCTCGCAGATGGACACCGGGACGACGCGGCTCACCTCCGGGCTGTTCATGGCGGTGCTCGGCGCCGGCATGGGCTGCCTGATGCAGATCACGATGCTCGTCGCGCAGAACAGCGTCGAGATGAAGGACATGGGCGTCGCGTCCTCCTCCACGACCCTCTTCCGTACGCTCGGATCGTCGTTCGGTGTCGCCATCATGGGCGCGCTGTTCAACCACCGGGTGCAGGACGTCATGGCCGAGCGGGCCGGGGCGCTCGGCTCCAAGACGACCGAGAAGTCGGCGCAGCTCGACGCGGCCAGCCTGGCGAAGCTGCCGGCGGCCGCCCGTGACGCCTACCAGCACGCGGTGTCCGCCGGTACGCACTCCGCGTTCCTGCTCGGTTCCGTGGTCGCCGTTCTCGCACTGGTCGCGGCCGTGTTCGTCAAGGAGGTCCCGCTGAAGGGAGCCGGAGCGCCCAAGCCCGGCGAGGGCGGGGCGTCGGACGAGGCACCCCAGGTCCCGCTCGCGGAGCCGGTCTGACCTGACCGGGGCCGGTCCACCCGGCCCCGGTCACCTCTCGACGAAGGCCCCCGGCGTTGTCCGCCCCGGGGGCCTTCTCCTGTGCGCGCCGCGGGTGGCGGGCCGCGGTCCGGCCCGGTCCACCACCGTGGCTACGTGCCGGAGGGCGGCAGGACCGGGAAGCTGCCGGTGTTCGTCGGCGCGTGCTCCGGCAGCCACAGCACCGCGACCGCCCCCTCGGCCGGCACATCGTCCGGAGCCCCCGCGGGCCGTACGTTGCGGAAGGTCAGCCGGGCGCCCAGCACCCGGGCCTGGCCCGCGGCGATGGTCAGGCCGAGTCCGTGCCCGTCGCCCGCACGGTCGGTGCTGCCGGTACGGAACCGGCTCGGCCCCTCCGCGAGAAGCTTCTCGGGGAAACCCGGACCGTGGTCGCGGACCCGGATGACCCGGCCCTCGACCGTGACCTCGATCGGCGGCCTGCCGTGCCGCGCCGCGTTCGCGAGAAGGTTGAGCAGCACGCGCTCCAGACGGCGCGGGTCCGTCGTGACCTCCGACTCGTGCACCACCCGTACCTCGACGTCCGCGCCCCTGGCGGCCATGCGCCGGGCCACGAACTCACCGAGCATGATGTCCTGCAACTCCGCGCGCTCCGAGGCCCCGTCGAGCCGGGCGACCTCCAGCACGTCCTCGACGAGCGTGCGCATGGCCTGCGCGCGGTCCCGTACGAGCTCGGTGGGGCGGCCGGGCGGCAGGAGTTCGGCCGCCGTGAGCAGCCCGGTCACCGGGGTGCGCAGTTCGTGCGCGATGTCGGCGGTCACCCGGCGCTCGGCCTCGATGCGCTCCTGGAGCGCGTCGGCCATGGCGTCCACCGCCCGCGCCAGGTCGTCGGTCTCGTCGAGCACGACACCGCCGATCGCGTCCCGCACCCGGACGTCCGGTTCCCCCTTGGCGACCCGGTTCGCCGCGGCCGCGGCCTTGCGCAGCCGACGTGACAGCTGGCCGCCGATCAGCACCCCGAGCGCGCTGCCGCCGAAGACGACGGCGATCGAGCCGATGATCAGCGCCTGGTCGAGGTCCTTCATCACGTCCGCGTTGCGGTCCGTGAAACGCTCGTGCCAGGACAGCACCTGGCCGTTCCTGAGGGGTACGGCGGCCCAGATGTCCGGCACGCCGTTCGGGCTGTCGGAGACGTAGGTCGCCCGCCGTCCCTCCGCGACCTTCACCATCAGGTCCGAGGGGATGGAGGGATCGTCTATCTTCGCGCCGAACGGTGGCGGCCGGCCCGGCCCGTACATGCGCTCGGCCAGCTGGATGCGCTCGTCGGCCAGGTCACGCGAGTTGTCCAGCATCGAGACACGGGCCGCGTTGTGCACGACCAGGCTCAGCGCGACCGCGACCAGCGCGCCGACCAGGGCGATCGCCGTGCTCAGCTTCCAGCGGATGCCCGTACGGATGCTCGTACCCGAGTCCGTGCCCCGGTCGATGCCGATCCCGATGCCGCGGCCCCTGCCGAATCCGATGCCGCCGCCCCTGCCGCTCACCGGTCGGGGGCCGACGCCCCCGCCGAGGACCTCGCCCCGGCCGGCACCTCTGCCGGCAGTCGTGTCGACGCCCTCGCGCGCACCCGTTCTCACGCCGTCCCCCGCTGCCGCGCGTCCGCCAGGAATCCGTACCCGCCCCGCGGCCGCGGGCGTCCCCGGAGCCGAGCGCCCGAACATCCCCCGCACGGCGCGCTCAGGCCTTCAACTTGTAGCCGAAGCCGCGGACCGTCTCGATACGGTCCTGGCCGATCTTCGTCCGCAGCCGCTGCACATGGACGTCGACCACCCGTGTGTCCCCGCCCCAGCCGTAGTCCCACACCCGCTCCAGCAGCTTGTCGCGGCTCAGCACCGTCCCCGGCGCGGACGAGAACTCCAGGAGCAGCCGCATCTCGGTGGGCGTCAGCGCCACCGGCGTACCGCTCCGGGTCACCTCCATGCCCTCGGTGTCGATCTCCAGTTCGCCGAAGACGAGCACCCCGCCCTCCACCGGCGCGGCGTCCTCGGCCGCCGAGCCCGCGCCCCCGCTCGCGTGCCCGAAACGGCGCAGCACCGCGCGGATACGGGCGACCAGTACGGCGCCGTCGAAGGGCTTGGTCACGTAGTCGTCGGCGCCGGCCTCAAGGCCCAGCACGACGTCGATCGAGTCGGCGCGCGCGGACAGCATGATGACCGGCACGGTCGACTCGTCCCGGATGCGGCGGCACAGCGACACACCGTCGAGCCCGGGGACCATCACGTCCAGCAGGGCGATGTCGGGACGGTCGGCGCGGAAGGCCTCCAGTCCCGAGAGCCCGTCGGGCATGGCCGTGACCGCGAAGCCGTCGCGCTCCAGGGCGAGTTGTGTGGCCTCGCGGATGACGTCGTCGTCCTCGACGAACAGGACATGGGTCTGCTCTGCCATCCGGCTTGCTCCGCCCGTTCTCAATTCGCGTCCGGGGCGGGCGAGTTGGAGCCGCCCACCGCGTTGCTGTAGTCGTTGTGGATCCGGGACTGCTCGACGAAGCGCGTCGAGGACCAGCCGTAGGTGATCACTTCCTCGCTGGACGGGTACGACACCGGGTCGCCCTTCTTGTACAGCTGCTGGGTGACCACCAGATCGCCCCGGTCGATCTCGGCGTAGACCGGCGGCTCCTCGGCCTTGAAGACATTCTGGTACCGGCCGTTCTGCTCGCGATAGACGTAGCTGCCGACACCCACGGCGTCGGCACAGGTCATCACGTTGATCACGACGTCGTTCGCGGACCCGCCGGTCAGTTTCCCGTACGACACGTCGACCGGGTACTCGTCGGCGACGCACGGCTTCAGATCGCGTTTGACCGCGGCACTGACCGTCGGGTCGTTCTTGACGATCTTGACCGCGTCCACGCGCTCGGGCGCCTTGGGCGGCGAGCCGGAGACGACCGGCTTGATGCTGCCCTTGGGGACCGCGTCGGTGCCCGCGGGCCCCTCGTCACGGGCGCCGGTGCCGCCGGTGGCGCACGCGGTCAGGAAAAGGCCGAGGGCGGCGAGCCCGGCCGCCGCCGAACCCCCCGCCTGTAGAGCCGTTCTGGACCGGACTCCTAGGCCGCGCAACGCTCCCGCTCCTCACGTTCGAGCGCGCGGGCGTCCAGGTCGCGGTTCTCCAGCTCCTCGCGGAGCCGGGCCAGCGCCCGGTGCAGCGTGCTCTTGACCGTTCCGGCCGACATGCCGAGTGCGGCGGCCGTCTCCTCCGTGGACATCTGCTCCCAGTGTCGCAGCACCACGACGCTGCGCTGCTTGGGTGCCAGCACCTTCATGATGTCCATCAGCAGCGCGCGGTCCGCGTGCTGCTCGGTGGCGTCCTCGACGCACGCGTCCGGCAGCTGCTCGGTGGGCACCTCTTCGAGCTTGCGGGCCCGCCACCACTCCGTCCGCGTATTGATCATCACGCGGCGCAGATAGGCGTCGGCGAGACGTTTGTCCGCGATGCCCTCCCAGCGGCCGTACGTCCGCACGAGCGCCGTCTGGAGCAGGTCCTGGGCGTCGACCGGGTCGGGGACCAGGCGGCGGGCACTGCGCAGCAGCGCGTCCTGCCGAGTGCGGACGTACTCCTCGAATTCGAGCACCTCGCCGTGCGCCATGATCAACCGCCTCCATCCCCGTTTCCGACCCGCTTGCTGCCGGTTGTCCGTTGCCTGCGAACCGCCGTTCGGTCGCCGCCGGTCGGGCGGCACCTCCTGCGGTACGGCACTGAAGCTACGGACGCGTTGTCACGGGGTTGTCCGAGACAGCCTTCGGCCAGCACTCGGCTGTCCGTCGGTTGTGTAACGGCTGTACGTGCGGGGTAAGGGGAGTTGACCCTATGTCCGGGTTGATCCTGATATGACGTCTGTTCTAGGTGAGAGGCAGCCGATACAGACCGCCGGGGAGCGGCTCGACCAGACCGTCGGCGACGAGACCGTCGAGCGCCCGCCCCCGCTGCACCGGCTCGTCCCAGACCCGGTCCAGCGCGCTCTGCGGAACCGGCACATGAGCGTCCCGCAGGACGGCCAGCAGTTTGCCGCGCACCTGGCGGTCCGTGCCCGCGTACGTCTGTCCCTTGCGCGGCGGCCCGTCGTGCTCGGGCTTGCCCGCCAGCCGCCACGCGCACTGCCCGGCGATCGGGCACCGGTGGCACGTCTCGTTCCTGGCCGTGCAGACCAGCGCACCGAGCTCCATCGAGGCGGCGGCCCAGCGCGCCGCCGTGCTCTCGCTCTCGGGCAGCAGGGCGCGGGCGAGCCTGCGCTCGGCGGCGGTGGTGGCGTTCGGCGGGTACTGCACGCCGGTGACGGCCCGGGCGAAGACCCTGCGGACGTTGGTGTCCAGCACGGGATGGCGCTGGCCGTACGCGAACGACGCGACCGCCGCCGCCGTGTACTCCCCGATACCGGGCAGCGCCAGCAACTGCGCGTGATCGGTCGGTACGTCGCCGCCGTGCCGTTCCGCTATGGCCACCGCGGCGCCGTGCAGACGCAGGGCGCGGCGCGGGTAGCCGAGTCGCCCCCAGGCCCGTACGGCCTCGCCGGGCGCGTCCTTCGCCAGATCGGCGGGGCGCGGCCAGCGCGCCAGCCACTGCTCGTACACCGGCAGGACACGGTTGACCGGGGTCTGCTGGAGCATGAACTCGCTGACCATCACCGCCCAGGGGCCGGCATCGGGATGCCTCCAGGGCAGATCGCGGGCGTGCTCGTCGAACCAGGCGATGACGGGGGTGTGGAGGTCCTCGCCGGGGGCTTTGCGGAGGGGCCCGGTGGGCTGGGTGGGTGCAGTCATGGCGATGTCGATCCTGCCATGCTGCGGTGCCGATACGGGGACGACGCCGGGGGCGGGCGGTGGTGAAAGGCTGCATCCGGCGGCCGTGCGGTCGCCGGAATGGATGTCCTCCTGGATGATGATCCGGAAAAGTTGGCGCCGGGGCGGCGGGTGGGGCCTGATGGGCGGTCGATCTCTCGTACAGTTTGCGCCGTGGGATCTCTGCGCAATCCGGTCGGGCCGCTACCCTCCACCATCTACTGGCGTCGGAGGGCCGTTCTGCTGTCCGTGCTAGGGCTGTTGGCGCTTCTCACCGTCTGGGTGGTCGGTACCGGAGGCGGCGGCGGCCACAACGCCGCCGGAGGGTCGAACGGCAAGAATCCCGCTTCCTCGATCACGCCGGGACCGTCGGGGTCGGGCCCCGCGATCAGCCAACACCCGGGCGGCCGCGACGAGTCGGGCGACGGCGGTGAGAGCGGCGGCACCGGCGGGACCGGAAGCGGCGGCGGCTCCGGCGATGGCTCGGGCGACGGTTCGGGTGACGGTTCGGGTGACGGCTCCACCGCTTCCGGCGGGAGCGCCGGCGGCGGTTCCGACGACGGGGCCAAGAACGGCGGCGGGGCGGCCGACCGGCTCCCGGCCGGGTCCACCGTCCCCAACTGCACGCCGGGCGATGTGAAGTTGACGCTCAAGAGCGTGCGCAACAGCTACGCGCCGGGCGAGCAGCCCGAGATCGAGATCGTCGCCAAGAACGGCTCGGGCAGCGATTGCAAGGTCGATCTCGGCCCGAAGAGCGCTGTTCTGACGATCACTCAGTCAGGCGGCGACAAGGGCTTCTGGGCCTCGGACGACTGCCCGAAGGACGCCGCGGGCATCCTCTTCCGCGTCCCGGCCCACGGCCAGACCGTCCACACGGTGAAGTGGGACCGCAAGCCCGGCGCCCCGTCGTGCGCCACGCCCCCCTCGGGGTCGGCCCCCGCCGGCACCTATCTGGTCGAGGCGAAGGCGCCGGGGCTGGCGAAGGCGCAGACGTCGTTCGTCCTGTCCAAGGACTGAGCGCCCCCGGCCGGGGAGAGCCCCCGGTCCTCAGACGTAGCGTTCCAGGATCGACGACTCGGCGAGACGGGACAGGCCCTCGCGGACGCTGCGGGCCCGTGCCTCGCCCACGCCGTCGACCGTCTGGAGGTCGTCCACGCTCGCTGCGAGCAGCTTCTGGAGCCCGCCGAAGTGCTCCACGAGCCGGTCGATGATCGCGCCGGGCAGCCGGGGCACCTTGGCGAGCAGACGGAAGCCACGCGGGGAGACCGCGGAGTCCAGCGCCTCGGGGGAGCCGGTGTATCCCAACGCCTTGGCCACCGTGGAGAGTTCGAGCAGCTCCCCGTGGGCGAGCGCGTTCAGCTCGAACAGCGCCTCGTCGACCGTACGGGAACGCTTGGCGGTCGGCTCGGGTACATAGTCCCGGACGACCAGCTCGCGGTCGGGCTCGACTCCGGCGATCAGCTCGTCGAGCTGGAGGGTCAGCAGGCGTCCGTCCGTGCCCAGTTCCACCACGTACTCGGCGATCTCGGTGGCGATGCGGCGCACCATCTCCAGACGCTGGGCGACCGCCGAGACGTCCCGGACGGTGACCAGGTCCTCGATCTCCAGCGCCGACAGCGTCCCCGCGACCTCGTCCAGGCGGAGCTTGTAGCGCTCCAGCGTGGCGAGGGCCTGGTTGGCGCGCGAGAGGATCGCGGCGGAGTCCTCCAGGACGCGGCGCTGACCGTCGACGTACAGGGCGATCAGGCGCATCGACTGGGAGACCGAGACGATGGGGTAGCCGACCTGCTTGCTCACCCGGTCCGCGGTGCGGTGCCGCGTGCCCGTCTCCTCCGTCGGGATCGTCGGGTCGGGCACCAGCTGCACGCCCGCCCGGAGGATTTTGGTGATGTCCTTGTCGAGCACGATGCCGCCGTCGAGCTTGCACAGTTCACGCAGACGGGTCGCGGTGAACTCCACGTCCAGGACGAACCCGCCCGTGCACATCGCTTCGACGGTCTTGTCGGAGCCGAGCACGATGAGTCCGCCCGTGTTGCCGCGGAGGATCCGTTCAAGTCCGTCGCGCAGCGCCGTGCCGGGTGCCACGGCGCTCAGTGCGGCGCGCATCAGGCCATCGGCACCGGAGCTCCCACCGGACTTTCCGGGAGCTGCTGCCCGGTCGTTGGCTGCCACTGCACTCCTCCGGTCGAAGGTTTCCGGCCGCCCTCGGTTCGTACGGACGGGCGAGACCAGGGCAAAGTCTACCGGCGCTGTTCCTCGTCCCGTGGGGCCTCTCTGCGACGCGAGCGCGGAAGGACACTCAGAGCCGCGCCGATGTCGGCCACTTCCAGGACCTTCATACCGGCGGGGACCTTGCCCGGATCGGTCGGTACGAGGGCGTGCGTGAAGCCCAGACGATGGGCCTCGGCCAGCCGTCGCTGCACCCCCGTGACCCGTCTGACCTCGCCCGCGAGCCCCACCTCGCCGATCGCGACGAGGTTCTTCGGCAGGGGGACGTCACTGGCGGCGGACGCCAGCGCCAGCGCGACGGCGAGGTCCGCGGCGGGCTCGGTGAGCTTCACACCGCCGACCGTCGCCGAGTAGATGTCCCGCTTCCCGAGGGCGCTGATCTTGCCCCGCTGCTCCAGGACGGCGAGCATCATCGAGACGCGGGAGGTCTCCAGACCGGAGGTCGTCCGGCGCGGGGAGGGGATCTGGGAGTCCACCGTGAGCGCCTGGACCTCGGCGACCAGCGGACGGCGGCCTTCGAGGGTGACGGTCAGACAGGTGCCCGGGACGGGCTCGGCTCGGCGCGTCAGGAAGAGCCCCGACGGGTCGGTGAGCCCCGTGATGCCCTCGTCGTGCAGCTCGAAGCAGCCGACCTCGTCCGTCGTGCCGTAGCGGTTCTTGACCCCTCGGACGAGCCTGAGGCGCGCGTGCCGGTCGCCCTCGAAGGACAGGACGACGTCCACGAGGTGTTCGAGCAGCCGGGGTCCGGCGATCGCGCCGTCCTTGGTGACATGGCCCACGAGCAGGGTGGACATGCCGCGCTCCTTGGAGGCGCGGATGAGCGCGCCCGCCACCTCACGGACCTGGGCCATGCCGCCGGGCGCGCCGTCGATCTCCGGGGAGGCGATGGTCTGGACGGAGTCCAGGATGAGCAGCGACGGCTTCACCGCGTCCAGATGACCGAGGACGGCCGACAGGTCGGTCTCCGCGGCGAGATAGAGGTGGTCGTCGATCGCCTTGATCCGGTCCGCGCGCAGCCGCACCTGACTGGCCGACTCCTCGCCCGTCACATACAGGGTGCGGTGTTCGTCACTCGCCGACTTCGCGGCCACGTCCAGCAGCAGCGTGGACTTGCCGACGCCGGGTTCACCCGCGACGAGGACGACGGCTCCGGGCACGAGACCACCGCCGAGGACGCGGTCCAGCTCGGGCACGCCGGTGCTGCGGGCGGTGGCCTGACGGCCGTCGACCTGTCCGATGGGCACCGCGGACGTGGTGACCCGGCCCGGCGCGGTCGTGCGCACGGCGGGCGCGCCGTACTCCTCGACCGTCCCCCATGCCTGGCATTCGGCGCAACGGCCGAGCCATTTGGCCGTCTGCCAGCCGCACTCGGTGCAGCGGTAGGACGGGCGGTCCTTCGCGGATTTCGTACGGGCAGCCATGACCGAACCGTAGCCGGACCCACTGACAACCCGGCACGCGCCGGTACGACCCCACCGCGCCCCGGCCCCGGACCGCCCGCGAGCCCTTGCCCCGAAGGCCCCGCGCCCCGGCCCCTAGGCCGTGCTTCGATGGCCTCCCCGCGGGCTCCCCGCGAGCCCCCGTGCCCCCGTCCCACCCCCGCGCGACCGGGCCCCGCGTGGACCCGGAGCCGTCCCATCTGCCATGGAGTGCCATCGCGGCCGGTGACGGCCCAGGCCAGGGGTCGGGGGTTCCTGTCCTCTTATGAGGGATCGTTTCACCCGTACGGATTAAATGTGCTCAAGGGGGAGGAAGGGCCTGGCCCCGGGCACCTACGGTCGCACGGGTGATGAGCAGCAGTCCGGAGACCTCAACGCACACCACCGGCGCACACCGGGCGCACGGAACCGCGCGCAAGTGGGCGGCCGTGTCCCGCGGCGCGACCCCCCGCACGCTGGTCCAGCGTCCCCCCGCGCGTTACGAGCCCTATCTGGACGGTCTGTTCACCTACTGCCTGTCCGTGCTGTGCGACCACGACGCGGCCACCGCCGCCCTCGGGGACGCCCTCGCGCTCGCCGAGCGGCGCGGCCCGCGGGGCCCGGAGGCCGCCGGCGACCGCAGGGCCTGGCTCTACGCGCTCGCCCGCTGGTCCTGTCTGCGCAAGCTCACCGAGGCCCGGCGCAAGCGGCAGGCGGCGCACGCCTCCGGGCGGTACACCCCCCGCGCGGGCGACTCCCACGGAGCCCCGGGAGGGCCCCGGGAAGGGGCCGCCCCCGACCGTGCGCTCAAGGCCGCCGCCGACCGGCGCGCGGCCGAGGCGCTGAGCGCCCCTTCCGTGTCCGAGGAGATCCAGGACCACCGGCGCCGCGAACTGGGTCTGCTGGCCTGGCCGGAGGCCGCCGGCACCACCCCGGAACAGCGCGAGGCGCTCGAACTCGCGGTGCGCCACCAGCTCGCCGCCCACGAGGTCGCCGCGGTCCTCGGCATGGACCTGACCGTGGCCCGCGAACTGCTCGCCTCCGCCGCCTGCGAGGTCGAACGCACCCGCGCCGCCCTCGCCGTCGTGGAGACCGGCGCCTGCCCCAGCGTGGCCCGACTCACCGGCGACAGCCGGCTCGTCCTGAGCACCACCCTGCGCGGCGAGCTGGTCCGGCACGTCGACGACTGCCCCCGCTGCCGCCGCACCGCCGAACGCGCGGTTCCCGGCGCCTGGCCCGGCACCAGCGTCACGCCCGCGGCGCTTCCCGTGCTCCAGGCCCCGCACGCGGACCTGCGCACCGCGATGGCGCACTCCCCGCGCGCGCGGGGCAGCGCTCCGCGCTTCGACCGGCGCGGCTTCCCGATGGACCCCAAGGACCACGCGGCCCGAAGAGACCGTCTGCGCGCGCGTGCGGTCACGACGACCATCGTGGCCACCGTCGTCGCCGCCCCCGTCCTCGCCCTGTGGGCCGCGTACCGGGGCGCGCCCCTGACCGGCGAGGGCGTGGACGGCCGTCCGGCCAGTACGAGCGGGGCCCAGGACTCCGAGGGTCTGAACGGCGGACAGGCGGGCGGCTACGAGAACGCCGGGAACGCCAGCGCGGGACCCGGCTCCGGCTTCACCGGGGGCGGCGGCTCCTCGGACGTCTCCGTCGAGGTCGTCAGCGCCCGCGGAACCACCCCCGGACATCTCGCGGTGGCGGCCAGGACCAGCGGCGACACGACCCTGGTCACGCTGACCGCGTCCGGCAGCGCCCCGGTCCGCTGGTCCGCGCGCACCGGTGTGTCCTGGCTCTACCTCAGCCAGTCCTCGGGAACACTCGATCCGGGCCGGTCGCTGACGGTCAAGGTGTACGTCGACCACCTGCGCGAGCCCGCGGGCCGCTGGACCGCGCGGGTGGCGATCGCCCCGGCGGGCGCGGTGGTCACGATCACCGGGTACGGAAAGGCCGGCTCGCCCCGGCCCGGCGGCGGACCGGACCCCACCACCGGCGCTCCGACCCCCTCGGGAGGGAGCTCCAGCCCGGCCGCGAGCCCCAGCGAGGACCCGTCCCCGACCGCGTCCGACCCGACACCGACGGCCACCGCCTCGTCCACCCCGGACCCGGGCACCTCATCGGCACCGCCGGACGACGGCGGTGACCCGGGAACCGGCACACCTTGAGGCCCGAGTCCACCTTGAGGCCCGGGCCACCTTGAGGCCCGGGCCCACGCGTACTGCGCCCGGTCGTGGACTCAGTCCACCGGATCCGCGGGGTGCGGTGCCAGCAGCGGCAGCTGCGAGGCCAGCCGCTCCTCGCACAGCTGGGCCAGACGGTCGTATCCCGCCTGGCCCATGAGCTCGATCAGCTCCGGGCGGTACGAGACGTACACCGGTTCACCGGCGCCGTGTGCCGAGGTCGCCGAGGTGCACCACCAGTGCAGGTCGTGGCCGCCCGGTCCCCAGCCGCGCCGGTCGTACTCGCCGATGGAGACCTGGAGCACCCGGGTGTCGTCGGGCCGGTCGATCCACTCGTACGTGCGCCGCACCGGCAGCTGCCAGCAGACGTCCGGCTTGGTCTCCAGCGGTTCGCGGCCCTCCTTGACGGCCAGGATGTGCAGCGAGCAGCCCGCGCCGCCGGCGAATCCCGGACGGTTCTGGAAGATGCAGGACCCCTCGTACGGGCGGGTCTGGCGGTCGCCGTCCTCGTCCTTGGACACCCAGCCCGTCTCCGTGCCCACGTCATGGTGCTGCCAGATCTCCGGCGTGAGCCGGGCCACGTGCCCCGCCACCCGCTTCTCGTCGTCCTCGTCGGAGAAGTGGGCCCCCAGGGTGCAGCAGCCGTCGTCGGCGCGGCCCGCCTGGATGCCCTGGCAGCCGCTCCCGAAGATGCAGTTCCACCGGGAGGTCAGCCAGGTCAGATCGCACCGGAACACCTGCTCGTCATCGGCGGGATCCGGGAACTCCACCCATGCGCGGGCGAAGTCGAGCCCCTTCTCGTCGCCCTTCTTCACAGGCTTCTTGGGCTTGGCGGCCTTCGCCTGCGGGGAGTCGGTGGCCGATTTGTCGGACTTCGCCTTTTTCGTCTTTGGCACGTGTCCAGGGTAAGTCGCTTCCGCCCCCGCCGGGGACGCTCCGCCGCCCGCCCGCAGGTCACCGTTCGACGTGGGCTTTCGCCCCGCCCCACGTGAACCGCCCTGCTGGCAGTAGCGTTCCGTACATGAGACTCGGTGTCCTCGACGTGGGTTCGAACACGGTGCATCTGCTGGTGGTGGACGCACACCCCGGCGCCCGGCCGCTCCCCGCGCACTCGCACAAGGCCGATCTGCGGCTTGCCCAACTGCTCGACGAGAACGGCGCGATCGACCCCGAAGGCGTCGACAAGCTGATCGAGACGGTCCAGGACGCCCTGGAGGCCGCCGAGGACAAGGGCGTCGAGGCCCTGCTCCCGTTCGCCACGTCCGCCGTGCGCGAGGCGGGCAACGCCGACGAGGTGCTCGCCCGTGTGAAGGCGGAGACCGACGTCGATCTCCAGGTGCTCACCGGCGCCGAGGAGGCACGGCTCACCTTCCTGGCGGCCCGCCGCTGGTTCGGCTGGTCGGCGGGCAAGCTGCTCGTCCTCGACATCGGCGGCGGCTCCCTGGAGATCGCGTACGGCATGGACGAGGAGCCGGACGCGGCCGTGTCGCTGCCGCTCGGCGCCGGCCGGCTCACCGCGGGCTGGCTGCCCAACGACCCGGCGGACCCGGCGGACGTGCGGGCGCTGCGCCGGCACGTACGGGCCCAGATCGCCCGGACGGTCGGGGAGTTCAGCCGGTTCGGCGCCCCGGACCACGTGGTCGCCACCTCCAAGACGTTCAAGCAGCTCGCCCGGATCGCCGGCGCCGCCCGCTCCACCGACGGCCTGTACGTCCAGCGCGAGCTCAAGCGCCGCTCCCTGGAGGACTGGGTCCCCCGCCTCGCGTCCATGACGGCCGACGAACGCGCCGAGCTGCCGGGCGTCTCCCCGGGCCGCTCGGGCCAGCTGCTCGCCGGAGCCCTGGTCGCCGAGGCCGCGATGGACCTCTTCGGCGTCGAAACCCTGGAAATCTGCCCCTGGGCCCTGCGCGAGGGCGTCATCCTGCGCCGCCTGGACCAGATGGCCTCGGAGTAGAGAGACGACCAGGACCCCGCGCAAGCACCCCGAGGGGGCGCGCGGAACGCCGGATACCAAGGCGCCCTGAAGGGGCGCGGGGAACGGCGCGCTCAGCCCCCTGTAGGGGAAAGCCGCCGACGACCCCCGCCCCCACGGCGGGTGGGTGCCGCCCCGCAGGGCCTGGTGGGACGCCGGTGGGGCCGGTCGCCCCGAAGGGGGCGCGGGGAACGGCGTGCTCGGCCCGCCGCGGGGGAGACCCGCCGACGACCCCCGCCCCCACGGCGAGTGGGCGCCCCGGACTCCGCCGTACGCACCCCGTACGCTGTCCCTCGTGGCAGAACCAGTGGTGCGCATCCCGGATGCGAAGGTCGCGCTGTCCACGGCCTCCGTCTATCCGGAGTCGACCGCGACGGCCTTCGAGATCGCCGCACGCCTCGGGTACGACGGCGTCGAGGTCATGGTGTGGACCGACCCCGTCAGCCAGGACATCGACGCGCTGCGCCGCCTCAGCGACTACCACCGCGTACCGATCCTCGCCGTCCACGCGCCCTGCCTGCTGATCACCCAGCGCGTCTGGTCCACCGACCCGTGGACCAAGCTCCAGCGCGCGAAGGCCGCCGCGGAGAAGCTCGGCGCGAGCACCGTCGTGGTCCACCCCCCGTTCCGCTGGCAGCGCCAGTACGCCCGTGACTTCGTCACCGGGATCTGGCGCATGGCCGACGAGACGGACGTGCGGTTCGCCGTCGAGAACATGTACCCGTGGCGCTACCGCGACCGCGAGATGCTCGCGTACGCCCCCGACTGGGACGTGACGAAGGACGACTACCGTCACTTCACGATCGACCTCAGCCACACCGCGACCGCCCGCACCGACGCCCTCCAGATGATCGACCGCATGGGCGACCGCCTCGGCCACGTCCACCTCGCCGACGGCAACGGCTCCAGCAAGGACGAGCACCTGGTCCCGGGCCGCGGCACCCAGCCCTGCGCCGAACTCCTGGACCGCCTCGCCCTGTCCGGCTTCGACGGTCATGTCGTCATCGAGGTCAACACCCGCCGGGCGATGTCCAGCGCGGAGCGCGAGGCCGACCTCGCCGAGGCCCTCGCCTTCACCCGGCTCCACCTCGCCGCGGCGGTCAAGGTGCCCCGCGGATGACGGACGCCGCCCCCCGCCGCGGCCGGGGACGACCCACCCGTACCCAGACGGAGGCGGGCCCCGCCACCCGCGACCGCATCCTGGAGGCGGCCCGCGAGGAGTTCTCCGAGCGCGGCTACGAGAAGACCTCGATCCGCGGGATCGCCAAGTCCGCCGGCGTGGACTCGGCCCTCGTGCACCACTACTTCGGCACCAAGGAACAGGTCTTCGAGGCGGCCATCGAGGTCGCCTTCGCCCCCGCGCTCGACGCGCCCGACAAGCTCGTCGAGGGCCCCCTCGAAGGCGTCGGCGAACGGCTGACCCGGTTCGTCCTCGGCATCTGGGAGAACCCCACGAGCCGTACCCCGCTGCTCGCGATCGTCCGCTCGGCGGTGAACAACGACGCCGCGGCCGCCGTCTTCCGCCGCCTGGTCGCCGCCCAGCTGCTGCGCCGCGTCGCCGGCCGGCTCGACCTCCCGGACGCGGAGCTGCGCGCGGAGCTCGCGGCGGCCCAGCTGGTCGGGGTCGCGATGCTGCGCTACGTGATCAAGGTCGAGCCGCTGGCCTCGGCGGACCTGGAGCGCATCGTGGTCAAGGTGGCCCCCGTGGTGCAAGGACACCTGACGAACCCATGAGCGAGTGAAGCCGGCCCTGCCCCGGTGAACACCGCCGACCTGCGCGGACGCCGTGCGGACACAGCCGCTGGGCGAGACATGCGGTCCGCGATACGGACACCCTGTCCGGATCCTGGAGCACCGGCGTACGCTCGACTTCAGTCTTATCTCCCGAAGGAGCGAGCGACGATGCCCGAGCTGAGGTCCCGCACAGTCACCCACGGCCGCAACATGGCGGGCGCACGTGCCCTGATGCGCGCCTCCGGTGTACCCGGTGCGGACATCGGACGGAAGCCGATCATCGCGGTTGCCAACTCCTTCACGGAGTTCGTGCCGGGCCACACCCATCTCCAGCCCGTCGGCCGGATCGTCGGCGAGGCCATCACGGCCGCCGGCGGCATCGCCCGCGAGTTCAACACGATCGCGGTCGACGACGGCATCGCGATGGGCCACGGCGGCATGCTGTACTCGCTGCCCTCCCGCGACCTGATCGCGGACTCGGTCGAGTACATGGTCGAGGCGCACTGCGCCGACGCCCTGATCTGCATCTCGAACTGCGACAAGATCACGCCCGGCATGCTCATGGCCGCCCTGCGCCTGAACATCCCGACGGTCTTCGTCTCCGGCGGCCCGATGGAGTCCGGCCGCGCCACCCTGGTCGACGGCACCGTCCGCACCCTCGACCTGGTCGACGCGATCTCCGACGCCGTGAACGACAAGATCTCGGATGAGGACATCCTCCGTATCGAGGAGAACGCCTGTCCGACCTGCGGCTCCTGTTCCGGCATGTTCACCGCCAACTCCATGAACTGCCTGACCGAGGCCATCGGCCTGAGCCTGCCCGGCAACGGCTCGATCCTCGCCACCCACACCGCCCGGAAGGGCCTGTACGAGGACGCGGCCCGCACGGTCGTCGACATCACGCGCCGCTACTACGACCAGGACGACGAGTCGGTCCTGCCGCGCAACATCGCCACCCACGCGGCCTTCGAGAACGCCATGGCCCTCGACATCGCCATGGGCGGCTCCACCAACACGATCCTGCACCTGCTGGCCGCCGCCCAGGAGGCCGGCGTCCCCTTCGGCCTGGACGAGATCAACGAGGTCTCGCGCCGGGTGCCGTGCCTCGCCAAGGTCGCCCCGAACGTCGCCAAGGACCGCACGTACTACATGGAGGACGTGCACCGCGCCGGCGGCATCCCCGCCCTCCTCGGCGAACTGCACCGCGCGGGTCTGCTCAACGAGGACGTCCACTCCGTCCACAGCCCGTCCCTGTCGGACTGGCTGAAGACCTGGGACGTGCGTGCCGGCTCCCCCTCGCCCGAGGCCGTCGAGCTGTGGCACGCGGCCCCCGGCTGCGTCCGCTCCTCCGAGGCGTTCTCCCAGTCCGAGCGCTGGGAGGCCCTCGACGAGGACGCCGAGGGCGGCTGCATCCGCTCCTCCGAGCACGCCTACTCCAAGGACGGCGGTCTCGCGGTCCTCAAGGGCAACCTCGCCGTCGACGGCTGTGTCGTGAAGACGGCCGGTGTCGACGAGTCCATCTGGACCTTCGAGGGCCCGGCGGTCGTCTGCGAGTCACAGGACGAGGCCGTCGACAAGATCCTCAAGAAGCAGATCACCCACGGCGACGTCGTGGTCATCCGCTACGAGGGCCCCAAGGGCGGCCCCGGTATGCAGGAGATGCTCTACCCGACCTCGTTCCTCAAGGGCCGCGGCCTCGGCAAGACCTGCGCCCTGATCACCGACGGCCGCTTCTCCGGCGGCACTTCGGGCCTGTCGATCGGTCACGCCTCTCCCGAGGCCGCGTCCGGCGGCACCATCGCGCTCGTCCGCGACGGCGACCGCATCCGCATCGACATCCCCAACCGCTCCGTCGAACTGCTCGTTTCCGACGAGGAGTTGGCCACCCGCCGCGAGGCGCTGAACGGGGTCTACGCCCCCGCGAACCGCGAGCGCAAGGTGACCGCCGCCCTGCGCGCCTACGCGGCGATGGCGACGAGCGCGGACAAGGGCGCGGTGCGCGACGTCTCCAAGCTCGGCTAGCCCGCCCGTCCTCGCGAAGCCGTGAAGGGGGCCGTTCCTGCCGGGACGGCCCCCTTCACGTCTCACCAGCCCGAGGGATCCCGCCCGTCGACCGCGAAGAGGGTGCCGTCGGGGGCGGTGGCGTAGACGCGGGTGCCGGCGGTGAGGGGGGCCGGGAGCGCGCTGACGAGCGAGCCCCGGGTGCCGCCCGCCCGTGGCTCGGTCTGGCCGAGCAAGGCGCCCCGGTCGGCGTCGACGGCGATGAGACGTCCGTCCACCGCGGTGAGGTAGAGGCGTCGTCCGGCCACGACCGGGGCGGACGCCTTGCTGACCGATGTCTCCACCCGCCACAGCTGCTTCGACGTCCTGGTGTTCACGGCGACCAGCGAACCGTCGTTCCCCAGCAGATACGCGACGTCCCCCCGTACCGCCACCTGCGCCTGGGCCTGCTGGACCCGCAGCGCGGTGCGGTGGAGCCGGCGCTGCGCCACGTCGTAACGCAGTACGGCGTCCGTGTACTGGTCTGTGGTGGTCGACGTGAACCAGACCGCTCCGTCGTGGGCGGCCACGATGCCGAGCTGCCCGTTCATCGTCCGCTGCCAGGTCGTGGAACCGGTCCGCGGGTCCACGGCGGCGACCCGGGTCTCGGTCGCCGTCGGCGTCGAGACCGCGTAGGCGACCCCGTCACCGAACGAGTGGAATTGGGGGAGGTGCATACCGGGGACGGTGTGACGCCACTTCTCCTTGCCCGTGGCGGCGTCCAGCGCGATGACCTTCGAGTCGGGGGCGATGAGCAGGACCACGCCGTCGACGTGGTCGATCCGGCCGTCGTAGCGTTCGACGTCCCGGGTCCAGCGCGTCGCGCCCGTGGCGGGGTCCAGCGCCGTCAGCCGCCGCCCGTCCCCGCTGCCGACCAGCAGGAGCCCGCCGGAAAGGACCGGGGCCGGGGTGGAGTAGGCGCTGGCGGTCCCCGTGTCGCTCCGGGACCACAGCACTTCGCCGTTGTCCGGATCGATCGCGGCGGCGAGGACTCCGGGCCGGACGCAGAGCAGGGCTCGGGGCGTGTCCGTGCACTGCGTCTGACCCGCGGCTTCGGAGCCGGAGGTCTTCAGATCGCGACTCCAGGGCCGGAAGGTGTGCCCGGGCGGGAGAGCGGCGTGGTGTTCCGCCGCCGGGCTCTGCGACGCGCCGGGCAGACCGAAGGCGCCGACGACCACACCGGCGACGACGGCGAGCCCGGCGACCGCGACGAGCGCGGGCAGACCCCGGCGCCTGCCGCCCCGCTTCCGGGCGGCCACATGGGTACGGTCCTCGGCGCCCTCCGGCCGCTCACGCCGCATCCGCGGACGCGAGGCCCGCTCCGGTACGGCCGACTCCCCTCTGCCGGTGCGCTGTTCGGGGATGAAAGCCCGGGTGTCGTACGAGGCCGAGACCGAGCGCAGCGCGGTCATCAGCTCGTCCGGGGTGGGCCGGTCCTCGGGTTCCTTGGCGAGGCAGCGCGCGACCAGATCGAGCAGTTCCTCCGGCACCCCGGTCAAGTCGGGCTCGTCGTGCACGACTTGATAGGCGACCAGATAGGGACTGTCCGAGTCGAAGGGCCCGCTCCCGGTGGCCGCGTGCACGATCACCGACCCGAGGGCGAACACGTCAGCGGGCGGCCCGACATGCCGCGGTCTGCTGAACTGCTCCGGCGCCATGAACGGCGGAGTGCCGATCAACTTGCCCGTCTCGGTCCGCAGTTCACTGTCGGCGGGGCGCGAGATGCCGAAGTCGATGACCTTCGGCCCGTCCTCCGCCAGCAGGACGTTGCTGGGCTTGAGATCGCGGTGGACGACCCCGGCCCGGTGGATGTCGCGCAGGGCCTCGGCGAGTCCGGCCATCAGGTGGCGCAACCGGTCCGTGGGCAGCGCGCCGTTCCGCTTCACGTGTTCGGCGAGGGTCGGTCCCGGGATGAACAGGGTCGCCATCCACGGGCGTGCGGCGTCGGGGTCGGCGTCCACCACGGGCGCGGTGAAGGCACCGCTGACCCGTCGCGCGGCCGCGACCTCCTGACGGAACCGCCCCCGGAACTCGGGGTCTTGCGAGAACT
Organism: Streptomyces sp. NPDC024698; assembly: GCF_055559015.1. Classification (NCBI taxonomy): domain Bacteria; kingdom Bacillati; phylum Actinomycetota; class Actinomycetes; order Kitasatosporales; family Streptomycetaceae; genus Streptomyces; species Streptomyces sp. NPDC024698. The sequence continues at coordinate 8,494 of NZ_JBVHLK010000014.1, read as the reverse complement.
CGGCGTGCACGACCTTGACGGCCAGCCGCAACCCGGAGGCGGACCGCGCCAGATGCACGATTCCCATGCCACCGGAGCCCAGTCTCGCCTCCAGCAGGTACTGCCCGGCATAGCGCGGATGTTCCGCTTCCGAGTCCGTACCAGTGCTGCGCTGTGGCGGCATCACTCACCCCCGTGGGTTCGACCGCATGCGCGACGCGCAGAGCCTAGTCGATCCTTCGTGCGAAACCTCGGCGGCTTGCTAGCCTCGGCGCGCAGCCACAAGTTGGCGTGAATCAATCAACGGGGGACAGAGACATGGCCACGGAAGACATTGTGATCACGGACTCGACAGCGGCGGCGGACGGCATGTCGGCCACTGCCCAGGCGCTGCGCACCTACCCGCTCGCGCCGGGCCACAACGTCAACGTCCGCAGTGGTCCGGGAACGCACTTCAGCGTCGTCCGCACGCTGCCGGCGGGTTCGAGCGTTCCGATCTACTGCCAGTGCCCGGGCGAGTCCGTGGCCGGCCCGTACGGGACGAGCAACATCTGGGACAACATCTCGAACGGACAGTTCGTCTCCGACGCCTACGTCCAGACCGGCAGCGACGGCTACGTCGCCGCCAAGTGTTCCTGACCGTCTCCCCGGCTCCGGGGCACCCACGGCGGTGGGGCGGGTCGTCGCCCGGGGCGATAATCGTCCGGTGAGCGACGAGAACAGCACCGGAACCGGCACCCCCGCGGGGCCCCAGCCCGAGCCCCTGCGGTTCTTCGGGACGACCTGGGTGGAGCACGACGGCGGCTACACCGCCCGCCGGATCGGCGTGGCCGTCGGCTCGCCGGTCGCCGCGGTGGCCTCCTGCTTCGTGCTCCGCTTCGCCTACGAGGGCCTGACCATCGGGAACGTGGGCACACTCGTGACCGTGATGGTCGTGGTGATGTTCGCGGTGTGCACCGCGCTCGCGTTCGGCCACACCTGGGAGTCCTTCTCCAAGCGGCCCGACCCCGAACGCCGGGCCAAGCTGCGCGGACTGCTCACCATCGGTTTCGTCGGCTCCCTCCTCGCCTACTCCCTGCGCTCGCTCACCGAGGCCCCGGGCGAGAAGCTGCACCGCGCGGAGTACGAGACGGCGAAGGAGCAGTACATCCGCCGCACCACACGCCGCGCCGGCAACCCCGCGAAGAAACGCCGCCGCGCCTGACCGGGTCCCGCGTTGAAGCGCCGCCGGGCCTGACCGGCTCCGGCGAAGAAGCGCCCGCCCCGCCTGACCGGAGTTCGACGAAGGGGCGGCGCCGCGACTTACCGGGTCCCGCGTTGAAGCACCGCCGGGCCTGACCGGCTCCCGCGGAGGAGCGCCGCCGCGCCAGCCCCGGCCTCACGAAGAAGCGCCGCCGCGCCCGACCACGTCCGGCCGCCGCGGCGGAAAACCCCCTACCCGGGTCCCGCGCCGCCCGCGATCATGACCCCATGACGCCTTCCTCGTCGCCCTCGCCCTCCAGCTCCTCCGGAGCCGCCCGGCACGCCGCGCGTGCGCGCTCCTTCGACAGTGCCGCGGCGCAGTACGCCGCCAACCGCCCCTCGTACCCGCCCGCCCTCTTCGACGCCGTGGAAGACCTGGCCGGCCGGTCGCTGAGCGGGGCCAGGGTTGCCGACGTAGGGGCCGGCACCGGCATCTCGACCGGGCTGCTGCACGGCCGGGGCGCGGACGTCCTCGCCGTGGAGCCCGGCCCTGGCATGGCCGCCGAGTTCCGCCGCGTCCACCCCCGCATCCCGATCGTGCGGGGCAGCGGCGACGCCCTGCCCCTCGCGACCGCCTCGACGGACTTCCTCACCTACGCCCAGTCCTGGCACTGGACCGAACCGCGCCGCTCGGTGCCGGAGGCCCTGCGCGTCCTGCGTCCCGGCGGGGCGCTCGCCCTGTGGTGGAACACCGAGGCGCTCGGCGTCCCGTGGATCGAGGCGGCGGCCCGGCGCGCCGGACGGTTCCTCGGCCTGGACGAGAAGGACCTGAAGGCGGAGAGGAGCCACGGTTCCGCCGACCCCGCGCACTCCCTGGCCGCCGACCCCAGCGGGACCCTCACCTTCGAGCACCGCCGGGTCCGCTGGAGCCGGCGCGTCCCGGTCGACACCCGTCTCGCGAACATCGGCAGCCACTCGCACTTCCTGGTCCTCGGCGAGGAGGCCACCGGCGCCTTCTTCGCCGAGGAACGCGACCACCTCCTCCAGGCCTTTCCCGAAGGGTTGGTGGAGGAGACCTACGTCGTGGAGCTGCTGGTGGCGATCCGTCCCTGATCCCGCCCGGCGGCCCACGCGTCCAGGGCCGCCGCACACGCGTGGTCCACATGCCGCAGCCCGGCCAGTTCCAGCCGTACGACACGGTCGCGGGGCAACGCCTCCAAGGCGTCCAGCAGCTTCGGCAGCCGCAGGAACGTGGCGTTGCCCGCCACCCGTACGACCAGGCCCGCGGCGCCCCGGTCCTCCGTCTCCACGTGCACATGACTGATGTCCCAGGCCGTCTTGGCCACGGCGAGCGCGAGCCCGGCCAGCACCCCCTCGAACAGGTTCCCCAGCACGATCGCCACCGCGGTCACCGCGAGCACGACCACCTCACCGCGATGCCCGCGCCACAGCGTCCGCACCTCCCGCACCGGCACGAGCTTGAACCCCGCGTGCACCAGCAGCCCCGCCAGCGCCGCCACCGGGATCAGCCCGAGCACCGCGGGCACCACGGCGGTGAAGAGCAGCAGCCACACCCCGTGCAGCACCCGAGACACCTTGGTCCGCGCTCCCGCGTGCACGTTGGCCGCGCTCCGCACGATCACCGCGGTCATGGGCAGCGCCCCGAGCATCCCGCACACGGCGTTGCCCGCGCCCTGCGCGATGAGCTCCCGGTCGTAGTCGGTACGCGGCCCCTGGTGCAGCCGGTCCACCGCCGCCGCGCTGAACAGCGACTCCGCCGAGGCGATCAGCGCGAACGCCAGCACCGTCCCGATCACGCCCACTTCCGTGAGCCGGCCCAGATCCGCGGTGGACGGCGGCCGCACGGCGTCGAAAAGCCCCCGGATCTCGACCCGCCGCACCGCCAGGCCGAAGACCCCGGTCACGGCCGAGGCGAGCGCCACCGCCAGCAGCGGCGCCGGCACCACCCGCGCGCCCCGCCGCCAGCGCGGCCACAGCAGCAGTACGGCGACGGTGGCGCCCCCGACGGCCAGCGCCACGGGATCGGCGGCCCCGGCCAGCGACACCAGCCCGGCGAGCTTCCCGAGCCCGCCCGAGGGTGCCGTCGCGTCGCCCATGGCGTACACCTGGCCCGCGATCAGCACGAGCCCGATCCCGGCGAGCATCCCCTGCACGACGGCCACCGACACGGCCCGGAACCACCGCCCGAGCCGGAGGACCCCGAGCCCGAGCTGCACGAGCCCGGCCCCGAGCACCAGCACGCCGAGCGCCTGGACCCCGTACGACCGCACGGCCTCGTACACGAGCACGGTCAGCCCGGCGGCGGGGCCGCTCACCTGGAGACTGCTTCCGGGCAGCGCCCCGGCGACCAGCCCGCCGACGATTCCGGTCACCAGCCCCAGTTCGGCCGGTACACCGGACGCTATGGCGACCCCGACACACAGGGGCAACGCCACCAGAAAGACGACGAGGGACGCGAACAGATCGGCCTTGCGCATCACGACAGCACCTCCGGTCGACAGCGGGAGATGCGTGGGTGCCGTGCCGGGGGAGGGCACGGCGGCCCTGGCGACACGGCACGGGGCCGTATCGCGCAGTGAAATCCATTGTCAGGTAAGCCCGTTGGCCGCGCAGCACCTCCGGGGCCGCGTCACGCGAATGCGGGAGCGCGTGATGCGGAGGCGCCGCGGACGATCGCGTTCCGTTCGCGCCGCCGCACGCCCGCGCCACCCGCCCCGCATGCCCGCGCCACCCGCCGCACGCCTGAGCCACCCGCCGTACGCCCCCTCGTACCGGTCCCGCGCGGCCCTTGACCCGCGTACCCCGCGAGAGGAATATTCATCGCGTGATGATTATTCGTCCTCGTCCGCCCGACCCCACAGGAACACCCGTGCCCCTTTCCCCGCCCGCCGTCCGCGCCGAAGGCCTCACGGTCGTCCGAGGCACCCGCACCGTCCTGCACGGACTCGACTTCACCGTTCCGCGCGGCCAGATCACCGGCCTGCTCGGCCCCTCCGGCTGCGGAAAGTCCACCCTGATGCGCGCGACCGTCGGCACCCAGGCCAAGGTCGGCGGCACCCTCGACGTCCTCGGCCTCCCCGCGGGCGCCGCCGCACTGCGCTCACGCATCGGGTACGTCACCCAGGCGCCCTCCGTCTACGACGACCTGAGCGTCCGCCAGAACCTCGACTACTTCGCCGCGATCCTCGACCCCGGCCGGGCCGCCGCCGACCGCCGCCACGCGGACGTCACCCGCGTCATCGCCGACGTCGACCTCACCACCCACGCCGACTCCCTCGCCGGCAACCTCTCGGGCGGCCAGCGCAGCCGCGTCTCGCTCGCCGTCGCCCTCCTCGGAGCCCCGGAACTCCTCGTCCTCGACGAGCCGACCGTCGGCCTCGACCCCGTCCTGCGCCGCGATCTGTGGAGCCTCTTCCACTCCATCGCGGAGGAGCGCGGTACGACCCTCCTCATCTCCTCCCACGTCATGGACGAGGCGGAGCGCTGCCACCGGCTCCTGCTCATGCGCGAGGGCGGGATCCTCGCCGACGACACCCCCGAAGCCCTGCGCGAACGGACCGGCTCGGACACCGTCGAAGCCGCCTTCCTGCACCTCGTGGACGAGGCGGTCGCCACCGCACGCCGGCCCGCGCCGGCCACGACGTCCCCGCTCCCCGGCCCCGACTCCCGCGAGGAGACCGCACGATGAGTTCCACCGCGGCCACCAGCCCCACTCCGCCCGCCGCGCCCGAACCCCACGCCGCCCCGGGACAGCCGGCCCCCGCGCCTCGCCCGAGCGCGCTCAACCTCTCCCGCACGACGGCCACCGCGGCCCGCGCCCTGCGCCAGCTCCGGCACGACCCGCGCACCATCGCGCTGATGATCCTCGTCCCCTGCGTGATGCTGGTCCTGCTCCGCTACGTCTTCGACGGCAGCCCGGGCACCTTCGACTCCATCGGCGCGTCCCTCCTCGGGATCTTCCCGCTGATCACGATGTTCCTGGTGACCTCGATCGCGACCCTGCGCGAGCGCACCTCCGGCACCCTCGAACGCCTCCTCGCGATGCCCATGGGCAAGGGCGACCTCATCGCCGGCTACGCCCTCGCGTTCGGCGCGCTCGCGATCGTCCAGTCGGCCCTGGCCACCGGACTCGCCGTCTGGGCCCTCGGCCTGGACGTCACCGGCTCCCCCTGGCTCCTGCTCCTGGTGGCCCTCCTCGACGCCCTCCTGGGCACGGCCCTCGGCCTCTTCGTCTCGGCATTCGCCGCCTCCGAGTTCCAGGCCGTCCAGTTCATGCCGGCGGTGATCTTCCCGCAGCTCCTCCTGTGCGGCCTGTTCACCCCGCGCTCCGACATGCACCCCGTCCTGGAGGCGATCTCCGACGTCCTCCCGATGTCGTACGCGGTCGACGCCATGAACCAGGTCCTCAGGCACACCGATCTGACCGCGACCTTCGTGCGCGACGTGCTGATCGTCGCGGGCAGCGCGCTGCTGGTCCTGGGGCTCGGAGCGGCGACCCTGCGCCGCAGGACGCCGTAGGCCGTGTCCGCCGCGGAGCCCTTCGGCCGTGGGCGGCGGGGGCGGCCGGCCCTCCGTCCGCCCACCGGACATCCCGCCCGCCCCCATGATCCCGGTGGGAGGATGAACACGGACGACTCAACTCCCGGAGGGCACCCGCACCATGCCTCAGAAAGTCGCAGTCCTCGGCACCGGCAAGATCGGCGAAGCCCTGCTCAGCGGAATGATCCGAGCCGGCTGGGCCCCCACCGATCTCCTGGTCACCGCCCGCCGGCCGGAGCGGGCCAAGGAACTCCAGGAACGCCACGGCGTCACCCCGGTCGGCAACGCCGAAGCGGCGAAGACGGCGGACACCCTGATCCTCACGGTCAAGCCCCAGGACATGGGCGCCCTGCTGGACGAACTCGCCCCGCACATCCCCGCCGACCGTCTGATCATCAGCGGCGCGGCGGGCATTCCGACCTCCTTCTTCGAGGAGCGGCTGGCCGCGGGCACGCCCGTCGTCCGCGTCATGACGAACACGCCCGCCCTCGTCGACGAGGCCATGTCCGTCATCTCCGCGGGAAGCCACGCCACCGCCGAGCACGTGGCGTACGCCGAGGAGATCTTCGGCGCGGTCGGCAAGACCCTGCTCGTCCCCGAGTCGCAGCAGGACGCCTGCACCGCGCTCTCCGGCTCGGGACCCGCGTACTTCTTCTACCTGGTCGAAGCCATGACGGACGCGGGCATCCTGCTCGGCCTGCCCCGCGACAAGGCCCACGACCTGATCGTCCAGTCCGCGATCGGCGCCGCCGTGATGCTCCGCGACAGCGGCGAGCACCCGGTCAAGCTCCGTGAGAACGTCACCTCTCCCGCGGGCACCACGATCAACGCGATCCGCGAGCTGGAGAACCACGGCGTACGCGCCGCACTCATCGCCGCGCTGGAAGCGGCCCGCGACCGCAGTCGCGAACTCGCCTCCGGCAACAGCTGACGCGCCCACTCCGCTCCGACCGGCCCCGGCACCGAGCCGTCCTCGGTCCCGGGAGCCGGCCCGGAGCCGAGGACGACCACCGGCCCGGCTCTTCGGCTCCGGTAGTCCGGCCCTCCGGTGGTCCGACCCGCGCCTATCCGGCCCGCGCCTATCCCGCCGAAGGCGCCAGCAGGCCGATGGCCTCGTACGCGGAGTCCACTCTCGGCCGCGCCGTCTCCCTGGCCCGCCGCGCACCGTCCCGCAGCACCCCCTCCACATAGGAGGGGTCAGCGCACAGCCGCTGGTGCCTCTCCTGCACGGGCCTGAGCAGCTCGACCACGGCGTCGGCGGTGTCCTTCTTCAAAGCGCCGTACGACGTATAGGTACCGCCGAGGGTCTCGGGGTCCCCGCCCTCGCACGCCGCCAGGATCTCCAGCAGATTCGAGACCCCGGGCCGCTCCTCCGGGTCGTACGCGACGTCCTGTCCGCTGTCCGTCACCGCGCGCATGAACTTCTTCCGTACGGCGTCCGGCTCGTCGAGGAGATAGACGACACCGGGCCCCACGTCGTCGCTCTTCCCCATCTTCGACGTCGGCTCCTGAAGGTTCATGACCCGTGCCGCGACCTCCGGCCGGGTCGCCCGGGGCACGACGAACGTATGCCCGTAGCGCTGGTTGAACCGCACCGCCAGATCCCGGGTCAGCTCGACATGCTGTGTCTGGTCCTCCCCGACCGGAACCTCGTCGGTGCCGTACGCCAGGATGTCGGCCGCCATCAGTACGGGATAGGTCAGCAACGACAGCCGCACGCTCCCGCCACGATTCCGTTCCAGCGCGGCCTTCTCCTTGTACTGGATCATCCGCCGCATCTCGCCGTCGGTCGCGACGCACTCCAGCAGATACGACAGCCGGGCGTGCTCGTCCACATGGCTCTGTACGAACACGGTGCACAGCTCGGGATCGAGCCCCGAGGCCAGCAGCAGCGTGGCCGCCTGCCTGCTGAGCCTGCGGACCCGCCCCGGATCGTGGTCCACGGTCAGCGCGTGCAGATCCACGATGCAGAAGAGGGCCTCGGCCCGGTGCTGGTCGACCTCCGCCCAGCGGCGTACGGCACCCAGGTAGTTCCCCAGCGTCAGATGCCCGGTCGGCTTGACCCCGCTGAAGATCCGCGTCATCTCTCAACCTCCTGGTCGAGGCCGCCGCACCCGTCGGCCGGCTCCCCAGGAGGGAAACAAGAACGGCCGCCGAGGCGGCGGCCGTTGAGTACATACGTGTGTACGGCCGCCGTCAGGCGGCCCACCACTGCTGGGCGCACGTACGCGTAGTCATGGACGTCAGCGTACGCCTCGGGTGGCCCGTCGGGGCCTCGGTTGACACGGCCCGTGCCCGTCCGTAGTGTTCTCCGAGTTGTCCGACGTGAGAGCCGACTCCGGTCGTCCCCGGACAGCCATTCCGCACCAGCATCCAACGATCGACGACTCGTCGTCGGCTCGTTTTCATGCATGTTTGCGAAATGAGGATTCCGCGTTCGAAAGAGCGCCACCCCGATTAGCTCGGGAGTCCGGAATCCGCTAATGTCTCACTCGTCGGAACGGCCCAACAGTCGCGATGACAAACCCCGCTGACTGGGAGTCAGGCCCGAAAGGATCTGATAGAGTCGGACTCGCCGGAAAGGGAAACGCGAAAGCGAAAACCTGGAAAGCGCCGAGGAAATCGGATACGGAAACGGTCTGATAGAGTCGGAAACGCAAGACCGAAGGGAAGCGCCCGGAGGAAAGCCCGAGAGGGTGAGTACAAAGGAAGCGTCCGTTCCTTGAGAACTCAACAGCGTGCCAAAAATCAACGCCAGATATGTTGATACCCC
>NZ_JBVHLK010000013.1:0-200740 GCF_055559015.1 Streptomyces sp. NPDC024698 | reverse complement strand
ATCAGCCACCACACCCCCAGCGGTCAGACGGACGTCACCACACATCCAACCGCCATGACCACCAACGCGGCGAACCTATGTGGTCAGAGCACTAGCCGCGGCGGTGGCGGTGATCCGCCGCCGTGGGAGAACCGCTGTCCTTCTGGGTGCACGGTGGCCCGGGCGGCTGGATGGGCAGCGCGGTTGTGGTGGATCGGCGGCGAAGCCGAGGACGCCCAGCACATGCTGCGGGGTATCGGTGATCCACTCGCTGATCGCGATGAGCGAGCGAGCCCCGGTCAGCACCGCCGAGACGGCTGCGCACAGCAGCGCGAGGGCCGGATACCGCAGTCCTCGCGCATCGCGAGGATCGGCGACCAGGATCAGGAAACGCCGCAGGTCAGCAACATCGCTTGAGGTGAGGGGATCAATGGGTCTCGACAACCACATGATCACCAGCACCGTGCCTGCTCTGCTCTCCTGGGCCCCTTGGCGCACAACGGACATGACGCCACGTCACTCATGAGACCGGTGAACCGGACCAATCCCAATCACGCAATGCCCCTGGGAGTTCGGGGCCTGTTTTTCTGGTCTCCCCTGTTAGTTGGTGCTGGCGTTGTGCAGGTGTTCACCGAAGAATCCCACGACGATCAGGCCGCTTTGATCCGTGTCATCAAGGTAGTGCAAGCGCGGTGCAGGTGGCGCTCCGTCGCCGATGCGGATGTGTTCCAGCATTGCCGCGTATCCCGACGGGTCGATGTCCTCGGGGACCCGGAGTCTCCTGTCAGCCTTGCCGCGAGGGCTGCTGCTGGCGAACTTCCCCTCGTTCAGAATCACCTTGACTGGTGAGAGCAACGGGGATGGGCGGCTGCCGCAGTACGCCCTCAGGTTGGCGAAGTCAGGGCCCGCCCCGCGGCCGCGCGCCCTGGTCAGATTCTTATCCTCGGCGTACGTCTGGATCATCGCGAGGGCGTCTGCAAGGCGATTCCTCCAGAGCGACGCCTTTTGATGGTGCTCCAGCCGTTCGGCCTCGTCAGGGTCAGCGGTGATTACGAGCAGCGTGCAATAGTGCTTCGCTTGTTCGAGGACGCCACAAAGGGTGGGTGCATCCAACCTCAGCTGGAGGGCATCCGCGTCTCCCACCACAATGCCGTCCTCCTGCCGGGGTCGCAGGCGTGCGATGGCAGTGTCACGGGCGCGCAGGGCTGCGTCTCGCTCCTCCTCTGCAGCTCTGAGCAGCTCGGCGAGGCTGCCCCGCTCCTTCTCCGCCGCCCTGAGCTGAGCTTCCAACTCAGCGACCTCGGGTTCCTTCGGCAGGTGCTGCACTTCCTGCACCAAGTCAGGGATCATCGATTCGAGTTTTGCTTTGAGGTCATCATGCTGGTCGATCACTTTGGCGTAGGACCTTGCCCTAGTCTCGGCCTCGCGGCGCGCGTCCCTTTCCATTTCAGCAAGGTGCTGGTACTTCGCGGTCTCCTTCCTGTATTCCTCCACGAGTGCCTTGGACAGGTTCTTAACGTTCTCGTCGAGCAACGCCAGCTCAGCATGGGCCTTGATGTTGCAGTGCTGCTCTGCTGCGGGGCCAAACGGGCTCCGCGCTATCGGGTTCATGCATCCCCCTCAACGTCCGTGTGGGGTCGATCGTATGGGCGGAGCGTGACGGCCCTGACCAGTACCGGCGAGTTACTTGTCCCCTGGTGTCTGAGTCACTGAACTCTTCGGAGTGTTGTCGGCTGATGCGTGAGCTTGAGTCCAGTGCCGGCAAGGCACCCGCCGCTCAGGTCTGGGCGGAGCTGAATATGACGCCGACAAGCGGAGGGTGCGTTCGAGATGGTCGTCGTCGGTGAAGGCGGTGTTGGCCAGCGGACCGCGCCTTAACAGCGACCAGACACCTCCACCGGTTTCAGATCTGGTGCGTAGGAGGGTAATTGGGCAATAGCGAACCAGTCGAGTTTGTTCGCGTACTCGCGCATCCCGGCGGACCGGCGGGTGTTGAGGTCGTCCCAGATCAGGACGATAGGGCTTTGAGCTGGATGTGGGGCGCAGGACCAGGTCGCGGTAGTCGGTCCAAGCGAGGCTGTTGCGTACTGCACCCCGGTGCTTGCGGTGCTGGCGCAGCCGGTAGATCAACCGGGAGGAGTCGCCCGGCCGGTAGCAGCACATGGCGGCAATCGACCAGCGCGCCAGGACCGGCCGCGCACCCGCACCACGGGCGTGCGACGCGCCGGAACGGATCGGCGTGCGGGCCCGGCCAGCGGAAAGCGAATCGCCCGGTCGGCTGACTACATGTAGTGGGCGTAGCGGGTGGCGACAGCCTGGTCGGGCGGGCAGAAGCGCAGGACGGATTTGACCTGGTTGGCCGTGCGCAGGGTGACGGGGAGGCGCCCGTCGAGGCGGGTCTGGTTCCAGTTCATCTTGGTCAGGGCGAGGACTTCGGCGGCCAGTTCGCGGGGGTTGCGGGTGGGGGTCACGGGCCTGATGCCGATCGGGCGCGGAATGTACATGCCGGGGTAGGTTCGGTAGAACTCGATGCTGCCGGTGGCGTACAGCGCGAGTTCGCGTTCGCCGAGGGTGACGAGGGTGCCGCGCAGGGGCGGTGCGTCTCCGGGACGGAAGGCTGCGGCTCCTTCGCTGCTGGTGATCCAGCTCATCTCCAGCGTGTCGATGAACCGTTCGTCCGCGGTGTCTTGGAAGCCGCCTGCCTCGTCGTCGGTGAAGGCCGAGGTCTTGTGCAGCACGATGCGCGCGGGTGCGGTGTGGTGCTCGCGCCGGTAGGCGTCCAGGGCGTGGACCAGGAGGGCGTGCGCGTCGGCGCGGGCCAGGTGGGGCTGGCGGTCGGTGCGGCTGATCCTCGCCGGCCCTCCGCGCACGATCACGCCGTCCCCGCGTTCGTTGAATACCTGCGCGACGGAGGTGCTCAGAGAGCTCCCGTCGTCGCTGCGGTAGAAGGCGACACCGACGTAGCAGGTCGTGAGGTCAGCGGGACTGCGCAGGAGGCGCCACGGGACTCCACCGGCCTTGTAGTAGAGGGCGACGTGCAGGTTCCAGGCCCGGCTGGCCTCGTCCTGGCGACTGTGACCCTCGGGAGGCCGGGTGGCTTCGTCCCAGGTGCTGCGTCGGATGATCTGGATGGGCTGGCGCAGGTGCAGCAGCCGGGCTTTGAGCAGGTCGTGGAAGTTGGCGAACTGGGCCGGGGGCGGCTCGTCGAGCGCGTCCCGGGCTGGAAGCTCGTCGGCCTCCTTCGGGCCGCGGGCTGATCGGCCGGCGGTGTCGATGAGCTGCTCGGGTCTGGCGACCAGGAGGACGTCGACACGGTTCTCGTCAGCCAGGGTCCTGATCTCTTCCGCGTAAATGCTCACGGCCTTGGTCAGGGCTGCCGGCTGGCCGGCGGTCTCGATGGCGCGCAGGTCGCGGCTGCTGATCGCCCGCGTGTTGCGGTCGCTGAAGACAAGGGTGGTGTGCAGACCGCGGTCGGTGTCGCAGCCGGGGAATTCCGGGAAGAGATGCGGGTACTTCTCGTCCTTGGCCGCGATGGGTTCCCGGCAGCGCTCCAGCCATCGGCGCAGCCCGTCGAGTTGGTCCGCAGGACCGACCAGGCCGACGCGGATCGCCCTGGGCGCGTCGGCCGCGCCGAGATCGGCGGGGCCGTAGTTCGTGATCCCGAACCGTGGATCGATGTGCCGGGCCGCTCCGCCGAATTCCAGTTCTGGTTCGTCAAGGATCACCGAGCTGATCACCGGCCTCGCCTCGCACCGCTCGCCCGTCCCTGACGGGGCGTCCGCAGCCCTGCAGACCTGGCTTTGCTTCCAGGGCTTCTTCGCCGAGGAGCGCCCTCGTCGCTCTCGCCGTCCTGGAGCAGGCTGAGGAGATCCTGGGTGTCCGCATCCGCGACAGCCAGTACAGCGTCCAGACTTTCCTGGCCTCCGGCGGACGGGTCCTGGTCGTCCTCCGGTGCGGCCCCGGACGGCGCCGGCCCCCACAACAGGTCGTCGATACCGCGCTCGACCGTCATGGTGGCCAGCTCGCCGAACTGGACGGGCCGTGCTTCCGTGAACAAGTCGGCTTCCTGGCGCAGGTAGTTGGCCCACATGCGGGTCCAGCCTCGGACCGCCGGATGCCGGTCGAGACGTTTGATCCCCGCCAGGAGCCGGTCGGCGAAAGGGTATTCGGTGTACCCGTCGGTGGTGAAGCAGTAGTCCGGTTCCAGCTGGCAATACCAGACACCGTCCAGGCGCCGGAATCTCGTGCGCAGTGCAGCGTGGTGGTAGTAGCCGACGCGCTGTGGGTCGGACTTCGAGGTGTGCGGACCGAACACGGTCCGGCCGCGTGATCCGGGTCCCTTGCCCGCCTTGCGAGGCCCCAGGTGCGAGGTCGCGCGAAAGTGCATGTGCTTGCGGTCCTTGTGCCACCGCAGTTCCGGATAGGAGCCCTGAACGGTCCGGGAGAGCAGGTCAGCGAAGCGGTGCTGGGTGTCGAGGTCGTCGCTGTCCGCCCACTCTCTGGTCTCGTGCCGCTCGGGATCTCCGTCGCAGAGCACCCGCAAAGGCGAGTCCCGCAGGTCGTGGAACGACAGGACCAGGTTGTCCCGCAGGATCCAACCGGACTCACGCCGGCCCTGCGTCTCCAGTGCGCCACCGGCCGCGCGGTAGTCAGTGAAGGCCGTCGGGGCCAGATGCACGGCCGGCGGCATCTCGATGACGGGCAGCAGGTTCGTGGTCAGCACTTCGGTGATCGACGCGGGCCGCAGGTACAGGCCCGTCGTCCGCGGCATCGCCAAGCGCAGCAGTGCCTGGGCGGCGTCCCGGTCGAAGCGCTGGGTGTGCTTGTCGATGTCCACGCGGCGGGCAGCACGGCTGACCGCGTCCGGGAACGCCGCCTTGACCTCCACCCACCACGCCTCATGACTCTCAGGGTGGGAAAAGACCAGGATGACCGGCGAGTTGCCGGACAGCCAGTGATCAAGATCGCGCTGGTCGCAGAGGTAGTGGAAGCCGTCGTCCGTCTCGCCAGAGAAGCGTCGGTCCTGCGCTTTGCTCTGGACCAGCAGGGTCAGGTTCAGCACGGCACGGCTGTCGGGGTCGACCAGATCGATGTGTCCGTCGATGCCGTGATCGACGCGCCGGGGATGGAAGAGGTGGCCCATCTCCAGGCAGCGTCGTTCGATCAGGGCAATGCCTTTCTCACCGATGAACGTCTGGCGCGTCACAGTCTTGCGATCAGCCATCGCCCCACCCTCCTTGCTGGACACGGCCCGTCGACAAGTAGCCGCCTGAGGTACTCATTCAGGGTATGCGGCACCACTGACAGTCAGGCCCGACCGCATCCAGCGCTCCGCTGACGATCAGCCGTGACAATGCCTGTGCCGACACCATTTTCGAGACCGTCACCAACGACGAAAGCGAATGAGCGGCACCTGTCACGCCCTTGCCACGCTGAAGCGGAGCGAAGAACGTGGCCCGGCTCGCGTTACGGGCTCACGAATACGGCTGCTTGCCCTGTGCTTCCGCAGGCCCGTCAGCGACTTGCTCAATGAGCCGTCGCCGGTCCTTCGGCCCGGAGGCGTAGGCATCCATGCCTGCGGCGGCCAAGGGATGAAGAGGATCTGTCTCGAGATCGCCGTGCAGGCGCAGCAGTACATGGTCGTCACCGACCAGGCAGTCAGTGTACGGAAGGGTGTGCGACAGCAGGCGGGCGAAATCATCGCAAGCCGCCCGGACGTCCACCCTGTCGAGGCCGAGCCAGACGTGCAGCGTGCCGTGCTGAACCGTCAGCTCGACGTCGATGCGGGTATCGGCCGCCTCGGCGGCTTCGCCGCCCCACTTCAGAGTCTCGTCCAGCGCGCCGAGGTGGATGGGGAGCGGGCGGAAGACCTCCTGACGCATGTCGTCGCGGATCGTGACGCCGGTGGGCGGGGCCTGATCGCGCCACCAGTCCTGCACGACGTCGCGAACGGAGGCGGCTTGCGGCCCGCTGCTCAGCGCTCGCCGTACGGCGTCCGCCGCGTTTGCCGAACCACGCTCGCGCCGCAGCGGGCGCCACCGTGCCAGCCACGTGAACCAGTCCTCGGCGGCGTAGGGCCCGCACCCTACTCCGCTCCCAGAAGTCGCTCCACGAAGATCCTAGGAGGGCAAGTGGTCATCGGCTCGAACGGCGGCGGCCTGGCCTACATGTGCCCCCCCAGCTGACCCGGTCACCTTCTACGACTGCATCGGCGACGTCACCTGGGCGGACGTCGGCAACGGCTCCTTCACATCACCGTGAGACCAGACACGCTGAACCCACGGTGACCGCACTGCAGTTCATCAGGGCCGACAGGACGGCCGGACGTTGAGCAGCTCGGTCCGCAGCACGGGCGTGCCGTCGACAGGCGCCGGGTTCTGCGTAGTTGGCTCGATACCACCAGCAGCGATCTTGTCGAGCGTCTTCAGGCCGGCGGCACCGACGGTGCCGAACACCGTGTAGTTGGGTCGCAGCGCGGAGTCGCCGTAGACGACGAAGAACTGCGAACCGTTCGTGTTCGGACCGGCGTTGGCCATCGCCAGCAAACCGCGCCCGTAAAGGCGACGGACGCCGGTCGGATCGCTCGGTACCGGCGGCAGGTCCACCGGCAGCTCGTCCTTCTACTCGTACCCCGGCCCACCCTCGCCAGTGCCGGTCGGGTCGCCACACTGCAGGACCTTCAGCGTCGGATACGCCGTCAGCCGATGGCACACCGTGCGGTCGTAGAACCGGTGCCGCGCCAGGTGCACGAAGCTCTGGACCGTGCACGGCGCCTTCTCCCGGTCCAGACTCAGCGGGAGCGGGCCCTGGCTGGTCCGGACAGCCATACCGACCGTGCCGTGACTGGGGGTGTGCCGCGGGTCGGGCGGCAGGGGAACCCGCCGCGCCGCCGGCTCGTCCGGGGTCTGGGTGTACTGGCAAGGACCGTGCGTGGTTCGCGGCGGGGCCGCGTAAGCGGAGGCGGTGGTGCTGCCCCCGGACACGACCAACGCTGCTGCCGCCAATGCGGTCATGAGAGCTCGGTTCATCCTGCACACCCTCCAAAAGATCGCCAGATTTCGGAGCGGTCGCAGCCTAAAGCTCGGCCCGGCGGGCGAGAACCCGCCCGCAAGCCAAATCCACCTCCCAGCTTCGGCCCGGGCCGCAGGCCACTTCGTTCGGATGCGGCACAGCGTCGGCTGGCCGATCAGGGCGTCCACCCGGTGCACGACGGATGCTCCCGGAACCCGGTCGAGCGGCCTCCCCGGTCCACGCAGAGGCCCTCAACGAACGCTGCCGTGTGCATGAGGTGATCTCACCGGGGTGCCGCTGTCGAGGCGGACGGTGCCGCTGCCGTCATCTCGGGTCACTCCGGGGGAAGGCGTCGCCGGTCGGCCAGCGTTCCGGCAGACCGAGAGCAGTGTGGACGGAGCGATTCGCGGGCTGGCGCTCGACCTGGATCCCAGCCAGTTGCGCGGTTGCCCAGGTAGGGAAGACGGGGACAGGAAGCGAGGCGGGATCCGGGCTTTGCCAGAGAACGGGAGTGTTCTTCGTCCAGGTCCAGGGGGCTGGGTTGTTCACGACGAGCACGCCGCTGACACGGCTGTGGGCATGGTCGTAGGTGGCAGTCCAGTAGCCATCGGGCTTTCGGCTGAAGGTCGATCCGCTGTCGTAGGCGTACTCGACCGTACTCCCGTACAGCGCTCTCTCAATGTCCTCATCTTCGGGGAAGTCGGCTGCATGGCCTACCGCCACGATGAATGGCAGCTCCAGGTCACCATACTTCCCACCCTTGCGTGTGACGGCGTCGAGCACTCGCTCCGACCCGTCCTCGACCGCCCATGTCGAAGGGTAGACGCCGATTGTCCTGCTGGATGGATTGCCACGTTTGCCTGGGCTGCGGGGGATCGCTTGAAACGTGAGGCACCAGCCAGCCTCTTGCCAAATGTGACTGGAAAGCGGCACCTTGCGCTCATGGTCGGCGATGACCTGGTCGGGGTCCAAGCTTGCAAGCCATCGCGTCAGCCCGGACTTCAGCCGTCTCTGCGGCGGCGTTGCCGTACCGGCGCTATGGAGTTCGCACGATACGAAGAAGTTCGGACTCGGCAAGCGATCGATGGCATCGCTCAACTGCGGTGGGAGCGAGTAAGACCCAGCGTCGCGCTTCTGAGCCTTCCAGATCGCCTCGACGACGAACTGCTCGTTGCCGCGCGTAACCAGGAAGTCGGGCTTATAGCCACCTGTTCCCGTTTGCCGCTCAACCTCCACGCTGCAACCGGAACCGAGCAACATCTCGTGCAGGTACAACTCCCACAGCGCAGAGTAGACGTTCGTGTCGGAATTTCGGTCCCGCAGCCGGCTGAGCAGGCCGGGTTGAGCCTGGTCAGGGAAGCACGACCACCATTCGTTGATCACATCCCGAACCTGGTCCCAGAACGGACCGGCGACCCTCTCGAAGAACTCGGCCTGTGGCTCGGCCGCCCGCTTCGGCGCCGCATCCGTCCGATTCCGGCTCGCGTATACACCCATGACAGACGATCGTAGGTCGCTCCGCGGGCCATTCTCATTCCATTTCCACTGCGTCCCGACGACCGCAGGGCTCAACCGAGTCAGCCGTTCTCACCCCTTCCGGACCCCTGTTGAAGTGGCCGACCCGAGGAAGTGCCCACAGGCCGGACTCCCAAGCCGAGGCCGACAAGCGCGGCGCCATCGGCCCCGCGGGCAGAACCCCCACCGAGACAAGCCGACGGGGGCAACATCTGTCACGACAGCCCCTGTGACAGCATCCCAGTTCAGATCGGCAGCTCTCAGTATCGGGTGATGCAAAAGTTGGCGCATCATCAGTGGCTGATCGACTCAAGCGGCACGTAACGCTGGAAACCAAGCGCGCAGCGGGCAATTGGTTCGGAAATCCGCCCTGGGTGGCACAGCGTTCCAGAGGGGAATCTGCGCAGCGCAGCGCACCGCTGAGCGATGATGTTGACAGAGTGACGGAGTCGATCGGGGGGCCTGCCATGTATCTGAGTCGCGTCAAGGTGAGCGGTCTGCGCGCGAGCGCAGAGATGCCAATGAGCTGCGACCTTCCGGGCAGGTTCAGTGTGATGATCGGGCCGAACGGCGCGGGCAAGACCACACTCACAGACGCGCTCTACCTCGCGCACCCAGGGAATCGGTTTCCGGTGCTCCCGAGGCCGACTTCAGCCGCGCTGGCATCCCCTGATGCCGGCGTCGAGCGCAGCATCGACATCACGTACAACCTGGCCGACGACCTCCAAGCCGAGGGGCGCCTCGGCCGCGAGATGCACACCACAGGGCACAGACGGCCCGGAGGAGAAGCTGAATCCTGGAGTGTCTCCCTGCACCGACAGCTGGGGACAGTCACCTCGCGCCTGACAAGCAGCCACGGCCTCGCCCGGAGGATCGACCAGTTCAAGCTCATCTATCTTCCCGCCTGGCGTCATCCACTGGACGAACTGGCGCGCCGCGAGGTGCGCATCTTGGTGGAGCTGCTACGCGCACGACAGCAGGAACTCCATGGCAGCCGCAACCTGGTGGCTCTACGGGCCCGTGCCTCCCGACTATTGGAGGATCTAGCCAAGGACAGCCTGATCGACGCCGTTGAGGCCCGCATCAGCGAGCAGCTGGGCAGACTGTCGGCTGGCGTGAGCCCACAATGGCCCTACGTGCGCGGCCAGGTCATCGACGACACCTATCTCGCCCGCGTGCTGGAGATCATGCTCGCCGTGATCGAAGGCCGTTCCGCAGCCCGTCCTCTGGAAGTTTCTGGCCTTGGGTACGTCAACCTGCTTCATATTGCAGTGACGTTGGCTGCGATACCTGATTCAACAGAGGTCCCCCTCGCCTCCGCGGACCCACCGGAGAGCAGCGATCACGAATCCCCGTCCGAGGAGGAGCAGGCGCGGCAAGCGTTCGAGAACTTGGCTCAAGCGCATGCTGAGGCGGCCTCCGAGGAAGACTCCTTCTTCTCCACGGCTCCGTTTCACGCAACGGTCATCATCGAGGAGCCTGAAGCCCATCTCCACCCTCAGCTGCAGCACTCGTTGGTCCGTTACCTGCGCAGAACCGTCAAGGCGCGCCCCGAGCTACAGGTGATCCTCACCAGTCACGCGACTGACATCATCACAGCGTGCGACCCCACGGAGCTCGTCGTCGTGCGTCGCACCGACCATGGAAGTGTGAGCCGCTGCGTCAAGGACGTGGTCCCGTCCCAGCATCGCGATGCCACGCTCCGCATGGCCAGACTGCACCTCGACGCGAGTCGTTCATCGGCTCTCTTCGCCGAACGCCTGCTCCTAGTTGAAGGAGTTACCGAGGGCGCGGTGGTGCGCGAGTTCGGCCGGGCCTGGGCAGGCGACGACGAAGCGAAGCAAGCCTTCATTGATGCCCTGAGCATCGTCCCGATGGGCACCAAAGTCGGCCAGTGGGCCGCCCATCTCCTGGCGACACCGGGCAAGGAGCTGTGCACGAAGCTGGCCATCCTCCGTGACAGCGACAGCGACCTTCCCTTCGACAGCGCTCGCGACATGCCCAAGTGGGCTGCAGATCACGATAGGTCCGTAGTCCAGGTTTTCATCAGTCATCCCACCCTCGAGCCGGCGATCACTCCGGGCAACGAGGACCTTGTCGCGGAAGCCCAACAAGCGGTCGACCCAAACCATCCATTGGCTGAAGTCACCGTCGACAGCGTCCGGTCCTACTTCGCCAGCCGAAGAGCAGGAAAGAACGGCGAGGAAGCAGTCAAGGAAGGCCGGGGTGCACGGCGTAAGGCCGAGTTCGCCCTCGCTCTCGCCGCGGTGCTCCGGGAAGCCAACGACATCGACGGCGAGGCGGCCGACGGCCTTTCCCTCGTGACGGTCCCCGAGCACCTCGAGGACCTCTTCGACTTCCTGTATCCGGCCGCTGCCCCAGACACCACCGGCGATCTGTCGTCCGAAGATGCCGCCATGGAGCCGCCCGGGTGGCTCGCTCCCGACAACATCTGGGACAAGTTGCCAGACGACATCGAATGGGATGACGATCTCGACGACCCGGCGTACTGGCCAGAAGACGAGCCCATCGACGCAGAGCACGAGTTCGAGGCCGCGGCAGGCGAAGCGCAGGAAACCCAGAACTGGGACGATCTTCTGCGCTCACGTCCAATCCGGCAGAACCAGACGACAGGTCGCCAGCCAGGAGGCTGGCCCACACACGTGCGGATACCCGGGCCCTGGCCACACGGACAGCACAATGCCTAGATCCAGCACAGGGCTTCACGCACTGACACGACAGCAGCTCACCGCAAGTGGCAGCCCGCACAGCCGCGTCTACGTCGAAGCGGCACCCGGCTCCGGAAAGACCACCGTGTCAGCCCTGCGATTCGGCCTGCACCGCTTTGCCGCCCCCACCGACGCACGCGCGGTCGTAGCGGTCAGCTTCACCAGGTCAGCCACCGAGGAACTACGAACGCGTGTCGCCCGGCAATGGGGGTCGGCATCACTGCGCTGGCCGCACCGCATCGTGACCCTGGACACCCTTCTGTGCGACCTACTCTTCTACCTGCTCAATGAAGGCGTTCTGCACTGGCCAGGAGGACACACGGAAATTGACGTGTTGGACTCATGGCGGACAGCCCTCCCGACAAAACCCAGCCGCATAAAGCCCGTTCTACGGGTCGACGGCGGCCACGTCGTCATAAGAACCGTCAACGAGCCCCAGACCTCGAGCCACCCATCAGCCATGCACTTCAAGGAAGCGGTCTCCGCTGGCGCATGTACCCATGACAACGTACGGGAGGTTCTTCAAGAGGCCCTCACAGCTGGTCCCGCACGCCGAGCACTGATCTCGTACTTCGAGACCTCGGTGCGCTCGTTGACGGTTGATGAGGTGTTCGACGCCAACGATCTGGACCGGGACATCTTCTCACTCGCTGCGTCAGCGTCCAGCTCTCTCACCTTGGTCGGGGATCCGTGGCAGGCCCTCTACCAGTTCAGAGGCGCCCGTCCCGCTGCTATGGCGGCATACATAAGGGAGAACGGCTTCTCCACGCACTACCTGGACGACTCCTTTCGGTGGGGAACCGACAGACAGGCATGGCTTACGCGGCGCCTGCGACGACGCGTGCCCGTCACGCTGCCGGCTGGTTCTGCCCGCGATGCCGACATGGTCCTCGCACTCAAGTGGAAGGCACTGTGGGAGTGCGATCCGCGCGTCCTGCCCCTCGCCATCAAGCCCGGCGTCGGTCAGGTTCAAGAGGCGATCTGCACCCTGCTCCTCAATGAGATCGCACAGAATGCGCTGGGCACACAGGCAGTATTTCTGCACGATGCTCTGGTCACACTCGGGCTGGACAAGGAGGCGCTAGCGACAACGATCCGCCCCTGCCTGCAGGCCGCGGTGGCTGACCTCAAGGACGGTCACCAACCGGCCTTGGTGTGGCAGAGACTGACTCCCAGTCTCGCGGACCTCATTCCGGGGATCGCTACGACACAGCTCGCGCGCAAGCCGCTCCGCGCACTGGAGCGTCTACAACTTCGGCTCACAGACGACCAGTTGAGACCTGGCCTTACCTGTCACCAGTCCAAAGGGCGAGAGTGGAACACGGTAGCCGTCAAGCTGAGCCCGGCAGACGCCTCGGCCCTGGCGCACGGCCTCGACCCTGCACGGGAGGACCATCGTGCCCTGTACGTGGCGCTCACGCGTGCCCGCCTCAACACCTATGCCATGAGCTGAATGTGGCAGGTCGTGTGCACCGAGGCCAGCCGTCGCGGGCGTGTCCCCACGGGGAAAAAGGAGTTGCTCCTCGACGACCAGGCGGCCACGAAGTTGCGCCAAGGCGCCTCCGGCCAGTCCCACCACATCCTCTACGCGCGGGGATCCTACCGGGCACTCGGCGACATCGGACATGACAACACGACCCCGCGCTGACAGTCAGGGCACAGCAGCTCCTCGGGGCGAGCGTGCACGAAGGCCGTGCAAGCGTCAGGGAACTAGGCAACCAACGACGGCGGCATCTGCCCGCCCTCCCCCAGGAAGTAAGCCCTCGAGTCGCCTGGCGGATCGTGCGCGCCACTCGCGGCAAACGGGTTCGGGCCGCGCCGGTCGCGCAGTCGTACGAACGCTTGTCAGTAGCCGCCGCTAGCCTCGTCGTACGCGTTGGATCACGCGGGGAGCAGGAGGGCCAAGGGTTGTGGGGATGTCATGGCGGGACCTCGTCCTGAGGCAGAGTCTCGTTGAGGCGCGGGGCTATCTCACGGATGTGGAGAGCGGGCGGTCCACCGCCCGTGAACTCAAGGCGCTCGTCGACGAGATGATCACGCCTGGGTATGAGGGCCGCGTCTTGATCGAGCTACTGCAGAACGCGCACGACGCACATCCGGCGAAGCGGCGCGACGGCCAGATCGAGTTCCTGTTGTGCGAGGACGAGGGCGATCACGGCGTCCTTCATGTGGCCAACGGAGGGCGGTCGTTCAGCGACGAGGACTTCAAGGGGGTCTGCACGGTCGGCCTGTCGCCCAAGCGTCCTGACGAAGGCATCGGGCACAAAGGCATCGGCTTCAAGAGCGTCCTCCAGCTCACCGTTGCTCCCGAGGTATACAGCGTGTCCCGGCAAAACGCGCGCACCTTTGACGGTTTTTGCTTCCGCTTCGCCCAACCCGCCGACTTCGACTGGATCGCCGAACAAGTGGCGCCGGACAATCCGTCGGCGGCACAGCAACTGCGCGATGGAGTCAGCTCCTTGAAGCTGCCGGTTCCAGTGGACGACGTTCCGGAGAGCGTCCGGTCGTTCCGGCGCCGGGGCTTCGTGACCGTCATCCGACTGCCGCTGCGCTCGGCGCAGGCGCGCGCCGAGGTCGAGCGTCAGCTCGCCGAACTCACTGCTCCTCAGGCGCCCTTCGAGCTGTTCCTGCACCGCGTAGCCAAGGTGACCATCGCGCGCCGTGGCGGCACCGACAAGAGGCGGACCCGCCCGGAGACGTACGAGAGGAAGGTCCGCACCCTCATCTCGGCGGAGGGGCTGCGTGTGCAGGAGGTGGTGCTGCGGCGTCGTATGCGTCTCATTGTGGTGCACACCCAGGTGGACGAGGCCACGGCCCGCGAAGCGATCGAGCGAGCCGTCGACGCGCGGGTGATGAGCAAGGTCTGGTCCACATGGCGGGGCCCGGCGGAGGTCAGCGTGGCCGTTCCGGCGGGCGACCCTTTGGACGCCGGGCGGCTGTACGCGTTCTTGCCGATGGCGGACGAGGCGCCCTGTCCGGTGCCCGGGTTTGTTAACGCGCCGTTCTTCACCACCTTCGAGCGCCGGTCGTTCTCCGAAACTGTGCCGTGGAACACGCTGCTGCTCGACGCGGTGGCCCGCGCCTGCGCGCTGGCGGCGCTGTTGCCCGCAGGCACACGGAGGCGGATTCCGTCGGCTGCGCTCGTCGACCTGTTGTGCTGGAGCCCGGCGCAGGTGCACCGGCTGCAGTCCGCGATACGGATGCTGGGCCAGTCGCTCGAAAAGGTCGCGTTCCTGCCGGTGCTTCATCCGGCCGGAGACCACACCTCGCTCGCTGGCGCCTTCGCATGGCAGAAGCCCGGGAAGGCAAGGGTGTTCACTCCGCAGGCGCTGGCCACGGCGGGCGTCAAGGACCTCATCGATCCGGGGCTCCACTCAACGCGGCTGCGGCGTCTGGAGGATCTCGGCCGACGGTTCGGGCTGCGCTTCGGTCCGCGTCCCGACGGGCTCGCGGACTGGGCGGAGCGGCTCGCTCTGGCGTTGCACGCCGACCGTGTGGGGCTGGACATCTGGGCGGATTTCTATGCCGACCTGTCCCTCTGCCTCACGGACGGCGGCCGTGCGCTGCGCGGCAAGCAGATCATCCTCGGCACCGGCGGGGAGTTGCTGCCAGCCGGGGGCACGGGGGTGTTCGTACCGCGGCCGGTGGAGTCGGCAGCCGCACGTATGACTGCTCCCCCGGCCACGGATACGGCCGGCGCCACCGCGGCGCCGGTGCCCGAGCGTCTCGCGGAGCACCTCCGCTTCGCGCACGGCGGCCTGCCCTGGTCCGGGAAGCGGGCCACGCGTCGCACGCAAGGGTTGCGCTGGCTGGAGCAGCAGGAGCTGGTGCACCCGTATGCGCCCCAGGCGGTCCTCGACGTGGTGGCCGAGGCCATGGGCAGGGAGCGGGGGGACGACGGTGCGCTGCGCGTGTATCTGAAGTACGCGTGTACCGTGTGGGCGGCAAACCTCGCGGAGTCGGGAGGGGGCGGCCTGCGTGTGAGCGGACTGCTAGGGCCCGCGCGGGACGGCTGGATCACGCTGGGCACCGCGATGTTCGGCCCAGGCTGGCCAGGCACTCAGCGACACGTTGACGACACTTTGGTGCGCTTCCTCGCCAGGGAATCGGCCGGGTCAGACGAATTGGCGCGACTCGCGGGGCAGGTCATCGAGCCACCGGAGGAGATCCTCGAGCCAGGCGACGAGACCAGCGTCGATGTCGGCACGCTGCAGCGGTTCCTGGAGCGACAGGGCGTCAGCCACGGGCTGCGGCCTCGCCAACATGCGGTGAACATGACGTCCGACTCCCTGAAAGGCAGCATCCTCAACTCTCCCTACAGCTTCTCCGGGTTCCCCAGCGTCCCGCTGACGCGACAGGAGCTGCGTAACTGGCGTCGGACAGCAGTCCGTTGGACGAACCATCAGCGTGGGCTCTACAGCACGGTGTCCTACCGCTCGCAACAGCCGCTGTGCACGCTGCCCGGCCAGAGCGACTACGAGTCGTTCGACGACGACAGCCGCAAGCTGTACGCGGAGCTGATTCTGCACGGGCTCGGCTCCTGGCCCGACACTGTCCTGGAGACGACCTACACCGGCGGTTCCGATCGAAACGGCACGCGCTGGCCGACGCCGCTGGCGGGGTTCCTCGCCCAAGCGCCCTGGATCCCGCAGCAAGATCCTCGTCCCGCGGACGGGCAGACCGCCACGTCCCGGTTCGCGGATGCGAGCAGTGCATGGTGGTGGTCGGGCGAGGGTGCGGCGCCCGAATACCTCGCCACAGCGCCCGCCTCCCTGCGCGCGCGGACCACGGATCGGGTCCGCGTGCGCCTTGCCCTGCTGGGCGTGCGCAGTTGGGACGATCCGGAATCCGCGCTCGCCCGGCTCGATCACCTGGCCGAGCTGGTGTTGTCAACGCCGAGCCTGCGGCACGGGCGGCTCGGCCATCTGGTCCGCAAGGCAAACGAGAAGGCGTGGGGCGACCTACTGCCTGCGCACGGGCCGGGGCCCACGGGCTTCGGGGAGATGACCGACCTTGTGGTCTCGCGTGAGGACGCGCTCGCAGCGGTCGGAGGGCGGACGGAACGGGAACAGATGGCGGAGCAGAACGAAGCAGCACCGGAGGAGGGTCCTGCCCCAGAAGAGGACCACAAGGCAGAGACCATCTACGTCGCCGACGATCAGGGTGCCATCGAGCGCAGGCTACTCGATGCCGTCGCTGTCCCCGTGCTGCCGATCGGTGCCGGCGCCCTCGCGGACCGCGTCAACTCCTATCTGCGTCGCCGAACTTCCTTCCCCACCCGCCGGACCAGTGCAGCCGTCGTGGAGGTCCTAGCGGACGGACTGCCCTTGAACGATGCCTCCGGTGGCCTACTGACGGAGGTTGCGGGGCCATGGCTGGCCACGCTGGTGGCGGGGCTCGTCGAGTTCGATGCCGAGCGGGCCCTGCGGCTCACGGATGTCTCACCCGCTCTGATCATGCGGCGGATCGGCGCCTGTCGGCTCGTGCGGGCCACGCGCACAGTGCAGTACGTCGACGGTCACGTCGTGCCCAGCGAGACGGCGGAGCGGTCGCTGTTTCAGGGGACACCAGAACGGGGGCTCGTCGTGACAGTCCACCCCGACGGTGATCAGGCTCCGGAGTGGGAGATCCTGCAGCACGCAGCCCCCGCAGTGGCCGCCCTCGTCGGAGCTCCGGTACTTGGAGAACGTCTTCAACTGGCCCTGTTCAAACTAGCGCAGCGATGCGCCAAGCCGGGAGACGTCGCCGACGTGGACCTCGAAGACGTCCTGCGCGTCCCCGTGGGCAAGCTGGAGGCCGTGCTCTCCGACCGGTCCTCTGTACGCTCCGGCAGCGCTCGCCTCGTCCCGCTCCTGGCCTGTGTGGATCCCGCACACGCTGAGGATCTACAACGCCAGCAGGAGACATTCCACGATCGCGCGCAGCTCCACGACTGGCTGGCCTCACGAGTGAACCCCAAAACCACCCGGACGCTAATGCGCCTCATAGATGACGACGACTGGCAGCGCAGACTCACCGCACTCGGCGTCAAGTTGGCCGACGCCAATCGTGCGTGGCGGGACCTCGACCTACCGCCCGTGCACAACAGGGCAGGTCACACACGCCAGTTCGCGCACTGGCTGCAGCACAACCGGGCCGACCTCGTCGATCGTGTACGCGATGCGTTCGTTCCCGCGTATCGAGCCGGATCGCCGCTTGAGTCATACGTCGGGCTACGCGAGCTACCCGGTCTTGAGGCAGCACCGGAGTGGCTCGACCTCTATTGGGACGTGCCAACCGATGTCTTGCGTACGCACGCGGAAGCATGGGCCCGTGCTCACCTGCCCGCCCCGTCCCCCGCGCAGAGCAAGCGGGCGACCAAGGATGGCGCCTCTACGCGGCCGGTCGCCGAGCTCCGTGACGTGTGCATGGGAGTCCTGCACGAGCAGCTTCCGCGGCTGCGCACTCTCATAGACACCTGGGTACGCCTCCATGGAGGCGGCGGACAGGCGCACGGACTTCCCTCCGTCGAGGAGGTCGCGCGGGCCATGGACGCGCAGGGGCTCCTCGATTTCGAGCGGCTGCGCAAGCAGCGGCTGACGCGCTGGTTGAGCGACCACGGCTACTGGCCTGACGGCATGCCCCTCACCCACCGCTCCGCCGACTTGGCCTTGGACCAATCCCGGGCGGCCGGACAAAGCGTGCCGGCGGGTCCCGGAACAGGTGCGTGGCCGCTCGCCGCAGGCCCTCATGTGGTGCTCAGCGGAAAGCGCCTGCCCATCGGCCGGGACGACCTGCGCACGCTGGCCCGCGAGGTGGCAAGCGATGTAACCGAGGACCAACTTGCCGTCTCGCCGACGCCGTTGGCATCGCTGCCGCCTACAATCCCCCGGGCCCGGAGGGAGCGCGGCGAAAGCAGTGAGGGCTACACGGTGGCTCCTGTGGATCCCGCGACGAAACTGGCCATCGGCCTCGCCGGGGAAAAGGTCGTCGGCGCGTGGCTGCACCGCCACTATGAAGTGCCTGAGCAGGAGTCGTGGCGCTCCGGACTGCGTTCGCACGTCTATCCAGATGGCATCGGGGACGACCGGCTCGGCTATGACTTCCGGATCACCACCCCGGAGCGGACCCTGTACTTCGAGGTCAAAGCGTCCACCGGCGCCGACGGCGAAATTCAGTTGGGCGAGTCCGAGGTCGACCGGGCACGCGCCCTCAAGCCTGACGAGACGTACATCATCGTGTACGTCTCCCATGTGCTGGACGGCGCCCGCCGCCACATCACACCATTGCCCAACCCTTTCGGAGCACCCGGGCTCGCGGGGTACCGCCTGGTGGGCAACGCGCTGCGGCTGCGATTCACCTTGCCCACGATGCACTAAAGGCGGCACTGCACGACATCTTCGTTCAGGCCGCTTCGCGAACGGAGCGGCCTGAACGCGAAAGCAGGGGATCAGACCCCACCGCCGAGGAACGACGAAGCCCCTGCCAGCATCAGGCCGGCAGGGGCCTCAATGACCCTCGCGTGTCACATCGCTGTCACGAACAGCCTCGACGCACCTGAACCACACAGGCCACACCCACGTGAACGGCCTCATCCTGGACCACATGGACGCCAGAAGACGGCTTCTACCACCTGTGCCATGTGGGACCGTCATAGCTCACGACGGATGGCCACCTCCGCACGCGG
Source organism: Streptomyces sp. NPDC024698 (assembly GCF_055559015.1). NCBI lineage: Bacteria > Bacillati > Actinomycetota > Actinomycetes > Kitasatosporales > Streptomycetaceae > Streptomyces > Streptomyces sp. NPDC024698. Next base: position 181,840 of record NZ_JBVHLK010000013.1, on the reverse strand, counting down.
CCACGGCGAGCGGATTATCGCTCTATGCCAGCAGCGTGCGGGAATCGGCATACAGGGCGGTATCGGCAGATGACTATGTCACACCAGAGTGCGAGCGGACGCCAGTAGGCGGCACCCCCTTTTTTCGGCTCCGACCGCTGCGTGGCACCGGGCGGCCACCCAGTCCGAGGGACCGTATCGGTCAAGATCCGGACCATTCCCGGGCCAGCAATCCTGTCAAAGCCGAGACGGGCGCTGTTTGCGCTGGTCAGCGATGCGCTGCCTCTGTACCACCAGCAGACGAAGAACCTGCCGGTATCCAAGTCCCCGCCTTGCGTAGACCTCTCTCCAGAGACAAACACCAGCTCAAAGCGCGCCGTCACTGAAGGAAGTTACGCTCCCACAGCGTCGCCCATATTTGCGGGACGCCCAAGGGCACGGTTGTGCACTTCCCACAACCCGGCCCCCGGCCGTCCATCGCCACAGCCGCTTCGGCAACGGGCTTCCAATCAACATCCGGTCCGCATACCTGCTCCACAGTCACGGGAAGCACAAACAGCTCCGTCGCCCGACGCAAACTCGCTTACGTGGCTACCCAACCGTCATTCACTAATCGCTGACGATGCATCAGAAAAGTCAGCATTGAGTCAGCATGAGGACTACCAGAGACGCCCACACCTTGCCGAACTCTGGAGACGCGCGGCGTCCCGCCACCGGCCTCCAGACCCCTGGCAGCCGTCACCGCAGCATTCACGCAAAGCCAGGAGGTCCGGGCCGACCGGAAGACGGCCGCAATCGCACGCTCCAGCCGTCTACGCAGGTCAGCGCACTCTCCCTCGGGGTTTCAGTGGCCCCGGCGGCAGTTCGGGGGCGGCCAGGGGACCCCCGTCGTAGCCCTTTACTTCACCGAATCTCGAACCGGTCATCCAGTCAGAACGCGCTTGTGCGATATCCTGATTGGACCGCCCGATGAAGTTCCACCACATGATCAGCTCTTCGTCGAACGGCTCACCGCCGAGCAGCATGAGGCCCGCGTCGGACGCGGCGCGCAGCGGGAGCTCGGTGCGGCCGCAGCCGAGGTAGAGCATGGAGCCGGGGAGCACCGGTACGCCGTCGACATGGGCCTCGCCGGACATGGCGAGGACGGCGTACTCGAAGTCGGGTTCCAGCGGCAGGCGTACGTCCGTACCGGCCGCGAGGGCCAGGTCGGCGCCGACGATCGGCGTGTACGTCGTGCCGGGCGAGACCGTGCCGTCGAGCGCGCCCAGCAGGAGCGTGGCCCGCAGGCCGGGGGCGGTGACGACGGGCAGCTCGGCGTGGTGCTCGAAGCGCGGGTCGGTGTGCCGGTGGCTGTCCGGCAGCGCGACCCAGAGCTGGGCGCCGTGCAGCAGGCGCGAGTGGGCCCGGGGGCTCTCCTCCGAGTGGCTGATGGCGCGGCCCGAGGTCATGAGGCCGAGTTCGCGCGGGCGGATCGTCTGGAGGCTGCCCGTGGAGTCGCGGTGCAGGACCTCGCCCTCGTGCAGCCAGCTGACGGTCTGGAGGCCCATGTGCGGGTGCGACGGGACCTGCATGCCGGGCTCGTCGGCGATGTCGTCGGGCCCGTAGTGATCGACGAAGCACCACGCTCCGACCATGCGCCGGCCCAGGTTGGGCAGCAGACGGCGGACCTCGGTGGCCTCGCCGAGCTTGACCCGGCGGGGGCTGAGGAGTTCGCGCACCGGCTCGGCCACCACGAACCCGCGGCCGCCGCAGGGGGCGGGAACCGCCTCCCGATCAAGATTGCTCATGCCCACAACCTAGTCCCGTCGGCGGGCTCTCGTCAGTCCATCGATCGGCGGATCGAGGGGCACTTGACCCGGAACCGGCGTGGTGGCCGGGCCGCCCGGTCATCGGGCCCGGGTGCCGCGGCCGGGGCCGTTCGAGGGCCGACCGGGGCCGATCCGGCGTGCGCGGCTCGCGGCTCGCGGCTCGCGGCTTCGAAAAATAGTAGCCATGGATATAGTAGCCATGTACTGTTTCCTTCATGAGCTCAGCGAAGTCGGTTTCCGAGAACGCGACGCCCGGTTTCCTCGTCTGGCGGCTGTCGATGAAGTGGCGCGTGGCGGTGGACCGGGCCGTGGGCCCGCTGGGCCTGACGCACGCGCAGTACTCGCTGGTGGCGTCGCTGTACGGCATGCACCGGGCCGGAGAGCACCCCAGCCAGCGCCGGCTCGCCGACCACACCGGACTCGAACCGCTCTACGTCTCGAAACTGGCCCGCTCCCTGGAGGCGGCCGGCCTGCTCGACCGCGACCGGGATCCGGCGGACCCCCGGGCCGTGCGGCTGACCCTCACCGACAAGGGACGCGAGGTCACCCTGCGCGCCGTCACCGTGGTCCAGGGCCTTCTGGAGCAGCTGCTCGAACCCCTGGGCGGTCTCGGCGGGGAACGCACACGGGCGTTCAGCTCCGAACTGGCCGTCCTGCTCGACGTACCGCTCGATCCGCACAGCGAAGCCGGGCCGCGCCCCGGCAGGACCGCATCGCCTTCCGAGCCTTCCGGATCTTCCGAAGAGATTCCATCCGAGGAGTAGTCATGACCATCCCTGTTCCCCCGGTCAACGGCCAGGTCATCGGCCTCGCCCACTACGCGTCCCGCGCCGCCCTGGAGCGGGTGCTGGCCCGCAGCGGCACCACGTTCGAGCAGTCGGTGGCCCTGCGGGCCGTGTCGGACGACGGCGGCACCGCCGAGCGCGGCCGGGTCACGGCCCGGCTCACCGCCGGCCTGAAGATCGAGGAGCCGGCGGCCCGTCGGACCGTCGAGGAGCTGACGGCACGGGGGCTCCTGGAGGAGACGACGCCGGAGCGGGTGTCGCTGACGGACGCCGGGCGGGAGCTGTTCGCGTCGGTCCGCGCCGCGGGCGACGCGATCGCGGCCCGGGTGTACGCGGGGATTCCGGCCGAGGACCTGGCCGCCGCGGGGCGCGTACTGGCCCTCGTGACGGAGCGGGCCAACGCGGAACTCGCCGAGGCGTAGGCGGCTCGACGGCTTGTCGACCTGTGGGCTTGTGGGCTTGTGGAATTTTCAACCAATCAGCGTGGTTGTGGCCCGTCGAAGGAGGTCAGTGGTGGACATGACGTATTACGACCACGGGACGGCCGCGGAGCGCTGGGAGCGCGGGCGGATGTTCTTCGAGGCCAAGGACTACGCCGCGGCGGCGCGCGTCCTGGGCGGACTGGTCGAGAAGGTGCCGGAGCAGACCGGACCCCGGCTGCTGCTGGCGCGTTCCTACTACCACTCGGCCCAACTGCGCCGCGCCGAGACCGAGTTGCGCACCATCGTGGAGCGGGACCCGGTGGAGCACTACGCCCGGCTGATGCTGGGCCGCACACTCCAACGCCTCGGCCGCCCCGACGAGGCGGCATCGCACCTGCGGATCGCGTCCGCGCTCGGGGGCGAGTTCGAGGAGGCGTGAGCGAAGCCGCCTCCGGCGATTCCGGGGCCGGACCCGGCCGTGTCGGGTCCGGCCCCGGCGGCCGTCAAGGCCGAACGGGCTGGGCGCGGCCTCGCGTTGTGACCGGAGCCATACGAGGAAAGTCGTCGGCTCCGCCCGCGCCGCCTCGATCGCTTTGCTTCCGCTTGGCATCCTGGCTCCATGGCATCAGAACGTGACCACAGCGGCCCGCGCATCACGGTGAGCGACCTGGTCGAAGAACTCCTCGGTCACGAGGGTCCGTTGCCGATCGTCGCGGCCGGTGATCCCGTGCTGCGCCGGGGCGCGGAGCCGTTCGACGGGCAGTTGGACCCGGGGCTACTGGCCCGCTTCGTCGCCGCCCTGCGCGCCACCATGCACGCCGCGCCGGGCGTGGGTCTCGCCGCGCCCCAGGTCGGCGTCCCGCTGCGGATCGCCGTCATAGAGGACCCGGCGCCGGTCTCGGACGAGGTCCGCCTCGTACGCGGCCGGGTGCCGCTTCCGTTCCGCGTCCTGGTCAATCCGTCGTACGACGGGATCGGTCCGGGACGAGCCGCGTTCTTCGAGGGCTGCCTCAGCGTTCCGGGCTGGCAGGCCGTCGTGGCCCGGTACGACGAGGTGCGGCTGACGGCGCTCGACGAGCACGGGCGCGCGGTCGACGAGGTGTTCAGCGGCTGGCCCGCGCGCATCGTCCAGCACGAGACGGACCACCTGGACGGCGTGCTCTACCTCGACCACGCCGAGCCGCGCTCACTGTCCTCGAACCAGGCGACGGCGGAACTCTGGTCCCAGCCGACGCCGGAACGGGCGGCCGAGATCCTGGGGTTCGACCTGCCGGGCTGAGCGCTTCCCGTCGCAGCCGCGCAGCCACAGCGCCGACCGGCCGACCCCGGGGCATCCCGCCGCCGGCCTCCCCGTACATAAATCGCGGGCGCCCCGACCCCGCCTCCGCTAGCCTGCCCCACCGTTCGCGGTGCCGACGTGCGCGTCGGTGCCCAGCTGCTGCTGTCCGGCATCTCCTTCACCGTCTCCCCCGGCGACCGCGTCGGCCTGGTCGGCCGCAACGGCGCCGGCAAGACCACGCTGCTCAGCACCCTCGCGGGGCTGCGACGTCCGGCCGCCGGTTCCGTCTCCCGTACCGGGACGGTCGCCCATCTCGCCCAGGACCCGGCCGCGGCGGACCCCGCGGTCACCGTCACCGCCCGGATCCTCTCGGCCCGCGGCCTCGACCGTGCCGTACGGGCGCTGCGGGCGGCCGAGGCCGCGATGGCCGACGGATCCGAACGTTCGATGAACGCCTACGTGCGCGCCGAGGCCGAGTTCCAGGCGCGCGGCGGATACGCGGCCGAGGCCGAGGCGGCCCGGGTCGCCGCGGGTCTCGGGCTGACGGCCCGGGTGCTGGACCAGCGGGTCGGCACCCTGTCCGGCGGACAGCGGCGAAGGGTCGAGCTGGCGCGCGTCCTGTTCGCGGACGACGGCGTCCTGCTCCTCGACGAGCCGACGAACCATCTCGACGCCGACTCCGTCGCCTGGCTGCGCGGGTTCCTGGCGAGCCGCCGGGCGGGGCTCGTCCTCATCAGTCACGACACCTCACTGCTGGCCGACGTGGTCAACCGCGTCTTCCATCTGGACCCGCACCGCGCCACCCTCGACGTCCACAACACCGGCTGGGCGGCCTACCTCGCGCAGCGCGACGCCGACGAGCGGCGCCGCGCCCGGGAGCGGGCGAACGCCGAGCGGAAGGCGGCGGCGCTGCACGCCCAGGCCGACAAGATGCGCTCGCACGTGGCGACGGCCGTGGCCGCGAGGAACATGGACCGCCGCGCCGACTGTCTGCTCGCCGGTCTCGAACCGGTCCGGCGGACGGAGAAGGTGGCCCGGATCCGGCTGCCCGAACCGGCCCCGTGCGGACGGATGCCGCTCGGCGCGGTCGCGCTGGCCAAGTCCTACGGCGATCTGCGCGTCCTCGGGGGCGTCGACCTCGCCGTCGACCGGGGCAGCCGGCTGGTGGTCCTCGGCCCGAACGGCTCGGGCAAGACCACCCTGCTGCGGCTGCTCGCCGGTCGCGAAGACCCGGACGGCGGGCGGGTGGTGCGCGGGCACGGGCTGCGCCTCGGCTACTTCGCGCAGGAACACGACACGCTCGACCCCACCGCAACGGTCCGCGGCCACCTCGCCGCCGCCGCGCCGCACCTCGACGACGGGGAGGTACGCGGAGTGCTCGGCTCGTTCCTGTTCACCGGTGACGACGCCGACCAACGGATCGGGGTCCTCTCCGGGGGCGAGAAGACCAGGCTCGCGCTTGCGGGGCTCGTCCACTCGGGCGCGAACGTGCTCCTCCTGGACGAGCCCACCAACAACCTGGACCCGGCCTCCCGCGCCGAGGTCCTGGCCGCGGTGGCCACGTATCCGGGCGCGCTCGTCATGGTCACCCACGACGAGGGAGCCGTCGACGCCCTGCGCCCGGACCGGGTGCTCCTGCTCCCGGACGCCGACGAGGACCTGTGGAGCGAGGAGTACCGGGAGCTGGTGTCCCTGTCCTGACCGTGTCCTGACGAGCGGGGGCCGGCGGTCCCGATCACCCGGGGCCCCGGCCCGGCAGATCGAGGGAGCCGGCACCCGGCCGTGCGGGGCGGCGGCACAACGGCCCGCCGCCCCGCCCCGGGGCCTCACGCGTCCCGGTACGCCTCCAGCAGCCGCAGCCAGACCTCGCTGACCGTCGGATAGGACGGGACCGCGTGCCACAGCCGGTCCACCGGGACCTGGCCGACGACGGCGACGGTCGCGGAGTGGATCAGTTCACCGACACCGGGGCCGACGAGAGTGAGACCGAGGACGATCTGACGGTCGAGGTCGACGATCATGCGGGCCTTGCCCCGGTAGCCGTCCGCGTAGAGGCCGGCGCCCGCGACCGAGGACATGTCGACGTCCACGGCCCTGACCCGGTGGCCCGCCTGCTCCGCCTCCGCGAGGGAGAGGCCCACGGCCGCGGCCTCCGGGTCGGTGAAGACGCACTGGGGTACGGCCGCGTGGTCGGCGGTCGCGGAGTGCGCGCCCCAGGGGTCCGTCTCCAGCAGCGGCACTCCCGCGGCGCGGGCCGCGATGGCGGCGCCCGCGATCCGGGCCTGGTACTTGCCCTGGTGGGTGAGCAGCGCGCGGTGGTTGACGTCGCCGACGGCGTAGAGCCATTCGCTGCCGACGACCCGGAGGCTGTCGTCGACCTCGATCCAGCCGCCCGGCTCCAGGCCTACGGTGTCGAGGCCGATGTCGTCCGTGCGCGGCGCCCGGCCGGTCGCGAACAGGATCTCGTCGGCCTCGATACGGTCACCGGTGTCGGTGAGCGCGACCACCGTGGAGCCCTCGCGCGAGACGGCGGTCACCGAGGTGCCGGTGCGCACGTCCGCGCCCGCTTCGGCCAGCGCCTCGGCGACCAGTTCCCCGGCGAAGGGCTCCATGCGGGGCAGCAGGCCCTTGCCGCGGACCAGGAGGGTGACCCGGGAGCCGAGTGCCTGCCAGGCCGTGGCCATCTCGGCGGCCACGACACCGCCGCCCACCACGATCAGCCGTCCGGGCACGGCGTGGGCGCTGGTGGCCTCGCGGCTCGTCCAGGGTTTGACCTGGGCGAGGCCCGGCAGGCCGGGGAGCAGGGCGCGGGTGCCGGTGCAGACGGCGACCGCGTGCCGGGCGGTGAGCAGGCGCCGTCCGCCGTCGGGCCCGTCGACCGTCACGGTGCGTGGTCCGGCGAGCCGGCCGTGTCCGCGGTGGAAGTCGGCGCCGATGCCGTCCAGCCAGGCGAGCTGGCCGTCGTCCTTCCAGTCCGAGGTGAACCAGTCGCGGTGGGCGAGCACCGCGGAGGCGTCGAGGGGGCCTTGCACGGCGCCGGCGAGGCCGGGTACGCGGCGGGCGTCGGCGCGGGCGATCGCCGGGCGGAGGAGGGCCTTGCTGGGCATGCACGCCCAGTACGAGCACTCGCCGCCGACCAGTTCGCTCTCCACGACCGCGGTGGAGAGGCCGGCGGCGCGGGCGCGGTCGGCGACGTTCTCCCCCACGGGTCCGGCACCGAGCACCACGACGTCGTACGCGATGGATTCCGTTTCCGTCATGGGGCCAGTCTGGTTGCTGGCGTGCGCCGTGGCCACACGGGTAGGGGCCCGGAATAGGCCCCCGGTGGGTGGCGTTGTGCTGACCGGCACGACCCGGACGTGAGGAAGAGGGAAAAGGAATGAGCAGCACCGTTGAGCTCACCAAGGAGAACTTCGACCAGACGGTCACGGACAACGAGTTCGTCCTGATCGACTTCTGGGCGTCCTGGTGCGGGCCGTGCCGTCAGTTCGCCCCGGTCTACGAGAAGGCCGCCGAGGCCAACCCCGACCTGGTCTTCGCCAAGGTCGACACGGAGGCGCAGCCGGAGCTCGCGGCGGCCTTCGACATCCAGTCGATCCCGACCCTGATGATCGTCCGCGACCAGGTCGCGATCTTCGCCCAGCCCGGTGCGCTGCCCGCCGCCGCCCTGGACGACGTGATCGGTCAGGCCCGGAAGCTGGACATGGACGAGGTCCGCAAGTCGGTCGCGGCCCAGCAGGCCAAGAACGCCGAATAGGGACGGGTGAACCCGGCCCACGGGCCCGGAGACCGTGGAAGTGAGTCGGCACACGGGCCCGGAGACTGGAAGTGACCCCGGCCCACGGGCCGGGGGACCCTAGAACGGGTAACCCGCCACGTCCCCGCGCACCGTCGTCCACCGCAGGTCGGTGAAGGCGTCCAGATTCGCCTCGCCGCCGAAGCGGGCGCCGGTGCCGGAGGCGGCGGTACCACCGAAGGGCGCGACGGCCTCGTCGTTGACGGTCTGGTCGTTGATGTGCGCGATCCCGGTCGGGATGCGCTCGGCGAGGTCGAGACCCCGTGCCGTGTCGCGGGTGACGATGCCCAGCGAGAGACCGTAGGGTCCCGCGACGGCCAGGGCCGCCGCCTCGTCGGTGGTGGCGAAGGAGCGGACCGGCGCGACCGGGCCGAAGACCTCCTCGGCGTAGGCCGGGGTGGTGTCGTCGACGCCGGCGAGCACGGTCGGCCGGTAGAAGAGCCGCTCGTGCCTGCCGCCCGCCGCCAGCTTCGCGCCGCTCGCGGTGCTGGACTCCACCAGCCGCCGGATCTTGGCGAGTTGGGCCTCGTCGATGATGGGCCCGAGGTGCACCTGCTCCCGGTGCGGGTCGCCGACGGCCAGGGAGTCGGCCTTGGCGGCGAGCCGTTCCACGTACTCCTCGTACAGCGAGGCGTGGACCAGGTGGCGGCCGGTGGTCATGCAGATCTGGCCCTGGTGGAAGAACGAGCCCCAGGCCGCCGTGGAGATGACCGCGTCGAGATCGGCGTCCTCCAGCACGATCAGGGCGGAGTTCCCACCCAACTCCAGGTGCGCGCGCTTGAGATGACGTCCGGCCGCTTCACCGACCGCGCGCCCCGCGGCGGTCGAGCCGGTGAAGGAGACGACCGGGACCAGTGGGTCGGCGACCAGGGCCTGGCCGGCCTCGGGCCCGCCGGGCACGACCTGGAACAGCCCGTCCGGCAGGCCCGCCTCGGCGAGGACGGCCCCGAGCGCGAGCCCGCCGCACACGGCCGTGCGCGGATCCGGCTTCAGCACGACGCCGTTGCCGAGCGCGAGCGCCGGGGCGACCGAGCGGATCGAGAGGATCAGCGGCGCGTTGAACGGCGCGATGACACCCACGACGCCGACGGGGACGCGGCGGGTGTACGACAGACGCGGGGCCTCCGAGGGCAGGACCTGGCCGGTCGGGCGCGAGGCGAGGGCGGCCGCCTCGTAGCACTCCTGGGCGGCCACGTGCAGTTCGAAGTCCGCCTTGCCGGGGATGGAGCCCGACTCCCGCACGATCCAGTCGCGCAGTTCGCCGGCATGTGCGGCGAAGAGGTCGCCCGCCCTGCGCAGGACGGCGGCGCGGACGAAGTGCGGGGCCTTGGCCCACTCGGCCTGAGCGGCGCGGGCGGTGCGCGCGGCGGCCGTGATGTCCTCGGCGGTGGCGAGAGCCAGGGTGCCGAGGGCCTCGCCGGTGGCGGGCTCGGTGACGGTGTACTCGCCGCCCTTGAGCGGGTGGGACTGCCAGGTCGCGGGGTCGAGCAGCGGCATGTCGGCTCTCCGATCGTTCACTGATCAGCAGCGGGGGGCTCGGCGCGCCCTGCGGCTCGGGGCAGCGGAAGTCCCGTGTAGTTCGCGGCCAGTTCGGCGGCGGCGGGGCGGGACACCGTGATCCGGCGCAGCCGCGCGAGCTGCATCCGGCGTTCGAAGGCATCCCCATCTGGTTGAGCGTGCAACATTCTAGTCATGTCGTACGAGAATCGCGTGGCCTGCCACACCCGTTCGAGGGCCGACTCCGAATAACTGTCGAGCAGTTCGGGCGAACCGGTGCGGTGCAGCTCGGTGAAGCCGCGGGCCAGGAGCCGTACGTCGGACACCGCGAGGTTGAGGCCCTTGGCGCCGGTCGGCGGCACGATGTGGGCGGCGTCCCCGGCCAGGAACAGCCGTCCGTGGCGCATCGGCTCGTAAACCCGACTGCGCAGGGGAGTGACCGACTTGGCCGTGACGGGTCCGCGTTCCAGCCGCCAGCACCCGCCGACCGCGAAGCGCGCGGCCAGTTCGTCCCAGATGCTCTCGTCGGGCCAGTCGGCGGGGTCGGTGCCGTTCGGGACCTGGAGATAGAGCCGGGACACCGACGGGGAGCGCATGCTGTGCAGGGCGAAGCCGCCGTCACCCCGGGCGTAGATCAACTCCTCGCAGGAGGGCGGCACATCGGCGAGGATGCCGAGCCAGGAGTACGGGTAGTCGTGCGCGTACGAGCGGCCCGTGCCGGCCGGGAACGCGGAGCGCGCGACGCCGTGGCCACCGTCGCAGCCCACCACCCAGTCGCAGGTCAGCGTCCGCTCGCGCCCCTCGTGCGTGAACCGTACGACGGGCGAGGCGCTCTCCGGCCTCTCCACGGCGAGCGCCTCGGCCTCGAACAACAGGGGTGGTCCGTCGGCGAGTTGGAGGGCGACGAGATCCTTCACGATCTCCGTCTGGGCGTAGATCGTGACGGTCCGGCCGCCGGTGAGTCCGGGGAAGTCGACGTGGTGGCGCTCCCCCTCGAAGCGCAGCTCGATCCCGTGGTGGACCAGGCCCTCGGCGTCCAGCCGCCGGCCCGCCCCGCAGGCGCGCAGGACGTCGACCGTGCCCTGCTCCAGCATCCCGGCCCGCTGGCGTGCCTCGGCGTACGCGCGCGCCCTGCTCTCCAGGACGACGCAGTCGATCCCCGTCCGGTGCAGCAGCCGGGCCAGCAGGAGCCCCGCCGGGCCCCCGCCGATGATGCCGACCGTGGTCCGCATGAAGCGCCTCCGCTGTCCGATGCCGCCGGGGCCGGGCTCCGGCCCCGGGGACCGGCCCGGCCGCGCACGGGCCGGGCCGGGGATGGCGATGCCCGCCGCGGCTCCAGCCTCTCTCAGCTCGACGCGCGGTGCACGACTCGCGCGCCCAACACCTCGTGCGTCCCGGGCTCGGCGCCCGGCTCACGGACCGCACGGTCGACCAGTTCCGCGAGGTCCCGGCCGGAGGGCAGCTCCAGGTGCACGGTGCTGAGCCGGGGCCTGAGCAGCCGGCCGAGCATGAGGTCGTCGGCGCCGACGACGGCGGTCTCGTCAGGCACGGTGACGCCCTCGTCCTGGAGGGCGCGCATCAGGAGCATCGCGTACTCGTCGTTGTACCCGAAGACGGCGTCGAGGCCGAGGGAGCGCCAGCGGGCCGCGAGCCGGGCCGCGGCCTCCTCCTCGTAGGCCAGCGGCAGTTCCGTCACCGTCGCGTCCGTGCCGCTCACGGCCCGTCGGACGCCGTCGAGCCGGGGCCTGGAGAAGATCTCAAGGCCGCTCTCCCCGGGCATCACCACCCCGATGCGGCGCCGGCCCCCGGACAGCAGGTGGATGCCCGCGCAGTGGCCGACCCGGTCGTGCTTCATGAGCAGCGCGTGGGCGCCCTCGACCCGTTCGGGGCCCAGCGTGAGCACGGCGCGGGCGCCGGCCCGCTTGAGGACCGCCACCCCCTGGGGGCCGAGGCCGCTGCCGGGCACCAGGACGGCGACGGGGCGCAGCTCGGCCCAGGCGCGGGCGGCCTCGTCGCCGTGCAGGCCGACGCTGCCGTACTGCACGACGGTGTAGTCGAGCCGCCCCAGCTCCGACTGGAGTTCGGCGAAGAACTGGTGGTAGAGCGGGCCCACGGGGATGGCGGGGGCGGGCATCAGGACCATGCGGCTGTGTCCGGCGCGCAGGCTGCGGGCGGCCGCGTGCGGAACGTATCCGAGTTCCTCGGCGGCCTCGCGGACCCGGCGCCGGGTGGGCTCGCTGATGCGGACGGCGCTGGTGTTGTTCAGGACGTACGAGACGGTCGCGCGCGAGACGCCCGCGAGGCGGGCCACGTCGGCGCTGGTCGGTACGGGCCGTCGGGCGGGCGCCGGCTGGGCGGACTGGTTCGGTATCTGCACCATGACGCCAGGCATCCTTGCAGAGGGCCGGGGCACAGCCGTGCGCCGGGGCACCCGATCGCCGCGCCGTTTCACGGAACTCCCGCTTCCGCAAAGGGAGTTGCAGGCCCCGTACCGCAGCGCGGCCACAGAGGTTACCGTTCGGTAGACAACTGCTTCGGAGGTGGCCCGCATGACTCCCGACCGCGCCCAAGGGCTGACGGAGAGCGCGCGTGCGCTGGCCGCCGGCGAGGTGAGTTCGCGCGAGCTGGTCGAGCGGGCGCTCGCCCGGATCGAGGCCACCCGGTCCACGGTGAACGCCTTCCGGCTGGTCCGCGCCGAGGCCGCCCTCGCGGAGGCGGACGCGGCGGACGCGGAACTGGCGGCGGGCGGGCGGCGGCCGCTGCTCGGGGTGCCGGTCGCGGTCAAGGACGACATGGACGTGGCCGGAGAGCCGACCGCGTTCGGCTGCCGGGGTGAGCACCCTCCGGTCGCCGAGGACGGCGAGGCGGTGAGACGGCTGCGCGTGGCCGGCGCCGTCGTGGTCGGCAAGACCAACGCCTGCGAGCTCGGCCAGTGGCCCTTCACCGAGGGCCCGGCCTTCGGCGCGACCCGCAACCCCTGGCATCACGGACACACCCCGGGCGGCTCGTCCGGGGGCTCCGCGGCGGCCGTGGCCGCGGGTCTGGTGCCCGCGGCGCTGGGCTCGGACGGGGCGGGCTCCGTACGCATCCCGGCCGCCTGGACCCATCTGGTCGGCATCAAGCCGCAGCGCGGCCGGATCTCGACCTGGCCGCGCCCGGAGTCCTTCCAGGGCATCACCGTCAACGGCACGCTCGCCCGCACGGTCGCGGACGCGGCCCTGCTGCTGGACGCGGCCAGCGGCAGCCACGCGGGCGATCTGCACCGGCCCGCCCCGCTGCGCGTCCAGGACGCCGTGGGCCGCGACCCCGGCCGGCTGCGCATCGCGCTGTCGCTGAAACCGCCCTTCACCGCGCTGCCCGCGCGGCTCGACCCCGCCGTACGGGCGAAGGTCCTCGCGCTCGCGGAGCGGCTCGCCACGCTCGGGCACACCGTCGAGGAGGCCGACCCCCGCTACGGGCCCATCGGGCTCACGTTCGTCCCGCGCGCCACGGCGGGCATCGCCGAACATGTGGGCGCCGTACCGTTCCCCGAACTCCTCGACCGGCGCACGCACGGAGCGGCGCGCTTCGGCCGGCTGCTCGGCGGCGCTCCGCTGCGGGCGGCCCGTCGTGCCGAGGCCGGGCTGGGACGGCGCGTCGGCGCGCTCTTCGACACCTACGACGTCGTGCTCGCGCCCACCACCGCCGCTCCCCCGCCGGCCATCGGCGCGATGCTCGGCCTGAGCGGGCTGCGCACCGACCGTGCCATGATCGCCGCCTGCCCGTACGCCTGGCCGTGGAACGTCCTCGGCTGGCCGGGCGTCAACGTCCCCGCGGGCTTCGTCGGCGAAGGGCTCCCGGTCGGAGCGCAGTTGCTGGGCCCGGCGGACAGCGAGCCGCTGGTGGTGTCGCTCGCCGCGCAGTTGGAGGCGGACCTGCGCTGGCACGAACGGTGGCCTCCGCGCGAAGCCGTCGTGGACTCCCCGGCCGCATAGGGGAGTTCCGGCTCTACCCTGTGGCCATGGACGATGCCTCGATGGTCGGTTTGATGGGACGCGTCACCGGCACGGTCGGACCCGGGCTCGTCGGCGAGGTGATGGTCCGGGTGCGCGGCGGCGCCGAGCACTTCCTCGCGTACCCGGCCGCGCCGAAGGACCGTATCGAGCGGGGCACGGTGGTGATGGTGGTGGAGTACCTGGCGCCGCGCACGGTGTACGTGTCGGCCGCCTACGACAGCTGACGACGCTCCCGGAGGCTCCGGGAACCCGCGCGCAGGAGTCTCCGACTCGCCCTGTCCGTACGACAGTTGAGCAGCAGATGTCCCAGGTGAGAGCCGTATGCGTCAAGAACGCAACAAGGATTCGCGCACCTCTGTATTCCGGTCGCGGCGAGGAGCACACTCCCGTTCGTTCGGTGCCGAAAGGGCACCATGCAAAGGGGGCGTATGCCGATGGTCATCGGCGTCGTGGCGGGGACGGTTGTCCTCGCACTGATCTTCATCGTTGTGGTCTTCAAGCTCATGTGGCGCGTCGCGGAGCCCAACGAAGCGTTGATCATCTCCGGTTCGAAGCATCGGACCGAAGGCCTCGAAGAAGGAATGGGATTCCGCATCGTGACGGGGCGCGGCACGCTGGTTCTGCCGGGCGTGCAGGCGGTGCGGAAGATCTCGCTCGACCTGAACGAGACCGAACTGCATGTGGACTGCGTGACCACCCAGGGCATTCCGCTCAAGGTGCGGGGCGTGGTCATCTTCAAGGTGGGCGACGACTTCGTGTCGATCGCCAACGCGGGGCGTCGTTTTCTCGACCAGCAGAAGATGATGGCGGAGCGCGTGCACAACGTGTTCGCGGGTCATCTGCGGTCCATCGTCGGCGGGCTGACCGTCGAGGACATGATCCGCGACCGGGAGAAGCTCACCGGTCAGACCCGGGCCGCGTGCGGCACGGAGATGGAGAAGCTCGGCCTGATCGTCGACTCGCTCCAGATCCACGAGATCGAGGACCCGACCGGGTACATCCGGAACCTGGCCATGCCGCACGCCGCCGCCGTGCAGCGTGACGCGCGTATCGCGCAGGCCGAGGCGAACCGGCTGGCCACCGAGGCCGAGCAGAAGGCCGCGGCACGGATGTCGGAGGCGACCCGGGACAGCGAGATCCAGCAGGCCGGTTACCAGGCCGAGCGGGACAAGGCGGCGGCGACGGCCCAGATGGCCGGACCGCTCGCGGCGGCCTCGGCTCAGCAGGATGTCGTCGTCCAGGAGACCCGGGTCGCCGAGCTGGAGGCGCACCGCCGCGAGCAGCAGCTCCAGGCGGACGTCCGCAAGCCCGCGGACGCCAGGGCGTACGAGATCCGGGCACAGGCCGAGGCCGATCGTGACGCGCGGATCTCGGCGGCGCAGGCCAAGGCCAAGGAGACCGAACTGGCCGCGGTGGCGGAGGCGACCCGGGTCAAGGCGGCCGCCAATGCCGAGGCCGAGGCGACCAAGGCGCGCGGTGCGGCGGCCGCGCAGGCGACCCGGGCAACCGGTGAGGCCGAGGCCGCCGCCTCCCAGGCCAAGGGCCTCGCGGCCGCCGAGGCGACCCGGGCCCAGGGTCTCGCGGAGGCGGAGGCCATCCAGGCCCGCGCCGCCGCGCTGGCCGAGAACCAGGAGG
Source organism: Streptomyces sp. NPDC024698 (assembly GCF_055559015.1). Classification (NCBI taxonomy): domain Bacteria; kingdom Bacillati; phylum Actinomycetota; class Actinomycetes; order Kitasatosporales; family Streptomycetaceae; genus Streptomyces; species Streptomyces sp. NPDC024698. The sequence continues at coordinate 166,644 of NZ_JBVHLK010000013.1, read as the reverse complement.
CCGTCGTCGCCCAGCAACTCGCCGAGCACTGGCCGGAGATCGTCCAGGCGGGCGCGAGCGCGTTCGGCAACGTGGACCACATGGTGCTGCTCAACGGCGCCGACGGCATCTCGGACCTGTTCGCCAAGGCGCTCACCATGGGCGGCACCGGCCTCGGCCTGGCACGCCAGTTGCTCGCCTCGATGAACCAGGAGGGGAGCCAGGCCAAGAACCCGGCGGGGCTCAACGGGGTCGTGGCTCCGGTCAGCGAGAAGGTGCCCGTGGAGAGGGAGGCGTGAGGCCGCCGCGCTGAGGCGCACCGGCACCAGGTTGTGTGAGCGATGAGGCGCGGACGTACGGGAGTTGGGCCACAGCCCCCGTGCGCCCGGCGTCGTTCCGCAGCACGCAGGGCGCCGCCCGGCGCCATCCCCACGGGCGCCCACCACGCCGTACGCCCGGCGCCGTTCCCCGGGGCGCGTGACGCCGTACGGCAGGCGGTGCGAGGGGAGTTGGACCGGGTCCCGGGTCCGTGCGAGGCGCCCCGGCCCCTGCCCCGCCCGCCGCGGCCTCGGACGCAGCCTCTACGGTGGCCGACGTGAACGCCTTTACCGATGAGACCGAAGCAGAGGTCCCGGGCCGCTACGGCCCCTCCGCGACCACCGAGGCCGAACCCCGCGAGGTCGGCTCCGTGAGGACCGAGTACTCCCCCGCGCACGACGGCGACCCCGATCCCGGTGAGATCGTCTGGACGTGGGTGCCCTTCGAGGAGAACGACGGCCGGGGCAAGGACCGTCCGGTGCTGGTCGTGGCGCGGGAGGCCGCGGGCACCCTGCTGGCCGTCCAGCTCTCCAGCAAGGCGCACAACGGCGACCGCGAGTGGGTGGCGATCGGCAGCGGCCCCTGGGACCGGACCGGCCGCGACTCCTGGGTGAACGTGGACCGCGTGATGCGGCTGCACGAGGAGGGGATGCGACGGGAGGCGTGCGCGCTGGACCGGATGCGGTTCAACTCCGTGGTGCACCGGCTCAAGGAGCTGTACGGCTGGCGCTGAGCGCTCCTCCGCCGACCGCACCGGGCCCGGGCGCCGGCGGGAGCCGAGGCGTCGGCATGAGCTGAGGCGCCGCGCGTCAGCAGGAGACCGGGGGGTTCACACTCCCCTGAGCTCCGATGCGAACACCTGGTCGAAGGCCCGGTGTGTGGTGCGGTGCGGGGTGCGGTCCAGGATGCCGAAGACCACGTGGTCGAAGTATCCCTCCAGGCGGCCCCCGGCCAGCACTCCGCGAAAGGCCCGCGCCACCTGCTCCGGGTCGTTCTGGAAGACCCCGCAGCCCCAGGCCCCGAGGACCAGGCGGCGGTAGCCGTGGTGGGCGGCCGTCTCCAGGACGCGTTCGGCGCGGATCGCCAGCGCGCCCTGCAGATCCACCGCCCGTCCGGGAGCCGTGCGCAGGACGACCCCCGCGTTCGGGGCCGCCGCGGTCAGAAAACCGGCCGCGAACGGCTCGTCGAGGAGCCGGCCCCGGTCGTCCCGGAACACCGGTACGCCGGGCGAGTGAACGACACGGTCCGTGTAGAACGCGTCACGGTGGGCGCGGTGATGGTCGTAGAAACCGCGGGCCCGCAGCAGACACGTGTACAGCGCGGAGGCCCGGCACAGGGCCTCTTCCTGGGCCTGCGCGCCGTTCAGATAGCCGCCGCCGGGATTGCGCGCCGAGGAGAAGTTCAGCACGGCGACCGGGTCCGCGCCCCCGGAGGTCAGCCGACGGGCCGCCTCCAGGCTGCTCTCGCCCGTGACCTCGTACGAAGTGACGACCGCCGTCACCGACGGTGTCCCCACCGGCTCCGGTCCGTGCAGCCGCGTCCCGGCCCGCGCGGCCTCGACGGCCGCGGCGATGGACACCGCGCCCCCGGAGGGGCCGCGATAGCCGCCGGCCGCCACGATCTCCTCGGTCTCCCGGGCGATCGCACGCAGGCGCGCGCTCATGGCGCCACCCCCGTACGCGCCACGGGCGCGGCCTGCGTGCGTTCCCCCGTCGTGCCCATGAACGCATCGTGAGCGATGCTGGTCCTCGGGCGCAACAGAGTTTCCCGGCGCCGAAAACAGCGCTTCCCGGTCCCCGAAGCAACGATTTGCACCCTTGTGCGAACCGGCGAGAGGGTCTTGGGTGGAACGGTCATTGTCGGTCCGGCCCACCAGACTCCGGGCCGGCGGCATGGTGGAATCTCAGGAGGATCCCGACATGTCCGATTCGGTGAGTGACTGTACGGAGCGACGACGCTCCGCTGTCACCGAGGCCGAGGTGGAGGCACTGGTCCGTGGCATCTGCTTCAAGACCGGTCCGCCCCGCCTCCTCGGTGTCGAGGTGGAATGGCTGGTCCACGAGCTGCGCGGGCCGCGGCTCCCCGTATCACCCGAACGACTCGAAGCGGCCTATGCCGCACTGCGGCCCCTGCCCCTGCGTTCGGCGCTCACCGTCGAACCGGGCGGGCAGCTGGAGCTCAGCTCCGACCCCGCCGCCTCCCTGATGGAGTGCGTGCGGTCCGTCTCGGCCGACCTCGACGCCGTGCGCGCGACCTTGCGCGAGGCGGATCTCGGCCTCAGCGGTTTCGGCCAGGACCCCTGGAACACCCCGAGCCGCTATCTCCGGGAGCCCAGGTACGACGCCATGGAGCGGTATCTGGACCGCGCGGGGCCCGAGGGCCGCGCCATGATGTGCACGTCGGCCTCGGTCCAGGTGTGCCTGGACGCCGGGTACGAGGAGCCTGGCCCGCTCGGGCACGGGCGCCGCTGGTGGCTGGCCCATCAGCTCGGCGCGGTCCTCGTGGCCGCGTTCGCCCACTCCCCGATGGCCGGCGGACGGCGCACCGGCTGGCGCTCCACCCGCCAGTCGCTGTGGGCGTCGATGGACCCCGGGCGCACCGACGCGCCGCCCCTGGGCGGTGATCCCCGTGCGGCCTGGGCCCGGCGCGTGCTGGACGCGCCGGTGATGTGCGTACGAGGGAGCGAGGCGCCCTGGGAGGTCCCGGAGGACCTGAGTTTCCGGGACTGGACGAGATCCGCCGCGCCACCGGACCGGGCGGACCTCGCGTACCACATGACCACCCTGTTCCCACCGGTGCGGCCGCGCGGTCATCTGGAGCTGCGCATGATCGACGCGCAGCCGGGCGAGGACGGCTGGATCGTGCCGCTCGCGGTGACGGCGGCGCTGTTCGACGACCCGGAGGCGGCCGAGATCGCCTACCGGACCGTCAAACCGCTCGCCGAGCGGGCCGGCCCGGATCCGGCGCCGCGCAATCCGCTGTGGCGGGACGCGGCGCGCCTCGGCCTCGCCGATCCGGAGCTGCGCGAGGCCGCGGCGGTCTGTTTCGCGGCCGCGTACGAGGCCCTGCCCCGGCTCGGTGCCACCGCCGACGTACTCGACGCGGTGGCCGAGTTCACCGATCGCTATGTGGCCCGCGGCCGCTGCCCCGCCGACGACCTGGTCGGCGCGGCCATGGCACGGCACGACGGCCGCCCGGGACGCGGCCCGGCCGGCGGCCCGCAGCGCCTGCCCGACGGGAAGGACATGAGCACATGACCGGCACGACCGCTTCCGACACGACCGCCTCCGGTCCGCGCACGGATCCGGAATCGCTCCGGCTGCGCGCCCTGGACGCGCTCAACACCGCCCGCGACCGCACCGCCCTGCTCACCTCGTGCGTGGAGGAGCCCGAACTGACGGCGCAGCACTCGCCGTTGATGTCGCCGCTGGTGTGGGACCTCGCGCACATCGGCAACCAGGAGGAGCTGTGGCTGCTGCGGGCGGTCGCGGGGCGTGCGGCGATGCGGCCCGAGATCGACGGGCTCTACGACGCGTTCGAGCACGCGCGCGCCGACCGGCCCTCGCTGCCGCTGCTGCCGCCCGCCGAGGCCCGTACGTACGCGGCCGAGGTACGCGGCCGGGCGCTGGACGTGCTGGAGAGCGCTGCGTTCGAGGGCACCCGGCTGACCGAGTCGGGTTTCGCGTTCGGCATGATCGCGCAGCACGAACAGCAGCACGACGAGACCATGCTGATCACCCATCAGCTCCGGCAGGGGCCCGCCTCCCTCACCGCGCCGGACCCCGCTCCCGCCGCTCCGTTCACCGGACCCGCCGAAGTCCTGGTGCCCGGGGGCCCGTTCGTGATGGGGACCTCCACCGAACCGTGGGCGCTCGACAACGAGCGTCCCGCGCACCGGCGCACGGTCCCGTCGTTCTTCATCGACACCACCCCGGTCACCAACGGCGCCTACCGGGCCTTCATCGAGGACGGCGGCTACGGCGAGGAACGCTGGTGGACTCCGGCGGGCTTCGACCACATCCGTACGCACGGGATCGAGGCGCCGCTGTTCTGGCGGCGCGAGGGCGGGCAGTGGCTGCGGCGCCGCTTCGGCGTGACGGAGGTCGTGCCGCCCGAGGAGCCGGTGCTGCACGTGTGCTGGTACGAGGCGGACGCGTACGCGCGCTGGGCGGGGCGGCGGCTGCCCACCGAGGCCGAGTGGGAGAAGGCGGCCCGCCACGACCCGGTGTCCGGCCGTTCCACCCGCTATCCGTGGGGCGACGAGGACCCCTCCCCTGCCCACGCCAACCTGGGCCAGCGTCATCTGCGTCCGGCCGCGGCGGGCAGCTATCCGGCGGGCGCCTCGCCGCTGGGTGTACGGCAGTTGATCGGCGACGTGTGGGAGTGGACGTCGAGCGATCTGGAGCCCTACCCCGGGTTCGTCGCCTTCCCCTACCGCGAGTACTCGGAGGTGTTCTTCGGCCCTGAGTACAAGGTGCTGCGGGGCGGTTCGTTCGCGGTGGACCAGGTGGCCTGCCGGGGCACGTTCCGCAACTGGGACTACCCGATCCGGCGGCAGATCTTCTCCGGGTTCCGCACGGCCCGCGACGGAGCCGCCTGATGTGCCGTCATCTCGCTTATCTGGGAGGCGAGGAGAGGCTCGGAGCACTCCTCGTGGAACCGGAGCACAGCCTGTTCCGGCAGTCCTGGACACCCCGGCGCCAGCGCCACGGAACGGTCAACGCCGACGGTTTCGGAGTGGGCTGGTACGCCGAGGGCGACCCGGTCCCGGCCCGCTACCGGCGCACGGGCCCGATCTGGGGCGACCAGTCGTTCCAGGATCTGGCCCGGGTGGTCGGGACGCGGGCACTGCTCGCCGCGGTGCGGGACGCGACCGAGGCGGGCGCGGACGGGGAGGCGGCGGCCGCGCCGTTCGCCGCGGGCCCCTGGCTGTTCAGCCACAACGGCGCGGTCCGCGGCTGGCCCGGCACACTCGCCCCGCTCGTGTCGGGCCTGCCCCCGGCCGAGTTGCTGTCCCTGGAGGCCCGGTGCGACTCGGCGTTCGTGTGGGCGCTGGTCCTGCGCCGGCTGCGTTCGGGCGACGAGCCGGGCCAGGCGCTGGCCGACACCGTCGTGGAGGTCGCCGAGGCGGCCCCCGGGTCGCGGCTCAACCTGCTGCTCACCGACGGCGAGACGATCACCGCGACCGCCTGGGGCGACACCCTCTGGTATCTGATCGAGCCCGGCAGCCGCACCCTCGTGGCCTCCGAGCCGCACGACGACGACCCGCTCTGGCGCGAGGTCCCCGACCGCACCCTCCTCACCGCCGGCCGCACCGACGTCCTGCTCACCCCGCTCAAGGACACGAGCGACGACATGGCATCCGCACAGCACAAGGAGCCCCGTACGTGAGTCCGTTCCAGTCGAACCCCACCTTTCACGAGGACACCGCGCAGGCACCCCCGTACGCCCTCTCCGCCGCACGAAGGGCCCCCTCGGCCGCGGGTGCCGCCGCTTCGGCAGGTGAACCGCGCCTGTGGCACTCCGCCGATGTGACGTCGACGCCGACCGAAGAGAGGCACTCATGACCGGCACCCGCGCCTACGGCTACACCGACACGCTCGACGCCGAGCACTACGCCAGGGCCCTGAACGCCGACATCCGCGACGGACTGACCAGCACGCCGAAGTCCACGGCGCCCACCTGGTTCTACGACGCCCGGGGCAGCGACCTCTTCGAGGAGATCACCCAGCTCCCCGAGTACCCCCTGTGGCGGGCCGAACTGGGCCTGTTGCGCCGGCACGCCGACGAGATCGCGGCCCTGACCTCGGCCCGCGGCCTCGTCGAACTCGGATCCGGGAGCTCGACCAAGACCAAGCTGATCATCGAGGCGCTGGGTCCCGCGGGCCTGCGCTACGTCCCGGTCGACGTGAGCGCCGACGCGCTGCACCAGGCGAGCGCCCAACTCGTCGCGGACTACCCGGGGATCAGTCTGCACGCCCTGCGCGCCGACTTCACCGCTCCCCTCGTCCTGCCGGAACTGCCCGAGCGCGGCTCCCGGCTGATCGCCTTCCTCGGCAGCACGCTGGGCAACTTCCGCCGCTCCACCCGGGGCCCGTTCCTGCGCGGGCTGCGGGACATCATGCGCCCCGAGGACTTCCTGCTGATCGGCGCGGACCTGGTCAAGGACGTGGACGAGATGGTCACCGCCTACGACGACGCCCAGGGGGTCACGGCCGAGTTCGACAAGAACCTGCTGCACGTCCTGAACCACGAACTGGACGCCGACTTCGACCCGGACAGCTTCGACCATGTCGCGGTGTGGAACGGCGAGGAGAGTCACATCGAGATGCGGCTGCGCAGCCGGGCCGAACAGCGCGTCAAGATCCGAGGACTGGGTCTGTCGGTGCCGTTCGAGCAGGGCGAGGAGTGGATCACCGAGCGCAGCGCGAAGTTCACGGTCGACGGTCTGCGGTCGGAGATGGCCGACGCGGGCCTGCGCACGGACCGGCTCTGGGCCGATTCCGAGGCGGGGTTCACCCTGACCCTCGCCACCGCGGGCTAGACCGGGCCTGGTTCGGGCGCGGCCGGCCCGGCTCTGGTTCAGGCGCGGCGCGCGAGCCCGGCCCTGGTTCGGGCACGGCGCGCGAGCCCGGCCCTGGTTCGGGCACGGCGCGCGAGCCCGGCCCTGGTCCGGGCACGGGCGCGAGCCGGGGGCGAGCGACCGGGAGGGCTTTCGCGGGGCAGGTCCCGCGGGAGCCCTCCTCTTCGGCTGCCCGCCGATGATCGATATGCTCGCGCCGACGCCCGCGCCCTGGGCCGGGCCTCCGGCGTCGGCACGCGCCCGGACCCGGAACGTCAACGGATGAGCGAGAAGACTGTGTTCGACTACGAGAAGGACGGCGCGGCCATCTACCGCGAGTCCTTTGCCACCATCCGCGCGGAAGCCGATCTCGCGGGCCTGCCCGCCGATGTCGGCCAGGTGGCGGTACGGATGATCCACGCCTGCGGCATGGTGGACCTCGTCGACGACCTCGGCCACAGCCCCCACGTCGTGGCCCGCGCCCGCGAGGCCCTGCGCTCGGGCGCGCCGATCCTGTGTGACGTCTCCATGGTCGCGAGCGGGATCACCCGCAAGCGGCTGCCCGCAGACAACGCCGTGATCTGCACGCTCTCCGACCCGTCGGTGCCGGACCTGGCGGCGGAACTGGGCACCACGCGCAGCGCGGCCGCCCTGGAGCTGTGGCGCGAGCATCTGGACGGCGCAGTGGTGGCCGTGGGCAACGCCCCGACCGCGCTCTTCCGCCTCCTGGAGCTGATCGAGGAGGGCGCACCGCGCCCGGCCGCGGTCATCGGTGTCCCCGTGGGCTTCGTCGGCGCCGCCGAGTCGAAGGAGGCCCTGGCCCGACACCCCTCCGCTCTGGAGTACTTGGTCGTACGGGGCCGCCGCGGCGGCAGCGCGATGGCGGCGGCCGCGGTCAACGCGATCGCCTGCGAGGAGGAATGACGACACCCGAAGCCCCCGCCGCGAGCGTCGAAGACGTCGAGGACCTCGCGGTGGACGGACTGCGGTGGCTGGCGGGAGCGGCGCGTAAGACGTCCGGAGGCGGCCTCGCGTGGGCCTCAAGCCCCTCGGACAGCCGCCTCGATCCGACTCTCTACAGCGGTACGGCCGGGATCGTCCCCGTGCTCCTGGAGGCCTGGCGGCACTTCGGCGACGACTCCTACGCCGACACCGCGCTGCGGGCCGCCCTCGGTCTCGCGGACCGCGCCGACGGCGTCGACGACGACTCCCTCTACTTCGGCCGCACCGGCATCGCGCTCGTCCTGCGGACCGTTCAGCGGGAACTCGGTGACACGGCCGCGGGGATCGCCGCCGACCGCGCGCTGGAACGCGTACGGTCCCGCTTCGACGGCGCCGGCTGGGGCGAACTGTACGAACTGATGGGCGGCAACGCGGGGATCGGCCTCGGAGCGCTCCTGGCCGGCGACACCGACCTGGCCGTCCTCGCCGTGGAGCCGTATCTGCGGACGGCGGAGCCGACCCCGGCGGGCGTCCACTGGGCCCATCGCCCGGGTACCGACTCCCGTCTGCACCACGTCTCGCACGGCACGCTCGGCATCGTCGCGGGACTCGCCCGGGTCGGCGGGGCCAGTGGCCGCAGCGACCTGGTCGACCTCGCGCTGGCCAGCGCCGCGGACGTCGTCGCGCGCGACGAGGCGGGGCCCGAGGGCTTCCTGGTGCGGCATTCCACCCCCCAGTACCGCCCCGATGTGATCGAGCCCGTCAGCTACGGCTGGTGTCACGGCCCGGCCGGCGACGCCCAGGTCTTCCGGCTGCTGCGGGACGTCACGGGAGACCCCGCCTGGCCCGCCCTCGCCGACCGGTGCTGGCACACGGTCACCCGCTCCGGCCTGCCCCGGCGCCCGCGCCCCGGCTTCTGGGACAACAACGGGCGCTGCTGCGGCACCGCCGGGGTCCTCGCCCTGGCCTGCGACCGCATCGCCGAGGAGCGGGACCCGTACGACTTCGCCCAGGTCCTCGTCGCCGACCTCGCCGACCGTGCGATCCGGGACGGCGACGGCGCTCGCTGGTCCAACTCCGAGCACAGGGCGACCCCGAGCGACCTCGAACCGCGCACCGACTGGGCGATGGGCAACGCGGGCATCGTCCGTGAACTCCTGCGCTTCGTACGGCTGAGCCGCGGCGGCGATCCCCGGTACGCGTTCACCTGGCCGGACCAGCCCCCGGTATCCGCTCGGACCACGGTCCACGGCTCGGTCCACGGCTCCGGCACCAGCTCCGGCACCGAAGCCGGCACGGGCGCCGACGCCGGGGCGTGACGGACCGGTTGCGCGTGTCCGTCCGGACGAGTTGCCGGGCCGCGGTCCGCTGCGCCCGCTACGTTCCGGTGCTTCCTGGCCGGAACAGCTCCGTGATCCAGTCGGCCGCCGCCGCGGGGCCCGTCACGACGGGGACCCCGTCGGGGACCCGCGGTCTGCGGATCACGATCACCGGCAGCCCGGCCTCACGGGCCGCCGTCAGTTTCGGTGCGGTGGCGTGCCCTCCGCTGTCCTTCGTCACCAGGACATCGACGGCGTGACGCCGGAGCAGTTCCCGTTCCCCCTGGAGCGTGAAGGGGCCGCGGTCGAGCAGCACCTCCATGCGGGCCGGAGCCGGTGCCCGCGGCGCGTCCACCGAGCGTACGAGAAACCACAGGTCGTCCAGGGCCGCGAAGGCCGCGAGACCCAGCCGGCCCGTGGTGAGGAACACGCGGCCGCCCAGCGGGGGCAGGAGGCCGGCGGCCTCTTCCAGGGAACCGGCCTCGTGCCAGACGTCGCCCGGGACCGGGACCCAGCCGGGGCGCCTCAGGGCGAGCAGGGGAACATCGGTGACGGCCGCCGCCGAGGCCGCGTTGGAGCTGATGGCCGCGGCGAAGGGGTGCGTGGCGTCGACGACCGCGTCCACGGCGTGCTCGCGCAGCCACCGGGCCAGCCCCTCCGTACCGCCGAAGCCGCCCACGCGTACCTCGCCGGGCGGCAGCCGGGGCGCGCCCACCCGTCCGGCGAGCGAGCTCGTCACTCTGAGGTCCGGGCGCGTCGGCTCCGCCAGGCTCTCGGCGAGACGGCGGGCCTCGGTCGTACCACCCAGGATCAGTACGTGCACGAGGTCCGGTTCCCTTCCGGGGAGCGAGGAGCGGGGGCAGCGGCGGCGAGGCCGGGGCGCTCGCCTCGCCGCCCACTCAAGCACACCGCCGTCCGCGGCCGGGCCCTGAGGTCTGCCGGCCCGCGGGGGCCCGCGGCACCTACGGCACCCGGGACCCGCATCACCACGACACCCTGGGCCCGCTTCACCCACGGCACGGCACCCTGGGCCCGCGTCACCTCGGTACCCCGGGCCCCTTCACCCGCGGTGCCCCGCCGTCTCGCGGAGCGCCACCCGGTGGGGCACCGTGGAATCACGCCTGGCACTCCCGCCACGGCGGAGAGGAGCAGCCGCATGTCCGAGCACACCTACCGGGTCACCGAGATCGTCGGGACCTCCCACGAAGGCGTCGACCAGGCCATTCGCAATGGGGTCACCCGGGCCTCGGCGACGCTGCGCAACCTCGACTGGTTCGAGGTGACGCAGGTCAGGGGCCAGATCGAGAACGGGCGGATCGAGCACTACCAGGTCGGTCTGAAGCTCGGCTTCCGGCTGGAGGACGCCGACTGACCCGACCCGCGCCGCCGGTTCCGCCGGCCGCCGGGCATCGCCTCAGGTCCGTCCCTCCCGCTCCTGCGCGTCCTTCAGCGCCGCCGACGCGGCCGCCCACCGTGCCCGTACGACGGTGAAGCCGGCCCGCTCCGCCTCCGTGCAGACGAGTTCGTCGTCGTCGACGAGCACGCGGATCTCCCGGTCGCGGGCCAGCCGGCGAAGGATCTCCAGCTTGGTGCGGCGGGCGGGCCTGCGGTCGTCGTCGCGCCGCATCCAGATACGGCCTTCGGGCAGGCCGTTCCCGGCCAGCCACTCCACCGTCGCCCGCCTGCACCGCTCGGGGCGGCCGGTCAGATAGACCACCTCGCACTCCCGCGCGCTGCTCAGCGCGAGCTCGACGCCCTGCGCGAGCGGCGGATCGAGGGGCGCCGCCGCGAAGAAGGCGTCCCAGTCCCGCGGCGCACGCTCCAGGAACCGCTGCCGGTGCGCGGTGTCCGCGAGGGTGCCGTCCAGATCGAAGACGGCGAGCGGTGTGCCGTTCCGTGCCTTCGCACGGATGTTCTGTTCCTTCACGCGGACCAGCCTAAGGGCTGTCCCGGCGACCCGAAGAGGCGTGAACACGCTCAACTTCCGTCTCTCCAGGCCCTGTTCACATCATCGGCAAGCCCCTACCGTGGGCCTCCGCACAGCATGTCGCACGACATTCGGTATACCGAACAGGGGAGGTCGGCTCTCGACGTCCCCGCGTCCCCAGGAGACACCCCCATGTCCCCTCTGCGCAGACTCCTCGCCCTCGCCGCGGCGGGAGCCGTCCTGCTCGGCGGACTGACGGCGACCGCGTCCCCCGCCGTGGCCGCCGACTCCGGAACCTTGAGTGTGCTCACCTACAACGTGGCCGGGCTGCCCGACGGCATCTCCAGCGCGCCGACCCCCCGGCAGTCCGCGACCACGGCGATCGGCGGGCTCGTCGCCCCCTACGACATCGTGCACGTCGAGGAGGACTTCAACTACCACGCGGCCCTGTACGCGGCCGACACCGCGCACGCCTACCGCACCCCCACCAGTGGCGGCGCGGGCATCGGCAGCGGGCTCAACACCCTCGCGAAGATCCCGTACGACACCGGCGACTTCGAGCGGGTCGGCTGGAACTCCTGCCAGATCGACTCCGGCGACTGCCTCACGCCCAAGGGCTTCACCTTCCAGCGCGAACGCCTCGCCGAGGGCGTCTACGTCGACTTCTACAACGTGCACACCAACGCGGGCACCAACGACGGCGACCTCGCCTCCCGCGCCGACAACCTCAGTCAGCTCACCGCGTTCATCAACGGCCATTCCGCGGGCAACGCGGTCGTCGTCATGGGCGACACGAACACCCGCTACACCCGCAGCGGCGACACCATCGCGGAGTTCGCCGCCGCCAACCGGCTCTCCGACGCCTGGGTCCAGCTCGTCCGCGGCGGCAGCGCGCCGGCCAAGGGGAGCGACGCCCTGGTCTGCGACCAGAGCGGCACCACCGTTCCCGACACCTGCGAGGTCGTCGACAAGATCCTCTACCGCGGCAGCAAGCTCGTGACACTGAACGCCACGAGCTACCACAACGAGCACACACGGTTCCTGACCTCGGACGGTCTGATGCTCTCCGACCACGACCCGGTCACCGCGTCGTTCACCTGGTCGCGCAACCCCGCGTTCCAGTTCAGCGACCAGTTCGGGGGGCCGCACGGCGACTACTTCGACGACATCGACCGCGTGTCCGCCGGCGCCCGCGCGTCCGTCGTGTCCCTCGGCAGCGGCGCACGGGTCGACCGGATGGGGCTGACGCTGAGCGACGGCACCGTGCTCACGCACGGCGGCACCGGTGGCACGGCCGCCTCACTGACCCTCGGGAGCGGCGAGTACGTCACCTCCGCACAGCTCTGCGAGGGCGTGAAGGACAGTCATACCCGCATCTTCTACGCGAAGTTCACCACGAACCTCGGCCGCACCCTGGCGGGAGGGACGACGACCTCGGACTGCGTGACCCGCACCGCTCCGAGCGGCCGGCAGATCGCCGGCTTCCACGGGCGTGCCGGGGACGAGGTCGACAAGATCGGTTTCATCTACACCCAGCGCTGACCGGACGGCGGTCGCGCCGGCCGCCGCTCAGGAGGCGTCCGACAGCCAGGGCCTGACCTTGCTGCGCGCCTCGTGCAGACGGGACTTGAGTGTGCCGAGCGGAATACCGACCCGCTCGGCCACCTCCGCGTACTCCAGCTGGCAGATGTCGCGGTAGACCAACGGCTCCACCAGATGGGGGTGTTCCCGCTCCAGCCGCTCAAGGGCCTCCAGCAGGTCGATCCTGGAACCGGCGATGACACTCGTCGTCCGGGGATCGACGTGCTGCGCCGCGTCGATGACCTCCGGCCGTTCGGCGGCACGGCGCTTCAGCTCGCGGTACTTCTGCCGGGCACAGTTGGCGACCACCGTGTACAGCCAGGTGCTGAACCGGCTGCGACCCTCGAACGCCGTTATCTTCCGGGCGACTTGGAGCAGCACGTCCTGGGCCGTCTCCTCCGCGTCCTCGCGGCAGGGCAGAAACCGCGCACACCGCAGCACCACCTCGGGCCGGACCTGCCGGAGCAGGACATCGAGAGCCGCCGCGTCACCGGCCGCCGCCCGCAACGCGAGCTCCTCGGTCGTTCCCGCGTCCCGCACCTGGCGCTCCCCTCGATGCCGATCAGAGGCCAGGCATGATAGTCGCATGCACTCCCTGGAGCGGATCGGCCGCTACCGTCTCGAACGGCGCCTGGGCGCCGGTGGGTTCGGCGTGGTCTGGCTCGCCCACGACGACGTTCTCGACGCCCCCGTCGCGGTCAAGGTCCTCACCGAGAACTGGGTCGACCGCCTGGACGTCCGGGAACGCTTCCTGTCCGAGGCCCGGCTGCTGCGCAAGGCGGACTCGAACCGGGTCGTCCAGGTCTACGACATCGGCGAACTCCCGGACGGCAGGCCGTTCTTCGTCATGGAGTACGCCGACGCCGGCACCCTCGCCGACCGGATCGAGGCCGGACCGCTGCCCGTCGCCGAGGCGCTGCGGATGACGGCGCTGGCGGCGCGGGGCGCCGAGGCGCTGCACACGGCGGGGATCGTGCACCGCGACATCAAGCCGTCCAACGTGCTGCTGCGCACGACGTCCGGCGGAGCGGACCGGGTGCTGCTGGCCGACCTCGGGCTCGCCAAGAGCCTGGCCCAGGCCTCCGGGCTCACCATCGCGGCGGGCTCGGTCGGCTACACCCCGCCCGAACAGGCCCGTCCCGGCTCGGGGATCGACGCCCGGGCCGACGTGTACAGCCTCGGCGCACTCGGCCACCACCTCCTCACGGGTACGGTCCCGGGGCCACCCGGCAAGGTCGAGCGCGCCGACCGGCTCCGTACGGACATCGGTCCGGACGTCGGGCGGGCACTGCTGCGCGCCATGGAACCCGACCGGGAGCGGCGCTGGCCGAGCGCGGCCGCCTTCGCCGCGGAGCTCGAACGGCTGGCGGAGGGGATCGGGGCCGGGGGCGTCCCCGCGTCCGGCCGGAGCCGGCGCACGGCGCTCCTCGCGCTGACCGGCGTCGCCGTGGCCTGCGCCGTCGGTGTCACCGCCGTCCTGCTGACGAACGGGCCCGCCACCAGGACCCTCCCGGTCGAGGACGGCACGGGCCGGATCTCGGTGGAGGTACCGACCGCCTGGGGCGGGCAGATGCGCACCTCGGGGTGGAATCCGCGGTCGCTGGGACTCGGGAACGGCACGGAACCCGGCCTCGTCGTCGCGAACCGCCTGGCGAGCTGGCCCGACCTGCGTGTCGGCGTCGACGGCGCCTTCGTCGGCCTCAGCGAACACGGTGACGTGACCGGCGAGGTCCGCGCCATCACGCACCCGGGATGCCACTACGCGGGAAGCCACTCCTACTCCGGGGCGCGCTGGCACGGGCTGATACGGACCTGGGACTCCTGCCCGGGCAAGGAGGGCCGCCTCACCGAGGCCGCGCTGACCGCGGCGGGTGGTGGCCGGGAACCCCAGGTGTACGTGCAGGTCCGCCAGGAGGGCGGCGGCGGCGACACGGCCGACGGTGTCATCGGGTCGGTACGCCTCAAGGCCTGATCCTGGACGGGCGGTCCCGGCGGAACCCGTCGGGAATCCCGAGAACTTTTCGGTCCCCGGGCGCATCCAAGAGTAGTGACGGGGGGCGACGCACCCCGCGCCCGTGCGACGAGCTCGTACGGAGAATGGCAAGGAGTGGTGACATGTCGACCTTCTCGCGGACGGACACGCACACGGAGTGGCCCGGCACGGTGTCCACGCACCGTCCTTCACCCGCCCCCCGGCGGGCCGCGCTGCTCACGGGTGTCGCCCTGCTGAGCCTGCTGACCCTGACCGCCTGCAACGACGGCTCCGCGCAGAGCTCTCCGAAGACCCTTCCCGGCACGGCAGGACCGGCGTCCGGCGACACGGGCACGACGAAGGGGGGTTCGACCGGTGCCGCCAGCCAGAGCGCCGGCGCCCCGTCGAAGAAGGCGGGAACGGGGACGGGGACGACGACGGGCAGCGGGTCCGCGTCGGCCTCGGCCACCTCCGGGGGCGCCGCCGCCTCCGGGCGCTGTCACACCTCGGAGCTGCGCGCCTCCGTCGGGCGCAACGACCCCGGCGCGGGGCAGGAGAACTTCCCGGTCGTCCTGACCAACAGGTCGGGGCGCACCTGCACCGTGCGCGGCTACCCCGGCGCAGCCTTCGTCGACGTCTCCGGCAAGCAGCTCGGACCCGACCCCCAGCGGTCCCCGGGCACGCCGACGACGATCGCGCTGGCGCCCGGACACAGCGCCTGGTCGGGCCTGACCTTCTCCAACCCGTCGATCAGCGGGGCGCACACGGCGACTCCCGCCTCCCTGATCGTCACTCCGCCCGACGAGCTGGACCCCCTCAAGGTGTCCTGGACCCAGGGCGAGGTGCCCGTGTCCGGCAACGCCTCGTCGGTCCGCCTGACCGTCCTGAGCCCCGGCACCGCCCCCTGACCGCATGCCCACGACGGCACCGGGACGCCCTGTCCTCGCCGTGCCGGACAGCGTTCCCCTGCCCACCACCCGTCTCTCGGGTGGTGGGTTTGTCACAGGACGGTAACGCGTCCCGTTTCCCGCGACCCTTTCCGGAATCTCGCGCATCCCACCGTTTGACGCACCCGGTGAGCGGAGCGTCGTACGGATACGGCGCCGATCCCCTGACCCAGGCCGGCGCCAAGAACATCGGGGGACGAACGATGAGTGGTGTCTCACGCAGGCGACTGCTGGCAGCGACGGCCTCGGCGGGCGCGCTGGGAGCCCTGTCGGCCTGCTCGGCACGGGACTGGTCCGTGGGAAGCGGCGGCGGCGGCGCGCCTAAGCCCCCGAAGGCCAGGCCGATCGGCGACGGTTCCACGGCGGACACCGGGGCCCAGCCCAAGCAGCCGAAGGCGGAGCGGCTGAAGCCGGGGCAACGGCCGCCGCAGTTCGTCGTCTTCTCCTGGGACGGCGCGGGCGAGCTGAGCAACAAGCTGTTCTCCCGCTTCCGCAAGATCGCCTCCGACCACGGGGCGTCGATGACGTTCTTCCTCAGCGGCATCTACACCCTGCCCGAGTCGAAGAAGAACCTCTACCACCCGCCGCAGCACCCGGTCGGCGCCTCCGCCATCGGCTACCTCTCCGACCGGCACATCCACGCGACGCTCCAGCAGATACGCGCGGCCTGGCTGGAGGGCCACGAGATCGGCACCCACTTCAACGGTCACTTCTGCGGCCCGGACGGGGTCCGCCGCTGGTCCCCCTCCGAGTGGCGCAGCGAGATAGACCAGGCGAAGACGTTCGTCAAGGAATGGCGGACCAACACCGGCTTCACCGACCTGGAACCGCTGCCGTTCGACTACGACAAGGAGCTGACGGGCGGCCGTACTCCCTGCCTCGAAGGGCAGTCGAATCTGCTGCCGACCGCCGCCGCGCTGGGCTGGAAGTACGACGCGAGTTCGCCCGGCGGACTCCAGATGTGGCCCTCCAAGGTGCAGGGCGGCAAGCTGTGGGACTTTCCGCTCCAGTCCATTCCCTTTCCCGGCCACTCGTTCCAAGTCCTGTCGATGGACTACAACCTGATGGCCAATCAGTCGAACGCCAACCCGCTCGGCGACCGTACGCGGTACGACGCCTGGCGCGCGCAGGCCCGCGACAGCTATCTCGCGGGCTTCCGTCGCGCGTACGAGAGCAACCGGGCCCCGTTCTTCATCGGCAACCATTTCGAGCGCTGGAACGGCGGCATCTACATGGACGCCGTCGAGCAGGCCCTGTCCCGGATGGCGGGCCACGACGACGTCCGGATGGTCTCCTTCCGCCAGCTGGTGCAGTGGCTGGAGGTCCAGGACCCTGCGGTCCTGCGGAAGTTGCGCA
Source organism: Streptomyces sp. NPDC024698 (assembly GCF_055559015.1). Lineage (NCBI taxonomy): Bacteria > Bacillati > Actinomycetota > Actinomycetes > Kitasatosporales > Streptomycetaceae > Streptomyces > Streptomyces sp. NPDC024698. The sequence continues at coordinate 149,741 of NZ_JBVHLK010000013.1, read as the reverse complement.
CCCTCGACCCGGGACAGTCACCGCTCGGCGGCTGGGCCGAGTTCCTGGGTACGGCGGGCCCGGACAGCACGGCGGGCTCCGCCTCCTCCTCCGGCACCGCGACCTCCTGACGGCCCGGGGACAGAGGGGCCGCCGGAGTCCGTGACGTCACCGGCGGCCGCCCCGGCCCCCGCCGCCGTACGATCCATGGCCGCCGGACCACCAGCCCGTGCCGTAACCACCTTCCCTGCCCGCGCCGTTGACGTCGTCCCCGGAGCAGAAGGAGGACGCCGGGGCGCACGCGACGTCGGACGGGCTCGCCGGGCCGGATGTCGCGGCGGGCGTTCCGGGACCGGTGGGTGAGGGTGGCGTCGCGGAGGGCTTCTTGGTGGAGCGGCCCTTCGCGTCTCCGGTGGTGGAGTCCCAGTTGACGACCTCCAGTTGGAGGGAGGGCGACGAGGTGTCGAGCGTCCAGTGCTGGACCGGCTCGTCGTCGCGGAGTTTGAGGACGAGCGCCGACTCCCCCGCGGCCGAGGCGGGGGCGAGGGCCAGATCCTGGTTCCAGCGCGGTACGAGCATGCCCTGGAGGGTGAAGTCGTAGCGGACGTTCTTGGTGTCCGGCTGCGACGGGCCCGTACAGGCGGCCAGTTGGACGGAGTAGCCCAGGTGCGAGTCGAGACACAGGCTCGGCTGGTCCGCCGCGCGCAGCAGCCCGTCGGACGCGTAGGACCACTGGGCCGCCGAGTCCGAGGAGCAGGGGACGAGCCGGGCCTCGGCCCCGCGTGCCGGCGCCGTTCCGGCGAAGCCGACGCACAGCCCGGTCGCGGCGTTGCGCAGCCGGCCGCGCACGGTGCCGTCCTTCTTCGCGCCGGTACTGGCCCACGACGGGTCCGTGCCCCGACTGGGTGCCGCGGAGGCGTGGCCGCCGTCGGTCGTGCCGTGCCGGTCGCCGGAGTCGCCGTCGGACGCCCACAGGACCAGCGGGACCGTGATCAGGGCGCCGAGGGTCAGCACGGCGGCGGCGACGTTGCGGCGTCCCGGCGCACGGCGGGACCCCTTGTGCCCGGCGGCCCTGCGGGGCGCCCCCGTTCCGGCCCCGGAACGGGGGGCGCCCCGGCGGCGGACGGGGCGGCCCTCCTCTGCGGGAGCGGCCGCATCCCGCTCGGACGGGACGGCCGCCTGCCGGGCGGTCACGTCGAAGGTGGTGGTCGGGGTACCGGTGGGGTGAGGCGTGTCCGGGAAGGGCCCGGGCGGGTGTACGCCGTCGGCGTCGGGCAGGAACTCGACGATGGGGGCGGCCCCGGCGGCCGGACCGCCTCCGACCCCCGCGGCTCCGTAGGCGACGGCCGGACCGGCACCCGCACCCGTCACGCCGTCATCGAAGGCCGGACCGGAATCAGCGCCCATGACACCCTCGGCGAAGCCCGGACCGGGATCCGCGCCCATCCCTCCCCCGGCGAAGGCCGAACCACCGCCCGCACCCGTCCCCCCGTCGGCGAAGGCCGTTCCTCGACCGGCCTGTTCGCCGTCCGGCTGCCGGGCCGTCCGCGCGGCCGCGGCGGCCCGTGCCTGCCGGGAGGCCGCATAGGCGTGCGCGCCCCAGCCGAGCACGGCCTCGGCGAGCGGCAGGGCGAGGTCGCCGTTGAACCGGCTCAACTGGTCGGCCGCGTAACGGCAGTGGCCGCACTCGTCCATGTGGGCGCGCAGATCGGGGTCGAGGTCGAGGCCGCCGCGCCGGAAGGAGACGTCGAGCATGCGGTGGTAGCGGCGGCACTCCTGGCTGGGGGCGAGTTCGTGGTGGATCTCCAGACAGCCCTGGCGCAGCCGCTCCCTGGCCCGCTCCAGCTCGGTCACCGCGTCCTCGGGGAAGATCCCCAACAGGGCCGCGGGGACCTCGGGCCGCTCGGCCTCCACCTCACCGTGCCACAGCAGACAGCGGGCGGGTTCGGGCAGCCGCTGGAACGCGCGCGAGATCAGCCGCCTTCCCTCCGGCGGCAGCAGCCGTACGGCCGCCCGGTCCTCGCCGCCCTCGCGGCCGGCCCCGGCCAGGAGCTCGGGACGGAGCAGGTCGCGCCGCGCGTCCATGAGCCACTCGGCGGCGATACGGCGGACGGTGACCAGCAGGTGGGGACGCCAGGCGGCGCTCGGGCCGCCCTGGTGCAGCGAATCCCCGAACAGACGCGTGAATGAGGCCGTGGTGAGCATTCCGGCGGGACGTACGCCTCCGGTGCACAGCCGCGCGTAAGAGAACACCGCCTCCCAGTGGCGGTCCAGGAGTTCTCCGACGGGATAGTTCGCGGTCGCGCCTCCCTGCTTCTTCAGCTCGGCCGCGAGCCGTTCATCCGACACCTCGAACAAGCGGTCGGGGTCAGACGAATGAGACAGCGTTCCGTCATTCACGTCCGCTTTCCTTCCAAAGGCTGCACGGCACCTAGTCCATACCAATCGGTATGGAGACCGCCCACCTGATCCGGGCGGTCCGCCCGTGCGGGGTGACGTCGCGAACGATCACCCCTGGGGCCCTTTCGGGCGAGGGGAGGCGGGCGCGCCGCACGCGCGCAGAACGAAGCCACTATTGTCTGCACGCCGACAACGCTCACCTTTGCACAGGGCGACGAGCCGGAACAAGCGATCCCGGATTTTCTCTTATTACGGCACCCCGGGAATATTGACCAAATGTCAGCCGGTCGGCGCCAAAAGAAATTCGGAAACCAGGCGACCCGTCCTTCCGTCCCGAAGTCTCCACAATGGGAGCGCTCTCACGCGCTCATCCGAGCAGCATTCCGCACGTAATTCCCCTCGGTCCCGTGGCCTCTCGTACGCGTCAGTGACCGCTGATCGCGCGGGGCGTGTACGGCTGTTCCAGTTCCTCGGTCTCCTTGTCGGAGAGCTCCAGATCGAGCGAGGCCACCGCGTCCTCGATGTGTCCCGCCCGGGTGGCGCCGACGATGGGCGCGGTCACACCGTCACGCCGGAGCAGCCAGGCGAGTGCCACCCTGGCGCGCGGCACCCCGCGCTCGGAGGCGATGCGCCCGACCGTGTCGACGATCTCCCGGTCGCCCTCCCGGTACAGCTTCCGGCCGAACTCGTCGCTCCGGCTGCGTTCGGTGGACGCGTCCCAGTCACGGGTGAGCCGGCCGCGGGCGAGCGGGCTCCACGGCAGGACGCCGACCCCCTGGTCGGCGCAGAGCGGCAGCATCTCGCGCTCCTCCTCGCGGTAGAGGAGGTTGTAGTGGTTCTGCATGGCCACGAAGCGGGTCCAGCCGTGCAGCGTGGCCGTGTACTGGGCCTTGGAGAACTCCCACGCGTACATCGAACTCGCCCCGATGTAGCGGGCCTTGCCCGCCTTGACCACGTCGTGCAGCGCTTCCATCGTCTCCTCGACGGGAGTGAGGTGGTCGAAGCGGTGGATCTGGTAGAGGTCGATGTAGTCGGTGCCGAGGCGGCGCAGGCTGTTGTCGATCTCCGTCATGATCGCCTTGCGGGACAGTCCGCGGCCGTTGGGGCCCTCGTGCATCGCGCCGTTGACCTTGCTGGCGATCACGATCTCGTCGCGTCGCGCGAACGCGCCGAGCACCCGTCCGACGATCTCCTCGCTGGTGCCGTCCGAGTACACGTTGGCCGTGTCGAAGAAGGTGATCCCGGACTCCAGGGCCTGACGGATCAGGGGGCGCGAGGCCTCCTCGTCGAGGGTCCACCCGTGGACACCGCGGTCGGGCAGACCGAAGCTCATGCAGCCGAGGCAGATCCGGGAGACGTCGAGACCCGTCGAACCGAGTTTCACATACCGCATGCTCACTCCTGCTCTCGCTGCCGGTGGGGCGGGGAGGTCCGGGGACGGATCCCGGGGTGGGGCGGAGATCCGAGGACACATCCCTGCCCGCCGCGGACGCCCGGCAGCCCTACTCCACCGGGGCTTCCACGTCGTCGTACACCCGCGCCGACACGATCAGGCCATCACCGCCCCGGGTACAGACCGCGAGGCCCGGCTGAGGAGGCAGACCGGCGGCGCCCCAGCGGTCGACCACGTACTCGAACGCGCTGCGGGTGCCGTCCTCGGTCACGCTGCACAGGGTGAGCGGGATGCCGCCACCCGTGGAGAAGAGGGCGTCGTGGAGCTCGGTCAGTTCCCTGGTCCCGGTGTGCCGGGAGGTCTCGGCGGCCGGCCCGCGGCAGGTGCCGTCCGGCGCGAAGGCGGCGACGGCGGCCGCGGTGTCCCCCGTCCCGAGGGCGTCCAGATAGGCACCCACGACATCGGAGGCGCGCGCCGACGGGTCCGGCGGCACCATAGGGCGGCGCACCACATGGCGGCCGAGCAGCGGCAGGCGGGAGTGGTGGATCCGCACCGGCAGCGCGGAGGCGAGGTCCACCGCGGCCGCCACCGGCAGCCCGATGCGTCCGCCGTCCTCGCCCTCCAGGTGGACGACCCATTCCCCCACGGCCCGCCCCTGGCCGAACGTCGTGGCGACCTCCTCGATCTCCGCCTTGCGCTCCGCCCGCCAGGTGTCCTGCACCGCCAGCCAGGCCTCCAGCACACCGGCACCGCTGATCCGGCCGGCCTCCGGGTCGTCGAGGGCGAGGGGTACGGTGGCCGCCGCGGGGTCACGCAGGGCGTCGGCGAGCTCGGCGGCGCCGAGCCGTTCGACGAGGTCGGAGATCTGCGGGATCCAGACCATGGGGACTCCTGAGCCGTGCGGAGTGGTCGACTTCGATCGTGGGCCCGCACCGGCCCCGGCGCGACCCCAGCGGGACGCGGGGAACGCGTCCCGGACGGCCTCGCCGGACGCCCGGCTCAGCGCTCTGTCCGAATCCCGCCGGACGGAAGGCCGCGCGGGGCGCACTGTTGAGGGTGAACACGCCGCGAGAACTCGGAAAGGACCGGACCGATGACGGTCTACACGACCATGGACAGCCCGCTCGGCCGACTGCTGCTGGTGGGTGAGGAGTCCGCCACCGCCAAGGGTGGCACCGCGCTCGCGGCGCTGTCCGTGCCGGACCAGAAGTACGGCGCGGTCGTCCAGGACGGCTGGCACGAGGACGCGGACGCCTTCCGGGAGATCGTCGCCCAGCTGAGCTCGTACTTCGACGGCCGGCTGACCGACTTCGACATCGAGTACGTGACGGGCGGCAGCGACTTCCAGCGGCGCGTCTGGAAGGCCCTGGAGACCATCCCGTACGGCACCACGGTCAGCTACGGGGAGGTCGCCGCGCGGATCGGCGCGTCCAGGGCCGCGGTCCGTGCCGTGGGTACGGCGATCGGGGCGAACCCACTGCTGATCGTCCGCCCGTGCCACCGGGTGATCGGGGCGAGCGGGGCGCTCACCGGCTACGCCGGGGGTCTGGAGCGCAAGCGACAGCTTCTGGACCTGGAGGACCGGCCGTCCTGACCGGCACGGGCCCGTCCGTACCGGTCGTCCCGGCGCCCCGCACGGACCGCTCTCGGGCGCTCGTCCGACGCCTCCGGGTAGCGGGACCGGGCACGGCCTAGAATCGTGGGGTTTGCCCCCGCCCCCCGACGGCCGGGCCGCGGCCCCACCGGCCCGCGGTACGGGCCGCCCCCAGGAGTCCCGCCGATGCCCAGCCCCGACGGCCGCCCCCACGACTCCCACGTCCGCGTCCGCGGTGCCCGGGAACACAACCTCCAGGGTGCCGACGTCGACATCCCGCGGGACCTCCTCGTGGTGTTCACCGGTGTGTCGGGGTCCGGGAAGTCGTCGCTGGCCTTCGGCACGATCTACGCGGAGGCGCAGCGGAGGTACTTCGAGTCCGTCGCCCCGTACGCGCGACGCCTGATCCACCAGGTGGGGGCGCCGAAGGTCGGGGAGATCACCGGGCTGCCGCCCGCGGTCTCCCTCCAGCAGCGCAGATCGGCACCGACCTCGCGGTCGTCGGTGGGCACGGTCACCAATCTGTCGAACTCGCTGCGGATGCTGTTCTCGCGCGCGGGCCGCTATCCGGAGGGCGCCGAACGGCTCGACTCCGACGCGTTCTCCCCGAACACCGCGGCCGGGGCCTGCCCCGCGTGCCACGGCCTGGGTCAAGTCCACCGTACGACCGAGGAGTTGCTGGTCCCCGATCCCGCGCTGTCGATCCGTGAGGGCGCGATCGCCGCCTGGCCGGGGGCATGGCAGGGCAAGAACCTGCGGGACATCCTGGACACGCTCGGCCACGACGTGGACCGGCCCTGGCGCGAACTGCCCGCCGAGGAGCGGGAGTGGATCCTGTTCACGGACGAGCAGCCGGTGGTCACCGTGCATCCGGTGCGGGACGCCGACCGCATCCAACGCCCGTACCAGGGCACGTACATGAGCGCCCGGCGCTATGTCATGAAGACCTTCGCCGACACGAAGAGCGCCACCCTGCGGACCAAGGCCGAGCACTTCCTCGTCGCCGCGCCCTGTGCGGTGTGCGGCGGCAGCAGGCTGCGGCCCGAGGCACTGGCGGTGACGTTCGCGGGGCGCGACATCGCCGCATGGGCCGCGCTGCCGCTGGTCGAACTCGCGAAGTCCCTCACCGGCGGCGCCGGGACCTCCGAGAGCGCCCGCGTCCTGACCGAGGACCTCGCCTCCCGTATCGCGCCCGTCGTGGAGCTCGGACTCGGCTACCTCAGCCTCGACCGGGCCACCCCCACGCTGTCGGCGGGCGAGCTCCAACGGCTCCGGCTGGCAACGCAGTTGCGCTCCGGACTCTTCGGTGTGGTGTACGTCCTGGACGAGCCGTCCGCCGGGCTGCACCCGGCGGACACGGAGGCTCTGCTCACCGTGCTGGAGCGGCTGAAGGCGGCGGGCAACTCGGTGTTCGTGGTGGAACATCACTTCGACGTCGTGCGCGGCGCGGACTGGCTGGTGGACGTGGGCCCGGGAGCCGGGGAGCACGGCGGGCGGGTCCTGCACAGCGGCCCGGTCGCCGCGTTGGAGGGGGTGCGCGAGTCGGCGACGGCACGCTTCCTCTTCGACCGCTCCCCCGCGCCGGAGCGCGCGGTGCGCCGGCCCCGGGGCCATGTGTCGGTCGGTCCGGTGAACCGGCACAATCTGCGCGGGGTCACCGCCGCGTTCCCGCTCGGTGTGTTCACCGCGGTCACCGGGGTCTCCGGCTCAGGGAAGTCCACGCTGATCGGCGAGGTGACCGAACAACTGGCGGGCGTCGGACGGCTGGTCGGCGTCGACCAGAAGCCCATCGGCCGCACTCCCCGCTCCAACCTGGCCACCTACACCGGGCTGTTCGACGTCGTGCGCAAGGTGTTCGCGGCGACGAAGGAGGCCGGGGCGCGCGGCTACGGTGTGGGGCGGTTCTCCTTCAACGTGGCCGGAGGGCGCTGCGAGACCTGCCAGGGCGAGGGCTTCGTCAGTGTGGAGCTGCTGTTCCTGCCCAGCACGTACGCCCCGTGCCCGGACTGCGGCGGCGCCCGGTACAACCCCGAGACCCTCGAAGTGACGTACCGGGGAAGGAACATCGCGCAGATCCTGGATCTCACGGTGGAGGCGGCGGCGCGGTTCTTCGCCGACGCGGACACCCCGGCCGTCACGCGCAGTCTCGACACCCTGCTCGACGTGGGCCTCGGCTATCTGCGGCTCGGGCAGCCCGCGACGGAGCTGTCGGGCGGCGAGGCCCAGCGGATCAAGCTGGCGAGCGAGTTGCAGCGGGTCCGGCGGGGGCACACCTTCTACCTCCTCGACGAGCCGACGACGGGACTGCATCCGGCCGATGTCGAGGTGCTGATGCGCCAGTTGCACGGGCTCGTGGACGCCGGCCACACCGTCGTGGTCGTGGAGCACGACATGACGGTGGTGGCGGGCGCCGACTGGGTGATCGACCTCGGCCCCGGCGGGGGCGACGAGGGCGGCCGGATCGTGGCCGCCGGTCCGCCCGAGCGGGTGGCCGCGGCGGCCGGCAGGACCGCGCCCTACCTCGCCCGGGCGCTGGGCGGGCTCCACTAGGCCAGGTCCGGCCCAGGGCATGCCGATGGTCGTGCCGATCACGTCGTACCCGTCACCTCGTACCGATCCGCCGGGCTCGGACCACCCGGTTCCGGTGCGGGCCGGGGGTCCCGGTGGGGTTCTCGGCCGAGCACGTCGTCCGGCCGGTACGCGTCGGCACGCGGGCCGGGAGTGCCCGCGGAGCCCTGGGCCGCCTCGGCCAGCGACCGGCGGTCGGGGTGGCTGCCCGCCGCGAGCGGGGGCCGCAGACTCACCTCCGCCACCAGGCCGCGCGCCGACACCACCCGCCACAGCGAGGCGAGCAGCGCGTCCTCGCCGACGAACGCGGGCGCGGTGCTCGTCGCGCCGTCGCCCGACCGGTACCGGATGCGCACCGGCTGGACCGGCACGCCGGCGTCCAGTGCCGCCTGGAAGAGGGCCCTGCGGTAGCGGCCGCGGGCGCGGCCGCACCAGGTGCTTCCCTCGGGGAACGCGGCGACGGCCGAGCCGCCGCGCAGGGCCTCGGCGACCCCCTCCACCGTGCCGGGCAGGGCGCGCAGCCGGTCGCGGTCGATGAACAGCGTGCCGCCGCGGGCCGCCAGCGCGCCCATCACGGGCCAGCCGCGCACCTCCGCCTTGGCGACCATCCGGGCCGGGCGGAGGGCGGCGAGCAGCGGGATGTCCAGCCAGGAGACGTGGTTGGACACGATCAGGACTCCGCCGGTGGGCCGGACCGTCCCGGTGATCCATGTCCGGACCCCGGCCGTGTGCACCACGGCCAGACACCAGCGGCGGATCCACCACTGGCGCGGTCGGTGCCGCAGCCGTGCGACGAGCGGGAGCAGCGCGACCCCGAGGACGACCACGGCCAGCAGCGCGGACAGCCTCAGGACGGCCCGGGGCACGCCCGTCCAGGGCCGAGCGGACTCCACGCAGCCGCGCGGCGAGCAGGGTGCGGTGGGCAGCCAGGCACTGGCCGTCCGGACGGGCCCGCCGCCGGACCACCGGGCTCCTCCGGGACCGGCGGCGGGCCTTCGGGGCGCGGGGACGGCTTCGCGGGGCGCCGCCGTTCCCGGTCCTCCGCCGGTTGGGGGGCGGCGGAGGACCGGGAGGCGCGCCGCTCCGGTGCGGGGAGTGCTCATCAGGCGGGGACGAGCGAGAGGAAGTGCCGCAGATAGCGCGGGTTGACCCGGCGCATCGACAGCAGCACGTACAGGTCGGCGACCCCGAAGTCGGTGTCGTGCGCGGGTTCGCCGCAGACCCAGGCGCCGAGGCGGAGGTAGCCGCGCAGCAGCGGGGGCAGTTCGGTGCGGGCGGGCCGGGCGACGCCCTCGGGGCTCCACGGCAGCAGCGGGCGGACGCGGAACTCCTCGGGGGCCAGGTGCTTGTCCCGCACCCGGTCCCAGGTTCCCGCCGCGAGGTTGCCGCCGTCGGCGAGCGGTACGGAGCAGCAGCCGGCGAGCCATTCGTGGCCGCCGTCGAGCATGTAGCGGGCTATCCCGGCCCAGATCAGGCCGATGACCGCGCCGTCGCGGTGGTCGGGGTGGACACAGGAGCGGCCCACCTCGACCAGCCCGGGGCGTATTTCGGCCAGCGGCCCGAGGTCGAACTCGCTCTCCGAGTAGAGGCGTCCGGCGATCGCGGCACGGTCGGGCGGCAGCAGCCGGTAGGTGCCGACGACCTGGCCGTTCTCCGTGTCGCGGACGAGCAGGTGGTCGCAGTAGGCGTCGAAGGCATCGATGTCGAGGCCCGGCTGCGGGGTGTTCAGGAGGGCGCCCATCTCTCCGGCGAAGACGTCGTGGCGCAGCCGCTGCGCTGCCCGGACATCGGCCTCGTCGCGGGCCAGGGTGACGGTGTAGCGGGTGGGGGTGACGGGCTCGGTGGGGGTGTCGAGGGTGGAAACGCCGGTCATGGCACTCTCCTGGTCACGGGCCGGTTCGGCGAAAGGGGTACCCCTCGCTCCAGGGGGCCGGGAGCTCGGGGAGGCAGGCCGGATCCGAACGGTCTGCGCGCTCCTGTTCTTCCGATGCCGGTTGGCGCCTGCGTGACCAGTGCCAGGAGGCCGGATGTGGGGATGCTGAATGACAGGGGTGCCCCGGAAAAGCGAGACGGGACCGGGGGAGAGCACCACACCCGGTCCCGCCCGTCCGCACGTACGGCGAACGACTTTGCCGCTAACGCCTTCCCGCCCTGCGGGTGGCGCGCAGCCACTCCTTGTTCATGCCGGTGATGGAGACCAGCGGGATGCCCTTGGGGCAGGCGGTCGCGCACTCCCCGGCCAGGGTGCAGCCGCCGAAGCCCTCCTCGTCCATCTGTCCCACCATGTCGAGCACCCGGGTCTCCCGTTCGGGGGCGCCCTGCGGCAGCACGTTCAGGTGGTTGATCTTGGCCGAGGTGAACAGCATGGCGGCGCCGTTGGGGCAGGCCGCCACGCAGGCGCCGCAGCCGATGCACTCGGCGTGCTCGAAGGCGAAGTCGGCGTCGGGCTTGGGGACGGGGGTCGCGTGCGCCTCGGGCGCGGCGCCGGTCGGGGCGGTGACGTAGCCTCCGGCCTGGATGATCCGGTCGAAGGCGGAGCGGTCGACGACCAGGTCCTTGACGACCGGGAAGGCGGCGGCCCGCCAGGGCTCGACGTCGATCGTGTCGCCGTCGCGGAAGGAGCGCATGTGCAGCTGGCAGGTGGTGGTGCGCTCGGGTCCGTGCGCGTCGCCGTTGATGACGAGACTGCACGCGCCGCAGATGCCCTCGCGGCAGTCGTGGTCGAAGGCGACGGGGTCGTCGCCCGTGAGGATGAGCTCCTCGTTGAGGGTGTCGAGCATCTCCAGGAAGGAGATGTCGGCCGAGATTCCGTCCACCTCGTACGTGGACATCGCTCCGTCGGCGTCGGCGTTCTTCTGCCGCCAGACGCGCAGGGTGAGCTTCATGCGTAGCTCCGCTGGGTGGGGTGGACGTACTCGAAGACGAGGTCTTCCTTGTGCAGGACGGGAGCGGCGCCGGTGCCGGCGAACTCCCAGGCGGCCGCGTACGAGAACTCCTCGTCCCGGCGGGCCGCCTCGCCGTCGGGGGTCTGGGACTCCTCGCGGAAGTGGCCGCCGCAGGACTCGGCGCGGTGCAGGGCGTCGAGGCACATCAGCTCGGCGAGTTCGAGGTAGTCGACGATCCGGTTGGCCTTCTCCAGCGACTGGTTGAACTCCGCGCCGGTGCCGGGGACCTTGATGCGCCGCCAGAACTCCTCGCGGATCTGCGGGATGCGCTCCAGGGCCTTGTTCAGCCCGCTCTCCGTACGGGCCATTCCGCAGAACTCCCACATGAGTTCGCCGAGTTCGCGGTGGAAGGAGTCGGGGGTGCGGTCGCCGTCGACGGACAGGAGCAGGTTGACGCGGTCCTCGGTCTCGGCCAGCACCTCCTGCACGGCGGGGTGTTCGGGGGTGACGGGCTCCTGCGCGGGGTTGCGGGCGAGGTAGTCGTTGATCGTCGAGGGCAGGACGAAGTAGCCGTCGGCGAGCCCCTGCATGAGGGCGGAGGCGCCGAGCCGGTTCGCGCCGTGGTCGGAGAAGTTGGCCTCGCCGATGGCGAACAGGCCGGGGACGGTGGTCTGGAGGTCGTAGTCGACCCACAGTCCGCCCATCGTGTAGTGCACGGCGGGGTAGATCCGCATGGGCACGGTGTACGGGTCCTCGGCGGTGATCCGGGCGTACATGTCGAAGAGGTTGCCGTACTTCTCCTCGACGGCGGCACGGCCCATCCGCCGGATGGCGTCGGCGAAGTCGAGGTAGACGCCCTGGCCGCCGGGGCCCACTCCCCTGCCCTCGTCGCAGACGTTCTTGGCGGCCCGGGAGGCGATGTCGCGGGGCACGAGGTTGCCGAAGGAGGGGTAGACGCGCTCCAGGTAGTAGTCGCGCTCGTCCTCGGGGATCTCGTTCGGCGGGCGGGTGTCGCCGTGCGCCTTCGGGACCCAGATGCGGCCGTCGTTGCGCAGCGACTCGCTCATCAGCGTGAGCTTGGACTGGTGGTCGCCGGTGCGCGGGATGCAGGTGGGGTGGATCTGGGTGAAGCAGGGGTTGGCGAACAGGGCGCCGCGCCGGTGGGCCCGCCAGATCGCGGTGGCGTTGGAGTTCATGGCGTTCGTCGACAGGTAGAAGACGTTGCCGTAGCCGCCGCTGGCGAGGACGACCGCGTCGGCGAAGTAGGTGTCGATCCGGCCCGTGACGAGATCGCGGGCGACGATGCCGCGGGCCCGTCCGTCGACCACGATCAGGTCCAGCATCTCGGTGCGCGGGTGCATCTCGACGTTGCCGGCGGCGATCTGCCGGGACAGCGCCTGGTAGGCGCCGAGCAGGAGCTGCTGGCCGGTCTGGCCGCGGGCGTAGAAGGTGCGGGAGACCTGGACGCCGCCGAAGGACCGGGTGTCGAGCAGGCCGCCGTACTCGCGGGCGAAGGGCACGCCCTGGGCGACGCACTGGTCGATGATCTCGACGGAGATCTGCGCCAGGCGGCGGACGTTGGACTCGCGGGCCCTGAAGTCGCCGCCCTTGACGGTGTCGTAGAAGAGGCGGTGCACGGAGTCGCCGTCGTTGCGGTAGTTCTTCGCCGCGTTGATGCCGCCCTGCGCGGCGATCGAGTGGGCCCGGCGCGGGGAGTCCTGGAAGCAGAACTGGACGACGTGGTAGCCCTGTTCGGCGAGGGTGGCGCCCGCGGAGCCGCCCGCGAGTCCGGTGCCGACGACGATCACGGTGTGCTTGCGGCGGTTGGCGGGGTTGACCAGCTTGGCCTCGAACCGGCGCCTGTCCCATCGCTCTTCGACGGGTCCGGCCGGTGCCTTGGTGTCGGTGACCGGTTCCCCGGTCGTGAAGTGGGCGTATTCGGCGGTCATTTCAGCTCACCACTCCGGTCATGACGCCCACCGGCACGGCGATGAAGCCGACCGTGAGCAGCAGTGCGAGGACGTTCGCGACGGTCTTCAGGGCGCGGTCGCGGGTGCGGCTGCCGGCCCCGAGGGTCTGGGCGGCGCTCCAGAAGCCGTGCCGGATGTGCAGGCCGAGCGCGAGCATCGCGACGATGTAGACGACGTCGCCGTACCAGGTGGAGAAGGTGTCCACGACGTTCTGGTAGGGGTGGCCCTCCTGGAAGCCGCCGGAGTGCACGGTGCCGGTGGTCAGGTCGAGGAGGTGCCAGACGATGAACAGGCCGAGGATGATCCCGCCCCAGCGCATGGTGCGGGTGGCGTAGCTCGCTCCCCGCTTCCTGTGCACGTACTTGCTGGGCCGGGCCCTGATGTCACGGCGGCTGAGCTGGTAGGCGGACACGGCGTGCGCGACCACGGCGACGACCAGCACCACGCGGACGATCCACAGCGTCCACTCGTAGTGCATGAAGGGTTCGCCGACGGTGCGCAGCCAGTGGGCGTAGTGGTTGAACTCGCCCGCGCCGAAGTAGATCTTGAGGTTCCCGATCATGTGGGCGACCAGGTAGAGCAGCATGATCAGGCCGCTGACGGCCATCACGGTCTTCTTGCCGACGGAGCTGTCCCACACGGTGCGCGCCATGGACGGCCGTCGGTCCGTCCGCGTTGCCAGAGCCATGGGAAGAGACGGTAGGCCGCCGGGAACCGATCAGTCCAAGACATGAAACGGCTGGTTTCCATAGGCGTGCGCTATCGTCGAAGGGTGCAGCTCCAACAGCTCCAGTACTTCGTCGCCGTCGCGGAGACCCGGCACTTCACCCGGGCCGCGGACCTCGTGCACGTCGCGCAGCCCTCGCTTTCCCAGCAGATCAAGGCGCTGGAGCGGGAGTTGGGGGCCGATCTCTTCCTTCGGGCGCGCGGCAACATCACGCTCACCGACGCGGGCGAGGCGCTGCTGCCGCTGGCCCGGCGCATCCTCGCCGACGCGGACACGGCCCGGCACGAGGTGCAGGAGCTGGCCCAGCTGCGCAGCGGCCGGGTACGGCTCGGCGCGACCCCGAGCCTGTGCACCGGTCTGCTGCCCGACGTGCTGCGCGCCTTCCACGACCGCTATCCGGGCATCCGGCTGCTGATCGAGGAGGGCGGCTCGCACGATCTCGTACGGGAACTCGCGCGCGGCGCCCTCGACCTCGCCCTCGTCGTCCTGCCCCTGCCGACCCCGTCCCCCGCGCTGACCACGGTCGAGCTGCTGCGCGAGGACCTCGTGGTGGTGTCGTCACCGGACGCCCCGGCGCCCGGCGGCGGACGGCGGGCGGTGCGGGTCGCCGAGCTGGAGGGCGAGCGCCTTGTGATGTTCCGGCACGGCTACGACCTGCGCGAACTGACGGTCGCCGCCTGTCGCGCCGAGGGTTTCGAGCCCGACTTCGCGGTCGAGGGCGGAGAGATGGACGCGGTGCTCGGCTTCGTCCGGGCGGGCCTCGGTGTGGCCGTCGTACCGCGCATGGTGGCCGCGCGCTCCGGGCCGGGCCTGCGGGTGACGCCGCTGGCCAGGCCGGGACTGGAGCGGACCATCGCGCTGGCGCACCGCAGCGATGTGGCCCCGCCGCGGGCGGCCAGGGAACTCCAGCGGATGCTGCTGGAACGCTGAGGGCGGGCGGCCCCGCGGTTCACCAGGTCGGGATGAGGCCGCCGTCGATGACGAAGTCGCTGCCGGTGATGTTGCGGGCGCGGTCCCCGGCGAGGAAGAGCACCAGGCCGGCCACCTCGGACGGCTCGGAGAAACGGCCGGTGACGGTGGCGCCTGACGCGTCGGCGACCACGTCCTGCGGGGTGAGTCCGGCGGCGGCCGAGACCGTAGCGGCCACTCCCCCGCCACCCAGCCACAGATCGGTCTCCACCGGACCCGGGCTCACCGTGTTGACGCGAATGCCCTTCGGGCCGACCTCCTTGGACAGCGCCTTGGAGAACGCGACCAGCGCGGCCTTCCCCGCGCTGTAGTCGATGACCAGCGGGTCCGGCAGGGTGGCGTTGACCGAGCCGATCGTCACGATCGAGCCCTCCCCGGCGGCGATCATCGCGGGCAGGGCCGCACGGGTGACCCGTACGGCCGTGAGCAGGTTCAGATCCAGGGTGCGGCGCCATTCCTCGTCGGTGACCGACAGGAAGCCCCCGGTGCGGGCGGGGGCCGTGCCCACGTTGTTGACCAGGACGTCGATCCGGCCGTCCGCCGCTTCGACGAGCCCGGCCGCGGCGTCGGGTTCGGCGAGGTCGACCGGCACCCAGCGCACGGTCCCCTTGGCGGCCAGGGCGTCGAGGCCCGCGGAGGTGCCGCGGGAGCCGGCGATCACCGTCGCCCCCGCGCCCACCAGTGCCTCCGCGACCGCGAGTCCGATCCCCTTGCTGGCTCCGGTGACGACGGCCGTCCTGCCCTGAAGTTCGGTGCTCATCCGTCTCAGCTCCATGTGTGGGAGGTACCTCCTGTCCATGAGACCCACCGAGCGCCGCGGGCGCGAGGCGTCCGGTGCCCCACCGGTGGGCGGCGCACCCGGTCTTGACGGGGCGCGCCGCGCCCGGCGCTCAGCCGACCGCGTCGACCAGGGCCAGCTCGTGCAGCCGCTCCGGCGGGCCGGGACGGGCGTAGTACCAGCCCTGCGCGGTGTCGCAGCCAAGGATCCGCAGCTGCTCGGCCTGCGCTCCGGTCTCCACGCCCTCGACCGTGACCGCCAGGTCGAGGCTGTGGGCGAGGGAGACGATGCCCTCGACGATCTTCAGGTCGACCGGATCCGCGGGGAACTGCTGCATGCCCTGGGTGAAGGACCGGTCCAGCTTGAGGATGCTGACCGGCAGACGACGGAGGTTGGCGAGGTTCGAGTATCCGGTGCCGAAGTCGTCTAGCGCGATGTCGACACCCATCTCGGCGAGTCTGCGCAGCGGTTTGAGCAGGTCGTCGTCCGCCCCGATCAGCGCGGACTCGGTGACCTCCAGGCACAGCGCCCGGGCGTCGAGCCCTTCACGCTCCAGGATGTCGATCGTGTCCTGGACCAGACCCGGATGGGTCAGCTGGCACGGCGAGAGATTGACGTTGACGCGCAGCGGGCCTGCGCCTGAGTGCCGCTGCTGCCAGCTGCGGGCCTGGCGCACCGACTGCTCCAGGACCCAGCGGCCGAGCGGCACGATCAGTCCGGTGTGCTCGGCGAGCGGGATGAAGCGGTCGGGGCCGAGGACGCCGTGCTGCGGGTGCAGCCAGCGCACCAGCGCCTCCGCGCCCCGCACGCTGCCGTCGCCGAGGTGCACGAGCGGCTGGTACTCGATGAAGAACTCGCCCCGGTCCAGGGCGGCGGGGAGCGCGGTGGTGAGTCCGTTGCGGGTGATGGCGCGGGCGTCGGCCTCGGGGTCGGCGAGCTCGAAGCGGTTGCCGCCCGCGGACTTGGCGCGGTACATCGTGATGTCGGCGCTGCGCAGCACCTCGGCGGCGCCGCGCTCCCCGGCCGGGCCCTCGACGATGCCGACGCTCCCGCGCACGGTCAGGTCGCGGCCGTCCACGCTGATCGGGGTGACGAGCGCGTTCATGATGCGGCCGGCCAGCTCGTCGACCTCGCGCTCGGTGTCCGGGCCGGTGGTGAGGGCCACGAACTCGTCGCCGCCGAGCCGGGCGACCATCTCGCCGGGGGCCGTGGCACAGGACTGGAGACGGTCGGCGACCTCGACGAGCAGCCGGTCGCCCGCCGCGTGCCCGAGGCTGTCGTTGATGGTCTTGAAGCCGTCGAGGTCGAGATAGCAGAGCCCGAAGCGCTGCCCCTCCCCCGCGGCGAGCGCCTTCTCCAGCCGCTCGAAGAACAGGGTCCGGTTGGGCAGTCCGGTGAGCGCGTCGTGGGTCGCCTCGTAGCGCAGCCGCAGATTGAGCAGCCGGCGCTCGGTGGTGTCCTCCATGAGCGCCAGCTGGTACTGGGGTTCGCCGTCCGCGTCGCGCAGCAGGGAGACCGTCAGGTTGGTCCACAGGGCGGTGCCGTCGGGGCGGTAGAACGCCTTCTCGACGTGGTAGTGCTCGCGCTCGCCGCGCACCAGCTCCTCGTACAGCCGCCACACCTGGGGAGCGTCCTCGGCGTGTGTCCACTCCGGGACCCTGCGGCCGCGCATGGTCTGTTCGGAGCCGCCGAACATCCGCAGCAGGGCGCCGTTGGCCTGGAGGATGTTTCCTTCGAGGTCGGCGATGCCGATGCCTATGGCGGCGCCCTCGAACACCGCGCGAAAGCGGGCCTCACTGTCGTGCAGCGCCTCCGCGACGGCGCTCCGGGCGGTCAACGCGGCCTGTGAGATGGCCTGTTGTTCGACGAGTGTCCGCTCGCGCAGCGCCTCGGCGTATCCGGCGGCGATGGCGTGCTGGAGCCGGGCGGAGCGGGTCCGCAGCGCCTCCTTGGGACCGTCCTCGCCGCAGTAGAGGACCAGATAGGCGTCGACGCAGTCGAGGGCCCGGCTGAGTGCCTCGGGATCGGTGCAGTGCGCGGCGACGAGCGCGGCGCCGACCCCGCGCCCCTCGGCCGCCTCGAAGGTCCTGGCCCGCAGGGCGTCGCTCAGCCGCCTCGCGAGAGGCAGCAGTTGTTCCTCGAACTCCGGCCGGGTCAGCGAGGTGGAGGTGACGGGAAAGACCGCGCGGCTCCAGATCGTCGCGAACCGGCGCAGTCTGTCCTCCGGCCCGTCCGGCTCGGCGCTCACGCCGTGCGTCCCACGCCGCCGAACCCGGAGAAGGAATAGGGATCCTCGTCCTCGGGTGCCGTGTCGGGCCGCCATTCCGGCATCAGCACCAGTCCGGGTTCCACCATGTCGTACCCCTCGAAGAACCGCGCGATCTCGTCGCGCGTGCGCATGATCAGTGGGTTGCGGATGTCCTTGTAGACGTCGACCGTGCCCTCGGCCCGCTCCCGCGTGAGCGGAATTCCCTCGAACGAGGCATGCGTGACGACGAGCATGCTCCCCGGCGCGAGGGCGTCGCGCAGTTCGGCCACCGCCCGGTACGGGTCGTCCGCGTCTTCCACGAAGTGAAGTATGGCAACGAGAAGCAGCGCGACCGGCCGGTTCAGGTCGATCAGCCGCTGAACCGGGGGACTTCCGAGGATCTCCTGGGGCTTGAGGAGGTCCGCGGCGACGACGTCCGCGTCCTCGTTGTCCCGCAGGACGGCCTGACTGTGTGCGACGGCAACGGGGTCGTGGTCGACATAGACGACCCGTGCGCCGGGCCGGGCCGCCTGCACTATCTCGTGGACGTTGCCGAACGTCGGGATCCCGGAGCCGATGTCGAGGAACTGGTCGATGCCCTCGCCGACCGCGTACCGGACGGCCCGGCGCATGAACGCCCGGTTCGCCTGCATGATCTTGGGAAGGCCCGGCATGAACTCCATCGCCTTGCGCGCCGCTTCCCGATCCACCTCGAAGTTGTGCGAACCGCCCAGGTAGTAGTCGTATATCCGGGACACGCTCGGCACTGAGATGTCAATGCTGCGAGGGGCCCAGGCGGGACGCTCCATCTATCTCTCCAAGGCGTAGGCGACGGCACGGACGATCCGGTGTTCGAGCAGAGGCTACTGATCGCCCGCCAAAGGGGCGAGTCAAACCGGAAATTGACCGTCCGTTCCCGGTCACTGCCTCAGGCACGTGCCGAATTGGCAACTGCGAACGTATACCGCGCACACCACTCACCGCCCCCGCGAAATCGTTCCGAAGCATTCCAAAAAGCTCCGCGGAGTCACGAAGCGTGGCCAAGTCCTCCGTCGGACAAGGACGTTCTTTCACATCCGGACGACAGACCGGATCTTTCACGTTCCGGCGACGGCTGGAATGCTGCGGCCACGTACCGGGCGGAACGCCCCGGTCACGCACCGGAACGAAGGTCCGGCGCCGGACCGCGCGGGGACGCACGAGGGTCCGCCCCCTCCGGTGGAGGGGGCGGACCCTTGGCGGCGCGTTCGTTCGGGAGAACCGATCAACCGTGGGGTGTTGATGCCCTACTTGGCCGCGCCGACCGGCTTTCCGTCGGGCGAGACGGCGTACCAGGTGCCGCCCACGCCCTGACCGTTGGTGTCGCCGGGAGCGCTGTCACCGGAGAAGGTGTAGATCGGCCAGCAGTTGACCGTCATCTGCTTGACGCCGTCCGGGCGGGTGAAGCCCATCAGGCCCTTCTTCTGGACACCCTTGGTGTCGCTCGCGGGGACCGGGGCGACCGCGGGCCACTTCTCCAGGCAGGCGCCGGTGCAGGCCGACTTCGAGACGGGCCAGGCCTGGTCCTTCATGAAGCGGTAGACGGTCATGCCGTTCTTGTCGACGACGATGTCGCCGAGCTTCGGGTCCTTGCGGACCGACAGACCGGGCAGGGCGGCCAGCGTGGCCTTCTTGCCGTCGGGCGCCGAGGCGAACCAAGTGCCGCCCACGTTCTGGCCGTTGACGTCGCCGGCCTTGGTGTCCTTGGCGAAGCGGTACATGGGCCAGCCGCCGATGGTCAGCTGCTTGGTGCCGTCGGAGCGGGTGACCTCGCCGAGCAGCGCCTTGTCGATGCCGGTGGCGGCCTCGGCGCCCTCGGCGGGCACGGGCGGCCAGGCGGTCGCGCAGGCGCCGTCACAACTCGACTTCGGCGGCTCCGCGGTGTCCTTGTCGAAGCGGTAGAGGGTGAATCCGGCGCCGTCGGTCAGCACCTTGCCGAGCTTGACGCTTTCGGTCACGGTCAGCTTGCCCGCGACCTCCGGCTTGGCGGCGGCGCTCTCGTCCTTCGAATCGGCTCCGTAGCCGTTGCCCGCACCCGCGGTGGGGCTGGTGCCGTAACCACCCGCCGCGGCGGTGGCTCCGACGTTCTGGGTACCCACCGAAGGGGTGCCACTTTCCTGACCACACGCCGTCGTGAGCGCCAGCACGGCCGCAGCTGACGCTACGAGTGAGGCGCTCCGCCAGGAGGTCTTCATTGGTAACTCCCGCTGTTCGCATAAGTGTTGCAGCGCCCTGCGGCGCCGCGCATGGCCCTAGGTACGGGCGGGAGGTGCAGGAGTGTTCAAACGGGCCCCAAATTTCTTTCGGAAGGCTGTGACCCGTTCGACGCGTATCGCGCAGGTGTTCGATCGAGACGGGCGCTTCCTGGCACCGCGCGTCAGCCGACGGGGGCCAGAGGTACCCAATTCGTGGTCAATCCAGGACAGTTCGGCGTGACGCGGCCTCTCGCCCTCCATGATCTCCGTCGTGCACGCACCCCAGCGGACCCGGTCCGCCCTCGTCATACGGGTCCTGGCGCTGACGACGCTCACCTGGCTCCTCGTCGGCGCGCCGGGCGGAACGGCCGCGGCCGACGCCTGTGCCTCCGCCTCGACGGGTCCCGGCGGGATCACCGCGGTGGCCGTGGCGGGCGACGGGGCGGTCGCCGTGGCCGGACACACCATCGAGTGCCCGGCTCCGACGCCCACCCCGCCCTGCCCGCCGACGCCCACGCCGGCCCCCGCACCCACCCCGCCGCCTCCCGAGCCCCCTCCGCCGCCACCGCCGCCGAAGCCCAAGCCCAAGCCCGCGCCGGCGCCTCCCCCTCCGCCCACCCACGCCCCGAAGCCCGTGCCCCCGCCACCGCCGCCTCCCAAACCGAAGCCGCGGCCGGCTCCGGTCGTGGCACCGAGACCCGCGCCCGAGCCCCCACCGAGACCGAGCGCGCGTCCCGTCCCGCAGCCGGTTCCGGTCAGCTACCCGGCGTACCGCACCCCGCCGCACAAGCACGCACCCCGCGGCGGTCCTTCGCTGGTCTCGTTCACCCTGCTCATCACCGCGCCCGCGGTGCTCGCCGTCGCGGCGCTGCGCCCGCGCTGACCCTGGAGGCACACTGTGTCGGATTGGCTTGTTCTCGCCCTCGCGATGGCGGCCGCGTGCCTCGTGGTCCTCGCCGTGACCCTCGTACGCGATCGCAGGGCCCGCGAGGACGAGGACCCCAGCGAGACCCCGGACGTCATCGAGTACATGACGATGATGATCGGGGTGGTGTACGCCATCGTCCTCGGTCTGGCCATCGCCGGTGTCTGGGAGGCGCGCGGCGGTGCTCAGAACCAGGTGCAGTCGGAGGCCCAGGCCCTGCACGAGATCTACGAACGCGTACGGGTCTACCCGCCCGACGTCCGCGACCGGATCCGCGGTGACGTCGACACGTACGTCCACTACGTGGTCGACACCGAGTGGAAGGCCATGGAGGAACACGGCCGGGTGACCGACGAGGGCGGCCGGCTCCTGGACCGGATCCGGCACGACGTCACCGATTACCAGCCGAAGTCGGACTTCGAGGCACAGGCCTACCAGCCGCTCCTCGACCAGGTGACGGCGGCCGACACCGCGCGCAGCGCCCGCGCCGACTCCACCGGGGCGACCATGCCCGGAGTGGTGTGGTTCGGACTGATCACCGGCGCCGTGGTCACGGTCGGGATGATCTTCGCGCTCCAGATCCGGCGCACCGCCCGGGAGCTGATCCTGGCCGGGCTGTTCTCCGCCCTGATCGCCTTCCTGCTCTTCCTGATCTGGGACTTCGACTCGCCCTACAGCCGTGGGATCACGGCCTCGGCGGAACCCTTCACCTCGCTGTTCCCGCACCTTCCCGGCTGACCCGTTCCCGGGTGGGCCCGGCGGGCGGGGGACGCGCGCCACGCCGCGGGCGTCCCCCGTCCGCACCCGTCGCGTCCCCCGGACGGCCCACACAATTGCCCCGTTCGCGCTACTGGGATCGCGCCCCGGTCGGCCCTTTCCTAGCGTTCCGATCATCGAGGTGCATTTCTGGCGCAAGCGGAAAAGTTCCGCAGCAAGGCTCCTCGGGGACCTGGAGGCTCACCATGCGCGCGATACGCGTCGCTTCGGCCGCACTGCTGGGCGTAGCCGCCCTCACCTTCGCCGCACCCGCCGCCCTCGCAGGCGACGGGGACCACGGCCTCACCCCGATCACGCCGTTCGCCTTCAGCGTGCAGCCGTCGACGATCGCCGCGGGCGGCCAGGTGTCGCTGCTCCTGAAGCGGGACGGCGGGTGCAGGGGGACCGCGACGGTCACCTCCGGGATCTTCGACACCGTCACCATCCCGCCGGGGCAGTCCTCGGCGACCGCCACGGTCGACTGGGACGCCAGACCCGGGGCCGTGTACGACGTGACCTTCTCGTGCGGCGGAGCGAGCGGCAGCACCGGTCTGACCATCGCCGGGCACCGGCCGGTCACCCCGACCCCGGTGCCCCTCCAGCGGGGTGTCCGGGCCGGAGTCGGCGGCAGCGTCGGTGGCTTCGACCTCAAGGAGATCGGGATGGGGACGGCGCTCATCGCCGGTTCCGTCGGCGCGGCCTGGTATCTCTCCCGCCGGCGCACCTCCTCCGACGAGACCTGACGGAGCGGCACAGCCCCCGTCCCCGAACTGACGGAGCGGCACGGCCCCCGTCCCGGATCCTGACGGAGCGGCACGGCCCTTCACCCCGGACCCGGTCGGAGCGGCACAGCCCTTCGCTCCGGACCCGGTCGGACGGGTCCGGAGCGAAGGGCTGTCATGCGCGCCGCACACGGCGAACGGCCGGCCTCCGAGGAGAGCGGGACCGGCCACTCGCCCGCGGAGACGGTCAGATGTGCCGCTCCGACCTGCGCCGCATCCAGAAGACCCCGCCGCCGACGGCAGCGGCGGCCACCAGACCGCCGCCGATCGCCATGTCGGTGGGCGTGGCTCCCGTGGTGCTGCTGCCGCCGAGACCACCGCGCACACCGCCGATGACGGTGAACGCGGCCGGGCGGGTCAGCGGACCCGTCCCGTCGCAGTTGACGGTGATGTCGTACGAGCCGGGACGGGCGTCCTGGTTGATGGTGGCCGTACCGCTTGACGCCTCGGTGCGGCTGCCGAGGAGCGGCGAGAGCCTCGCCTGACGGAACGCGGGAGAGGTCATCGTGCCTCCCCTCGGGCACCCGTCGACGGTCACGGCCAACTGACCGCCGCGGGCGATGACGCTGGGCTGGGCGACGATGTTGCTCGGCGTGTTCCACGCCGCGGCCATCGGGGCGGCGAGCCCCACGGCGGCGACCGCGGCGGCGGACACCGCCAGGGCACGAGTAGTACGCATGTGTTCCTCCGCGGGGGCGCCCCGGGAACCGTCCCCGGTGGATCGGCGAGAAAGCGCCTCCCAGTCAGACCCTCAGATGCCGTGCACGGGGCCGCATTTCGGGAATGGTCCGTCCTGGTGAGAGGACACGCCGAGAGAATTCCACACAATCGGATATTGCCGCAGGTCACGGACTGTCAGAAAATTCCTGGTCACGGCAACTCGGATGGCGCACGGGGCATTCCGCCCGCCACCCGTTCGCCCGCGCCCCGTCGCCGGGCGGCCTTGCTGCCATTAGCGTGCTCATATGCGCGGATGACGAGGCGACGGCCGCGTCGAGAGGGGATTGCGAATGTCTGCGTCCGAGCTGGCCGAAGAGGAGGAGCGGCAGAGGAAGCGCGCTCCTTGGGGCGTCATAGCGCTTGTCCTGCTGACCGGCCTCGCACTCATCCGGAACGGCTCCGGCGAGTTCGACGTGGGTCCCCCGCAGCCGGCCTCGGCGGCAGCGGCCGACAGCCGCACGCCGGGCGAGACGTTCTCCAAGACCCCGGACGCTCTGCCGTACTCCGTGGTCGACCGGGTGCGGATCCCGGCCATCCGTGTCGACGCCCCGGTGATGCCGGTAGGCCTTGACCTGGACGGATGGGTCGACGCGCCGCCGCCCGACAACCCGAATCTGGCCGGCTGGTTCACCGGCGCGGTCTCGCCCGGCGAGAAGGGCACGGCCGTGATCGTGGGCCACGTCGACAACATGCAGGGCCCCGCCGTCTTCTACGGGCTCGGGGCGCTGAAGAAGGGGAACAAGGTCGAGGTCCTGCGCAAGGACGGAAAGACCGCGGTGTTCGAGATCTACGGCATCGAGGTCTTCGCGAAGGCCGATTTCCCCGGCGACCGGGTCTACAACAGCAAGGGAACCCCCGAATTGCGGGTCATCACCTGCGGCGGCGGTTTCTCCAAGCAGCACGGATACGACGGGAACGTGGTCGTTTTCGCACGCCTTTCCGAGGTGCGCTGAGCGCTCCCGGGCCGGACACGCGAAAAGCCGGTCGGTGAGGCGTCGTGCCTCCCGCCGGCCGCTCCGGCCGAAAGCCCCGCGACACATCGTGCGCGGGGCCTTTCCCGGTTCTACACGTTCTTCCGGTGCGGCACCGTGATGTGATAGCCGGCGTCCAGCAGGCGCGGGAGATAGGTGCGCAGGGCCTGGACGCTCTGCGAGCGCTCGCCGCCCGCGTCGTGCTGAAGGACGACGACGCCCGGGGCCGCCTCCTTCTGGACCGTGCCGACGATGGAGCGGGTTCCGGGCCTCGACCAGTCGAGCGTGTCGATCGTCCAGGCCATCGGCTCCATGCCGAGTTCGGCGCCGATCTGGTAGGTGGCGCGGTTCCACTCCCCGTACGGCGCGCGGAACCAGGCGGGCGGCTCTCCGTACGCGTCCTCGATCACGTCGCTGGTGCGCTCCAGCTCGGAGCGGATCGCGGAGCGCGAGAGCTTGGTGAGCAGCGGGTGGCTCCAGGTGTGGTTGCCGACGATGTGTCCGTCGTCGGCCATGACGCCCAGCAGGTCCTTGTTGTCGGCGGCCATCTCCCCGCACACGAAGAACATGGCGTGGACGTCGTACTCCCGCAGGGTGCGCAGGATCTCGGGGGTGAAGTGCGGGTCGGGGCCGTCGTCGAAGCTCAGCACCATCGTGCGGCCGCGGCCCGAGACCCGCATGAAGGGCTCGTTGCGGACGAGGGTCCGCAGCTGTGTGCCGCGCGGCGGCGGGCCGTACCCGGCGAGCGGCTGGAGACGGTAGGCGGAGGGCTTGAGGGCCCGTGCGGCCGGCGGGCCGGAGAGCGGGAGGCTCCGCGCCGGCTCCACGGCCTGATCGGTGGTCAGGAGACGGGCCGTGCCCGCGGCTCCGGCCGCCCCCAGGACAGCGGCGCCGGCGACCAACGCCCGGCGTCGGGTAATCAGCTGATCCTTTTTCATGACTAATCAGTCACCCGGCCGAGGGGCCACCACGCCGAGCACCACCGGTAGGGCCTCACGAATGCACCCGCGTGGACCATTCAGCGGCGGCGCACCAGCGGGAACGGCAGCGTCTCGCGGATCGTCAGACCGGTGAGGAACATGACGAGCCGGTCCACGCCGATGCCGAGGCCGCCGGTGGGCGGCATCGCGTACTCCAGCGCGTCCAGGAAGTCCTCGTCGAGCTCCATCGCCTCGGGGTCTCCCCCGGCGGCCAGCAGCGACTGCTCGGTGAGCCGCCGGCGCTGCTCCACCGGGTCGGTCAACTCCGAATAGGCGGTGCCCAGTTCCGTACCGAAGGCGACGAGGTCCCAGCGTTCGGCGAGCCGCGGGTCGGTGCGGTGCTGCCGGGTGAGCGGGGAGACGTCGGTCGGGAAGTCCTTGTAGAACGTGGGAAGCCCCGTCTTCTCCTCCACGAGACGTTCGTACATCTCCAGGACGACGTCGCCGCGCCCGTCGTCCGCCGTGTACGGCACGCCCGCGCGGTCGCACAGCCGCAGCAGCCTCTCCAGGTTCGTGTCCGCGTCGATCTCGTCCCCCAGCGCCTCGGAGACGGCGCCGTACACCGTCTTGACGGGCCACTCCCCCGAGATGTCGTACTCGACCCCGTCCTTGCGGGCCACCGGTGAGCCGAACGCGGCGGTCGCGGCGCCCTGGATCAGCTCGCGGACCAGATCGAGCATCACGTCGTAGTCCGCGAAGGCCTGGTACGCCTCCAGCATCGTGAACTCGGGGTTGTGCTTGTAGGAGACCCCCTCGTTGCGGAAGGTGCGGCCCAGCTCGAACACCTTCTCCATGCCGCCGACGCACAGCCGTTTGAGGTAGAGCTCGGGCGCGATGCGCAGGTAGAGGTTCAGGTCGTAGGCGTTGATGTGGGTGGTGAAGGGCCGGGCGTTGGCTCCGCCGTGGATCTGCTGGAGCATCGGGGTCTCGACCTCCAGGTAGCCGCGGTCGAGCAGCCCCTGGCGCAGGGCCTGTACGGCCGTGGAGCGGGCGCGTACGACCTCGCGGGCGGCGGGGCTGGACACCAGGTCGAGATAGCGGCGGCGGACCTTCGCCTCGGGGTCGGCGAGGCCCTTGCGCTTGTCGGGGAGCGGGTGCAGGCACTTGGCGGTCAGCCGCCAGTCGGTGACGAAGACCGTGCGCTCGCCGGAGTCGCTCGCGCCCGCCAGACCGTCGGCGCCGATGTGGTCGCCGATGTCGATCACCTGCCGGAAGCGGTCGAGCGCGGCGCCGGACTCCTTGCGGGTGAGGGCGATCTGGAGGTCGCCCGACCAGTCGCGCAGCACGGCGAAGAGGATCCCGCCGAAGTCGCGTACGAGCATCACGCGTCCGGCGACGGTGACGTCCTCGCCGCCGCGCACCTCGGCCAGGACGTGGGTGCGCGGCGGGATGCCGACCGGGTAGGGGTCGGTGCCCTCGGCGCGCAGCCGGTCGAGTTTGCGGTGCCGCACCCGGACCTGGTCGGGCAGCCCGGTGGTGGGATCGTCCGTCCGGGCCGCGCCCTCGGCGTCGAGGCCGAGGGCCGCCAGGGACGGCAGGCCCGCGGTCGTGGCGGGTGCGGGGGCGCCCTTGGTGTGCCCCTTGCCCCACAGGCTGCGCAGCGAGGGCACGGAGACGAAGCCCTCGGCGATCGCGGAGGCCATTCCGATGCGCGCGAGGGCGCCGGTGTCGCCGTAGCAGATGAAGCGCGGGTACCAGTCCGGGTGGTACTTGGCGTTGGAGCGGTAGAGGGCCTCCAGCTGCCACCAGCGGGAGAAGAACAGCAGCAGCCGGCGCCAGAGTCTGAGCACGGGTCCCGCGCCGATGCGGGCGCCCTCCTCGAAGACGGAGCGGAACACGGCGAAGTTGAGGGAGATGCGCCGGACCCCGAACTTGCCGGCGACCGCGCAGACCTCCGCGACCATGAACTCCATGACGCCGTTGGGCGCGCTGCGGTCGCGGCGCATGAGGTCCAGGGAGATGCCGTCGCGGCCCCAGGGCACGAAGGAGAGCAGGGCGAGCAGCTTGCCGTCGGACCCCATCGCCTCGACGAGCAGGCAGTCGCCGTCCTCGGGGTCGCCGAGCCGGTCGAGGGCCATCGAGAAGCCGCGCTCGGTCTCGGTGTCGCGCCAGGCGTCCGCCCGGCCGACGATCTCCTCCATCTCGCTCTCGGAGAGGGTGGAGTGCCGGCGGACCCGGCACGTGGCGCCGGAGCGTTTGACGCGGTTGACGGCCTGCCGGGTGACGCGCATCTCGCGGCCGGACAGATCGAAGCCGGCGATGTTCAGGATGGCCTCGTCGCCCAGTTGGAGCGCGCCGAGCCCGGAGCGCGCGAACGCCTTGGCGCCCTCCTCGGAGGCGCCCATGACGGCCGGTGCCCAGGCGTAGCGGCGGGCGATGTCCAGCCAGGCGGCGATCGCGTGCGGCCAGGCCTCCCGGTCGCCGACCGGGTCGCCGCTGGCGAGGCACACCCCGGCCTCGACGCGATAGGTGACGGCCGCCTTGCCGCTGGGCGAGAAGACGACGGCCTTGTCGCGGCGGGTGGCGAAGTAGCCGAGGGAGTCCTCGCCGCCGTACGCCTGGAGCAGGGCGCGGATCCGGGACTCCTCGTCGCCGTGCAGGGCCGCGACCAGGCGCTGGGAACGGAAGAGCGTGGAGGCCGCGTTGAGCAGGGCGAGAGCGCCGAACAGTCCGAGGACGAAGAACAGCCAGTGCGGTGGACGGCCGTCGAAGGAGCGGCCGGAGACGAGTCCGCCGCAGACCCGGTTGGCGGCCCACAGCAGCCGCTGGCCCTCCGCCAGGGTGCCCGGGAACAGTGCGACCAGGCCCCAGCCGAGGAGGATCGCCAGGACGAGCCCGGTGACCAGGACGAGCAGGGCCCGTCGTACGGCGGCGCGGCGCGAGTCGGCGTAGAACTCGCGGCGGGCCACGATCAGCAGGGCGAGCAGCAGCCCGCAGACGATGAGCGAGGGGATCGAGGCGGCGTACAGGCCGACGGCGACCCCGAGGGCGTCGGTCAGGACGAGCAGGCCGAGATAGACGACGACGAGCCACCAGGCGATCTTCTTGCGGGCGGCCGTCGCGGCGGCGAGCAGGAAGAGGAACACGGCGTACGCGAGGTTGGCGCTGACCGGGATGATCAGCAGGTCGAGGAAGCGCACGACCGGGCGCAGCACCGCGCGTACCGGGGGGATGAACGCGAGCAGGGTGCAGAGCAGGCCGATGGCGGCGAAGAAGGTCGCGAAGCCCTCGGGCACCTTGCTGAGGAAGCCGGTCCTGGGCGGCCGTGGCGGGCCGCTGGCGGTCTTCGGCGGGCGGGCCTCCACAGTGGCACTCATGGTTCCGACTGTAGGAAGGGCGGCGGTGGCGCGCCCGTCGAGCGGATCTCCGCCGCTCCCCCGAGGCGGTGGGACCTGGGGGTTCCGATAGCCTCGCAGCCGTGACGGAAGAGCAGCACGCGCATCGGTTCGAACGCGGCACGGACGGTCCCAAGGTCATCGTCGTCGGGGTGGACGGCTCGGACTCCTCCCTGCGTGCCGCGGCCTACGCCGGTGGTCTGGCGCGGCGGCAGCGGGCGCTGCTGGCGGTGGTCTACGTCCAGCCGGTGATGGCCGCGGGAGCCGCGCTCGGGGTGCCGGTCGCGGAGACGACCGACGAGATCGCCGAGGATCTGATCCAGTACATCCGCGACGCCGCCGAGCGGGTGAAGGACATATTCGATGTGCGCTGGGAGTTCCACACCTTCCGTGGTGACCCCTACAACGGTCTGGTCACCGCCGCGGACGAGCTGAAGGCGGACGCCGTGGTGGTGGGGGCCTCCGAACAGGCCGGGCACCGGATCGTGGGGTCGGTGGCGATCCGGCTGGTGAAGGCGGGCCGCTGGCCCGTCACGGTCGTGCCGTAGGGGCACGCCGGGGCCGGTCCGGTTTCCCGGCCACGCTGCCCCTGGGTCACCCGGCCCCTGGGTCGCCCGGTCACTCGGGCAGCGGGTCACCCGGGCAATGGGTCACCCCCGGCACCCGGCCCACCCGCGCCGGGACGCCGTACGGGAGGCTCCGGACGCGTCAGCGGGCCAGCGGGTCACTCGGTCATGACGAGTCCGGCCCGCCCCGCGCCCCGGCCGAGGACGACATCGCGGATCCGGTCGCGCACGGCACCCACGGCGGCACCCTGCCTCAGCGCCGCGTCGAGGTCGACGACCCGGCCGGCGTCGAGGTCGAAGGCCAGCGGGATGAACTCGGCCTTCGTCACCTCCCAGCGCTGCGAGGGCCGCGCGGGCGGCGAGAAGGTGAAGCGGCCGAGGGTGCCCTGGTCACCGCGCGGGTCCTGGACTCCCTGGTCGTCGTACATCTCCCCGGCGATCTGGTCGCCGGTGCCGTAGACCACCCAGGTGCCGTTGACCTTCTCGTACGGCATCGGGACATGGGAGCGGGTGCCGATGATCAGGTCGATGTCGGGGCGCCCGCCGGTGCGGGAGGCGGTCAGGCGCCCGGCCAGGCTCAGCTGGTTCGCGTCCGGCCGGTCCTGCCATTCGGTGCCCCAGTCGAGCGAGACGACGACCACGTCGGCGCCGGCCGCCCGGGCGGCCCGGGCGTCCGCGACGATCCGGTCGGGGTCGGCCAGGCCGACCGCCCAGGGCTGTCCCGGCGGGAGCGGGAGTCCGCCGGTGCCGTCGGTGTACGCGAGATGGGCGACGCGGGCGCTGCCGGCCCGCAGCAGGGTGACGGCGCCCGACTCCTGTGCGCTGCGGGCCGATCCGGCGTGCCGCACGCCGGCGCGGTCCAGCGCGTCCAGGGTGCGCCGGACTCCGTCGGCGCCGTCGTCCAGGGCGTGGCCGGAAGCGGTGGAGCAGGAGTCGTAGCCGGTGGCGGCGAGGCCGTCGGCCACCTGGGGCGGGGCCTTGAAGACGTACGCCCCGGTCCGGTCGTCGCCCGGGTCGTACACGGTCCGCAGGTGACAGAGCGCCAGGCCCGCGCCGGAGACGGCGGGGCGGACGCCCGCGAGCATGGGCCGGAAGTCGTATCCGGCGCCTCCCGCGTCGGAGCCCGCGCGTTCGAGGACCGAGCTGTCCGGCAGGATGTCGCCGCCGGCGACGAGGGTGAAGCCGCGGGCGGCGGCTGGGCCGGGCCGTCCGTCGCGGTGCCGCGCGGTCGTGTCGTGGGTCTGGGTGACCAGCGCGGCCCCGATGAGGGCGGCAGCGAGGGCCAGTTGGATCTGTCGCGCGCGTGTGATCATGCCGGGCCCCATGCGGTCGCATTTAATTACCAATGGATATGAATCCACGGGTATGGACCGGCGCCAGTCAAGGAGACACCCTCGCGGCTCACCCGTTCGGCGTTCACGAACGAGGCGGCCGGGGCGAGGCGGCCCGGGCGAACGGCCGTACGGACCCGGTGGTCGCGGAACGCGGCGCTCCACGGCGGCCGACCGTTCGGCGCACCGTTCGCCGACCGCTTCGACCGCCCGGCGCACAACCCTGTCCCCGCCCTGTCCGCGCGGGATGCGGGGCGCTGACATACACGCCATGACGGCCGGAACCACCACCATCACCCCGAGGACGACCGCCGAGCACGAGCTGGCAGCGCTGCAACGCGAGCACGGCCGCCCCCTCTTCGCCCTGCTGCTGCGCCTGTCCGACGGCGACCGCCAGCGCGCCGAGGACCTGGTGCAGGAGACGTTCGTACGCGCCTGGCAGCATCCCGAGGCCCTGCGTGCCGACGCCTTCGAGTCCGTACGGCCCTGGCTGCTGACCGTGGGACGACGGCTGGCCATCGACGCGCGGAGGGCCCGCCAGGCACGGCCTCCCGAGGTCCCCGACACGGTCCTGGACAACGCGCGGGTCTGTGCGGATCACGCCGAACGGTCGGTGGCGACCCTGGATGTGCGGGAGGCTGTGAAGACACTCACTCCCGAACACCGTGAAGTCCTGGTGCTGGTGTACTTCCAGGGGGCGAGTGTGGCGGAGGCCGCCGCGGCACTGGGAATTCCACCCGGTACGGTGAAATCCCGCGCGTACTACGCGCTGCGTGCCCTGCGCCGGGTCCTTCCCGGATATGCGGCCGACCTGCGTTGAAACCGACGACTTGGTCAAGCCTCCGTAAAGCGCCTTGCTGAGGACCATGGTTGAGCAATCAGCTTGCCTCATCCGTTTTCCGGACTGGGGCCCGGGGTCGGGCGACGCGCACGCACCGGAGGAAGGCAGGAAGGGATGCTGCACAGAGGGCAAGAGAGCACGGACGGCACCGGCGGGGGCGAACTCACCGTCCCCATGGCCTGGTTGTACGCCGAGTACATCGCCGACGAACTGCTGCGGACGGGCGACCTGATGCCGCCCACCTCCTTCGAGTTCCGCGCCGGGCGCGACGCCCTCGCGCTGACGATCTTCCTGTCCGACAGCGGCGGTGAGCTCTCCGGGATCCGGGTCATCACCCAGCTGGAGACCTGGCTCTCGCTGACGGCGTACGACCAGCCCTGGCACACCTGGGTGCGCGAACAACTGGAGCTGCGCGCGGCCGAGGCCACCGGACGCGCCGCGCCCGATCCCGATCTGGAGCTGGCGGCCGCGGCCTGGCGGTGGCTGGAGGAGACGGAACTGCTCGCTCCGGACCTCGACGCGGTCCCCGGCGGCGGCTCCGTGCCCGGCGAGGACGAGGGCCCCAAGGTGTGGACGGCGGCCTGGCGGCTGGGGCTGCCGCTCGGGCATCTGGCCATCCATCTCTTCTGACATCTCTTCTGACGGCCCGTCGCGACCCGGCCGGAACCGGTGCCGGCGGTGGCAACGACCGTGCCGGAACCGGTGCCGGCAGCGGCCACGACCGTGCCGGAACCGGCGCGGGCGACGGCCATGACCGTGCCGGGAACAGAATTCACCCGCTCGCACCAATCCGCGGGCGCCCCCGCTCCGAATGTCCTCTCCCCGATTCCTGACGAGTCTTGAGTGATTCGACGGTCTGCTGCGTACCCGTGGGCAACAGCAACACCACTCACAGTCCGCACCAACGCCACGAGGATTCGGTATTCGGTATGAGGTCCCTTGAACGGCATGGCGACGTCGGCGCCTATGCGCTCGGCGTGCTCGGCGAGGCGGAAGCCTTCCGCTTCGAGGACCACCTCGTGGAATGCGCTCAGTGCACGGCGTTCGTCAGCGAGTACCGGCCCGCCACACGGCAGTTGATGCTGTACCGGCAGTCGACACCGCGCAGCGTCCACCCCTTCGCCGCCCCCGGGCCGCGACTGCTCGACCGGCTGCTCGGCGAGGTCAGCACCCGCAACCGGGCCGGGCGCCGGCGCTTCCTGTTCGCCCTGGCCGCCTCGGTGGTGCTCACCGCGGGCGGGTCCGCGATCGCCCTCTCCGCCGTCGGCCACGACGCGCCCTCGGGCACGGTCGCCGCGGCCGACCCCCCGTCGAGCCAGATGGCCAGGACCGACGCGGAGACCGGCGTCTGGGCCCAGGTGACGACCCGGGAACGGCTGTCGGGCAGCGAGATCGAGGTCGCGGTCAAGGACATCAAGGGTCCCCGCTCCTGCGAGCTGATCGCCATCGGCAAGGACGGCTCGGAGCAGTCGGTGACCAGCTGGATGGAACCCGCGCACCACGAGGACGCGCTCACCATGCAGGGCGGCTCGTCGATGCGGCCCGAGGAGATCCGCCGGTTCGAGGTGCGCACGGCGGAAGGCGAACACCTCGTGACGCTCAACTCGCCCTGATCGGCACCCTCTTCACCGATCGAGGTGCCGGGTGGGCCGGTTCGGCAAGCCACTTCGGCGCGTCGCCTCGATCCATCACGCGGGTCGGCCTCCGCGGCCCGCCTACTTGAGCAGCCGGGACATGCGCCGGTCGGCCAGCGGCCTGCCGCCCGTCTGACAGGTCGGGCAGTACTGCAACGAGGAATCGCTGAAGGAGACTTCGCGGATGACGTCGCCGCACACCGGGCACGCCTCCCCCGTTCTCCCGTGCACCCGCAGACCGGTCTTCTTCTCCGCCTTCAGCCGTCCGGCGGCCAGCCCGTGGGAGCGCTCCACCGCCTCGGCGAGCGTGCCGCGCAGCGCCTCGTACAGCCGCCGGGTCTCCTCGGGGGTCAGTGAGGAGGCGATCTTGAAGGGGGACATCCGGGCGGCGTGCAGGATCTCGTCGCTGTAGGCGTTGCCCACGCCCGCGATCAGGCTCTGGTCGCGGAGCGCGCCCTTGAGCCGGCGCCGCTCGCCCTGGAGCAGGCCGGCGAACCGCCGCTCGTCGAAGTCGTCGGCGAGCGGGTCCGGGCCGAGCCGGGCGATGCCCGGAAGGAGCTCCGGCTCCTCGGTGACGTACACGGCGAGCCGCTTCTGGGTGCCCGCCTCGGTGAGGTCGAAGCCCTCGCGGGTCTCCAGCGCGACCCGCAGCGCGAGCGGTCCCTTGCCGGGCCGGGGCGGCCCGTCGGGGAGCGTGTCCTTCCAGTGCAGCCAGCCGGCCCGGGCCAGATGCGTGACGAGGTGCGGGCCGTCCGTCCCGAGGTCGAGGAACTTGCCGAACCGGCGGACGGTCGTGACCTCGCGGCCCTCCAGGGCGGAGACGGGAGGGTCGTACGTCTTCAGGACACTGACGGCGACGGGCAGCACGCGCACGATCCGGCGGCCCACGAGACGGCCGGCCAGGAATTCCTTGAGCGCTTCGACCTCGGGCAGTTCCGGCATACCTCCAGGGTGCCATCCGGAACCGGCGGCGCCGGGGATCAGCTCCGTTCGCCGACCATGAACTCGCACCACACGACCTTGCCGCCGCCGCGCGCCTCGACGCCCCAGACGTCGGTGAGACGGTCGACGAGCAGCAGCCCGCGGCCCGAGACCCCGGACTCGCCCGCCTCGCGGCGGCGGGGCAGAGCGCTGGAGGAGTCCTCGACCTCGACGCGCAGTCGGCGGTCGGATCCGGCCAGGACGCGCAGGGTGACGATCGCCGATCCCTCGGTGTGCATGAGGGCGTTGGTGATCAGTTCGTCGGCGACCAGCTCGATCTCGTCGGCCCGGTCCCGGGCCCCCCACGCGCGGACGGCGGCCCGGATCATGTGGCGGGCCTCGCTGAGCGCCTCCGGGTCGCCGGGGGCCACGTGCTGCTGGAGCCGCCCGCCCGAGCGCTGGTCGATCAGACCGTGGCGACGCAGGAGCAGGAGGGCCACGTCGTCGTCGCCGCCGCGGGCCTCGGCCATGTCGATGAGGACGTCGGCGAGATCACTCACGTCGTCCGGGCCGACCCGGATGCGTTCCCTGAGCGCGTGCATGCCCTCGTCGAGGTCGACACCCGGCTCCTCGACGAGTCCGTCGGTGCACAGCAGCAGGGTCTCGCCCGGGTCGAGTTCGACGGTGGCGACCGGGTATTCGAGGCGTCCGAACTCGGCGGACAGACCGAGCGGCAGTCCGCCTTCGAGGGGCAGCCTGCGGCAGGTCCGGTCGGCGTACCGCACGAGCGGGTCGATGTGACCGGCCCGGACCATCTGGGTCACTCCGGTGGACAGGTCGATCTCCGCGTACAGGCAGGTCGCGAAGCGGTCGGTGTCCAGTTCGTGCAGGAAGACCGAGGCGCGGGCCATCACGGTGGCCGGGGTGTGCCCCTCGGCCGCGTAGGCGCGCAGGACGATGCGCAGCTGGCCCATGACGGCGGCCGCGTGGGTGTCGTGGCCCTGGACGTCGCCGATGACGGCGCCGACGCGTCCGCCGGGCAGCGGGATCAGGTCGTACCAGTCGCCGCCGATGTCACGGCCGAGCGAGGCGGAGCGGTAGCGGACGGCGATGTCGGCGCCACTCACGCTGGGGATGGAGCGCGGCAGCATGGCCTGCTGGAGGCCCTGGGCGAGGTCCTTCTCCTGTTCGAAGAACATGGCCCGCTGGAGGCTCTGGGCGATGCTGCTGCCGAGCGCGACGAGGACGTTGCGCTCGTCCTCGGAGAAGCCGTGCCGGTCGTTGTAGAGCAGGCCGATCGCGCCGATGGGGCGGGCCTGCACGATGAGCGGCAGATAGGCCGCCGAGGTGATCTTCAGACCGGTGATGTTCGGCCACAGGAGCGGGTACGACTCGGCGAACTCCTCGGGCGACTCGATGAAGTGCGGTACGAGGGTCCGTACGACCTCGTTCATCGGGTACTGGGCGTCCAGGCGCGTGACCCGGGTGCCGGGGACGTAGCTCGCCTCGGGGCCCGTGGCGACCATGCGGATGCGGCCGGCCTCCACCAGGCCCATGACGAGGCTGGCCGCCCCGAGATGGGTGAGGCCGTGGGTGTCCTGGAGCACGTCGATGACGTCCTGCACCGTCACGGCGTGGGCCAGGGCGGCCGTGGTCAGCTGGACGACGCTGGTCTGCTGGCGCCGTACCTCGTGCTGGGCGGCCTGTTCGCGGCGGGCCGTGCTCTCGTCGAGCTCCGCCGTGGCGTCGCGGACGATGCCGATGATGCGGCGGGGTCTGCCGTTCTCGTCGCGGCGGATGTAGCCCTGGGTGTGGGTCCAGCGCAGGACGCCGTCGCGACGGCGGATGCGGAAGTAGGCGCCGTAGTTCTCGCTGCCGTCCTTCAGGGCGTGCGAGACCATCGTGTCGAGCCGGCGCGACTCGGCCGGCGGAACCCGCAGGGACAGCGTCGACGGGTTCCCGTCGTATTCGTCCGGGCGCACGTCGAAGACCTCGTGGGCCTGGGCGTCCATCTGCATCAGACCGGTGTCCAGGTCCCAGTCGAAGCTGCCCATGCGGTTGAGCGCCAGGATCGGATCCGGGTGGGCGGGCCAGTCGTCCGGGAGTGACAGGGCGCTCGCTCCCCGATCAACCATGGGGCCACCATGCCAGTATTTGCCCGATTGTTCGACTTCTGGGAGGCCCGTTTCCGGCCCCTCGGACGGGCGGGTGTTCACGTGCCGGGGGGATCGGCCGAGACGTCGAAGACGCTGTCCGGACCGGTGGGGTCGTCCGGGATCAGCCCGCCGTCGGGAGCCTCGGGGCCGTCCGGGGAGCTGTCCTCGGTCGGCGTGCCCGGCTCGTCGGAGGGGACCCCCGGGTCCGGGGAGCCGGAGCGGTCGGGGGCGGCCGGGTCCGTGCGCGGGGCCGTGGCGCCGTCCGAGGGGGCCGGGGTGGTGCCTGGCCCGGTTTTCGGCGACGCCGTGACCGTGGCCCCTGGGCAGTGCGAGGGCTCGGCGCTCGGGCGCGCCGGCACGGCCACGTCCATGGCGGCGCCGTCCGTCGCAGGGGCCGTGGGTGCGGCGCCCGGCCCCGCGCTCTCGCCCGGGGTGCCGTCCCCGGTGCCCGGCGTCGGGGTCACCGTCGCGGTCGGCGTGAGGCAGTCGGAGGCGTCCGGGGACGGGCTCCGGCCGCCCGGTGAGGTGCCGGCGGAGGGCCGCTGGGTCGGAGGCGAGTCGTGGGGCCCCGGGCTCGGGTCATCGGGCGGCGGTACGGCGTGGTCGTGGCGGTGGCCCTCGTACCCGACCGGCCGCTCGATCCAGGTGCTGTCGCCGACGTCGACGATCGTGATGTCGGTGATCACGTCGGGCGCCGGTGTCACGACGACGACCTGGGCGGGCCGGTAGCCGCCCCACGGCCTGCCCCGGGTGTCCGGGTTCCCGTCGATGACGGTGGGCCGGCCCAGCGGGTTGCCGCAGGCGCAGCGCACCCGGGGGACGCCCCGGTCGTCGACGAGGACGGCCGTGCCGGCCTGGAGCACAGCCTGGAACCCGGTCGCCCGTCCGGCGGCGAATCCGTGGTCGGTCACCACGGTGTCGGCGCGCAGCACGACCGGGGTCAGCTGCCGCAGATAGTCCGGGACGGACGCCGGGGAGACGCCGGAGAGTTCGGCGAAGACGCGGGCCTTGGCCCGGTCGGCGGCGAGGTAGCGGATCTGCCTGCCGACATCGCAGCTGCCGGTGTTGCGGGTGCCGCCGTACAGGCCGGGTGTGCCGCCCGGGACGGAGCGGACCCCCTGGGTGCCGGTGGCCGAGGGTTGCGGCGTTCGGGTGACGGGCGGCCGGGTCGCGGGGGTGGTCTCGGTGGACCCCGTGAAGGGGTCGGGCCCCCGGTCCGTGAGGGGCTGGAGGAGCACTTCGCCGCCGGTGGATCCGTTCGGCGCCGTGTCCCCGCCACCGGCGTCACAGCCCGCGACGACTAGGAGCGCGGCCGCGAGCGCGCAGGCCGCGGAAAAGGTCCTGGTGGGTATGTGCACCACGTCTCTCCCGTTCGTGCCGGGCAGTTGGTGCCTCATTCTCTGCGTCACCCTCTTGGCGCACGCAAGCGGAAATCGGTCACCCAGCGTCACAATGGAGGGGAGAGGAGCCTGTTCCATGGAGTGGTTCGTCGCACCCGGCTACTGGCTGAGCCGACTGGTGTTCCAGCGGGGTCTCGCCGTGCTGTACCTGGTCGCGTTCCTGGGCGCGGCCCTCCAGTTCCGTGCGCTGACCGGGGAGCGCGGGATGCTGCCCGTGCCCCGCTTCGTGCGCAGGGTCACGTTCCGGGAGGCGCCGAGCGTCTTCCACTGGCGCTACTCGGACCGCTTCTTCGCCGCCTGGTGCTGGATCGGCTGCGCGGTGTCGGCGGCGCTGGCCGGCGGACTCGACGGGCTGCTGCCGCTGTGGGGCGCGATGCTGCTGTGGCTCGTGCCGTGGGCCCTGTACCTGTCGGTCGTCAACGTCGGCCAGACCTGGTACGCGTTCGGCTGGGAGTCGCTGCTGCTCGAAGTGGGCTTCCTCGCGGTGTTCCTCGGCAACGACGAGGTGGCGCCACCGGTCGCCGTGCTGTTCCTCCTGCGCTGGGTGCTGTTCCGCGTGGAGTTCGGGGCGGGGCTGATCAAGATGCGGGGCGACGCGTGCTGGCGGAAGCTGACCTGCCTCTACTACCACCACGAGACCCAGCCGATGCCGGGTCCGCTGAGCTGGTTCTTCCACCAGCTGCCCAGGCCCTTGCACCGCGCCGAGGCGGCGGCGAACCACTTCACCCAACTCGTGCTCCCCGTGCTCCTGTTCACCCCGCAGCCGATCGCGACGGCCGCGGCCTCGCTGATGATCCTGACCCAGCTGTGGCTGGTGCTCTCGGGCAACTTCGCCTGGCTGAACTGGACGACGATCGTGCTCGCCCTGAGCGTGACCGAACTTCCCGGCACCGCGCCGCGGACCGCGGCGCCGCCGTTGTGGTACGAGGTGGTCGTGCTGGTGGTGGCCGCGGGTCTGCTGGCGCTCAGTTACCGTCCGGCACGCAATCTGGTCTCCCGGCGGCAGGTCATGAACCGCTCCTTCGACCCGCTCCATCTGGTGAACACCTACGGGGCGTTCGGCAGCGTCAGCAGGGTGCGCCACGAGGTGGTCGTCGAGGGCACGGCGGCGGAGGTGCCGCGCGAGGACGCCGAGTGGCGGGAGTACGAGTTCAGGGGCAAGCCGGGGGATCCACGGCGCCGGCCGCGTCAGTTCGCGCCGTACCACCTGCGGCTCGACTGGCTGATGTGGTTCGTGGCGCTCTCCCCCGGATACGCCGGCACCTGGTTCTCCGGTCTCGTGGAGCGGCTCCTGGAGAACGACCGGGACACGCTGCGGCTGCTGCGCCGCTGCCCGTTCCCGGCCGACGCGCCGCCCCGCTACATCCGCGCCCGGCTCTTCCGCTACCGGTACACGACCTGGCGCGAGCTGCGCGAGACGGGCGCGTGCTGGCACCGGACCTATGTGCGCGAGTTCCTTCCGCCGACCCGGCTGGAGGGGCCGGCCGGGCGGCGGGCTCCGCGCCGGTGACGACGGGTGCCACACGGTCGGAGACACGTGCCGGGCCGGGGGGGCGGCGGCTCTCACGCCTGCTCCGGGGCGGGGACGGGCGTGGCGGCGGGGACGGGCGCGGTGGCGGGCAGCAGGCCCTCCTCGCGCAGTTCCCGCCAGAAGTCCGGGGGGACCGGCTCCGCGAACCGCTGGGCGCAGTCGCGGACTTCGGCCGCCGAGCGGGCCCCGGCCAGCACACTGACGACGGCCGGATGGGCGGCGGGGAAGGCCAGGGCGGCGGCCCGCAGGGTGATGCCGTGGCGGCGCGCGATCTCCTGGAGACGCAGGGCACGGTCCAGCAACTCGCCCGGGGCCACCGCATAGTTGTACGTCGCCCCGGGCCTCGGGTCCGCGAGCAGGCCGGAGTTGAAGGCACCGCCGATGACGACCGCGACGCCCCGGGCCTGGGCGGCGGGGAGCAGTTCGGTGAGGGCGCCGTGGTCCAGGAGGGTGTAGCGGCCCGCGCACAGCACCACGTCGACATCGGTCTCGCGGACGAACCGGGCCGGCATCCGCGTCTGGTTCATGCCCACGCCGATCGCGCCGACCACCCCCTGCGAGCGCAGCTCCGCCAGTGCGGGAAAGCCCTCACGGAACGCCTGTTCGGCGTGGTCGTCGGGGTCGTGGAGGTAGACGACGTCCACATGGTCGAGGCCGAGCCGCTCCAGACTGGCGTCCAGGCTCCGTCGTACGCCGTCGGCGCTGAAGTCCCACACGCGGCGGTGCGTGGCGGGCACCGCGAATCCGTCGGCCAGGTCGTCGCCGCCCGTGTCCACGGGTTCCAGGAGGCGGCCCACCTTGGTCGACACGGTGTACCGCTCGCGGGGCAGGCCGCGCAGGGCCGCGCCCAGGCGCCGTTCGGAGAGGCCGAGCCCGTAGTGCGGTGCCGTGTCGAAGTAACGGATGCCGCTCGCCCAGGCGGCGTCGACCGCCTCGTGCGCCTGCTCGTCGGTGACCTCGGTGTACAGGTTGCCGATACCGGCGGCTCCGAAGGACAGCGCGCTGACGGGGATGCCGCGGGCGCCGAGGGAGTTCACCGGGCCGCCGGTCCCGGGAGCGCCCCCGGTCCCCGACGCCTCACGTCCGTGGCGTTCCTGGGCATCCGTCATACGGTGTTCTCCTTCGGGGCGTCGGGACAGCGGTTTCGGCGTCGGGTTCGGCTTCGGAGTCGGCTTCGGAGTCGGCTTCGGAGTCGGCTTCGGAGTCGGCTTCGGAGTCGGCTTCGGAGTCGGTCCCGAGGATCTCTCCTCCCACCGGCCCGCGTACAGCGTCAGGCCCGGCCCGGTCCGACACGCACCCCCCGACGGGCGCCCGCCGAAGGTCCTGGGTCGTGGACTCTCGACGTGGTGCCCCGGCTGCGGGCAGAGTGCTCCACGTAACTACTCGCCAGTACGACACGAGTGAGGAGCGCCCGTGACCACCTGGGCCGGCCGGACCGCCACCGAGATCGCCGCAGCCGTACGCGAGAAGAAGGTCACCCCCCGCGAGGTGGTGGCCGAGCACCTCGCACGGATCGAACGCCTCGACGGACGCGTCGGCGCCTTTCGCACGGTCCGCGCCGGGGCCGCCCTCGCGGAGGCCGACGAACTGGCCGGACGGGATCTCGGCCGGCTGCCCCTCGCGGGAGTGCCGGTGGCGGTGAAGGACAACCTGGCGGTACGGGGCGAGTCGACCCGCAACGGTTCCGCGGCGACCCCGGACACGCCCGCCGCCGAGGACCACGTCACCGTGGCCCGGCTGCGTGCGGCGGGGGCCGTCGTGGTCGGCCTGACGAACGTGCCCGAACTCTGCGTCTTCGGCACCACGGAGGGCGTGTACGGCAGTGCCCGCAACCCCTGGGACCTGTCCCGCACGGCGGGCGGCTCCTCGGGCGGCAGCGCGGCGGCGGTCGCGGCCGGGATGGTGCCGGTCGCGCTCGGCAACGACGGCATGGGCTCCCTGCGCATCCCGGCCGCCAACTGCGGTCTGGTCACCCTGAAGCCGGGCCATGGGGTGATCCCGGCCGGGATCGGTCACGGCGACTGGTTCGGCATGTCGGAGAACGGCCCGCTGGCCACGTCGGTCGAGGACGCCCGGCTGCTGTACGCCCTTCTCGCGGACATCGAGCCGGCCCCGCCCGCGGAGCCCGCCACCCTCAGGATCGCCGTCTCGGTACGCAGCCCGCTGGCCGGAATCCGCGTCACGCGACCGTATACGGACGCGGCCCGGGAGGCGGCCGCCCTGCTGGCCGAGGCGGGCCACCGGGTGCGGACCGCGAACCCGCCGTACCCGCTGTGGCTGAGCACGTCCTCGCTCGCGCACTGGACGGCGGGCACGGCGGTCGACGCCGAGGATCTCGACCCGCGAAGGCTGGCCAGGCGCACCCGGGTGCACGCGGCGATCGGGCGCCGCTTCGTCTCCGGTGTGCGCACGGGGGAACGCCGTGAGCAACTGCGCGGACGGCTGGCGGCGTTCTTCGCGGAGCACGACGTGCTGCTCACACCGGCGCTGGCCCGGCGCGGTCCCGCCTCCGTCGACTGGCACAAGCGCGGCTGGCTGCGCAATGTACTGGCCAACACCAGCTACTCGCCGATGACCCCGCCGTGGAACCTCACCGGCTGGCCCGCGATGTCGGTCCCGTTCGGACGGCTGCCGGGCGGCGCCCCCTGTGCCGTACAGCTGGTCGGTCTGCCCGGCTCCGAGGCGGCTCTCCTCGACGTGGCCGGGCAACTGGAAGTGCTCCACCCGTGGCGGCGCACGGCGCCGCTCGACTGAGGCCCGCGTCCGGCCGGAGGACGCCGTCCGGCCGGACGGCGTCCTCACAGGCCGAAGCCGCGGCCGGTGGTCGGCCGCGGCTTCTCCTGTTCGGCATGGGCGCGGATCCGGCACTGGCGTGCCGTCGTCGGTTCCGCCGGCTCCCGGCGTCGGTCAGTCGACGCTGGGCAGGATATGGGGCTCGGCGAGGTCGTCCTCGTAGCCCGCGAGGCGGATCGGAGCGGACCTGGCCCACACGTCCAGGCTTCCGAGTTTGGTGTCGGACCCACCCCGGCGCTCCATGCGTTCCTTGGGGCCGTGATCGCGATTCGTCTTCTCTGGTGTCACCGCGCACTCCTTATGTGTCGGGTCACCCTCGGGACGTTAGGGCCCGGTGCTCTCGGGTCGCCTGACGCCC
The DNA here is from genome assembly GCF_055559015.1 of Streptomyces sp. NPDC024698. Taxonomy (NCBI): domain Bacteria; kingdom Bacillati; phylum Actinomycetota; class Actinomycetes; order Kitasatosporales; family Streptomycetaceae; genus Streptomyces; species Streptomyces sp. NPDC024698. The sequence goes on along the minus strand of NZ_JBVHLK010000013.1, from coordinate 107,996 downwards.
GCTCGGGTCTGAGTCGAAGCAGTTAGGGACGCGGTGGCGCCGGTAACTCGTGTGAGAGCAGGCCGTGGTGATGGGCTTGTCCCGGGACGGACCGTGGGTGTGGGTGGACCCCAGTAAGTCTGTCCGTCGGGCTACAGCCTAACCAAATGAGCGGCCCCCTGCTCTATGGGGCTGAAAACGTGAGGTTACTGTCACACGTCATCCAGGACCCATCAGGCCACGATCTGCGGCGATTTGAAACATGATGCCCCGTTCACGACCACCCATTCGGCTCAATATCGCCCCTGGGCGGGGGCGTCGTGACCGGTCAGGGGCGGGACTGCGTCACCATCGGCCGACGGCCGTCGGCGCGTCCGGCTCCGAAGCCGCCACGCAGTTCAGGTCCCGTTGGCCGGTTCGCAAGGAGTCCATGCTCTGCTGTCGCACGGCAACGGCTTTTCTCGCGGGAGGACTGACGTATGGAGCTGCGCAGCGTCGGGGAGCTGATGGATCTGCTGCACGCCTGCCGGGGCCTCCGGGACACCCCCGAGCTCGCCCGCACCCGGATTCGCCCGATCGGGGGAACACCCGCCGGCGGCCCGGTCGATCTGCACGACCACGCCCTCCAGACCGCCGCACTGCTGCGCCGGGGCCATCCCAGCGACAAGGAGCTCCAGGTCGCGGGGCTGGTGCACGACATCGGACATGTGCTCAGGCCGGGTGACGACGCCGGGCACGCAGGGCACGGCGCCGACGCGGTGCGCCCGCTCCTCGGCGAGCGGGTCTCCGGTCTCGTCCGTCTGCATGTCACGGCGGAGCGCTACCTGGCGGCCACCTCGCCGGGCCGCGGGCCGTCCCCGTTGGACACACCCGCCCCGGCCGCCGCGATGACCCCGCGGGAGGCGGCGGCGTTCGAGCACGACCCGCTGGCGGAGGACGCCGTGATCCTTCGGCAGGCGGACGACGCCGGGCGGGTCCCCGGTCTGTACGCCGGGGACCTGGAGGACTGGCGCACCCTGCTGGAACTGGTGGCGGAACGTTCCGCGCGCCTGGGCGCCTCGGACTGACAGCCCCGCCGCACGGCCCGCGGCGACCGCTCCGGCCGGACCCGCCCGGCGGCGCGCCGCACCCTGTCCGGAGGGCGGCGGCGGTCGTCGCGGGGGTCTGTCGGCTGACGGTCCGTCATGAGACGGTACGCGGATGACACCGTCGTACGGTCTCGAGGGCAGGTCCGCCATCGTCACCGGCGCCTCGCGCGGAATCGGTCTCGCCGTCGCCGAGGCGCTCGCCGGAGCGGGGGCCGGGGTGTGCGTCAGCGCGCGGGACCCCGACGCGGTGCGGCGCGCCGCCGAGCGGGTCGGCGGGATCGGGCTCGCGGGTTCCGTGGCCGACGGGGCGCATCTGAGGGAGCTGACCTCGCTGACGCTGCGCACGTTCGGACGGCTGGACATCGTGGTCAACAACGCGGCGACCAACCAGCCCTACGGCCCGCTCATGGACGCCGACCCGGACCGCTGGCGCGAGGCGTTCGCCGTGAACGTCGAGGCGCCGCTGCGTCTGGTGCAGTGCGCCTGGCGGGCCTGGATGGGCGAGCACGGCGGGGCCGTGGTCAACGTGTGCACGGAGGGCGCCGAACACGTCGGCCCGCGGGTCGGCGCGTACGGCACCAGCAAGGCCGCCCTGCTCCACCTGACCCGGCAGCTGGCCGGCGAGCTGGCCCCGCGGGTGCGGGTCAACTCGGTCTCCCCCGGCCTCGTCCGCACCGAGATGGCCCGCTTCGTGTGGGAGGACTCCGAGGAGGAACTGGGCGCCTCGCTCCCGCTCGGCCGGATCGGCCGGCCCGAGGACGTCGCCCGTGCCGTGGCCTGGCTGGTCTCCGACGCGGCCTGCTGGATCACCGGCGCCGACCTGCTGGTCGACGGCGGAACACGGGTGCGGGCGGCCCGGCCGGGCGCCGACGCCCACGCCGTCCACGAACGGCTGCGGCGCGCGGCCCCCGACCCGCGAGGGCCCGCGCGGTAGCAGGCCCCTCTACCACTTGCCGGGCGCGTAGTCCTTCATGAAGACGCCGTACAGGTCCTCGCCCAGCTCGCCGCGGACGATCGGGTCGTACACACGGGCCGCGCCGTCGACGAGGTCGAGCGGGGCGTGGAAGCCCTCGTCGGCCAGGCGCAGCTTGTCGTAGTGCGGGCGCTCGTCGGTGATCCAGCCGGTGTCGACGGAGGTCATCAGAATGCCGTCGCTCTGGAACATCTCCTGCGCGCTGGTGCGGGTCACCATGTTCATGGCGGCCTTGGCGGCGTTGGTGTTCGGGTGTCCCGCGCCCTTGTAGCCGCGGCCGAACACGCCCTCCATCGCGGAGACGTTGACGACGTAGGCGCGTCCCGCGGACGCCGTGCGGGCGGCCTCGGCCATCTGCGGCCGCAGCTTGCTGATCAGGATGAAGGGTGCCGTGTAGTTGCACAGCTGGGTCTCGAGGAGCTCGACCGGGGAGATCTGCTCGATGGTCTGCACCCAGGTGTTGCTGTCGACGACGTCGGGGAGCAGGCCGCCCGCGTCGATGGCGGTGCCCTCCCGGTGGCGGACCACGCTGGCGTTGCCGGCGACCAGGGCGAGATCGGCCACCTTCTGCGCCTCCAGTCCTGAGACGCCGACGGGCAGTGCCGTCAGTCCGTCGACCGCTCCGGAGTTGAAGGCGCCGATGACGTGCTGGGCGGGCAGTTCACCGGCCGGCAGCGGGGCGCTCTCGCTCTCGACGAGCGCGGCGTACGCGGACGGCAGCCGGCGCACGGTCTGCGTGGCGTTGTTGATCAGGATGTCGAGCGGGCCCTGCTCGGCGACGCGCTCGGCCAGGGCGACGGCCTGGGCCGGGTCGCGCAGGTCGATGCCGACGACCTCAAGGCGGTGGATCCAGTCCGCCGAGTCGTCCATGGCCTTGAAGCGGCGGATCGCGTCGTTCGGGAAGCGCGTGGTGATCGTGGTGTGCGCGCCGTCGCGCAGCAGGCGCAGCGCGATGTACATACCGATCTTGGCGCGGCCGCCGGTGAGCAGCGCCCGCTTGCCGGTGAGGTCGGTACGGGCGTCGCGGCGGGAGCGGTTCAGGGCGGCGCAGTCCTGGCAGAGCTGGTGGTAGAAGTAGTCGACCTCGACGTACCGCGTCTTGCAGGTGTAGCAGGAGCGCGGGCGCTGGAGTATGCCCGCGATCCGACCCTCCTCCGTCACCGACGACGGCAGGATGCCCTCGGTCTCGTCGTCGATGCGCTGGGCGGAGCCGGTCGCGGTGGACTCGGTGACCTGCTTGTCGTGAGCGGTCTTGGCGGCGCGGCGCTCCTGGCGGCGGCGCTGCTTCACGGTCCGGTACACACCGGCCGTGGCACGGCGCACGGCGATGGCGTCGGGGTGGTCGACGTCGATCTTCTCGAGTTCGTCGAGCACGCCGAGGCAGACCGCCAGCCGCTCCGGGTCGATGCCGGGACCGAACGCGACGTCCGCCACATCTGTCGTGTCCACGGCGGGGGTCGCCCGGCCGTCCTCTGTCACCGTCATCGCTGCCGTTCCTCGGGTTGTGCGCCGCGTTCGAAACCGCGCTCGCTTTCGAAGGCGGAATTTTACGGACCAATCGCGCGCGGCACCAAACCCGTTGTGATCATGGCGTGCAGGCGGTGATCAGTACGCGCACCTCCTCGGTCAGCGAACGGGCCAGCAGATCGAGGTCGGGAACGGCCTCCGCGTCGGCCACCAGGCCGTAGTGGACCCGCCCCCGGTAGGTGGAGACGGCCACCGCGAGGGCCTGGCCCCGGGCCAGCGGGGCGAACGGATAGACCTCGGTGAGCGGGCAGCCGCCGAGCTTCAGGCCGAGGCTGGGCAGCGGGACGCTGGTGACGAGGATGTCGAACAGCAGCCGGGCGGCCTGGCCCACGACGGGCCCGCCGAGCCGGTGTCCGAGCGGCGGGACGTGGTCGGCGAGCAGCGCGACCGCGCCTGCGCCCCGGTTGGGTCCGGCGTCCTTGTTGCGGTCCATCGCCGTCCGTACGGCACGCAGCCGGCCGAGGGGGTCCGGATCGTCGACCGGAAGCCGTATCAGATAGCCGGAGAGCCGGTTGCCCTGTGGCTGCGCGGTGCGCGGCCGGCGCCGGGAGACGGGGATCAGCGCGCGCGGGGAGACTCCCTCGCTGCCGTCGCCGCGTTCGTCGAGCCAGCGGCGCAGGGCGCCCGCGACGACGGCGATCAGGACGTCGTTGACGGTGCCGCCGACGGTCTTGCGGACGGTGTGCACGTCGTCCAGGTCGATGACCACGCCGGCGGTGCGCCGGGTGCCGGTGGGCGCGGAGGTGAGGGCGGGCGAGGACTGCGCGCCGAGTGTGGCGCGGGCCACCGAGGTGCCGATGTCGAGGGCCCGGCCCACGTCCGAGAGGGTGCCGCGGACCAGTCCGGGCAGCTTGCGCACGTCCGGGAACAGCCCCCTGGGCGGTTCCGCGGGGCGCGGCCGGGGTTCCGGCAGGTCCATCGGGTCCATGAGGGCGGCGGCGAGCATCAGCGCCCTGAGCCCGTCGGCGAGCGCGTGGTGGAACTTGAAGAGCACGGCGAAGGACGTGCCGTCCTCACCGGGCAGCACATGGGCCTCCCACGGCGGCCGGCCGCGCTCCAGCGGGCGTTCCATGAGCCGCCCGGCCACGGCGTGGAAGTCGGCGGCCGGCTTGTGCAGCAGGACGTGGTCCAGCGGCTCGAAGTCGGGCGCGGGCTCGCGGGCCGCGCTGCCGAAGGCGAGCGGCGCGGTGGGCTGCCACACGTCGCGGATCCGCATGCGCAGGCCGGGGACGGCCGCGGCGCGGGCCGCCAGCAGGTCGGCCGCGTGGGCGCCGGCGGCCGGCGAGTGCGCGGCGAAGACACCGAGGGCTCCGAGGTGCATCGGATGCCGCTCGGACTCGATGTTCCAGAACGCCAGGTCGAGTGGTGCGAGGAGGTCGGAGATCAAGGGCATGCTCTCGCGTCGACGACGGGTTGGACGTGCAGTCAAACCCGGACTGGTGATTACGGTCAAGTACGCTCAAGTTACGCACAGTTAACAGCTGATTAAGTCCCGCCCCTCGGACGAGGGACGGGACATGTGGCCCGCCTCGGGGCGGGCCGGGTGTCACTTCAGGACCGGAGGCGCCGCGGAGGCCGCCGTTCCCCACTCGGACGGCTCAGGGCCGACGGTGAAGCGGAGCGACCGGATGCCCTTCAGGGTGCCGGTCGTCAGGTACGTACGGCCGTACGGCGCACCGTCGAGACGGGCCGACTGGACGTACCGGTCGGTGTCCGAGGTGCCCGGCGCCGTGACCGTCAGGGCGCCGCGCGGGTAGTAGCGCCGGTCGAGGGTGAGGTCGACCCGCTCGAAGACGGGCGTGGACAGGCCCCAGGTGTCGTAGCCGGGCTGGACCGGGAAGATCCCGATGGACGACAGGACGTTCCAGGCGGACATCGTGCCGAGGTCGTCGTTGCCGGTCATGCCGGTCGGCGCGTCGGTGAACAGGGTCAGCGCCGCGTGCACGACGTCGGTGGTCTTCCACGGCTGTCCCGTGGACAGGTAGGTGTACGGGGCGATGAGGTCGGGCTCGTTCTGCGGGTTGTACTTGTCCGCGTTGTAGTAGGCGTACGGGCCGTTGACCCAGACGTCGCGGGCGGTCTTCGCCGGGTCCTTCAGCAACTGCCCGTAGGCGAAGAACGAGTCGAGCCGGTCGTTCGCGGCCTGCTTGCCGCCGATCATGCCGATCATGCCCGGCAGATCCTGCGGCACGAGCCACTGGTACTGCCAGGCCGTGCCCTCGTGGAAGCCGACGCTCTGGGCCGGGTCGACGGGGCCGGTGAAGGCCCCGGCGCCGTCCCGGGCGCGGAAGAAGCCGGTCGAGGGGTCGTGGATCGCGCGGTAGTTCTGGGACCGCGCCAGATAGCGTGCCGCGTCCTGGTCGTGGCCGAGCTCCCGTGCCATCTCGCCGAGCACGGCGTCCGACAGGGCGTACTCCAGGGTCACGGAGGCGCCGTGGTCGTAGTCCGAGTCACCGGACTTCGTGTGCGGGCGGCCCTGGAGGTAGGGGGCGAACCCGTTCGCGTTGTACTCCCGGGCGGCCTCGCGGCCCACCGCGGGCGAGTCGGCGGGCGGCACGCCGTCCGCGTTCTTCTTCAGCGCGCGGTACGCCCGCTCCTCGTACCCCTTGAGCAGACCCTGCTGGAAGGCGTTGGTGAGGAAGGGGGTGACCGGATCGCCGGTCATGATGTTCGTCTCGACCGTGCCGTAGCCCCACTTGGGCAGCCAGCCGCTCTCCTCGTCGATCTTGAGTACGGAGATCGCCATGTCGCGCGCCTCACGCGGGGCGAGCAGGGCGAGCAGCTGCGACTGGGTGCGGTAGGTGTCCCACAGCGACCAGTTCTGGTAGTACGTGAATCCCTTGGCCCGGTGGATCCGCTGGTCCCAGCCGGTGTAGCGGCCGTCGGCGTCACTGCCGATGTTGGGCGCGAGGAAGGATCGGTAGAGCGAGGAGTAGAAGGTGCGGCGCAGGGCGTCGGTGCCGCCCTGCGCGCGGACGTCGCCGAGCCGGTCCTCCCAGGCGCCGCGGGCGGCCTCACGGACCTCGTCGAAGGAACGGCCGCCCTCGGAACGGAGGTTGACGGCCGCGCCGCGGGCGTCCACGTACGAGAGCGCGGTGGTCGCCTCGACCGTGCGGTCCTCGGTGGTGTCGAAGCGCACGAAGGCCCCGGTGCGCCCGGTGGTGCCGGCTGTCTTCGTGGCGCCGGTGACGGTGTCGCCGTTCCAGGTGCCCGCGGTGGTGAAGGGCCGGTCGAAGCGGGTGATCGTGTACACCGTGTAGGGCTTGGTGGAGCGGCAGAAGCCGCTGCCGGTGATCTCCGTGCGGACGGTCCGGTCGTCCAGGACCTCGACCTTCGTCGAGACCGTCTTGTGCAGCGACTGGCCGGCGTTCAGCAGCACGTTGGCCTTGTCGGTGGCCGGGAAGGTGTAACGCTGCACCCCGGTACGGGCGGTGGCCGTCAGCTCGGCCTCGATCCCGCTCCTGAGGTCCGCCCGGTAGTAACCGGGGTGGGCCTCCTCGGTGTCGTGGCCGAACTCCTCCGCGTACTGCGCGTCGTCCGTACGGGTGATGTCTCCCGTCGTGGGCAGGACGGGCAGATCACCGCCGAGGCCGCAGCCGACGCCCGAGAGATGGACGAGGGAGAAGCCGCGGACGTGGTTCTGGGAGTGGTCGTAACCGGTGTTGTGCCCGGTGTCCGGCGAGAACTGGACCATGCCGAAGGGCACGGCGGCGCCGGGATAGGTGTTGCCCTCGTTCTGGGTGCCGATGAACGGGTTGACCAGATCGGTGAGTTGGCCGTCGCGCGGCTCGGCGGCCTGTGCGGTGGGCAGGGTGAACAGCGCGGACGCTGTCACCAGCCCCGCCGTGCACAGACGCAGGCGCCGGGTCCATCTCATGCGGGAGCCTCCGGTGGGTGATCGACATCGTTGTCCTCATGCATGGTCGGGGCGGGGGACCGGCTTTCCGGGCAACCGGAAGGGATCGCGCGGGACGCGTCGCGTCCGGGCACGGCAGGTTGGGGACCGCCCCGGGGGATGACATCGTTGTCAGAACTCAACGACGAGGTCGTCCCTGGGCACCGGCAGGACAACACGCGATCCGGACCTCTGTCCAGGGACATGACAAACGCGGGCGGACAACGGCCTGGAGTCGCCGTCCTTCATGGCCGAGAGCCCCCTGGACCTCCGTCCGCCGTCCGCCCGCCGGGCCCGTCAGGGCACGCGCTGGCCCTTGCCCAGGCCGATCACGCCGCCCTTGGAGACGGTGTAGAGGTCGGAGTCGCGCTCCGGATTGACGCCGATCGTCGCGCCCGGCGGGACCTCGACGTTCTTGTCGAGCACTGCCCCGCGCACCACCGCGCCCCGCCCGATCTTGACGTTGTCGTGCAGGATCGAGCCCTGGACCACCGCTCCGGGATCGACGACCACGCCGGGCGACAGCACCGACCGGGTCACCTGTCCGCGGATCAGGCACCCCGCGCTGATGATGGACTCGCTCGCGATGCCCCCGGCGTTGAAGCGCGCCGGCGAGAGCTGTCCCGAGCTGGTGTAGACGGGCCAGCTGCGGTTGAACAGGTTGAACGCGGGACGTTCGGCGATCAGGTCCATGTGCGCGTCGTAGTAGGCGTCGAGCGTGCCCACGTCGCGCCAGTAGCCCTGGTCCCGCGTGGTCTCGCCCGGCACGTGGTTGTCGCTGAAGTCGTACAGCTGCGCCTCGCCCCGCTCCGTGAGCGCGGGCAGGATCGAACCACCCATGTCGTGGACGGAGTTGTCGTCCTCGGCGTCCCGGTGCAGCGCCTCGATCAGCGCCTTGGTGGTGAAGATGTAGTTGCCCATCGAGGCGAAGACGCACTCGGGGTCGTCCGCGAGCCCCGGCGGGTCGGCGGGCTTCTCCGAGAAGCCCCGCACGCTCTGGCCGTCGGAGCCGGGGCTGATGACCCCGAAGGAGGACGACTCGGCGCGCGGCACCCGTATGCCGGCCACCGTCACCCCCGCCCCGCTCTCGATGTGCTGGGCGAGCATCTGCCGGGGGTCCATCCGGTAGACGTGGTCGGCGCCGAACACCGCTACGTACTCCGGCTGTTCGTCGTGAATGAGGTTCAGCGACTGGAGGATCGCGTCCGCGCTGCCGAGATACCAGCGGGGCCCGAGCCGCTGCTGGGCCGGCACCGGGGTCACGTAGTTGCCGAGCAGGCTCGACATCCGCCAGGTGGTGGTGATGTGCCGGTCCAGCGAGTGCGACTTGTACTGCGTGAGCACGCAGATGCGCAGGATGTCCGCGTTGACGAGATTGGAGAGGACGAAGTCCACCAGGCGGTACGTGCCGCCGAAGGTCACCGCCGGTTTCGCCCGGTCCGCGGTGAGCGGCATCAGCCGTTTCCCCTCGCCTCCCGCCAGTACGATTCCCAGCACCGAAGGTCCACCGCGCCCACCACGCCGCATGCTGCCGCCCCTTCCACGCCCCTCGGGCCGCGCCCGGCCGCCCGGACCCGCCCCGCGTTCCGAAGTTCATCTGCCCGTAGCCGGCGCCCCGGAGTCGGCCGCCCGAAGTCCGCCGGTCCGAAGTTCACCTGCCCGAACGGTTACCCCGCTTTGAGGACTTCCTCGTACAGCCGGACCGTCCTTCGGGCCACCGCGTCCCAGCCGAACTCGCCCACCGCGCGCCGCCGTCCGGCCTCGCCCATGCGCCGCGCCGTCGCGGGGTCGGCGAGCACGGAGTCCAGTGCCGTCGCGAGTTCCCGCTCGAAGTCGTCGCCGAGCGGCACGAGAAGGCCCGTCTGACCGTGCTCGACCACCTCGGGAATGCCGCCGACCCGCGAGGCCACCACCGCCGTACCGCAGGCCATCGCCTCAAGGTTCACGATGCCGAGCGGCTCGTACACGGAGGGACAGACGAACACGGCCGCGTGCGTGAGGAGTTGGATGACATCGGGCCGGGGCAGCATCTGCGGGATCCAGTGCACTCCGTCCCGTACGGCGCTCAACTCCTGGTACAGCTCCCGGAATTCACGGTCGATCTCCGGGGTGTCGGGGGCGCCCGCGCACAGCACCACCTGCGCGGCCGGGTCGATGTCCCGCACGGCACGCAGGAGATGGGGCACGCCCTTCTGCCGGGTGATGCGGCCGACGAACAGGATGTACGGACGCCCGGTGTCCAGGCCGATCCGCTCCAGGACGTCGGTGCCGTGATCGGGCTGGTAGAGCGAGGTGTCGATGCCGTTGTGCACGACGCGCACCCTGGCCGGGTCCAGGTCCGGGTAGCAGCCGAGGATGTCCTCGCGCATGGCGCCGGAGACGGCGATCACGGCGTCGGCTGCCTCGATGGCGGTGCGCTCGGCCCAGCTGGAGAGCGCGTAGCCGCCGCCCAGTTGCTCGGCCTTCCAAGGGCGCAGCGGTTCGAGGGAGTGGGCGGTCATCACATGCGGGATGCGGTGCAGGAGCTTGCCGAAGTGTCCCGCGAGGTTGGCGTACCAGGTGTGGGAGTGGACGAGTTCGCGGCCTTCGAGCGCGGCGGCGATCGACAGGTCCACGGAGAAGGTGCGCAGGGCGTCGTTGGCTCCGTCGAGGGCGGGCCAGGGCCGGTGACGCACGACCCCGCCGGAGGCGCCCTCGCCCCAGCAGTGCACGTCGAGTTCGGTCAGGTCCCTCAACTCCCGGGCGAGGAACTCGACATGGACGCCCGCGCCGCCGTAGACATCCGGCGGATACTCCCGGGTCAGCAGTCCCACGCGCACACAGAACCCCCGTCCTAACGGCTGGTTCCCCTCATGGTCACTCAGTTGAAGCCGATACGGAAGACCGCGACGAGCGCGCCCGCGCCGGGTCCGGCAAGGCGGGTGACTCGGGTCCGGCTGGGCGGGTGACTCGGATCCGGTCGGGCGGGTGCGTCCGGTCCGGTGAGGCGGGTGCCTCGGGTCCGGTGGAGCCGCCGTGGCAGGACCCGCCATGTCAGGACCTGCCGGGTGCGGGACGCGGTGGCCGCTCGAAGCAGCAGTCGCCGCAGACCCCGCCGCCGGGTACCCGGTAGTAGAGACAGCAGCTGCGGCGGCGCAGCGTCCCGGGGTCGAGGGTGCCGGACAGATCGGGGTGCGCGAAGAGCCGGCCGGCCAGCGCCCTGGCCCGCTCCCCCACGTCCGGGCGCCGGTGGGCCAGCGCCCAGCGGTCCAGCTGGCGGACGGTCCCGGCCAGGGCCGAGCCCGCGTTGCCCCACAGCAGGGCCGGCGAGACACGGTGGCGTGCGCGCAGGGCCGCACTCAGCGGTACGAGCAGTCCGGCGCGTACGACCGCGTCGAGATCGGCCACGGGCCGGAAGCGGACCTCGCGGAGCCGGAGGTCGTCGGGAGCTCCGGCGTCCGGGTCCCAGAGGAGCAGCTCCGGATCGAGGTCGGGCAGTCGGCCGCAGAGCGCGGCGGAGCCGAGGGCGATGGACCAGAAGCGGGCCGCGAGCCCCTGCTGCGCCACCGAGGCCGCGACCCGCGATTCCGGCGCGCGGATACTCCGCGCGACCTTGCGGACGCGAAAAGTTACCGGATCTCCGTAAACCTCCGAAAGGGGCGCGGACGCCGGGTCCGCGCAGGCGTTCGCGAGGGTCGGCAGGGGGCCACGCGGCGGTACGCCGGTGCGTAGTACGAAGAAGCCGCCGAGCGCTTCGAACGCCTTGAGTTCGGGGTCGAGGTCCACGAGGAGCAGTAGTACCAAGCCCCCTAGGGGTGACCACCAGTGGATCGGGCCGTGGTGTCGCCCACCCTGGGGAGGACAAGGGGCGATTCGTACTCCATCGGCAGTAGGACCCAATGACTGCTCAGGGACGACGACGAGAACTAAATCGCACGGCATCGTTGTTTGCATGGAAGCCGACCGTTCGTCGCGCCGGGCCGCCGCTCCGCGCCGTACGCAGAGGAGGGACTCATGAGTGCCCTCGCTTTGTCCGTGGTGCTCTCGTTCGTCTCCGCCGTGGCGTACGCGGGCGGCGCGATCATCCAGGAGCGGGTCGCGGTGACCTCTCCCGGCCAGACCTACGCTCCGCTGCGCAGGCCGGGCTGGTGGGCGGCCGTCGCCCTGACCGGTCTCGGCGGTCTGCTGCACGTGGTCGCCCTGGCCTTCGGCCCGCTCAGTCTCGTACAGCCGCTCGGCGCGCTGACGATCGTCTTCGCGCTGCCGATGGCGGCCCTCTTCGTCGGCCGCAGGGCCGGAGCCGCCGCCTGGCGCGGCGCGATCATGGCCACGGTGGGTCTTGCCGGACTGCTGTCCCTGGTCGGCGCCTCCGACGCGCAGTCCCTGAGCAACGCCCAGCGTCTGGCGCTGGGCCTGGTGTCGGGCGGCGCGGTCGCGGCCCTGATGGTGGCGGGACGCACGGCGCACCGGCACCCCGCGGTCCGCAGCGTGCTGCTGGCGATCGCGGCGGGCATCGCGTTCAGCATGTCCTCCGTGTTCACCAAGACCGTCGCCGTCGACTGGTCGCAACACGTCTCGCTCGCCGATCTGTCGAGCCTCGCGGCCATAGCCGCCTTCGCGACGGCCGGCATGCTGATCTCGCAGGCCTCCTACCGCGGTGCCGGACTGGAGGCCCCGCTGGCGACCCTGACGGTCGTGAACCCCGTCGTGGCGGCCGCCGTCGGCATCACGATGTTCGGCGAGACCTTCCGTCACGGCACCACGGGGACCGTGCTCGCCCTGGCCTGCGGCGTGGTCGCCGCGGGCGGTCTGATCCTGCTCACCACCGAGCGGATCGCCACCGAGCGAGCCGACAGCGAGCGAGCCGGCAGCGAGACGGTCGGCGGCCAGCGGGTCGGCAGCGGCGACCGAGCCGTGGCCGCCGACCCGGAACCCGCGGCCGACCCGGCCATGGCCGCCGTGGCCCAGGCGGACGCCGGAAGGCCGGCCGGTGAAGGAGACCTGCCCGCCGGCCCCGCTTCCGTGGCCCGCACGGCCCCGTCCGGACCGCGCCTCCACGAGCCGGCCCTGGCAGGGCCGCCCCTTTCGGAGCCCACCGCCCCGGCCGTCGCCGATCTCGGGGCGCTCACGGGCACCGAGACCTCCGTGTCGGACCTGCTGGCGGGGCTGCCCAGGCCGGCCGAGGGCGCGGACGGCTTCGTACCGGCTCCGCAGCCCGCGGTCGCGGGTGTGTTCGTCGTCGCGGCCGTGCCCCAGGCCGCCGCGGCGCCGACGGAGTCCCTCGCCGTCCAGGACCCGGCGGACGGGGAGGACGAGCTGCCCCACCTGACGGTCATGTTCGGCGTGCCCTACGTGCCGACGCCGTTCGTCGACCACCGTCGCACCCGAGTCAGATCCTGACGCCCCCGGCCCGGAGGTACGCCACCGGGTCGACGTCGGATCCGAAGCCGGGCCCGGTCCGCACCTCGAAGTGCAGATGCGGGCCCGTGCTGTTGCCCGTGGACCCCGAGCGGCCTATGCGCTGCCCGGCCACCACGCTCTGCCCGTCCTTCACGGCGATCGCGGAGAGGTGGCCGTACTGCGTGTAGCGGCCGTCGGCGTGCCGGATCACCACCTGGTAGCCGAACGATCCGCCCCAGCCCGCGCTGACCACATGACCGGCGGCGACCGCCGCGACGGAGGTCCCCGTGGGCACGGGGAAGTCCACCCCCGTGTGGTAGCCCTTCGACCAGTGGGAGCCCATCGCGTGGTACGGCGTGCCGGTCGCCGCGTGCACCGGGGCCACGAGTTCGTGGGTCCCGGACCCGACCCGGGTCGTCGTGTGCGAGGACGGCTTCGAGGCCGGGGCCTTCTTCGGCGGTGTCTTCTTCGCCGGCGTCCGGGTGTGCGGCTTCGCCGGGGTGTGCCGGGTGGGCGCGGTCCCGCCGCCCAGGGCGAGCCGCTGGCCCGGCAGGATCAGGTCCGGGTCGGAGCCGACGGTCGTGCGGTTCTCGGCGTACAGCCCCTGCCAGCCGCCCTGGACATGCCGGGAGTCGGCGATCCCGGAGAGCGTGTCGCCGCGTACGACGGTGTACATCTCGGCGGTCCCGGCCCGCGACTGCGGTGTGGTCTGCGGCTTCACGTCCCGCACCGACCGCTGACTCGCGGTCCGCTGCTCGTGCCCCGCCGGGCTGATGTCGGAGGCCGCGCCCCCTCGGGTCAGTCCGCCGCGGACCGAGCACACCGGCCACGCGCCGGGTCCCTGGCCCTTCAGCACCTTCTCGGCCACGGCTATCTGCTGGTCCTTCGTGGCCAGGTCCGCGCGCCCGGCGTAGGCCTTGCCGCCGTACGCCTCCCAGGTGGACCGGGTGAACTGGAGTCCGCCGTAATAGCCGTTGCCGGTGTTGATGCTCCAGTTGCCGCTCGACTCGCAGGCGGCGACCTTGTTCCAGGTCGCGACGTCGGCCGCGTGGGCGACTCCGGCCCCCACGAGCGGGAGCGCGATCCCGGCTCCGCCCGCCGTGACGGTGAGCGAGGCGCGGTTGATCCTGTTCGGCTGATACCGGCGGTGCCGGCCGCGTACGGCCATGAGGGAGCCCCCCTAGACATGCGTCAGGAGCGGCAAAAGTAAGCGTTGGGAACAGGCCGGGACAAGGCGGCAACCGGTCGCTCCGAAAAGGCGGTCGGCCGACTTTCGGACCGCCGCGGGAACGGGCGTCCGCGGCACGGCGGGCTAGAGCGCCGCACGGCGGACGGGGTGCGCCGCCGACCGCTCCGCAACCCGCCGACGTCGGGTTCCCGTGGTCGTCGACGGGCGTCGGGTCCATCCGGCCGGCCCGGCCGCGGGGAGGACGCGACCGTGTCCCGGCTCCCGGAGGCGCCGGAAGCCGGCGGCCGGCCCCGGGCGCTCTGTCCGAAATCCGCCCTCGCGGCACCGGGACGTCCCCCTGCGCGGACAACCGGGACACGTCAGGATGGCCTGGGGCACCACTGGCGAGCAGCACGACCGACGGCACCGGTACCGGCCCTCCCGTGTCCGCCAACGGACTTACCGCACTTCTTAGGAGCCAACCCGATGAGCACTTCAGCCCAGATCGGCGTCACCGGTCTCGCGGTCATGGGGCGCAATCTCGCCCGCAACTTCGCCCGCAACGGGTACGCGGTCGCCGTGCACAACCGCACCGTGGCCAAGACGAACGCGCTGGTGGAGGAGTTCGGCCACGAGGGCACGTTCGTGGCGGCCGAGACGGCGAAGGAGTTCGTGGCGGCGCTCGAACGGCCCCGGCGTCTGGTGATCATGGTGAAGGCGGGCGAGCCGACCGACGCGGTGATCCAGGAGTTCGCCCCGCTCCTGGAGCCCGGCGACATGATCATCGACGGTGGCAACGCGCACTTCGCGGACACCCGGCGCCGTGAGCGCGCGCTCCGCGAGCAGGGCATCCACTTCGTCGGCACGGGCGTGTCCGGCGGCGAGGAGGGCGCGCTGAACGGGCCGAGCATCATGCCGGGCGGCTCGGTGGAGTCGTACGCCTCGCTCGGTCCGATGCTGGAGAAGATCTCCGCGAAGGCGGCGGACGGGGCGCCGTGTGTCACGCACGTGGGTCCCGACGGCGCCGGGCACTTCGTGAAGATGGTCCACAACGGCATCGAGTACGCCGACATGCAGCTCATCGGAGAGGCCTATCAGCTGCTCCGTGATGTCGCCGGGTACTCCCCCGCGCAGATCGCGGACATCTTCCGCACCTGGAACACCGGCCGTCTCGACTCGTATCTGATCGAGATCACCGCCGAGGTGCTCTCGCACGTCGACGCGGCGACGGGCAAGCCGTTCGTGGACGTGGTCCAGGACCGGGCCGAACAGAAGGGCACCGGCCGCTGGACCGTGCAGATCGCGCTGGACCTGGGTGTGCCGGTGTCCGGTATCGCCGAGGCGGTCTTCGCCCGCTCGCTGTCGGGACACGCGGACCTGCGCGCCGCCTCGCGCGACCTCGCCGGCCCGACGGCCCGCAAGCTCGACGAGTCCGAGGCCGCCGCCTTCGCGGACCGGGTCGAGCAGGCGCTGTACGCGTCGAAGATCGTCTCGTACACGCAGGGATTCCACGAGATCACCGCGGGCAGCGACGAGTACGACTGGAACATCGACCTCGGTTCGGTCGCCTCGATCTGGCGCGGCGGCTGCATCATCCGGGCGGCCTTCCTGGACCGTATCCGCGCCGCCTATGACGCCCGGCCGGACCTGCCGAGCCTGCTGTCCGACGCGACGTTCGCCCAGGAGATCGCGGCGGCCCAGGACAGCTGGCGCGAGGTCGTGGTCGCCGCGACCCTCCAGGGCGTACCGACCCCCGGCTTCTCGGCGGCCCTCGCCTACTACGACGCCCTGCGCGCGGAGCGCCTGCCGGCCGCGCTCACCCAGGGGCAGCGGGACTTCTTCGGGGCCCACACCTACCGCCGTACGGACCGCGAGGGATCGTTCCACACGCTGTGGGGCGGTGACCGGTCGGAGGTCGGGGCGTAGCGGCCGTCCGCGGGGCCGTCACCGGACGGCCAGGACACACCGGCTTCGACGTGGGCGGGGTGCGTGCGGGATGGATGCGGGTGCGGGTGCGGTGAGGCTAGCTGCGCTGGGCTGCGAACAGTTCCAGGTGCGCGCAGTTGGGGCAGCGGAAGGCCTCGATCTGCCGGCGCGCCCGTCCCATCAGCCGGGCGCCGCCGAGCGGGCCAAGCTGGAGCACGCCCTCGACCCATCGTGAGAACCCGCGAGCGCCCTGCCCGGAGTCCTCGACGAAGCCCGGTTCAAGCCCCACGACACCGCACTGAGTGCACCGTATGTTGTTCACCCGCGGAGTGTAGGGAACGGCCTCCAGCTTCCCTGCCGGGGCCCGGCCGGTCCGGTGACCGGTGCCGGCCGGGCCTTCGTCCGTCAGGTCAGCGGCTCCGGCCGGGGCTGGGGTTCCGGGACCGGGCCGGGGCCCGGCGGCTTCGGGATCGGGGACGGGGACGGTACGGGTTCAGGACCGGGTACGGGATCGGGCCCGCCCGGGTTCGGCGCCGGGGGCGGACCCGGCTTGGGTCCCGGTGACGGGTCGGGGCCGCCGGGGTTCGGCACCGGGTCGGGGAAGGGCGACGGCCCCGGGGGTTCGGGGCTCGGTCCGGGGGTGGGTCCCGGCGGCACGGGGTCGGGATACGGCTGTGTCATGGCGTCCTCCAGCCAGTCGGTACGTCGGCCCTCTGGACTTTCCTCCCGCGTACCCAGCGCCCGAGCCCCCACTCACCCCGTCGCGCGGGGACGCCGCCCGTACGGCCCAGCCCGGGGCGACCCCACCGGACCGGAGGGCGCCGTGCCCGGCCCGGAAGGCCGGTCGACCCGCTTGGACCGCCTCTCGGTGACAGCCGACGGCAGCTCGGCCGGGCGTCAGCGCTCCTCGGCGTCAGCCTTGCCCTGCCCGGCGCGCGCCGCGTGAGCCGTGCGCGCCCCGTCCGCCTCCCGGGCCACGTCCGTCTCCCGGGCCACGTCCGCCGCGGCGGCGAGGCCGGGGCGGGGGCTGGACAGCACCGGTACCGCGGTCGTGGTGAGCCTTTCGGCGGGGGTCATGGACGCCTGGGCGAGGACGATCACATCGGCGTCGGCGACCGCGTCGGCGGCAGCGGCGACCGCGCGGGCGCAGCCGTCCGTGTCGCCCGCCTCGAACAAGGACCAGGCGTTGTCGACCAGGACGGTACGGACCTCCACGGGACGCCCGGCCCGGCGGGCCTCCTCCTCGACCAGGGCGACGGTGGGTTCCAGCGTGCTCGCGACCGTCGCGAGGACCATGACCCGGGCGCCCGTGGCCACCGCGGCGGCGGCCATCGGCCGGTCCACGCGGAGCACGGGCACCCCGGCGTCGGTGCGCTCGGCGACCGCGCCTATGGTCGAGCACGTGCACAGGACGGCCCGGGCGCCGTCGGCCACGGCGCCCGCCAGCAGCTCACGGACCTCGTCGGCCACCGCTTGGGGCCCTTCGCGCCGGGCCCGCGCGAGCAGTTCCTCGTCGACCAGGTGCCGCAGCTCAAGGCCGGGGCGATCGGCGTCGCGCAGCGCGTCGAAGACGGGGACGTGCACCGGTGAGGTGTGCAGCAGGGCGAGCGGTCCGGACCGGGGCGGGAGCGACGCCGGCGCGGAGGGCGCGCCCTGGGTCATCAGAACCGTCCCGGATGCGCCTTGAGCCACTCGATCGCGGCGCTGAGCAGTTCCGGTGCGGCCGCCGGAGCCTCCTCGGGGTGCCGCTCCGCCCACCGCACGACGTACGGGCAGAGCGGTGCCACGACGATGTCCTCGCCCGCGGCGATGCCGTACAGCCTGCGGGCCAGGGAGCCGGCGATGCCCTTGCCCTCGTGCTCCGGTTCAACGATGGTGTGCACCGGGACGAGGGCTCGCGCGGGCTCCTCCAGGACGAAGTACTCGATGTGTCCGACCACTTGGCCGTCGGCGAGGGCTTCGAGGCGGCCGGCCGGCCGGTCGTCGCGGATCTCGATGTCACTCACGGGCACTCCTCGGGTCCTGAGGTCCTGGGGTCCTGCGATACCGGCGCTCAGACGCTGACGGGCACGGCCTGCGGGCTGCGCTCCTGGTCCGAGTCCGGCACCGGCTCGGACGGGTCGGCGCCGAGCGAGACGATCCGGTTGTCACGGTCCACGTGCACGACCCTCGGGCGCAGAGCGCGCGCCTCGGCGTCGGCGACCTGAGCGTAACTGATGATGATCACCAGGTCACCGGGGTGCACGAGATGCGCCGCGGCTCCGTTGATCCCGACGACACCCGATCCGCGCTCACCCTCGATGACGTACGTCTCCAGGCGGGAGCCATTGGTGATGTCGACGATGTGGACGAGCTCACCGGGCAGCAGATCGGCGGCGTCGAGCAGATCGGCGTCGATGGTGACGGATCCGACGTAGTGCAGGTCGGCCTGGGTGACCGTGGCACGGTGGATCTTGGACTTGAACATGGTGCGCAGCATGAGGCAACTCCGGGATCTCGGCTCCCTGCCCGCGTCAATGCAGGTCAAGGGCATTTTTCACCTTACAACGACAGACTTCGCACCGGCCTCCCGCTGTCGCTCGGGCACCGACGCAGGCGGAACCAGGCTACGGAACGGTGCTCCGGAACACACTGAGAGCCCTGTCACGTGAGCGCCTCCCGGCGCAGGCGCGGAGGACCCGGCCCGCCGCCCCCGAAACCCCGCAAGCGCCTTTCCCGGTCATTTCAAGATCGATACATGGAATTCTCCCGCGCCCGCCACCCGAAGGGAAATCGTGCCCCGATGCGGACATGCCGCACCAGAGAAAGTTACGCATTCACCTATCAGCGTTTCGATGATGTGTGAGGGGAGTGAACGAGACGCCATCATCAAGGAATTGATCAAAATCTCAGCACCTCGCCCGATGGTCACGATTGACCGAATCAATGCGCTTGTACACCGCCCCACTGGTTCAACATTGACCAGCCAGTAACAACAGGGCTACCTTGCAACGCGTTTCGAGCAGGCTTTATATAGCGGTGTTCCCCGAGTTGTCGCAGGCCCCGCTGGAATCCGACGCGCCGCCATCGTTGTCGTACCGCATCCCCCACCATGCAGTCTCAGCTTGATTCGGAGAATCATGACGTCTGCTGTGCGTTCCGAGGACATGATCATCGGCATCACCCCGTTCGGCGAACCCGACGCCCGCCTCGCCGCGGCCGTGTGCCGGGCCGGCGGGTTCGGCGTTCTCGATCTGGGCGACGGGGACCGAAGATCCCGAGACGCGCTGGAACTCGTGCACCGCCTGGCACCGGGCCCGTTCGGGGTGCGGATCGGCTCCCGCTGCCGGCTGGAGCCCGCCGACCTCGCGCCGGGGACCGGTGCCGCCGGCCATCCGGACACGGTGGTCCTCGCGGTCGACGCACCCTGGCGGGCCGACGACCTGACCGCCGATCACCGTGTGCTGGTGGAGGTCACGGACCTCGACGGGGCGCGGGCCGCGGTGCTCGCCGGGGCGCACGGGCTGATCGCCCGCGGCAGCGAATGCGGCGGCAGGATCGGGGAGTTGAGCACCTTCGTCCTGCTCCAGCGGCTGCTCGCCGCGCCCGACCTGGCGCTCCCGGTCTGGGCCTGTGGTGGAATCGGCCCCCGGACGGCCGCCGCCGCGCTGGCCGGCGGGGCCGTCGGAGTGGTGCTCGACACCCAGCTGGCGCTGCTGGCCGAATCCTCCCTGCCCGAGGCGGCCGCGGCGCAACTGCGGCCCCTGGACGGTTCGGAGACGACGGTGCTGGCGGGTCACCGGGTGCTGCTGCGGCGGGGCCCGGACGCGCCGCGCATCGCCGGGACCGACCCGGAGACGGTGGCGGCGGCGCTGGGCGCGCAGGATCCGCGGACCCAGGTGCTGCCGGTGGGTCAGGACGGCTTTCTCGCCGCCCGGTTCGCGCGGCGCTGGGGAAGCGCGCGTCGGACGATGCTCGCTCTGACGGACGCGGTGCGCGACGTCGTACGCGACGACACGGCCACCGGAGCACTGGGCGCGGACTCCCCGATGAGCCGGGCGCTCGGTACCGGGTTGCCGGTCGCGCAGGGTCCGATGACCCGGGTCAGCGACCGCGCCGAGTTCGCGGCGGCGGTCGCCGAGGACGGCGCGCTGCCCTTTCTCGCGCTGGCGCTGGCGGACGGGGAGCGCACCCGGGCGATGCTGACCGAGACCCGGGCCGCCATGGCCGGGCGGCCCTGGGGCGTCGGCGTGCTCGGCTTCGCGCCCGAGGAGGTGCGCGCCGCCCAGCTGGAGGCGGTACGGGAGCTGCGGCCGACGCACGCCGTCATCGCGGGCGGGCGGCCCTCCCAGGCGCGGGTGCTGGAGCGGGACGGGATCCGCACCTTCCTGCACGTACCCTCGCCCGGGTTGCTGCGGCAGTTCCTGGAAGCCGGGGCCCGCCGGTTCGTGTTCGAGGGTTCCGAGTGCGGCGGGCACGTCGGTCCGCGCGGCAGTTTTCCGCTCTGGGAGGCTCAACTCGCGGTCCTGGAGGACTTCCTGGACGAAGGGGACGGTCGGGGCGGCCCGGGCGGCCGTAAGGGTGCGGGCCATGGGTACGGCGGGAACACGGCTCAGGCCCTGGAGGTGTTCTTCGCCGGCGGAATCCACGACGAGCGCTCGGCGGCGATGGTCGCCGCGCTCGCGGCCCCGCTGACCTCGCGCGGGGCCGCCGTCGGGGTCCTCATGGGCACCGCGTACCTGTTCACCGAGGAGGTCGTCGCGCGCGGCGCGATCCAGCCGCTCTTCCAGCGCCAGGTGCGGGCCGCCGAGCGGACCACGCTCCTGGAGACCGCGCCCGGCCACGCCACCCGCTGCCTGCCGAGCTCGTTCACCGAGGGGTACCGCGAGCACGAGGGCCGGCTGCGGTCGGCGGGCGTGGCCGACCGGCGGATCTGGGAGGAGCTGGAGCAGCTCAACATCGGGCGGCTGCGCCTCGCGAGCAAGGGCATGGAACGGGACGGCGGAGGCGCGCTCAGGTCGGTCGGCGAGGCACGGCAGCTCACCGACGGCATGTTCATGGCCGGGGAGGTGGCCGTGCTGCGCTCGGCGACCACCACCGTCGCGGCGCTGCACGCGTCGGTGACCTCCGGGGCCGCCGACTTTCTCACGCGGCGGGCGGCGGGGCTGCGCGACCGGCTGGGTGAGCGGCCGGGCGGGTCCGGGGCCCGGGAGCCGGTGGCGCCCCCGCCGTTGGACATCGCGGTCGTCGGGATGGCCTGCATGTTCCCGCAGGCGCCCGACCTCCCCACCTTCTGGGCGAACGTCGTCGGCGGCCGGGACGCGGTCGGCGAGGTCCCGCCCGAGCGCTGGGACCCGGCCGTGCACTACGGGCGGGGCGACGCCGGGGCCGCTTCCTCAAGCGGTGCGGCTTCCTTAGGCGGTGCGGCTTCCTTGAGCGGTGTCGCCCCGTCCAGCGATGCCGCTCCCTCCAGTGACGCCGTTCCCTCCAGCGACGCCGTTCCCTCCAAGTGGGGCGGTTTCCTGCCCCGTATCCCGTTCGACCCGCTGCGCTACGGCATCCCGCCGGCGTCGCTCGGCAGCATCGAGCCGGTCCAGTTGCTGTCCTTGGAGGCCGCCCGGCGCGCCTTGGACGACGCCGGATACGGCGACGGGGGAAGGGAGTTCGACCGTTCCCGTACCTCGGTGGTGTTCGGCGCGGAGGCGGGCAGCGACCTGTCCAACGCGGCCACGCTGCGCGCCGTGCTCCCGTCGTACCACGGGCGTGTCCCCGAGGGTCTCGACGGCCAGTTGCCCCGGCTGACCGAGGACTCCTTCCCCGGCATGCTCGCCAACGTGATCTCCGGCCGCATCGCCAACCGGCTGGACCTCGGCGGCGCCAACTTCACCGTCGACGCCGCCTGCGCCTCCTCGCTGGCCGCGGTGGACGTCGCGTGCAAGGAACTCGTCGGCGGCACCAGCGACGTGGTGCTGTGCGGCGGCGCCGACCTGCACAACGGCATCAACGACTACGTCCTGTTCTCCTCGGTGCACGCGCTCTCCCCCACCGGGCGCTCCCGCTCCTTCGACGGCTCGGCGGACGGCATCGCGCTCGGCGAGGGCGTCGCCTGCGTCGTCCTGAAGCGGCTCGCGGACGCCGAGCGGGACGGAGACCGGATCTACGGCGTGATCAAGGGCCTCGGCAGCTCGAGCGACGGCCGCTCACTGGGCCTGACCGCGCCCCGCCCCGAGGGGCAGCGCTCGGCGCTGGAGCGGGCGTACCGCAACGCGAGGGTGTCACCGGCCCAGGTCGGACTCGTCGAGGCGCACGGAACCGGGACCGTGGTCGGCGACCGCACCGAACTGACCGTCCTGGGTGAGGTGTTCGGCAAGGCAGGTGCCGAGAAGGGGAGTTGTGCGCTCGGCTCGGTCAAGTCGCAGATCGGACACACCAAGTGCGCCGCCGGACTGGCCGGGCTGATCAAGGCGACCCTGGCGCTGTACACCGGCGTCCGGCCGCCCACCCTGCACCTGGAGCGGCCCAACGCCGCCTGGGACGCGGAGAGCAGCCCGTTCGCCTTCCACACCCGGGCCCGGCCCTGGGCGGCTCCGGCCCCACAACGGCACGCCGGTGTCAGCGCGTTCGGCTTCGGCGGCACCAACTTCCATGTGGTTCTCGGCGCGTACGCGGACGGCCCGGCACCGACGCAGGCGCTGGACGCATGGCCCGCCGAACTGTTCGTGTTCCGGGGCCGGGACACGGCGGCGGCACACCGGGCCGTCGAGGAGCTGCTCGGGGCCGCCGAGGCCGACGGCCGACCGTGGCGGCTGCGCGACCTGGCGCTGAGCGCGGCCCGCCGGGCCGACGCCTGTCCGGATCCGGCGCGGGTGGCGGTCGTGGCCGCGGACGTGGAGGAACTGACCGGGCGGCTGCGGCGGGCGCTGGCCGGGGAGCACGATCCCGCGCACGGCGTCCATCTGATGCCGCGACGCGACGGGCGGTCGTCACCTGCCGCGGGACCTGACCAGGACCAGGCCGTGGGCACGGGACCCGACCAAGGCCCGGTCGAAGGCGCGGGACCCGACCAAGGCCCGGTCGAAGGCGCGGGACCCGACCAAGGCCCGGTCGAAGGCGCGGGACCCGACCAGGACCAGGCCGGGGGCAAGGTGGCCTTTCTCTTTCCCGGTCAGGGCAGCCAGCGCCCCGGAATGCTCGGCGACCTGTTCGTCGCCTTCCCCGAGCTGCGCCACTACCTCGAACTCGGCGCCGACCACGCCGGCCGGCTGTACCCGCCCGCCGCCTTCGACGACACCGCACGCGACCGCCAGCGGGCGGCCCTCACCGACACCCGGATCGCACAGCCCGCGCTCGGCATCACCGGACTCGCCGCCCACGCCCTGCTCACGACGGCCGGGGTACGGCCCGACATGGCCGCCGGGCACAGCTACGGCGAACTGGTCGCCCTGAGCGCGGCGGGCGCCCTGAGCCCCGAGACGCTGCTCGCGCTCAGCTCCGAACGGGCGGCGGCCATCCTCGCGGCCGCCGGGGCGGACCGCGGAGCGGACCCGGGGACCATGGCCGCGGTCACGGCAGGCGCCGCGGAGGTCGCCGGGGCCCTTCGGACCGTGGAGGCCCCCGCCACCGTGGTCGTCGCCAACCGCAACGCGCCCCGCCAGACGGTGATATCAGGCCCGGCCGACGACGTCACGGAGGCCGTGCGTCTGCTGCGCGAGGCCGGGTACGAGGCCCGGCGCATCCCCGTGGCCTGCGCCTTCCACAGCCCTCTCGTCGCCGGTGCGGGCGCCCGGTTCGCCGAGGCGCTCGCGGCCCGTACGGTACGCGCGCCGGAGTTCCCGGTGTGGGCCAACCGCACCGCGACGCCGTACGCCGCCGACCCGGACGCGGTACGGGCCGAACTCGTCGCGCAGATCGGCGCCCCGGTCGGGTTCGTCGAGCAGATCGAGGCGATGTACGAGGCGGGCGCGCGGGTCTTCGTCGAGGCCGGGCCCGGATCCGTGCTGACCGGACTGGTCGGCCAGATCCTCGGCGACCGGCCGCACCGGACGGTCGCCTGCGAGCCGCGCCCGGACAGCGGCCTGCGCGGCTGGCTGGACGCCCTGGCCCGACTGGCCGTCGCCGGGCTGCCGGTGCGCACCGGCTGGCTCTTGCGAGGCCGCGACGCGGTCGACGCGGTGCGCACGCCGGTACCGAAGCGGCCCGGCTGGACGGTCGACGGACAGTTGGTCCGCACCGCCGCCGGAGACCTCCTTCCCGGTGCGCTCGCACCGGCCCGACGAGTCGTGGAGAGCACTGTGCCGACAAACCCCTCGCACGCGAACCCCTCGCACGCGCTCCCGTCGCACACGGTCCCGTCCGACCGGGACGTCCGCCACGGCGTGCACGACATGCACGACGGCAACGGCGGCAACGGCGGCAACGGCGGCAACGGCGGCAACGGCGCGTACTACCAGGACCGCCAGGACGCCCAGGACGCGCTGATCTCCGAATTCCTGCGCACCAGCCGCGAGATGGTCGCCGCCCAGCGTGACGTGCTGATGACCTACCTCGGAGCGATGGCCGGCGAACGGACGGCCGCGCCGCCCGCGCCCGTCCCCCCGTCGGCACCGCGGTACACGACGGCGGCCGTGCCGCAGGTGGAGCCGCCGATGCCCCCACCGCCCCGGGCCACCGGGGCGTCGGCCGACGAGGCACCCGCGCCCGCCACCGGGCCGGCATCGGTTCAGGACGTCGACGTCCAGCAGATGGTCCTGGAGATCATCAGCGACCGGACCGGCTATCCCCTCGACATGATCGAGCCCGATCTCGACCTGGAGGCCGACCTCAGCATCGGCTCCATCAAGCGGGCCGAGATAGCCGGCGAACTGGCCCGGCGCCTCGGCGCCGGGGACGGCTCGGACCTCACCGGTCTCGACGACGCCGATCTGGAGGATCTGGCGAAGGCACGGACGGCCGCCGCGGTGACCGACTGGCTGACCGCGCGGCTCTCCGGCCCCGCCGAGCCGACCACGCCTCCCGCGGAGGACGCCGAGACGCTCCCGGCATCCGACACGGCCGAGGCTTCCGCGGCCACCGAATCGGCTGATGCGTTCGAGGCGTCGGAGGCGTCCGGGACGGCCGAGAGCGTGCGAGCGGCGAACAGCGACGCGGGGAACGGCGACGCGGGGATCAGCGAAGCGGTGAACGGCGACCCGGGGAACGCTACTTCGGTGAGCGGCGAGGCGCCCAAGCGGTACCTGCTGCGGTCGGTCCCCCTCGGGCAGGAGGCGGGCGCCGCTGATCCGGCGGCCGTACTGTCCGGGACGCGGTGGGCCGTGCTCGGCGACGCCCCCGAGATCGGCGCCCGCCTCGCCTCGTACGGCGCCGACGTCGTCGTACGCGACCGGGAGCATCTGCTCACCGAGGACGACGGCCGGGTGGACGGGGTGCTGTACCTCGTCACGGGCGGGGCGCCGGTGCTGCCGGACGCGTTCCCCGTCCTGAAGGCCGCGCTCGCCCTGGAACCGCGCCGGCTGCTGGCCCTGCGGGCCGTGGGCGGGGACGCGCAGGACACGGCGGCCGCGGGGCTGCGCGGCTTCTTCCGCACCGTGGCGCACGAGTACCCGTCGACGGTCGCGCGGACGGTGGAGGTGGTGACCACGTCGGCCGTCCCGGACATACTGACCGTCTCGGACACACTGACCGTCGCGGACGGGCTGCTGCTCGCGGACGCGCTGGTCGAGGAGCTGTGCTCGTCCGACCTCACCCCGGTCGTCCTGCGCGGGCCGGAGGGCCGGTTCGGCCTGGAGCTCGTCGAGTCGCCGCTCGGGATCCTGGGTGGCACCGGCGCGGGCCCGGCAGGTGCCGGTGCGGCCGAGGCCGCCGCGCTCGGCCTGGACCGGGACGCGGTGGTCCTGCTGGCCGGAGGTGCACGCGGCATCACCGCGCAGTGCGCCGCGGCCATCGCCGCCGCCGGACGGTGCCGGCTCGAACTGCTCGGCAGGACACCCGCGCCGGACGGCCCGGAGGACCCCGACACGGCAGCCGCCCGCACCCCGGCCGCACTGCGCGCGGCGCTCGCCGCCCGCGGCGGGACGAGACCCGCGGCGATCAACCAGGCCGCCGAACTCCTCCTCGCCCAGCGGGAGATCACCACGACGCTGTCGGAACTCCGGGCGCTCGGAAGCGAAGTCCGCTACCGCTGCGTCGACTTCCGGGAACCGGAGGCGGTGCTCCAGGCCGTGAAGGCCATCCACGCCGAGCACGGCCGCCTCGACGGTGTCGTCTACGCGGCCGGGGTCATCGAGGACCGGATCATCGCCGAGAAGACCCCCGAGTCCTTCCAGCGGGTCTACGGCACGAAGGCGACCGGCGCCGGTGCCCTGCTCGCCGCGCTGGAGGACCTGCCCGAGGGACCCGCGTTCAGTGTGCTGTTCGGCAGCATCTCCGGTGTCCTGGGCAACCGGGGTCAGGCGGACTACGCGGCGGCCAACGACGCTCTCCAGAGCCTCGGTTCGGCCTGGGCCGCCCGCACCGGACACCGGGCACTGACCGTGCACTGGGGGCCCTGGGCGCCCGCCGCCCGGCACGGCGGCATGGTCGGGCCGGAGCTGGCCCGCGCCTACGGCCGTCGGGGCATCGGCCTGATCGACCCCGAGGAAGGCACCGCGGCCCTGCTGCGTGAACTCGCCTGGGGCGACCCGTCGGCCACCGCCGTCGTCTACACCGCCTCGGGCTGGTGACGGGTTCGGTGACGGACCCCTCGGCGGGTTCGGTGACGAGTGCGGGTGCGGGTGCGGGTGCGGAGGGAGAGCCGGGGACGCGGCGGCAGGTTCCGGTCGCCATCGTCGGCATGGCGGTGCTGATGCCGGGGGCCCGGGATCTGGAGGCGTACTGGCTCAATCTGCGGGACGGCGTGGACGCGATCGGCGAGGTGCCGCCGGGGCGTTGGGACGCCGGGTACTACCGCCCCGGCACCGCGTCCGCACCGGCCGTCGCCGACCAGGTGTACTGCCGCAGGGGCGGGTTCGTGGACGCGCTGGCCGAGGTGGAGGTCACCCGGTTCGGGATCATGCCGAACTCGGTGGCCGGCACCGAGCCCGACCAGCTGATCGCACTGCACGTGGCCGCCGCGGCCCTCGCGGACGCGGGCGGCCCCGACCGGCTTCCCGACCGGCGGCGCGTCGGTGTCGTGCTCGGCCGGGGCGGCTATCTCACCCCTGGCCTGGTCCGGCTCGACCAGCGGGTGCGCACGGCCCGACAACTGGTGCGCACCCTGGGTGAGTTGTTGCCGGAGTTGACTGAACATCAACTCGACCGCGTACGCACGGCGTTCACCGAGCGGCTCGGCCCCGACAGTCCCGAGGCGGCGATCGGCCTGGTGCCCAACCTGGCCGCCTCCCGGGTGGCCAACCGGCTCGACCTGCGCGGCCCCGCCTACACCGTGGACGCCGCCTGCGCCTCGTCGCTCGTCGCGGTCGACCAGGCGGTGGGTGAACTCTCCTCGGAGCGCTGCGATCTGATGCTCGCCGGAGGTGTCCACCACTGCCACGACATCACCCTGTGGAGCGTCTTCTCCCAACTGCGCGCCCTCTCCCCCAGCGAGCGCATCCGCCCCTTCCACCGGGACGCCGACGGCCTCCTCGTCGGCGAGGGCACCGGGGTCGTCGTACTGAAGCGACTGGCCGACGCCCGGCGCGACGGCGACCGGATCTACGCGGTGATCCGGGGCACCGGGGTGGCGAGCGACGGCCGGGCCGCCGGTCTGGTCAGCCCCGATCCCGGCGGCCAGGCGAATGCCGTGCGGCAGGCCTGGCTCGCCGCCGGACTCGACCCGGCCGCGCCCGGCTCGGTCGGCCTGCTGGAGGCGCACGGCACCGCGACCCCGGCCGGTGACGCGGCCGAACTGGCCACGCTCGGAACGGTGTTCGGTCCGGCCGGAGAATCCGACGGGGACCGCGCGGTGATCGGCTCGGTGAAGTCGATGATCGGGCACACCATGCCCGCCGCCGGGGTGGCCGGACTGGTCAAGGCCGCCCTCGCGGTGCACCACGCGACGCTGCTGCCGACCCTGCACTGCGACGACCCCCATCCGGCGCTGGCCGCGACCCGCTTCCGTACGCTGGAGAAGGCCGTCCCCTGGGAGATCTCACCCGACCACCCGGTGCGCCGGGCCGCCGTGAACGCCTTCGGTTTCGGCGGGATCAACGCCCACGTGGTGCTGGAGGAGGCACCGGCGTCCGGCCCGACGGCGCCCGCCCCGGCAACCGGGCGCCTGGCCTTGCGGGTCGCCGAGCCCGAGCGGGTCCTGCTGCTCGCCGCGGACGCTCCGGAATCACTCGCCGCCCTCCTGGACACCGACGACACCTCGGTACGCGCCGCCGGGCTCGACCCCGCGCTTCCCCATCCGGCCGCGGGCCGGGCCCGGCTCGGCATCGTCGACCCGACGGCGAAACGGCTGGCCCTGGCCCGCCGGGCGGTCGGCCGCGGGCGCGCCTGGCACGGCCGGGGCGACGTCTGGTTCCGGCCCGGCCCGCTGCTCGGTCCGGGGCACGGCAAGCTCGCCTTCGTCTTCCCGGGGCTGGAGAGCGAGTTCTCCGCGCACGTCGACGACGTGGCCGCGCACTTCGGACTGCCCCGGGCGGCGCCCGGGGGCGACCCCGTCGGCGACGTGGGCCGGCACGGCCTCGGCGTGGTGGCCGTCGGACGTCTCCTCGACGCTGCGCTGCGTCGCCTCGGTGTCGTGCCGGACGCGGTCGCCGGGCACAGCGTCGGCGAGTGGACCGCGATGACGGTGGCCGGGCTGTACTCCGGGGACGAGGTCGACGCCTTCATGGCGGGCTTCGATCCGGACACGGTGACGGTGCCGGGTCTCGCGTTCGGCGCCGTCGGCGCTCCCGCACAGCGTGTACTGGCCGCCCTGGAAGGGGAGTTCACGGGAGCCGGTCTGGTGCTCTCCCACGACAACGCGCCCGGCCAGTCGATGGTGTGCGGCCCGGACGGCGCGGTCGAGGACTTCGTCCGGTCGTTCCGGGCCCGCGGTGTGCTCGGCCAGGTGCTGCCGTTCCGGTCCGGCTTCCACACACCGATGCTGGCGCCCTACCTCGGGCCCATCAGGGAGGCGGCTCAGCGGTTCCGGCTGCATCCGGCGACCGTCCCGGTGTGGTCGGGCACGACCGCGGCACCGTTCCCCGAACGGGAGTCGGAGGTACGCGACTTGTTCGTACGGCACCTGCTGGAACCCGTGCGCTTCCGGCAGTTGACCGAGTCCCTGTACGCGGCGGGGCACCGGGCCTTCGTCCAGGTGGGCCCCGGGCAGCTCGGGTCGCTCGTGGGCGACACCCTCGGCGACCGCGACCATCTGACCGTCGCCGCCAACTCCCCCCACCGCAGCGGCCTCGCCCAGTTGCGCCGGGTGGCGGCCGCGCTGTGGACGGCGGGAGCGGCCGTCGCCCCCGGCCTGCCCACCGGGCCCCGTACGGACACCACTTCAGGAACCGGATCCGGAGCGGCCGACGGAGGCGCCGGAGCGGGGTCCGGGGCCGCCGACGGCGGCGCGCTGTCGGCGCGGCCTCCCGTGCGTCTCGACCTGGACGGCGCGCTGATCTCCCTCGACGGCCCGGAACTGGCGCAGCTGCGAGCCGAGTTGGGGGCTGCCGTCTCCGCTCCGTACGCGGCGGGTTCCCTGCGTGGGCTCACCGACCGGTTCCCCGGCGCCGCCGAACTGGACGCCCTGCTGCGGGACACCGCGGACACGGCGGCAGCGCTCATCACCGCACGGCCCGCCGGCCGACCGGCGGCCACGCCCCCTCCCCCGAGCCCCGTCCCCGGCCCTGTCCCCACGCCCGCCCCCGCCTCCAGACCCGTCGCCGGGACGCGGACGGCGAGGGGCGACGCGGCGACGGGCGCCCAAGGACATACCTCGGTCGTCCGCGTCTCGCCGGAGACCATGCCGTACCTGCTCGACCACTGCTTCTTCCCCCAGCGGGCCGGCTGGCCGGACGTGGCCGACCGCTGGCCGGTCGTCCCGGCGACCACGATCGTGCACCACCTGATGGACGCGGCCCGGCGGGCGGCGCCGGACAAGGTGCCGGTCGCGGTGCACGGCGCCCGGTTCGAGGAGTGGCTGACGGCCACGCCCGCCGTCGACGTACAGGTCACCGCGGAGCCCGTGGCACCGGATCGCCTGGCCGTCTCCTTCGGTCCCCGGGCCCGCGCCACCGTCGAACTCGCCACCGGCTACCAGGCCCCGCCGCCCGCCCGCTGGCGGACCGACCCCGCGAGCGAACGCACGCCCCTCCACACGGCGGCGCAACTGTACGGCGAGCGCTGGATGTTCCACGGCCCGGCGTTCCAGGGAGTCACCGAGCTCAACGCGCTCGGCGAGCGGCACATCCGCGGGATCATCACCGCCCCGGCGGCGCCCGGCGCCCTGCTGGACAACGTCGGCCAGATCCTCGGCTACTGGATCATGGCGACCCGGTCCGAGCGGACGGTCGTCTTCCCCGTCGGGATGCGGGAGATGCGCTTCTACGGCCCGCACCCCGCCCCGGGGACGAAGGTGGCGTGTCTGGTGCGGATCACCTCGCTCACCGACACCGTGCTGGAGGCCGACGTACAGCTATCGGTGGCGGGCGCGGTCTGGGCGGAGTTGCGCGGCTGGCACGACCGCCGCTTCGACAACGACCCGCACACCGGGCCGATGGAGCGCTTCCCCGAACGCAACACTCTGTCCGAGGCCCGTCCGGGCGGCTGGTTACTGGTGCACGAACGGTGGCCGGATCTGGCCTCGCGCGAGCTGATCATGCGCAACTCGCTGGGCGGACGGGAGCGTTCGGAGTACGCCGGGCACGCGCCACGCGGCCGACGGCAGTGGTTGCTGGGCCGGATCGCGGTCAAGGACGCCGTACGGCGATGGCTGTGGGACCACGGCGAGGGCCCGGTGTTCCCCGCCGAACTGCGGGTCCGCAACGACGACATGGGCCGCCCGTACGTCATCGGGGTGCACGGCCGGGAACTGCCCCCGCTGGACATCTCCCTCGCCCACCGCGCCGAGGCCGGCGTGGCGATCGTACGACCGCACACGCCGGGTCCGGGTCCTGGCATCGACATCGAGGAGGTCACGTCCCGCGACCCGCAGGCGATGGCGACGGTGCTCGGCGCGGAGGAACTGCTGCTGCTGCGCACGCTGTGCGCGACCGGCACCGGCACCGGCACCGGCACCGGCACCGAGGAACTGTGGTTCACCCGGTTCTGGGCCGCCAAGGAGGCGGTCGCCAAGGCGGAGGGCACCGGATTCGGCGGCCGGCCGCGCGCCTTCGCCGTGCTGGAGGCGGCACCGGCCGGGGACGAACTGATCGTCTCGGGACGCCTGGAACGCGCCTACGCCGTGCGGTGCGCGCCCGCCGCGAACCCGCCCGGACTGACCGAACGGGCCTATGTCGTCGCCTGGACCACAGGACCGATCGGACCGTTCTGACCGACGGGACCGACGGGACACCCCACGAGGAGGAGCACGCCCCATGAAAGCCACCCCCCACCCCGCGGACGCCACCCGCGTACCCCCCCACCCCGCCGACGCGGAGCTGGTCCTCGCCGACATCACCGGACTGCTCGCCCGGCTCCTGGAGGACGAGTACGGCCTCGACGACGTCGAGATCGGCATGGCGACCACGTTCAACCGTGATCTGGAGCTGGAGAGCATCGACCTGGTGACGCTGTCGGGGCTGTTGGAGGAGCGGTACGGCGGACGGGTCAACTTCGCCGAGTTCCTGGCCGGAATGGAGTTCGACGAGATCATCGGGCTCACCGTCGGGCAGCTCGTCGCTCACGTCGTGACCAGTCTGAAGGCGGCGGAGGCGAGCTGACGCATGGCGATGGTCGACACCGGTGAACTCCGGTTGCACGTACAGCGGATCGGCCCCCGGGACGGCCGGGCGGCCACCGCGACCGCGGTACTCGTCCACGGTCTGCTCACCGACAGCCTGGCCAGCTACTACTTCACCGTGGCGCCGGCCTTCGCGGCGGCCGGACTCGACGTCCTCATGTACGACCTGCGCGGCCACGGCCGCAGCGAACGCCCGCCCGACGGCTACACCCTGGACCACAACATCGACGACCTCCGGGCGCTGCTCGACCGGCTGGCGGTGACCGGTCCTGTGCACCTGGTCGGCAACTCCTACGGCGGCACGATCGCCTTCGGCTTCGCGGCCCGCCACCCGGAGCGTGCGGCCAGCGTGACCCTGATCGAGTCCGAACCGGCCACCGCCGCCTGGGCGTCGAAGCTCGGCGGCATCCTCGACCGGGTGATGGCCCAGCTGGCCCACAACGAGCTCGACGCCCTCGCCTGGATCACGGCGAACCGTGGCCACAACACCGCCCGGCTGGCCCGGGGCGCGGCCCGGCTCGCCCGGGACACCACCCTCGGCCAGGACATCCCGGCCAGTCGCGTCCTGACGGATCATCAAATAGCCGCGCTGCGGTGTCCCGTGCTCGGCGTGTACGGGGGTGACTCCGACCTCGCCGAACTCGCGCCCTGGTTGGAGTCGTTGCTGCCGGACTGCCGGACGGTGGTGATCCCGGGGCACGAGCACTCGGTTCTGGTGGAGGCGGCCGGGACCGTGGGCGGTCACATCCTGACGCTGGTCGAGGGGACTTCGGCGGCCCGGAGTGTGGGGGCCGAGGCCCGGTGAGCGGATTCCTGTTCGTGGTACCGCCGTTGGTCGGGCACATCAACCCGGCCGTCGGGGTCGCCGACCTGCTGCTCGCGCGCGGGCACCGGGTGGCGTGGGCCTGCGCCGACCCCGGTCTCGTGGGACGCCTCGCGGGTGACCGGGCCCCGGTGTTCCCGTGCGCCGGGCCGGTACCGGGGGTGGGCGAGGCACGGCGGCCGCCCGAGCTGCGGGGGCCGGAGGCGCTGAAGTTCCTGTGGGAGTGGTATCTGCTGCCGCTGGCGGAGGCCATGGCGCCGGGGGTGCGGGCGGCGGTCGAGACGTTCCGTCCGGACGTGGTCGTCGCCGACCAGCAGGCGTTCGCGGGCGGGCTGGTCGCCGAGCGGGCGGGGCTGCCGTGGGCCACCTCGGCGACCACCTCGGCCGAGTTCGCCGACCCGCTGGCCGGGCTGCCGAGGGTCACGGAATGGCTGGCGGAGCGCCTGGCGGGCCTGCGCGGAGCCATCGGGGATCCGGCGGGCGACACCGATCCGCGGTTCTCGCCGCATCTGGTGCTGGCCTTCAGCACGGTGGAGCTGGCCGGTCATGCGGCCGCCTCGCGGGGCGGCCCGATCCACTGGGTCGGCCCCTCGATCACGGCCAGACCGGCCGCGGCCGGTTTCCCCTGGGACTGGCTCGACCCCGGCCGGGCCACGGTGCTGGTGACCCTCGGCACCGCGAACGCGGACGCCGGCGGACGCTTCCTCGCCGTCTGCCGGGAGGCCCTGCGCGCACGGGCCGACCGGGTGCAGGGGATCGTCGTCGACCCGGGGAACACGCTGGGCGCGGACCCCGCCCCATCACCGGGCGACGACCCGTCCCCGGCCGGCACCAGGTCTCCGTACGGCGCTCGCCCCGCGCCCGGCCACGACAAGGACCTGCTGATCCTGCCCTCCGTACCCCAACTCGCCCTCCTCGAAAGGGCCGACGCCGTGGTCTGCCATGCCGGTCACAACACCGTGTGCGAGGCGCTGTGGCACGGGCTTCCGCTCGTGGTGGCGCCCATCCGCGACGACCAGCCGGTGGTGGCAGGACAGGTGGTGGACGCGGGGGCGGGCGTCCGGGTCAGGTTCGGTCGGGTGACCACCGCCCGGCTGGGCGCGGCGCTCGACGCCGTGCTGCACGAACCCGGGCACCGCGCCGCGGCCGAGCGGATCGGCACGGCGTTCCGCGCCGCCGGCGGTGCACCCGCGGCGGCGGACAGCCTCGAACAACTTGCCTGGGAGCAGCGATGAGTGAGCGGACGGATCGACCGACCGGGCAGGCCGACGAGGAGCCGGCCGGGCGGGACGCCGGCGAACCGGCGAGCCTCGACGCCGAGCAGCGACCCGAGCCCGACACCGGGGAACCGGTCGGGGAGCCCGGCCGTGCCGAGCGGGTGGCCGGGCTGCGCCCCCGCTATCTGGCCGATCTCGCCGAGGGCACGGACCGCTTCTTCGAGCCGCCGCGCGCCAACTGCCCCTGGTGCGGCTCCGATCGGCTGACGACACGCCTCCGCACGACCGACCTGCTCCAGCACAAGCCGGGCCGGTTCGTCCTCGACAAGTGCGACGCCTGTGGGCACGTCTTCCAGAACCCCCGCCTGAGCGAGTCGGGACTGGAGTTCTACTACCGCGACTTCTACGACGGGCTCGGCGAGAAGAGACTCGGCGACACCTTCGGCGGCCGCGCCAGGATGTACCGCGACCGCGCCGAGTCGATGCTGCCGTACGACTCCGCCCCGAAGAACTGGCTCGACGTCGGCACCGGACACGGCCATTTCTGCGCGACCGCCCGCGAGGTGCTGCCCGGCACGACGTTCGACGGTCTCGACTTCACGGACGGCGTCGAACTCGCCGCCCGCGAGGGCCGGGTGGAACACGGCTACCGCGGCACCTTCCCCGACCTGGCACCCGAACTCGCCTCCCGCTACGACGTGGTGAGCATGTTCCACTACCTGGAGCACAGCACCGACCCCGACCGTGAACTGCGCGCCGCGTGGCAGGCGGTGCGGCCCGGCGGCCATCTGCTCATCGAGGTCCCGGACCCCGAGAGCCGCTACGCCCGCCTGCTGGGCCGCTGGTGGCTGCCCTGGCTCCAGCCGCAGCACCTGCACTTCGTTCCCGTCGCCAATCTGCGCCACCGACTGGCGGAGCTGGGGTTCACGGTGGTGGCGCAGCAGCATGCCGAGCCGCACGATCCGGTGGACCTGCTCGCCGCCGTCTGGCTGACGCTGGACCACGCCGCTCCGCGCGAGGACGCGCCCTGGCTGCCGAGGCCGCCGGGCGCGCTGCGCCGGGCCGGGCGTACGGCCCTGCTCGTCGCGGGGATCCCGGCCCTGGTCCTGACCACGCTCCTGGACCGGTTCGCCATCCGCCCCCTCTCGCACCGGCTCGGCGTCTCCAACGCCTACCGTCTGGTGGCCCGCCGGGACTGAGCCGCGTACCGCTCCTAAAGCCGGGGGCCCGGAGTGCCTCGCGGAGAAGCCTGTAGCGTGAACGGCTCGCGAGAGATGGGGAATCGGAGTGTTCAGCAAGAAGGAAGTGCACCTGATCGCGCTCAGCGATCTCGACGACGCACGGGACGCGGTACGCCAGGCGCTGTCGGACGCTCCCGCCGAGGAGGCTCCCGGGCTCCAGCGGGCCGCGCGGATCCTGGACGAGCTGACGGAGCGGGGCGGGGAGCCGCGGGTGCGGTGGGCCAGGGGGATCCTGGAGCGCGACGGCGTGGACCCCGTCGCCCACGAGGTGGCGGCGGTACGGGCCCTGCGCCGGGAACTGCCGGGACTGAGCCTGCTGGCGGCCGTCGAACTGGCACGGGAGGCCAAGCCCGCTCAGCAGGCGTGACGCCCGTCTTCTGTAGGTGATGCGCACTCAAGTCCTGCGCGCGCCCGACCAGTCGCAAGCGCGAGAGCCCCACCGGGATGCGTGCCCGGCGGGGCTTTCGCATGTCCGTGTCTGCCACGACGGAAACAACTTGCCAGGAGCAAGACGGTCACCGCCCTGGAGAAGGCCGGCTGTGTGAGCGTCCGCAAGGGCTACTTCGGAAAGCGGCCCCGCACCTGGCTCGCCCTCACCCGGACCGGCCGCACGGCACTCGCCGCGCGTCTGGCCGCCCTGGAGGCACTGGCCGCGGCCACCCGCCGCGCCGGGGGCGAAGTACCGTCTATGGGCCGCCGGACGTCAGTGCCTCGGCCGCCGACGTGCGCACCGGGCCCGCGTGTTCGGTGACCACGAAGACCTGTCGGCTCAGTCGGGGTCCGGGGCGCCCAGTCCACGGTGGGCCATTTCCAGGATGGACGCGGTGACCGCTTCGAGGTCGATCGGCTCGTCGCGGCCGATCAGCTCGTCGAGGAGGCCGTCAGCGGCGTAGAAGACCAGGCGGCAGGCGAGGCCGGTGTCACGGGCACGGAAGGCTCCGACCAGGGCGCCGCGGGCGACGAAGTCGCACATGAGGTCCACGACGCGCTGGTTGGAGGCGTGGCAGAGTTCCAGGGCCTTGGCGTTGGCGGAGCGGTAGACGACGCGGTGCAGGGCCGCGTTCTCGACGGCGTGCTCGACCATGGCGCGGATCAGACGGTCCAGGCTCGGCCACCATGCGCCGCCCTCGTCGAGCACGGCGCGGGTGTCCCGCAGGAAGCCGTCGACGTACTCCTCCCACATCGCTCCGAGCAGATGGTCCTTGGAGTCGAAGTAGAGGTAGAAGGTGCCCTTGGCCACCTGGCCGGCCTCGGCCAGTTCGGCGACCGTGGCCGCGGCGAAGCCCTTCTCCCCGAAGACCTCGGAAGCGCCCTTGATCAGCGCCGAGCGGCGGTCGTCGGGGCTCATGGTCCGGCGCTTCCGGCGCACGGCTTTGCCGGGGTCCGTCTCTGCTGCTGTCGCCACGGGCTCGTCTCCTGTCCGGGGATCCGCCGTCAGGTTCCTGGGATCACCTCCCCAAATCTACCTTCCCACTGACCGACCGACGGTCAGTTGACTGACTGACCGTCGGTCACTAACGTCGAAGAGCCGACTGACCGTCGGTCATCAGTCACGAGTCGCCTTGACACAACCGACAACCGCGACCCCGCACCATCCCCGAGTCCGTCCCCGACCTTTGACACGAGGGAACCGCGATGAGCGACACCACCACCCCGGACCAGCGGAAAGGGCTTGTTCTCGCCTTCCTCTGCTTCGGCGTGTTCATGGTCTATCTCGACGCCACGATCGTGAACGTGGCGCTGCCCGACATCCAGGAAGACCTGTCCACGGACATCACCCAGCTTCAGTGGATCATCGACGCGTACACGCTGACCTTCGCGTGTCTGCTGCTGACCTCCGGCACCCTCGGCGACATCCTCGGCCGCAAGAAGATCTTCCTGGCGGGCCTGATCGGCTTCACCCTCAGCTCCGTGGTCTGCGCGCTGTCGGACTCGATCGGGGCGCTGCTCGTCGGCCGCATCCTCCAGGGAGTCTGCGGCTCCATCATGATCCCGGTCTCGCTCGCGCTGGTCTCCGCCGCCTACACCACCCCAGCCGCCCGCGCCAAGGCCATCGGCATCTGGGCCGGCGTCGGCGGTATCGCGCTGTCGACCGGCCCCGTGCTCGGCGGAGTGCTCGTCGACCACTACGGCTGGCACAGCATCTTCTGGGTCAACGCGCCCGTCGGTGTCATCGCGGCCGTCGTCCTCGCCCGGCTCCTCACCGAGAACCGCTCCCCGCGCGGGCGCAGGCTCGACTTCGTCGGACAGCTGCTGTTCATCACGACGATCGCGGTACTGGCGTACGGACTGATCGAGGGCAACACCAAGGGCTGGACGTCCGAGATCATCCTCGGGTCGTTCGCCGGCTCGGTCGTGACCCTGCTGCTGTTCATGTTCTGGGAGTTGCGTCATCCCGACCCCATGCTGCCGATGGGCTTCTTCCGCAGCCCGATCGTGGTCGTCGCCGGCATCGTCAACTGCCTAAGCCTGTTCGGCCTGTTCGCGGCGATTTTCGTGCTCACCCTGTACCTCCAGAGCATCAACCGGCTCAGTTCCATCGAGACCGGAGTACGGTTCCTCGCGCTCACCGTGCCCATCATGATCGCCTCGTTCGCCGCGAGCGTCGTGGCGGAAAAGGTCGGGCCGCGGCTGCCGATCGCGATCGGTTCCGTGCTGTCCGCGGTGGGCCTCTTCGGGCTCACGGTCCTTCAGGTCGGTTCCGGCTTCGGCAGCTACTGGTGGTCACTCGCCCTCCTCGGCGTGGGCGTCTCGTTCACCGGCGCGTCCGCCACGGTCGCGCTCCTCGGCTCGGTTCCGGCCGAGCAGGCCGGTACCGCCTCCGGCGTCTCGAACACGTTCCGCCAGGTCGGTACGGTCTTCGGCGTGGCCCTCGCCGGCACCCTGCTTCTGCGGCACCTGCGAGACGGCATGCCGGGCGCCCTGGCCAAGACCGACATGCCTGCCCGGGCCCAGGCCAAGGCCGTCGAGCTGCTCGGCGACGGCGACCTGTCCCGGATCAGCGGCCTCCCGTCGGCGATCCGGGGGACGGTCATGAAGGCGGTCGGTCCGGTCTACGTGGAGGGCATGCACCTCGCCATGGAGATCGCCGGGGCCGGGGCCCTGATCGGCGGGCTGTTCGCGCTGATCTTCCTCAAGGGCAGGCAGCCGGCCGTCCTGGCCGAGCCCGGCCAGGACGGGCTCCTGGTCGAGACCTCCGGACAGCACTCCTGATGTCCGGCTCCGGGACGGCTCCCCCGGACAGGAAACGTCGGACGCCCTCCCCTCGGGGGAGGACGCTTCCGGCGCCCTCCCCTCGGGGGAGGACGCTTCCGGCGTCCTCCCCCGAGGCACGGCCCGGCTCAGAACCCGCACCCTCGGGAACCGGTGCGCCCCCGGACCGGTCGTCCCCGTTGCACGCGGAACCCGGCGGCGGGACGGACGGCCCCGGGCCGTCCAGCGGCGTCGCCATCTTCCGTCAACTCGAGCGTTGGGGCGGCCTACTCGACCTCGGCGACGCGCCCGATCGGCTCGTCGCGCGGTTGAGGAGCCACAAGGCTCCGGCAGGGCCCGGCCCGAGCGACATCGACGAGGCCGTCGCGGCGGGCTCGATCTTCACCACCGGACCCGACCGCGTCACCCTGCGGCACCCGATCGGCCCCGGCTCCGGTATGGCCGCCCTCAACTACTCCCTCGGAGCAGTTCGCGTGCCATGCCGGTCGCGGTGGTCCCGCGGGCGCGGGCGGTGGTGGTCACGAAGTCGCGGCGTCCGTGCGGCTCACGCCGCCGTGTCGTCGGCCTCCATCGTCATGCGGGCCACGTGGAGCGCCAGATAGGACACCTCGTCCTCGCTCAGTTGGCGGCCCAGACGCAGCTCGACGATCGTCGCGAGCTGCTGCGCGGTGCGCGTCGCCTCCGGGTAGTACTGGCGGATGCCCACACCGATGGTGGACTCGTGGCCCTTCAGCTGCCGGCGCTGCTGAATCCGTACGAAGAGATAGCGCACGTGGGTGATGAACCGCGCCACGTTCATCGACTCGTGGGAGACGTCCAGCCCGTACCGCTCCCTGATGACGGCGAGCATCTGCTGGATGACCCCGGTCATCGTGTACGTGAAGGACAGGTCGCCCGAGACGAAGCCCGCGTTGACCAGGTGCAGGGCCAGCGGGGTCGCCTCGGAGGCCTCCAGCTGCGGGGTCACGTGCTCGTTGACGGCCTGGAGCAGGAGCTGCGCCTGGGCGTACTCGGTGGCGTACAGGGTCTGCACCTCGGCGCGCAGCGGGTACTCGATGACTATGCCCCGCGCGGCCCGGTCCAGCGCTCCGGCGACGTGGTCGGCGACCGCGATGGCGAGAGTGGGCCGGGTGGACTCGCGGCCCTCGATGCCGGCGTCGCCGAGGGCGGTCACGACGGCTTCCAGGATCTCCTCACTGATGAGGGCCATGGCCTCGGCCAGTCGGGCGGGGTCCGCGTCGGGGACGGAGCCCGCGGCCGGGTCACGGCCGTCGGCGGGGACGAAGACACGCTCGATGAGCGTGGGGTCGACGGGCTTGCCCTGGTGGGAGCTGAAGCCGATGCCGCGCCCGGTCAGGATGACCGGCTGGTCCTTCTCGTCGCTCGCGAGGACCACGTTGTTGTTCAGGACACGCACAGCCTTCACCGCCGGCCCTCCTTTCCGTCCGATCTCCATGGTCTCCCGAACGCCGACGCGGCGCGTGCACGCGTCCCTCGCGGGAGGCGTGCACGCGCCGGATCGTGTGCGTCAAGCGGGGCTGATCACCGTCGCACGGTCACGACGGGGGTGCCGACGGCGACGTCCTGCCCGACGTGCGGCTCGACCGAGGCCATGTCCGCGGTGTTGAGGACGGTCATCAGGGTGACGGCCGGGTGTCCCGCGGCGCGCACGGCGCCGAGGTCGACCTCGGCGAGGAGGTCGCCCGCGGAGATCTTCCGGCCGGACTCGACGCGCACGTCGAAGCCCTCTCCCTTCATCTTCACCGTGTCGATGCCGATGTGGACGAGCACCTCGACGCCGTTCGCGGTGCGGATGCCGAAGGCGTGGCCCGTGTCGGCGACGGTGATCAGCTCGCCGTCGACCGGGGAGACGACACGGCCGTCGGCCGGCTCGATGCCCACACCCTCGCCGAGCGCGCGGGAGGAGAAGACCGGGTCCTCGACCTCGCCGAGGCCGACCACCCGGCCCGCGACCGGCGCCATCAGCTCCAGCCCCTTCGCGGCGACGGGAGCCTCGGCCGCGACGGCGGGCACAGAGGCGGAACCGGTGGAGGCACCGGTGGCGCCGACGCCGACGAGCTCGCGGTCGGCGGCCGGCGCGGCCTCGGCCGGAGCGGCGGAGGTGACGGGGGCGGCCGGGGCGGCCTCACCGCGGGTGGCGGCCCGGGCCGCGTCGCGCTCGGCGTTGACCCGGGCGCGCTCCTCCTTGGTGCGGTAGTCGGAGAAGTACACGAGGGCCATCGAGGTGAAGAAGGCCGCCGAGATCGCGATGATGTACTTGATCATCGGGGAGAAGACCGGGATGGTCAGCAGGGAGGTGAAGGCGAAGGCCTTGGTGTTCACGCCGCCCAGCAGGCCGATGATCACACCACCGACGAGGCAGCCCACGAGCATGCGCGGGTAGATCCGCTTGAAGCGCAGGTGGATGCCGTACAGCGAAGGCTCGGAGATACCGCCGAGGAGACCCGCGGCCAGGGCGCCGGTGGCGGTCTGACGCATGTCCTTCTCACGGTGACGGATCGAGAGCAGCAGGACACCGGCCGTCGCGCCGAAGCAGGCGAAGTTCCACGTACCCATGGGGCCCTGGATGAAGTCGTACCCGAGGGTGTTGATGTTCACGAGCATGAGCGCGTTCAGCGGCCAGTGCAGACCCAGCGGCACCAGGAACGGGTACAGCATCGGGATGACGATCGCGAAGACGATCGGGGCGTGGCCGTTGAGCCAGGACAGACCCGTGCCGAGGCCGTTGCCGGCCCAGACGCCCATGGGGCCGAT
Organism: Streptomyces sp. NPDC024698; assembly: GCF_055559015.1. NCBI lineage: Bacteria > Bacillati > Actinomycetota > Actinomycetes > Kitasatosporales > Streptomycetaceae > Streptomyces > Streptomyces sp. NPDC024698. The sequence goes on along the minus strand of NZ_JBVHLK010000013.1, from coordinate 66,951 downwards.
GAGGAAGGCGGTCAGCGGGATCATGATCAGCATGCTGAAGAACGGCACGAAGACCATCTGCACGTTCTCGGGGAAGATCCGCTTCAGGCCCTTGTAGACCAGGGCGAGCAGGGCGACCATCAGCAGCGGCACGAAGACCTGGCCGCCGTAGTCGTTGAGCTGCATCGGCAGCCCGAAGACGTGCGCCACGGACTCGGTGGTGCCCAGCGTCGTGTTGGTGTGGGTGGTGACGCCGGGGGTCTTGGACCCGATCATGCCGGTGAAGTTCGGGGTCATCACCGCGGCCATGACCGTGGCGCCGATCCAGGGGTCGACCTTCAGCTTCCTGGCCGCGTTGTAGGCGACCATGATCGGCAGGAAGTACAGCACCGAGCGCCACATCGAGTCGACGAAGACCCAGGTGGCGGACTTGTCCGCAGAGCGGAAGTCGACCAGGCCGAAGGCGTCGAGCATGGAGGCGATCGCGATGATCAGCGAGGCGCCGAGCAGCACGCCGAGGAGCGGGCGGAACGAGTCCGAGAGGTACTCGAAGAAGTTGTCGAGCCAGGCGTAGCGGCCGCGGCCCTTGGCACGGATCTCGGCCTTGACGTCGGCGTCGGACTGCGGGCGGGGCGTGCTGCCGCCGCTCATCGACGGCAGGTTCATGATGTCGGAGTAGACGCCCGCGACGGCTCCGCCGATCACGATCTGGAAGCGGTCGCCGGACTGGGGCACGGTACCCATGACGCCGTCGAGGGCGTCGAGCGCGGCCTGGTCGACCTTCTCGCCGTCGTGGAGCTGGAAGCGCAGCCGCGTCGCGCAGTGCGTGAGGCTCTCGATGTTCTCGGGTCCGCCGACGCCGCGGAGGATCTTCTCCGCCGGCGACTCGGATGTGACTGTGTTCATGCTGCGTCCCTGCATCCCTCTGGTTCTTGCGATACCGCATCGGTCCGCGACCTCTCACGCCCGGACCGGAGCAACAAAAAAGGCCCGGACAGCGCACGGGGCGCCACCCAGGCCTTGCCTCCCGCACAAGTGGGCCACCCGGCGTCGCACGGGGCGACGACGACGGTCTCCACAGGGAGTAACAATCCTGCGATCGAGATCGATCGTTGAGGACTGTACCAGCTGGTCCGACGCCACGGCGGCGCGCGCGACCACGGGGCCGAGGTCGCGGCGCGCGGCCGGGAAGCCGGGGCCGCCGCCGTCGTGACCGCGGAGCCGAAGCCACCGCGAGCGATCGCCGGCCCGAAGCCGTCCGCACCTCGGCAGGCCGGAGCCCCCGCGCCTCCGCTCAGCCGGCACGCGGCCCCCAGGACGACCCGACCGTCCAAGACGACCCAGCCTTACCGTCCGGCCGCACCCACGGCGCCCGATGGGCCGCCACCGATTGAAACCGTTCAATGGTCGAGGACGCGAACCGGCCGGATCGCGCGATGACACGGATCAGCGGGGCCGAATTCAGGAAAATCCCGCCCCCCTTGTTGACCTCCTCCTCCCCCACCCCTACCTTCACCGCCATGAATCGTTTCACAACTCCTAGGTGAGGGGCCCCAGTTGATCAGCAGAAGGAACATCCTGGCGAGCGCGGCGGGGGCCGCGGCCGCGACGGTCGCCGGAGCGGGACCGGCCACGGCGGCACCGAGCCGGGCCGGGCAGGCCGGACCGCGAGCCGGGCTCTCGGCCCCACGCGTCACCGCTCCGACCGTCGAGTACGTCCAGCACCCCTTAGGCCTCGACGCCCAACACCCGCGGCTGAGCTGGCCGATGGTCTCGGACAGGCCCGGGACGATGCAGAGCGCCTATCGGATCCGGGTCGCCTCGACCGCCTCGGGCCTGTCCCGTCCCGATGTGTGGGACAGCGGGAAGGTCATGTCCGACCAGTCCGTCCTCGTCCCGTACGCCGGTCCTCGACTCGCCCCGCGGACCCGCTACTTCTGGTCCGTGCGGGTCTGGGACAACGACGGCGCGGTCTCCGACTGGAGCGCGCCGTCCTGGTGGGAGACCGGCCTCCTGGACACGCCGTGGTCGGCGGAGTGGGTCGCGGCTCCTCCCGTCCTCACGGACGCGCCCTCCCTCGAAGGCAGCTCCTGGATCTGGTTCCCCGAGGGGGACCCGGCGAGCAGCGCTCCGGCGGCCACACGGTGGTTCCGGCGGGTCCTCGACCTCCCCGACGACATCACGGCGGCGAAGATCGCCATCAGCGCTGACAACGTTTTCTCGCTCTCGGTGAACGGCGCCGAAGTGGCCCGCACCGACCTGGCGACGGACAACGAGGACTGGCGCCACCCGGCCGTCGTCGATGTCCTCGCACACCTGCGCTCCGGACGGAACGTCCTCGCGGTCTCGGCGGCCAACGCCACCGTGGGGCCCGCCGGTCTGATCGCCGTCCTCACCCTGAGCACCGCGTCAGGCGAGCGGCGGATCGTCACCGACACGTCCTGGAGGGCGACGGACACCGAGCCCCCCGGCACCTGGCGCGAGGACGGCTTCGACGACAGTGGCTGGACGACCGCGAAGGTCGCCGCCGCGTGGGGATCGGGTCCCTGGGGAAGGGTCGTTCCGGCCTCGTTCGCCGCCAACCAACTGCGGCACGAGTTCACGCTTCCCGCCGGGAAGGTGACGCGCGCCCGCCTGTACGCCACGGCTCTCGGCCTGTACGAGGCCCACCTCAACGGCGGACGGGTGGGCCGCGACCAGCTCGCCCCCGGCTGGACCGACTACCGCGAACGCGTCCAGTACCAGACCTACGACGTCACCTCCCTGGTGAAGCCCGGGGCCAACGCCCTCGGCGCCTGGGTCGCGCCGGGCTGGTACGCGGGGGACGTCGGCATGTTCGGACCCCATCAGTACGGTGAACGCCCCGCGCTGCTGGCGCAGTTGGAGGTCGACTACGCCGACGGGAGGCGGGAGCGCGTCACCTCGGGAACGGACTGGAGAGCCGCGGCCGGACCGATCGTCTCCGCCGACCTGCTGAACGGAGAGACCTACGACGCGCGAGGGGAGACCGCCGGCTGGACCTCACCCGGTTTCGACGACCGGACCTGGCTCGCGGTACGCGGCGCGGGTGACGACGCGCCCCGCCGGATCGTCGCGCAGGCCGACGGACCGGTGCGGGTGGCCGGGGAACGGCGGACCGAGAAGGTGACCGAACCCGCCCCGGGCGTGTTCGTCTTCGACCTGGGCCAGAACATGGTCGGTTCGGTCCGGCTGCGCGTCACAGGAGAGGCCGGGACGACGGTACGGCTGCGCCATGCCGAGGTCCTGAACCCCGACGGCACCCTCTACACCGCGAATCTGCGCTCGGCCGCGGCGACCGACACGTACACCCTCAAGGGGGGCGGCGAGGAGACCTACGAGCCGCGGTTCACCTTCCACGGGTTCCGCTACGTCGAGGTCACCGGGTTCCCCGGCACCCCCACCGCGGCGGCCGTAACCGGCCGTGTCATGCATACGTCGGCGCCCTTCACCCTGGAGTTCGAGACCGACGTCCCGATGCTCAACCAGCTGCACAGCAACATCACCTGGGGCCAGCGGGGCAACTTCCTCTCCGTCCCGACGGACACGCCCGCGCGCGACGAGCGGCTGGGCTGGACCGGCGACATCAACGTCTTCGCCCCCACGGCCGCCTACACGATGGAGTCGGCGCGCTTCCTGGCCAAATGGCTCGTGGACCTGCGCGACGGCCAGACCGCCGACGGCGCGTTCACGGACGTGGCGCCGATGGTCGGGACCGTCGGCAACGGCGTCGCGGGCTGGGGCGACGCGGGTGTCACCGTGCCCTGGTCCCTCTACCAGGCATACGGGGACCGGCAGGTCCTGGCCGACGCGTGGCCGTCCGTCCGGGCGTGGCTGGGCTATCTGGAGCGGCACAGCCAGGGCCTGCTGCGGCCCGCCGAGGGGTACGGCGACTGGCTGAACGTCTCGGACGAGACGCCCAAGGACGTCATCGCCACCGCGTACTTCGCGCACAGCGCCGACCTCGCGTCCCGGATGGCCACGGCGCTCGGCGAGGATCCCGCGCCCTGGACCGGCCTCTTCGACCGCGTCCGGGAGGCGTTCCGCAACGCCTACGTCGGCGCGGACGGGAAGGTGCGGGGCGACACTCAGACGGCGTACGTGCTCGCCCTGTCGATGAACCTGGTTCCCGACGCCCTGCGCACGGCGGCGGCCGGGCGTCTGGTCGATCTGATCCGCGCGAGGGACTGGCACCTGTCGACGGGCTTCCTCGGCACGCCCCGGCTGCTCCCGGTCCTCACGGACACCGGGCACACGGACGTCGCCTACCGGCTGATCGGGCAGCGATCCTTCCCCAGCTGGGGCTACCAGATCGACAAGGGCTCCACCACGATGTGGGAACGCTGGGACTCCATCCGGCCCGACGGCAGCTTCCAGACCCCGGAGATGAACTCCTTCAACCACTACGCCTACGGCTCGGTGGGCGAGTGGATGTACGCGACCGTCGCCGGTATCGCTCCGGGCCGGCCCGGCTACCGGGAGATCGTCGTGCGTCCCCGGCCGGGCGGGGGCGTCACCTCGGCCCGGGCCACCTTCACCTCCGTATACGGCCCGGTCTCCACGCGGTGGCACCAGGGTTCCGCCGGCTTCGACCTCAGCTGCTCCGTTCCCGCCAACACCACGGCCGAGGTGTGGATCCCCGCGACCGGCCCGGACGCGGTCGCGCACACCGGCGGGGCCTTCCTGCGTACGGAGGAAGGCTGCGCGGTGTACCGCGTCGGCTGCGGCAGCTTCCGCTTCACCACCTGACGGAGGGGTCCGAGGGGCACGGACGGCGGGCGGCCGTCCGTGCGTCCACGGCACTCGCGCGCACCTACGGCGCCACGTCCGCGGTGGCGGGGACCGGGGCGTCCGCGGTGGCGGGGACCGGGGTCCCGTCCGCCGCGACGGGCAGCGGGGTCCCGTCCTGGCGGCCGGTCCTGAACTGCGTCCGGTACAGCTCCGCGTAGCGTCCGTCCGCGGCGAGCAGATCGTCGTGGGTGCCCCGTTCCACGATCCGGCCCGCCTCCACGACCAGGATCAGATCGGCGGCCCGGACCGTCGACAGCCGGTGCGCGATGACGACGGCGGTACGGCCCTCCAGTGCCTCGGTGAGCGCCTCCTGGACGGCCGCCTCCGAGGTGTTGTCGAGATGCGCGGTGGCCTCGTCGAGGATGACCACGCGCTGGCGGGCGAGCAGCAGCCGGGCGATGGTCATGCGCTGGCGCTCGCCGCCGGAGAGCCGGTAGCCGCGCTCGCCGACCACGGTGTCCAGGCCGTCGGGCAGGGACCGTACGAGTTCGTCGAGACGGGCCCGGCGCAGGACGTCCCACAGTTCCTCCTCGGCCGCCTCGGGCCGGGCGAGGAGCAGGTTCTCGCGGACCGAGTCGTGGAAGAGGTGCCCGTCCTGGGTGACCATGCCGAGGGTCGCGCGCATCGACACGGCGCTGAGCTCGCGGACGTCGACGCCGCCGATGCGTACGGCCCCGGAGTCGGTGTCGTACAGACGGGGCAGCAGTTGCGCGATGGTCGACTTGCCGGCGCCGGAGGAGCCGACGAGCGCGACGGTCTGGCCGGGTTCGGCGCGGAAGGAGATGCCGTGCAGGACCTCGTCGCCGCCCCGGGTGTCGAGGGCCGCGACCTCCTCCAGGGAGGCGAGGGAGACCTTGTCGGCGGAGGGGTAGCCGAAGCGGACGTCCTCGAACTCGACGGCCGCGGGCCCCTCCGGGACCGTACGGGGCTCCGGCTGCTCCTCGATGAGCGGCTTCAGGTCGAGCACCTCGAAGACGCGCTCGAAGCTGACCAGGGCGCTCATCACCTCGACACGCGCCCCGGCCAGCGAGGTCAGCGGTGCGTACAGACGGGTGAGCAGCAGCGCCAGCGAGACGACCGCGCCCGGCTCCAGGGTGCCGCGCAGGGCGAACCAGCCGCCGAGTCCGTAGACGAGGGCGAGCGCCAGGGCCGAGACCAGGGTCAGGGCGGTGATGAAGGCGGACTGCGCCATGGCCGTACGCACCCCGATGTCCCGCACCCGCCGGGCGCGCGCCGCGAACTCGGCGGACTCCTCCCCGGGCCGCCCGAAGAGCTTGACGAGGGTCGCGCCGGGCGCGGAGAAGCGCTCGGTCATCCGGGTGCCCATGGAGGCGTTGAGGTCGGCGGCCTCGCGCTGGAGCCTGGCCATGCGGCGGCCCGTGCGCCGGGCGGGGATGACGAACACCGGCAGCAGGACCAGCGCGAGCAGGGTGATCTGCCAGGACAGGGTGAGCATCACGACGAGGGTGAGCAGCAGGGTCACCACATTGCTCACGACGCCGGACAGGGTGTTGGAGAACGCGCGCTGGGCGCCGATCACGTCGTTGTTGAGTCGACTGACGAGCGCGCCCGTACGTGTACGTGTGAAGAACGCGACCGGCATGCGCTGCACATGATCGAAGACAGCCGTGCGCAGATCGAGGATGAGTCCCTCGCCGAGCGTCGACGACAGCCAGCGGCCCAGGATCCCGAATCCCGCCTCGGCGACCGCGATGACGGCGATGAGCACGGAAAGACGGACGACGGTGCTCCCGTCGCCGTGGGCCACGATGGTGTTCACGACATGCCCCGCGAGCACCGGCGTCGCGACGGCCAGCAGCGCCGTCACCACACTGAGGAGGACGAACTGCGCGATACGGCGGCGGTGCGGACGGGCGAAGGCGGCGATGCGGCGCAGCGCCGCAGGGTCGAAGGGACGACGCTCCTGCTGGGCGTTCATGACACTGTGCAACTGTGTCCAGGCTGTGGTCTCCATGCTCATGGGAGAGACAGTAGGACCTCAAGCATTGTTGAGGTCAACGGATCGGGGCGGGAGCACTCGCGGGGGTGGGGCCGCACGGGCTCCGGGGCCGGTGCGGGGCGTCCGCGGTCCGCCCCTCCCACGGCCTGCCCGGGGTGTCAGCGGTCGTCCGCTCCTCCCGCGGCTTGCCCCGGGTGTCAGCCGCCGTCCCCGCGCCCGCAACCTCGCGTTGGTGCGGTGTGGAAAGCCTCTCCCGATGTGACAGCCGTACGACTTCCCCGGGCGCTGCCCCGGCTCCCCCGCCGTCTCGTCCTGCGGCCCGCCGCCGTCCGGCCGGCCCTGTGCCTGCTCCCGCTCGCGCTGGTCCTCGTGGTGGCCGTGCGCCACCGGTCCGTGCTCGCCGAGGGTTTCGGCCATCTGAGGTCGGCCGAGTGGCCCTGGCTCGTCGCGGCGGCCGCCGCGACCTGTCTGACCTGGGTGGCCGCGGCCGTGACCCGTCAGGGCGCCGTGATGGAACGGCTGCCCGCCCGCCGGCTGCTGGCCACCCAGTTCGCCGCGGGCGCCGCGAATCATCTGCTGCCCACGGGGCTCGGCGCCGGGGCGGTCAATCTGCGGTTCATGACGGTGTGCGGGGTGCCGCTGGCCCGCTCGTCGGCCGCGCTCGCGCTGTATCTGCTGGCCGAGGCGGTCGCCCGGCTGGCCCTGCTGCTCGGCCTGCTGATCGCCTTCCCCGACGCGCTCCGGGTGGACGGTCTGCTGCCGGACGGCGCGGTCGCACTGCTGCTGCTCGGCGCCGGTCTGGCCCTGTGCGGCGCGCTGGCGGCGCTCACGTTCGTGACGCGGCTGCGCACGGCCGTGTTCTCCTTCCTGCGCACCGCCTTCGGGGAGGCCCGCTCGGTGCACAGCCGCCCGTCCCGGGCCCTCGCCCTGTGGGGCGGTTCGCTGGCCTTCCCGCTGCTCCAGGCCGCCGGGCTGGCCTCGGTGGGGCGGGCGCTCGGCCTCCCGGTGTCGCCGACGCACATGATGATCGCGTATCTGGCGGCGACGATCGCGGTCGCGATGGTGCCGACGCCCGGCGGGCTCGGCTCGGTGGAGGCCGCGCTGGTCGTGACCCTGGTCGCGGCGGGCGGCCCGGTGGCCGTGGCGACCGCGGTGGTGCTCGCGTACCGGATCATCACGGTGTGGCTGCCGCTGCTGCCGGGGGCGCTGACGCTCGGGGCGCTGGTCCGCTGGAACGTGATCTGACGCGCGGGTCCTGGGGGCGGGATCCGATCCGGTCCGCCCCGAACCGTGCGTCGCGCCGCCCGCCGTGATACCGAGGAGCAACCACGGCGCGCGGTGTGGCGCGCCGGCCGCCGGAAGGGACAGCGCGATGCCGGTCCGCAGCGAACGTCAGGGTCACGTCACCACGATCGTCCTCTCCCGGCCCGCTGCCCGCAACGCCGTGGACGGGCCGACCGCCGCCGAACTGGCGGAAGCCTTCAGGACGTTCGAGGCGGACGAGACCGCGCGGGTCGCGGTGCTCTGGGGTGAGGGCGGCACCTTCTGCGCGGGCGCCGACCTGAAGGCGATGGGCACCGAGCGGGGCAACGAGGTCGCCGAGGAGGGTGACGGTCCGATGGGGCCCACCCGGCTGCGTCTGACCAAGCCGGTGATCGCGGCGGTCGCCGGGCACGCCGTGGCCGGCGGTCTGGAGCTGGCACTGTGGTGCGATCTGCGGGTCGCCGAGGAGGACGCCGTCTTCGGGGTGTTCTGCCGCCGCTGGGGGGTGCCGCTGATCGACGGGGGCACGGTACGGCTGCCCCGGCTCATCGGCACGAGCCGTGCGATGGACATGATCCTGACCGGCCGTGCGGTCCAGGCCCGGGAGGCCTACGAGATGGGGCTCGCGAACCGTCTCGTCCCGGTCGGCCGGGCCCGCGCCGAGGCCGAGCGGCTGGCCGCCGAGATCGCCGGCTTCCCGCAGTCGTGTCTGCGCAGCGACCGCGCCGCGGTCCTCGACCAGGAGGGCCTGGCGGAGAGGGAGGCGATGCGCATCGAACTCCGTTACGGCATGGATGTGTTGGCGGAGGGCATGGAGGGTGCGGCCCGCTTCGCCTCCGGCGCGGGTCGGCACGGTTCCTTCGGCGGACAGTGAGCGTCGCGCACCCCGTCCGGGCAGCCGGCGTACGGCAGTTGGGCCCGGTGGCCGGTACGGGACCTCAAGGGCCGTCCCGCACCGGGCTGGTGACGAAGGGGCGGCCGGATGCGGCAGGATGAGCCCTCTCCCGGACGAAGATGATCACTCGTCCGGGCACGACCGCGCGTTCCCGGATTCGAGCAGGTGGCAAGTGACGACACAGCACATTCGGCCCGCGGGCCCTCACCCCGGCCCCGCCCGCGGCCACGGCCCGCGAGGAGGCCGTCGATGAAGCGCTCCGTCACCCTGGACGACCTGATGATCGCCGGAATAGCCGTGGCGGCCGGGCTGCTGGCGGCGTTCCTGCTGCGGATGCTGCTGCGCTGGCTGGGCAAGCACGCCGAGCGCACCCGCTGGAGCGGCGACGACGTCATGGTCGACGCGCTGCGCACCGTCGTGCCGTGGTCGGCGGTGGCGGGAGGCGTCGCCGCGGCGGCCGCGGTGCTTCCGCTGACCGCGCCCATCGGCCGCACCGTCAACCGTTCGCTGACCGTGCTGCTCATCCTGGTCGCGACGGTCACCGCCGCGCGGCTGATCGCCGGTCTGGTCCGCTCGGTGACCCAGTCCCGCTCGGGCGTCGCCGGTTCGGCCACCATCTTCGTCAACATCACCCGGGTCGTGGTGCTGGCGATCGGTTTCCTGGTCGTCCTCCAGACCCTGGGAATCTCGATCGCGCCCCTGCTGACGGCCCTGGGTGTGGGCGGTCTCGCGGTCGCCCTCGCGCTCCAGGACACCCTGGCCAACCTCTTCGCGGGCGTGCACATCCTCGCCTCGAAGACGATCCAGCCGGGTGACTACATCCAGCTGAGCAGCGGGGAGGAGGGGTACGTCGTCGACATCAACTGGCGCAACACCACAGTCCGTCAGCTCTCCAACAACCTGGTCATCATCCCCAACGCCCAGCTCTCGGGCACCAACATGACCAACTTCACCCGGCCCGAGCAGCGGATGACGCTCACCGTGCAGGTGGGCGTCGGCTACGACAGCGACCTCGACCACGTCGAGCGGGTCACGAACGAGGTGGTCGCCCAGGTGATGACCGGGATCGACGGTGCCGTGCCGGAGCACGAACCCGCCGTGCGTTTCCACACCTTCGGCGACTCTCGCATCGGTCTGACCGTGATCCTCGGTGTGGGCGAGTTCAGCGACCAGTACCGGATCAAGCACGAGTTCATCAAGCGCCTGCACAAGCGCTACCGGGACGAGGGCATCCGGATTCCCTCGCCCGCCCGTACGGTCGCGATCCAGGCCGGCGGCACGGGCTTCCTGGAGACCGCGATACCGCATCAGCGCGAGGCCGCGAAGCGCCTCTGACCACGGGCCGGGCCGCGACGGTCCGGACGAGCTCGACCCGACGGACCGGGCCCCACAGGCCCGGCCGCGACGACGACGGGGGCCGGGCGGCACACGCCGCCCGGCCCCCGTCCCCTTGACCGGCCCGGTCAGAGCGTGGCGGTCGAGTCCGGGTAGTGGCCGGGCGCGCGGTGGCTCGGTGCGACCAGACTCGACACCACCGGGGTGACCGTCCAGTCCGGGTGGTTCGGCATGCGCGGTGTCCTCGTCCCGTACAGCCAGTCGTTCAGGAAGCCCGACTGGTCCGTTCCGGAGATCTCGGTGGCGACCGCGATGTAGTCCGCCGTGGTCGCCGAGCGGTTGCGGTGGCGGTCCAGGAAGGTCCGCTCGATGCGGTGGAAGACGTCCTCGCCGACGAGCTCGCGCAGCGCGTAGAGGACCAGCACGCCGCCCAGGTAGCGCTGGTTGTCGAACAGGTTGACGGCGTTCGGCGCGGCCACGGGTCCTGAGGACTGGCGCCACTGGTCGCCCCGGGCGTACGTGTCCTTCATCCGGGCTTCCATGGTGGTCAGCCCCAGCGAGTCCGCCCAGCCGCGCTCGTAGCGGTACAGCAGTCCGTAGAAGTCGGCGTGCCCCTCGTTCAGCCACAGGTCCGCCCAGTTGCCGGGGCTGACACTGTTGCCGAACCAGGAGTGGACCAGCTCGTGCATCATGTGCGAGCCGATCTTCTTCTCCTCCTGGAGCAGGAAGTTCGGCTTGTAGAGCGTGAGGGTCTGGGTCTCCAGGCCCGTGAAGTCGAAGGCGTTCGGGTCGTCGGAGTTGCAGGGCAGCAGCCCGTACGTCTCGAACGGATAGGCGCCGAGCCGCTGTTCCAGCCAGTCGAGAAGACCGGGGGTGAGCGCGAGCGCCGGCTCCAGCGCGGCGGCCCGCGCCGTCGGGACGACGTCCCGCAGCCCCAGTCCGCCGGGCCCCTGCCGTTCCTTGACGGTGTAGTCGCCGACGGTGATCTGCACCAGTTCGGTCGCCATCGGGGAGGCCGACCGGTACGTGTACGCGGTCCGGTCGCCGTCCAGGGTCTCCGTGCCCACCAGCGAGCCGTTCGCGACACCGCGCAGGGTGCTCGGCACGGTGACGCGGAAGCTGAAGTCCGCCTTGTCCGACGGGTGGTCGTTGCACGGGAAGACGGTGTGGGCGGCGTCGGGCTGGGGACACACCGCGAAGCCGTCGGGGGTGGGGACCCAGGCGGTGTGGGTCAGCTTCCGCGCCGGGTCCACGCCGTACTCGACACGGACCGCGACGGCGCAGTGCTCCGGCAGGGGGCGCGCCGGGGTGATCCGCAGCTTCTCGTCCACCTGCTCGAAGGCCGCCGTGACGGTGCCGACCCGCACCGCGCGCACGTCCAGGCCGAGCGCGTCGAGGGAGAAGCGGGAGAGGTCCTGCGTCGCCCTGATCATCAGGATCGCCTTGGCGTCGACCAGCCTGGTCGTGGCGTCGTACGAGAAGTCGAGGTGGTACGCCTCGACTCGGTAGCCGTCGTTGCCGAGGGACGGGAAGACGGAGTCGCCCAGGGTCTCCGCGCCCGGGGTGCCCCGGTCGGGCCGTGGGGCCAGGGGCAGCGCCGAGGCGGTCGGGGCGACGGCGAGGGCGGCGGCGGTGCCGAGCAGCGCGGCCGCGGGGGCCGTCACTCGGGTGCGATATCTCATGGTCCGCTTTCGTTCGGGCGGCGGAGGGCCGGGAGGTCCGCCGCGGGATCAGGTGCGCGATCACCTCCTGTACGCCTGGGCGGACGGCCCGGTTGCGGTTCCGTTTTCACTCCGGTCGGCGTGTTCACATCAGGCAGGGCCGGACGGATGCCCGCGTGTCCGCGCCGCGGGCCGCCTCGGGCGCGGACGGCCGGTTTCCACCACGCCCGGTCCGACGCGGAACGGACCCCTGTCGAGCCGGGGGCGCTCACGAGATATCTTGATGTCGAGCAATGTTGCAGACGTGGAGCGGAGCACCCGGTGACTGACTCGACCATCATTTACACGCACACTGACGAGGCCCCGGCCCTGGCGACGTATTCGTTCCTGCCGGTGGTCCAGGCGTACGCCTCGCAGGCGGGTGTCACTGTGGAGACCCGTGACATCTCGCTGGCCGGGCGCATCATCGCCCTCTTCCCGGAGTTCCTCCAGGAGGACCAGCGCATCGCGGACGCCCTGTCCGAGCTCGGTGAGCTGGCCAAGACGCCCGGCGCGAACATCATCAAGCTGCCGAACATCTCGGCGTCGATCCCCCAGCTGAAGGCCGCGGTCGCCGAGCTCCAGGCTCAGGGCTACGCGCTTCCGGACTACCCGGACGACCCGAAGTCGGACGAGGAGCGCGACATCCGCGCCCGTTACGACAAGGTCAAGGGCAGCGCCGTGAACCCGGTCCTGCGCGAGGGCAACTCCGACCGCCGCGCCCCCGCGTCGGTCAAGAACTACGCCAAGACGCACCCGCACCGCATGGGCGCGTGGTCGCCCGAGTCGAAGACGAACGTCGCCACCATGGGCGTCGACGACTTCCGCTCCACGGAGAAGTCCGCGGTGATCGCCGAGGCCGGCACGCTGCGCATCGAGCTCGTCGGCGACGACGGCTCCACCACCGTGCTGCGCGAGTCCGTACCCGTCCTCGCGGGCGAGGTCGTGGACGCCTCCGTCCTGCACGTCGCGCCGCTGCGCGAGTTCCTGACCGCGCAGATCGCCCGCGCCAAGGCCGAGGACGTGCTGTTCTCGGTGCACCTGAAGGCCACGATGATGAAGGTCTCCGACCCGATCGTCTTCGGTCACGTGGTGCGCGCCTTCTTCCCGAAGACGTTCGCGGCGCACGGCGAGACGCTCGCCGCCGCCGGTCTGACCCCGAACGACGGTCTCGGCGGCATCTTCAAGGGCCTGGAGGCCCTCCCCGAGGGTGCCGAGATCAAGGCGTCCTTCGACGCCGAGCTCGCCGAGGGCCCGGCCCTCGCGATGGTCGACTCCGACAAGGGCATCACCAACCTGCACGTGCCGTCCGACGTCATCGTCGACGCCTCGATGCCCGCCATGATCCGCACCTCCGGCCACATGTGGGGCCCGGACGGCCAGGAGGCCGACACCCTCGCGGTCCTGCCGGACTCCTCCTACTCCGGCGTCTACCAGGCCGTGATCGAGGACTGCCGCGCCAACGGCGCCTACGACCCCTCGACCATGGGCTCGGTCCCCAACGTCGGCCTCATGGCGCAGAAGGCCGAGGAGTACGGCAGCCACGACAAGACCTTCGAGATCCCGGTCACCGGCACGGTCCGTCTGGTCGACGCGGCCGGCGACGTGGTCCTGGAGCAGACGGTCTCGGCCGGCGACATCTTCCGCGCCTGCCAGACCAAGGACGCGCCGATCAAGGACTGGGTGAAGCTCGCCGTCACCCGCGCCCGCGCCACCGGCTCCCCGGCCGTGTTCTGGCTGGACGCGACCCGCGCCCACGACGCCAACCTGATCGCCAAGGTCGAGCAGTACCTGACCGAGCACGACACCGAGGGCCTGGACATCCGCATCCTGGCCCCCGTCGAGGCCACCAAGCTGTCGGTGGAGCGCATCCGCCGAGGCGAGGACACCATCTCGGTGACCGGCAACGTGCTGCGCGACTACCTGACCGACCTGTTCCCGATCCTGGAGCTGGGCACCAGCGCCAAGATGCTGTCGGTCGTCCCGCTGATGGCGGGCGGCGGCCTCTTCGAGACGGGCGCCGGCGGTTCCGCGCCCAAGCACGTCCAGCAGCTCGTCAAGGAGGACTACCTGCGCTGGGACTCGCTCGGCGAGTTCTTCGCGCTCGTGCCGTCCCTGGAGCAGTTCGCGAAGACCACCGGCAACGCCCGCGCCCAGGTCCTCGCCGACACCCTCGACCGCGCCACGGCGACCTTCCTCGACGAGGACAAGTCCCCGACCCGTCGCGTCGGCGGCATCGACAACCGCGGCAGCCACTTCTTCCTGTCCCTGTACTGGGCGCAGGAGCTGGCCCGTCAGACCGACGACGCGGACCTCGCCAAGGCGTTCGCCCAGCTCGCCGAGACGCTGGCCGCGCAGGAGGAGACGATCGTCGGAGAGTTGAACGCGGTCCAGGGCAACCCGGCCGACATCGGCGGCTACTACCAGCCCGACCCCGCCAAGGCCGCGAAGATCATGCGCCCGTCCGCCACCTGGAACGAGACGCTGGCGAACCTCGCCTGATCCACGGCACCACCCACGCACCACCTCGCGGACACACCTCCGCCCCCGCCGCCCCGGCCGGACTCTCCGGCCGGGGCGGCGTCGTCGTACCGTCCTCCCGGCGCGTCACGGTGACGGAGCGGGCCACCTGGAGGAGCAGCGGTGGCGGTGCGCAACGGCCGTTCATAGCTTCGGCCCATGACCAGACAACAGATGGCCTACCTCGCGTGCACGGCGGTCGTCGTCGCGTCGGGAGTGGGCGCAGCCCTGCCCGCCGACCACCCGTCGGTGCACCTGGTACGCCCGGGTGAATCCATCCAGAAGGCCGTGGACTCGGCGCGCGCGGGTGACACCGTCGTCGTCGCCCCCGGCACCTACCACGAGAGCGTCACCGTCACGGTGAAGGACCTGACGCTGCGGGGCGCGAGCGCCCGGTCCACCGTCATCGTGCCGAACACGGCCGCCACCGACGCCTGCGGCAAGGCGGGCAACGGCATCTGTGTGACGGGGACCGACAGCAAGCGGGTCTCCGGTGTCACCGTCGCCTCACTGACCGTCAGGGGCTTCGCCAAGCAGGGCCTGTGGGCGACCGGGACCGACCGGCTGACGGTGCGCGGGGTGACCGCCGAGAAGAACGGCCAGTGGGGCATCGCCGAGGAGCGGTCCCTGCGGACCAGGTTCGTCCGCAACACCGCGAAGGACAACGGCGACGCCGGTGTGTTCCTGTCCAACACGGTCGCCACCGAGGAGGGGGCCCGCGACACCGGGGGCACGGTGGTCGCCCACAATCTGCTGAGCGGCAACCGGATCGGCATCACGGTGCGGCGGCTGCGGAACCTGACCGTCGCCCGTAACGAGGCCACCGGCAACTGCACCGCGGTGTTCGTCGTGGGCGACGAGAACAAGCCGCGCGTCGGCGATCTGTCCGTGCGCGGCAACTACATCCACGCCAACAACAAGTCCTGTCCCAAGACCGCCCGGCTGCCCGCCCTCCAGGGCTCGGGGATCGTCCTGACCGGCGCGGAGGACACCCGGGTCACGCACAACCGGGTCGAGGACAACGTGGGCACCTCCCCGCTGTCCGGCGGGATCGTGCTGTTCAAGAGCTTCGTGGGCGCGCTCAGCGAGCGCAACGAGGTGCGCGACAACGTGCTCCTGCGCAACGGCCCCTCCGATCTCGCCAACCGCGACACCGCGGGCAAGGGCAACACGTTCCGGGGCAACACGTGCAAGGTCTCCGAGCCCTCAGGCATGTGCTGAGTACGGCACGACACCAGAATCGAGGCATTGAATGACCACTGTCGATCAGAGTCCCCCGCCGTCCATGCAGTTGCGGGAACTCGTCTTCGGGGCGGCCCGCGCCGCCGCCGTACGCGCCGCGGCCCGGCTGGGTGTGGCGGACGCCCTCGACGACATCCCCATGAGCGCCGAGGAACTGGCCGCCGCGGTGAAGACCCAGCCGGGGACCCTGCGCCGGCTGCTGCGCGCCCTGTCCTGCCAGGGCGTCTTCATGGAGCGCCCCGACGGCACGTTCGCGCACACGGACATGTCCCGGCTCCTGCGCGAGGACGACCCGAACAGCCTGCGCTACATCGCCCTGTGGTGCACCGAGCCGTGGACGTGGAACGTCTGGCCGAAGCTCGACGAGGCGGTCCGCTCCGGCCGCGGCGTCTTCGAGGACGTGTACGACAAGGAGTTCTTCCAGTACCTCAACGAGGACGCCCCGGAATCCGCGCACGTCTTCAACCGGGCGATGACGACGTCCAGTTCGCAGTCCGCCCAGGACGTGGCGAAGCTCCTGGACCTGCGGGGCGTGAAGTCGGTCGCCGACATCGGAGGCGGCCAGGGTCACGTCGTGGCCAGCCTGCTGGAGAAGCACCCCGGACTGCACGGCACCCTGCTCGACCTGCCGGGCGTGGTGGAGAACGCCGATCCGCGGCTGCGCGAGGGCGGGGCACTGGCCGGCCGGGTGCGGATCGTGCCCGGGGACTGCCGTGAGGACATCCCGGTCCGGGCGGACGTGTACATCATCAAGAACATCCTGGAGTGGGACGACGAGAGCACCCGCAGGGCGCTCGCGAACGTCCGCGCGGCGGCCGGGCCCGGTGCCCGGGTCGTCGTCATCGAGAACCTGGTGGACGACACCCCGTCCATGCGGTTCACGACGGCCATGGACCTGCTGCTGCTCCTGAACGTCGGCGGTGCCAAGCACACCCGGCAGAGCATGGTCGACCGGCTCACCGCGGCCGGCCTGGTCATCGGCGAGATCCGCCCGGTGAACCCCTATCTCCACGCCTTCGAGTGCACGGTCCCGGGCTGACCGGGCGGCGCACGCGGTACGACCCGAGGCCGCCGGTTCCGCTTCGTCGCGGAGCCGGCGGCCTCGGGTCGTGTCACGGTGCCTCAGGAGGCGGTGTCCCGCTCCCAGCGGTAGAAGCACTGCGCCATGGCGTCCTTGGGGCTGCGCCAGGTCTGCGGGTCGTACGCGCTGACGTACGCGGAGAGTTCCTCGCTGACGTTCCGGAACTCGGGGTGTCCGGCCACCTTCGCGATGGCGGGTCCCGGGTCCCGTTCCGATTCGATGAGGTGCAGGTACACGTCACCGAACTGGAAGAGGCTGCGCCGGTTGACCCCGATGAGGTGCGGGAGCTCACCCCGGTCGGAGGCGGCGAACACGTCGGAGATCGCCGGGGCCGAGCCGGGGGCCATACGGGCGACGATCAGGGCGTGATGCATCGGGTGTCCTTTCCTGTGCCGGTCTCGGCGGGTCAGCGGGGCATGGCGGCGGGGCTGCGCCGCTCACGGGCGGCCTGCTCGATCCGGTCCCGGATGAGGGCCATCTGGACGACGGAGTTGCGGTTGATGTTGTCCGTCATCCAGTCGTCGTCGACCGGGGCGTCGGGCTTCATCGCGAAGTCCTGCACCCAGCGCATGTGCGTGCCGGCCGGCGTCTCCTCGTACTCCCACCGGATGTTCATGTGCGCGAACGGTCCCGTCTCGACGCGGCGCGCCCGGACGGTCCGCCCGGGACGGTCGACGGTGCGCTGCGAGACCCAGCTCCACACCTTGCCGTTCTCGTCCGGGTGCATGGTGAGGCGGAACGTGGTCGTGTCGCCGTCCCTGGTCAGGACCTCAAGGGCCGCGTACTCGCTGAAGAGTTGTGGCCAGTTCTCGATGTCGTTGGTGATGTCCCACACGAGGTCGAGCGGGGCGTCGATGACGATGCTGTTCTCGGTGTGTCCGGGCACTTCAGGCTCCAGCCTTGAGGGTGTCGTTGACGAGGTCGAGGAACTCCCGCGGTGTCTTGCAGCGCTCCGCGTCGGGGGGCAGGGGCCGGCTGTACCGGTTCTCCAGTTCGCCGACGATGCCGAGCAGAGCGAGCGAGTCGAGTCCGAGGGTGCCGAACGGCGCGTCGAGGGACCGCGTCAGTTCGAGGGGGTCGACGGTGATGCCGGCCGCCTTCTTCATGAGCGCGGCCAGTTCGTCGACGGTCACTTCGGTGGTGATCATGCGGTGGTTCTCCTCACGTGCGGCCCGGACCAGCGGGCGCGGTCGCGGACTAGCGGGCGCGGTCGCCGCGGCGTACGACCAGGGCGGCGTTGGACCCCATGAGTCCCCTGCTGAGGACCAGGGCCGTGCGCAGTTCGGCGGGGCGGGCGTTCGACGTCACCAGGTCGAGGTCGTGGCAGACGTCGAACACGTTGGGGGTGGGAGGGATCTGGCCGTGCTCCATCGCGAGGACCGCGGCCGCGGTGTCGAGCAGGGGTGCCCCGCAGTAGGCCCGTCCGATGCCGGTCTTGGGCGCCGTGACGGGTACCCGGGTGCCGTGCGCCCCGAGGGCGTCGGCGATGGCCAGGGCTTCGGCGCGGTCGGCGGCCGGGACGCCCAGGGCGTCGGCGAAGACGACATCGATCTCCTCCGGGGCGCAGCCGGCCTCGGCGAGGGCGCCCCGGATCGCCTGGGCGAGCCCTTCCCGGGACCGCTCCCACTGCGAGGCTCCGGTGAACGTGGCCGCGTGTCCGGCGACCAGGGCCCGGATCCCGGCTCCCCGCTCGCGCGCCCGCCGTTCGTCCTCGACGACGAGCATGGCGCCGCCTTCCGCGGGCACGAAGCCGCAGGCTCCCTCGGTGAAGGGGCGGTAGGCGCGCGCGGGGTCCTCGACGGTGCTGAGTTCGGGGTAGCCGAGCTGGCAGACCATCGAGTACGGGGCGAGCGGCGCCTCGGCGGCGCCGACGAGCATCGCGCCGGTGCCGCGCCGCACTCCGCGGGCGGCGTGCGCGACGGCGTCCAGTCCTCCGGCCTCGTCGCTCGCGACGACTCCGCAGGGACCCTTGAATCCGCCGCGGATGGAGATCTGGCCGGTGCTGGCGGCGTAGAACCAGGCGATGGACTGGTACGGCCCGACGAACTTGGAGCCCTGGCCCCACAGTTTCTGGAGTTCACGCTGGCCGAACTCGCCGCCGCCGGATCCGGCGGCGGTGACCACGCCGACGTCGTACGCGTCCTCGGGTGCGCCCGTTCCGAGGCCCGCGTCGTCGAGGGCGAGAACGGTCGCGGCCAGCGCGAAGTGGCTGAAGCGGTCGGTCTGGACGAGGAAGCGTTCTTCGATGAGGTCCGCGGCGTCGAAGGCCCGTACCTCACCGGCGACGCGCAGCGGCAGATGTCCGCAGCCCTCGCGGGTGATGCCGTCGAGGACGCTGAGGCCTTCCCTGACGGATTTCCAGTAGGCGTCGGTGCGCAGTCCGTTGGGCGCGATGACACCGATGCCGGTGACGGCCGCGTTGCGGGGGCGCTGTGTGCTCATCGTGTCCTCCCAGCCGGCCCGGTCAGGAGCACCGCGGACTGGAATCCGCCGAACCCGCTGCCGACGGAGAGCACGTTCCTGAGCTTCCGCTGGCGTGCGGTGCGCGGCACGTAGTCCAGGTCGCACTCGGGGTCGGGGGTCTCGTAGTTCGCCGTGGGCGGCACCACCTGGTGCTTCAGGGCGAGGACGCAGGCGACGACCTCGATCGCGCCGATCGCGCCCAGCGAGTGGCCCACCATGGATTTGATGGAGCTCATCGGTGTCCTGCGGGCGTGCTCGCCCAGGGACCGTTTGACCGCGGCGGTCTCGTGCCGGTCGTTCTGCCGGGTGCCGGAGCCGTGCGCGTTGACGTAGTCGATGAGCGTGGGGTCGAGCCGGGCCTGGTCGAGCGTGCTGTCGATGGCCCGGGACATCTCCAGGCCCTCGCTGGTCAGACCGGTCATGTGGTAGGCGTTGCCGTAGGTGGCGTAGCCGCCGATCTCGCAGTAGATGTGCGCGCCGCGGGCCCTGGCGTGCTCGTAGTCCTCCAGGACCAGGACGGCCGCGCCCTCGCCCATGACGAAGCCGTTGCGGTTGGCGTCGAAGGGCCGGGAGGCGTGCTCGGCGTCGTCGTTGTCGGGGGACGTGGCCTTGATGGCGTCGAAGCAGGCCATCGTGATCGGGGATATCGGGGAGTCGGACGCCCCGGCTATGCAGACGTCGGCCCGGCCTTCCTCGATCGTGTGGAAGGCGTATCCGACCGCGTCGAGTCCGGAGGTGCAGCCGGTGGAGACGGTCTGCACCGGTCCCTGTGCCCCGAACTGTTCGGCGACGACCGAGGCGAGGGTGCTGGGCGCGAACGCGAGGTGCAGTTTGGGGTCGGCGGCGCGGTGGTCCACGTCCCATCGCCGGCCCGACTCGCTGACCTGGACGTAGTCGTGTTCGAGACGGGTGGTGCCGCCGACGGCGCTGCCCAGGGAGACGGCGACGCGCCACGGGTCTTCCCGGCTCGTGTCGAGGCCGGAGTCGCGGACGGCCTCCTCGGCCGCGACCACGGCGAACTGGATGTACCGGTCGGCGTGTTCGATCAGCTCCGGGTCCAGGCCGTGCGCGAGCGGGTCGAAGTCGCATTCGGCGGCTATGCGCGAGCGCAGGCCCGCCGGGTCGAAGAGCGTGATGCCCCGGGTCGCGGTGCGGCCGCCTTCGAGGAGGTCCCAGAACGCCTTTGTCCCGGTGCCTCCAGGAGCGACCACACCGATGCCGGTGACGGCCACCCGCCGCGTCACTTTATGGCCCCGCTTCGCTCGGACGGCTGTCCGTGGTCCGGCGCGGACAGGTTGGGCACGGTGGTCATGAACTCGGGGTTCGGCACGGAGTCGTCGGTGGCCTCCGTGTCGACATGGCCGAGGCTCGGTCGCGGGGCGAGCGGGCCGAGGTGGAAGACCATGCGGGCCTCCTCGTCGCCGACGTTGCGGAAGCGGTGCCGCATGTCGATCGGGATCAGCAGGCCCTGGTCGCGCCGGAGCGCGAACGCCTCACCGTCCAGGTCCACTTCGAGGGCGCCGCTGACCACGTACACGAACTCCTCGGAGTACGGGTGGTAGTGCTCGCCGATGCGCTCGCCCGGCTGGATGATGGCGAGCCCCATGAAGCCGCTGGTGGACCCCGCCGTGGCGGGCGTGAGCAGGGCCCGGATGTCTCCTCCGCGCCTGCGGTTGGGTTCCGTCTCGCTCAGGTCCACGATGCGTGGATGGTGCTGGATCATGCTTGAACCTCCGGGTGGGGCGAGGACGTCGGATGGGACGTCCGGGGACGCGGGCTGCGGCGCTCCGTCAGGAGTCCGCAGAGCTCCGGTCGGTGATGGGCAGCATGTCGGCGTGCGACAGGAGGCGGTTGATGTTGCGTTCCGTCCCCAGGGAGCCCTCGACGCCGATCGCGGGGCCGTCGAGGAGGCGCTCCAGTTCGGCGGTCTTCCCTTCGCCCTTGAGGCCGAGGGAGGCGACGGGGTCGCCGTCGAGGTCGCCCGTGATGTCGACGAGCCGCACCACGATGTCGTCGCGCTGGAAGACGGTGCTGCTGTACACCGGGCTGTTCCTGTCGTCGGCCGCGGCCTCGTCCTGGTGGGCGAGCAGCCGGGCCAGTTCCATTCCGCAGCCGGGGCGGGCCGGGTAGAACAGCGCGTGCCGGGTGACCTTCGCCGGTTCCTCGCGGCCGGAGACCACGTGGTGCACGGCGGGGAGCGCGGCACGGGTGAAGAAGACCCGCGCCGAGTCGGGGTCGCGCAGGTCCCGGTCCTGCTCCAGATAGGGGTTGATGGCCTCCTCGACGGCCCGGACCTCGGGCTGGCGCGACACGTGGCGCAGCGCGGCGAGGAGGTCGCCCTCGACCTCCACGGCCCGTACGACCCGGTTGCCGTGCATGAACAGCGAGGTGCGGCGCAGCCGGGTGGTGTCGTCGACCTGGGCCTCGGGCGACTCGTAGCCGGCCAGGATCTCCGCGACCTTCGACTCGGATCCGGGCTTGACGGTGAAGGTGAGGGCGTGGCGCGCGACGCCCTTGCCCTCGCGGGCCTCGACCTGGAGGGCCGACCGGGCCGACTCCGGGGTGAGCGGCTCGGCGGGGGTGGTCTCGCGCAGGATGCTGTAGCGCATGGACCGGGTGTCCCGGACGCAGCTGTGCATGGGCCGGACGGTCTCGACGTGCTCCTCGCTGTTCACCCAGGCGAGGAAGGGCGGGGCGCTCTCCCACTCGCTGGTGATGAGCCACTGCGAAGGGTTCTCGATCGACTGGCAGAGCTGGTCGCTGAGGTGACCGGGCACCGAGGCGACCTGGTTGCGCATGAGCTCGTACGCGTCGAGGAACTGCTGCTGGGCGCCTTCGTACAGGTCGAGCAGCAGGATCACCCGCAGCTTCGAGCCGTCGAAGGCCGACTGCGCGATACGTCCCGAGTTGGACATTGCGGCACACCTCTCCTTTTCGTCACGGAAGTCCGGAACGACCGCGGTATCCGACACGCCGGGGCCGCCATGTGCTGATCGTTGCCGCGTGTCCTGGACTGCGCGAGCCCCGCGGGTCAGGCGAGTGAACCGCGCGCCATCCGGGTGCCCCTGCCGCGCGAACCGGCCCGCACCGGGCATGGAATCTGCATCCCATCCCTGACTCGCGTCCCAGGGGGCGCTGGAGGCAATCGATGAACCGATTCGAAGAGGCCGGCGAGAACGGTCTCCACACGCCCGTCCTCATCGTCGGCGGCTCACTGGTGGGCCTCTCGACCTCGCTGTTCCTGGGGCGCCTCGGAGTGCCGCACATCCTGGTCGAGCGGCACGCGGGCACGTCGAGGCATCCGCGCGGGCGCGGCAACAACGTGCGCACCATGGAGATCTTCCGGGTGGCCGGGGTGCAGCGGCGCATCGAGGAGGCGGCGTCCGTCCTCGCCGACAACCACGGCATCCTCCAGACGCCGACCCTGGTGGGCGACGCCGGGGAGTGGCTGTTCAAGGAGATCGACCCCGGCGGCGGGCTGGCCCGGTTCAGCCCGGGGGCCTGGTGCCTGTGCAGCCAGAACGACCTCGAACCCGTGCTGCTGAAGACCGCGCGGGAGCTGGGCGGCGATCTGCGGTTCTCGACCGAGCTGATGTCCTTCGAGCAGGACTCCGAGGGAGTGACGGCGAAGGTCAAGAGCCGGGAGACCGGCGAGCACACGACGATCCGCGCGGACTATCTCGTCGCGGCGGACGGTCCGCGCAGCCCCATCCGGGACACGCTCCGCATCGGCCGGACCGGTCCTGGCGACCTGTTCCACAACGTGAGCCTCACGTTCACCTCGCGGGCTCTCGCGGAGGTCGTCGGAGACCGCCGGTTCATCGTCTGCTATCTGACCGATCCGGCGGCCGACGGCGCTCTGCTGCCCGTGGACAACAAGGAGCACTGGGTCTTCCACGCTCCCTGGCACCCCGAACACGGGGAGACGCTGGAGGAGTTCACGGACGAGCGCTGCGTGGAGCACATCCGGCGGGCCGTCGGTGTACCGGATCTCGATGTGGAGATCACCGGCCGGGCGGCCTGGCACGCGGCCGAGCGGGTGGCCGAACGGTACGCGCAGGGGCGGGTGTTCCTGGCCGGCGACTCGGCCCACGAGATGTCCCCGACGGGGGCGTTCGGCTCCAACACCGGTATCCAGGACGCCCACAACCTCGCCTGGAAGCTGTCCGCCGTGCTGGCCGGCTGGGCGGGTCCCGGGCTGCTGAGGTCCTACGACGCCGAGCGCCGGCCGGTCGCGGAGGCGACGAGCGCGCGTGCCTCGTCGCGTTCGGTCGAGCACAGCCACCCCGGGTACACCCCGGAGCCGGGAGCGGCCGGGCAGGGCGGCCCCGGCGGCAGGAAGGGCGGCATCCTCAACGTGGCGCTCGCGTACCGCTATCCGCGGGGCGCGGTCCTCGGCGCCGACACGTCGGCGCCTGTGGTGCCCGAGGGCGTACGGCTGACGGGCGAGCCGGGCAGCAGGGCGCCCCACCTGTGGCTGACCCGCGCCGGCGCCCGGATCTCCACGCTGGATCTGTACGAGCGTTCCATGGTGCTGCTGAGCTCGGCGGACGGGGCCGGGGCCTGGCACGAGGCGGCGCGGGACACGGCCCGGCAGTTGTCCGTCCCGCTCGACTCGTACCGGATCGGCGGCGGTCCCGAGGCCGATCTGGTGCCCGCGGGCGACGCGGACTGGGCGCAGGTCCACGGTGTGGGCGCGGAGGGCGCGGTGCTGGTCCGCCCCGACGGCTTCGTCGCGTGGCGGTCCGAGGGGCCGTCGAAGGACCCCCGGACGACACTGCGCAAGGCCCTGGTCGCCCTGCTGGACCAGGCCTGAGGCGCCCTTCGCGGGCGGTCGGCGGACGACGCCGGCGCCCGCGGGGCACGGAGAACGCCCGGAGGCCGTATCGGAATTCCGATACGGCCTCCGGCCACGACTTCTTCTGTCGGGACGACAGGATTTGAACCTGCGACCCCTTGACCCCCAGTCAAGTGCGCTACCAAGCTGCGCCACGTCCCGATGCGTCTCGCACACGGTGACCCGTGTGTTCGCGCACCCGAACCCTACCGCACGTCGGTGGACGTCCGCGCACACACGGTCATCGCCGCAGCGCAGCGGGGGTCGGCGCCGGACCGGGGGGCCGGCGTTCCGGGGCCGGTCAGGCGTTGGGATCGAAGGGGATGCCGGCGGGCTCGGCCTTCGCCAGGTGGGAGCTGAAGCTGTCGTCCCTGAGGCCGAAATGGGCACTGCCGAAGTCGTAGGCGGTCAGCTTGTCGCGCAGTCCGGCGGGGTAGCCGTTCCAGCCGACCAGGGTCGGGAACTGCCAGGTGTGGTAGCTGTTCTCCGGCGGTTCGTCGTGCGTGTTCGCGGGCCGGAAGCAGTGGGTGCCGATTCCGTCCTTGTGGTAGACGACCTTGGGATGCGTCCCGTCCCAGCGGATCTGGTTTCGGTTGTAGATGTTGAAGTTGCCGTGCGCCGACGTGGAGACGTACTTGGCCTCGTTGTCCTGGATCCACACCACGACGTGCTCCCAGTCGTTGCGGTGCCCGCCGAGCCCGCTGCCGACGACGGCCTGGTCCTTCTC
Source organism: Streptomyces sp. NPDC024698 (assembly GCF_055559015.1). Classification (NCBI taxonomy): domain Bacteria; kingdom Bacillati; phylum Actinomycetota; class Actinomycetes; order Kitasatosporales; family Streptomycetaceae; genus Streptomyces; species Streptomyces sp. NPDC024698. Next base: position 42,140 of record NZ_JBVHLK010000013.1, on the reverse strand, counting down.
CATGTAGAGGCCGTAGATGACGGCGCACCAGCCGTTGTTGCACTTCTCCCGGGAGTAGCCGTTGGTGTTGTCGAGGTCCCAGGGGTCGTGACAGTGGCCGTTGAGGGCCCCGGAGGGCTTGAGGCCGGGGTTGATCGTCCCGTCCGGGCCGATGGCCGGGGTCGGGTAGCAGCCGTCGGTGTCGTAGTCGAAGGCCGGCTGGAACGTGCTCTCCAGTGTGTCCGCGTTCCCCGGCAGGGCCGTGGGCGGGTCGGCGAGGGCGCTGCCCGGAAAGGCGACGACCAGGGCGACGGCGCTGCCGAGGACGAGCGAGACCTTGCGGGCCCGCGAGCTTCTTGTCACTGCTTCCTCCCGATCGACCGCTGCGTGGGGGCAGGGCAGACCAGGCGGTCGTCTTGGCATGCCCAGGTCAGCCTCCCGGGCGTGCGGGGAAAACACCAGAGTCCGCGGGTGTCGGAGCGATGACGGATGTCCAACGGGATGCAGGGCAAAGCCGGTTGGACGGCTCCGAGGACAGCCCGGAGCCCAACTCGGCGCCTCTGGGGCCTGGTTGCGGTCCCGATCCCCGCTAGAGCCTGACTGACACTTCCCGTCCGCGGGCGACGACGTGAGGTGTCGGACAGGCCCTAGGCCACCTCGCTCCGCGGCTCCCAGCCCTCGTACGCGGCCGTCAGCAGCCCGAGGACACCGCTCGCGGTGACCTCACGGGGGTTGGGAAAGGACTCCGCGGCGACCTGCGCCGCCGCATGAGCCAAGTCACCTTCCTCCAGGCCGAGTTCGGCCAGGGTGCGGGGAGCTCCGAGGTTCCCCGCCAGCGCCTGGAGGGCGTGGGGGACGTCGTCGGTGTCGAGGGCGCGCTCCAGGACCGCGACGGCCTCCGGGGCGGCGGCCGCGTTGTGGGCGAGGGTGTACGGGAGGACCACGGTGTGGGTCTCGGCGTGCGGCAGACCGAAAGTGCCACCGAGGACATGGCAGAGCTTGTGGTGCAGGCCCATGGTCGTCGCGCCGAGGCAGGAACCGCAGAGCCAGGCGCCGTACAGGGCCCGGGCCCGCGCCCTCGGATCGCCCGGGTCCGCGGCCACGCCGGGAAGCGCGCCGGCCATCGCCCGTACGCCCTCCTCCGCCATCAGCGAGACCAGCGGGGAGGCGTCGGGGGCGTACAGCGCCTCGACCGCGTGCGCCAGGGCGTTGACACCGCTGGTCACCGAGAGGGGGACCGGCAGCCCGAGGGTGAGGTCGGGGTCGTAGACGACACAGCGCGGCTGTACGGAGGAGTCGCGGCCGGTGCGTTTGACCCCCCGTTCGGTCAGGCCCCACACGGACGTCATCTCGGATCCCGAGTAGGTGGAGGGCACGGCGATCAGCGGCAGACCGGTGCGCAGCGCGATCACCTTGCCCATGCCGATCGCGGAACCGCCGCCGACGGCGACACACCCGTCGGCAGCCGCCGCCCGCGCCACCTCGACGGCCTCGTCGGCGACCTCCACCGGGACATGCATCCGGGCCCCGGTGTGGACCCCCGCACAGCTGTCGCCCAGCGCGTCCGCGACCGCCTGCGCGGCCTCCACGCCCCGGCTCCCGCACACCACGAGCACCCGGTGCAGCCCGAGCCGCGCCGCCTCTCCCGGTGTGGCGGTCACCGAGGCGCCGGGCCGGAAGACGACCCGGGCGGGCCGGGTCTCGTAGGTGAAGTCGAGCGGGCTGGTCATACGGGCTCCAGTACGAGGTCGAAGCGGGCGTGCCGGAAGGGGTTCTCGACGCCGAACTCCCTTGCCAGCGAGGGATCGTCGGTCTCCGTGAAGTCCTGGACGAGGCTGCGCTTCACGGCGAAGACGGCGTCGGAGTCCAGATAGGGGCCGCCCGCCACGAAGATGTGCGTGGTGACGGGGGCGTGGCCCTCGGCGGAGGCGATGAAGTGGATGTGGGCGGGACGCCAGGGGTGGCGTCCGCTCGCCCCGAGCAGGGCGCCGACCGGGCCGTCGACGGGGATCGGATACGGGCTCGGCACACAGGTGCGGAACCGGAAACGGCCCTCGGCGTCCGTGGTGAACAGGCCGCGGCCGTTGCCGGGCGGCTGGAGGTCCGGCCGCTGCACGTCGTAGAAGCCCTCGCCGTCCGCCTGCCACACGTCGAGGACCGCGCCGGGCAGCGGGGTGCCGTCCCCGGACAGCACCCTGCCGCTGACCACGCAGGGCTCGCCGTTACCCACCAGGTCGATGCTCGCGCCGAGTTCCCGCACCGGCGACCGCGTCATGTGGAACGGCCCGAGGACCGTCGACTCCGTCGCCCCCGGGGCGTCGTGGCCGTCATCGTCGTCGTGGCCGTTCAGGGCGTCGACCAGCATGGACACGCCGAGCACGTCCGACAGCAGGATGAACTCCTGCCGGGTGTCCGTGCACATCCGTCCGGTCGCCGTGAGGAAGGCTATGGCGCTCTCCCACTCCCCCGTCGTCGGCCGGGTCTCGCGGACGAAGGCGTGCAGATGGCGGGTGAGCGCGCCGAGCAGTTCACGCAGTCGCGGATCGGCCGTGCCCGCGAAGCTGTCGACGACGGCGTCGGTGATCTCCGTGGTGAAATCCATGGCCATGCCGCTCCCGTGGTCCCGCCGGCCGCGCTGCCGGGCGGGCACCAGGCTACGAGGCCGCGGGGGCGCGCGGTCCCCGGCCGGCGAACCCCCCGTGCCGTGTCCGGCCCGGCGGCCCGAAACACCGCGGCCGAGGCCGAAGAACACACAATGACCCTTTTCGTGGGGCATCGTTGACCTGGAGCATCACGCCCGCACCGGACGCACGGAAAGTATGATCAAGCAATGTCTGACTTGACCGAAACCACGCCCGGCTGGCTGTCCCGTGACGAACTGGAATCGGCCCGCGCCCGCATGCCGATCCTGTACGTCGAGGCCGTACCGGTGCGCGTCGACGACAACGGCGAAGTCACCCACATCGGACTCCTGCTCCGTATCGGCCCGGACGGGACGGTCAGCCGTACCCTCGTCTCCGGCCGGGTGCTGCACCACGAGCGGGTCCGCGACGCCCTGCTGCGCCATCTGGAGAAGGACCTCGGACCGGTGGCCCTCCCCCGGATCCCGGCCTCGCTCCAGCCCTTCACCGTCGCCGAGTACTTCCCGACGCTGGGGGTCACGCCGTTCCACGACCCGCGCCAGCACGCGGTGTCCCTGGCGTACATCGTGCCGGTGACCGGCGACTGCCGTCCCCGGCAGGACGCCCTCGACCTGGTCTGGTTCAGCCCGGAGGAGGCCTCGTCCCCCGTGGTCACGGACGACATGCCGGGCGGCCACGGCGTGCTGCTGCGGCAGGCACTGGCGCACGTGGGACGGATCGGCTGACGCGCTCCCGCTCCGCCGGGACTCGGCGGCCGACGCGCCGCTCGGTGAGCTCGACCGGCACGGCAGGCCCCGCCGGTCGACCGGCCGGCCCGGGCATGCCTCCGCTCCTCGACGCCTGAAGGCCGCCGGCCGAGGCCCGGGTCGCCCCGACCGCGCGGTCCCGTGCCGGCCGGTCGTGGCGGCGGCCTCGGACCGCCGGTCCGCCGCGCTCCGGTGGCAACGGTTCCCGGGCGGGGGTTGGATCGGAAGAACGCATCGTTCCGACTCAGCGAAGAGGCGTTCCGTCGTGACAGATGGACACCGTTCGAAGGACGACCCGACGGACGAGGACCTGGGTGACGCGCTCCTGGACGCGCTGTTCTCCCGGTCCCCGGCCGGCCTGCACGTGTACGACGCGAAACTGCGGCTGGTGCGCGTGAACACCGCCGCGCGGCTGATGCGCGACTTCCCGACCGACCGCATGGTCGGCCGGCCGGTGTCCGAGATCCTTCGGGCCTTCGACGTCGCCGGCCGTGACGTCATCGAGCAGACGGCACGGCGGGTGCTGGAATCGGGCCGGCCCGTCTTCGACCTGCCCATCCGGCTCCGCAGCCGGCACGAGCCCGCCGTCGAGGCGGTCGTCTCGGTCGACGTGCTGCGGCTCCAGCACGCCGACGGGACCGTCCTCGGCGTCGCCGCCGCGCTGACCGACATCACCGCCCGTGTACGGGCCGAGGCGGGCCTGCGGCTGCTGAACGAGTCGGCCACCCGGGTCGGCACCACCCTGGACGTGTTCCGCACCGCCGCCGAGTTCTGCGACCTGGCCGTCCCCCGTCTGGCCGACACCGTGACCGTGGACGTCTACGACACCGTGCTGCGCGGCCACGCGCCCACCCCGGACTCCCGCGAACGGGAGGCGGCGCTGCGGCGCGCCGGATTCCGCTCGGTCACCGGTCCCGAACAGCAGGGCGTACCGAAGGTGGGAGAGGTCACCACCTATCCGCCCGCCACGCCCTACCGGGCCGCCCTGGACACCCTGGCGCCCAGGCTGATCCGCCGGCTGGACCCGGACGACCCCTGGCTCGACCCGCAGCGACGGCGTGACGCCCTGATCCTGACCGCCGGCGTGCACTCGATGCTGCTCGTCCCCATCCGGGCCCGCGGCCTCGTGCTCGGACTCGCCTGTTTCTACCGGTGGCGCGCCCCCGCCCCGTTCGACGACAAGGACCTGGCGCTGGCGGAGCAGCTGACCACCCACGCCGCGCTCTGCCTGGACAACGCCCGTCAGTACGGACGCGAGCGCTCCACCTCCCGCATCCTCACCGGCCGCCTCGCCCATCCCACGACACCCGCGGCCGCCGCGGTCGACCTGGCCCACGCCTACCTGCCCGCGGGAACGGGCGGCGCCTGGTTCGACGTCATCCCGCTGTCCGGGGCCAGGATCGCGCTCGTCGCCGGGGACACGGCCGCCGCCGCGGACATCGCCGATCCCTCGGCCATGGGCGAACTGCGCGCCGCGATCGAGGCGCTGTCCGACCTCGACCTGCCACCCGACGAGATCCTGGAACGGCTGCACGATCTCGCCAGCCGCCCCCAGCCGGTACTGGCCGGCACACCCGACCTCCCCCCGCACGACACCGCCCCGGCCAGCTGCCTCTACCTCGTCTACGATCCGGTCACCCGCCTGTGCACCGCGGCGAGCGCCGGGCATCCGGCACCCGTCCTGCTGCACCCGGGCGGTCAGGTCGAGGCCCTGGACATCGCCCCCGGCCCCGCGCTGGGCATGGACATCCCCCAGTACCGGGTCACCGAACGTGCCCTGCCCACGGGCACCACCCTGCTGCTCTACAACTCCGCGCTCCTGGGCGACGCCGCGGACAGGGCCTCGTCGCTCCAGGACCGGATCGCGGACGCCGTCACCGCTCCCGGTCCGTCCCTCCAGGCGCTGTGCGACTCCCTCACCCGCGATCTGGGGGCCGACCGGCTCCACCACGACGCATTCCTGCTCCTGGCCCGCACCCGCACGCTCGGCCCGGAACAGACCAAGACCTGGACCTTCCCCAACAGCCCCGCGATCGTCTCCGAGGCCCGGCAGGCCGCGGCAGGCCAGCTGAAGCACTGGGGCATCGCCGCCGACCTCGTCGACGACACCGCGCTCATCGTCAGCGAACTGGTGACCAACGCCGTGCGGTACGCCGAGGGGCCGATCCAGCTGCGGCTGATCCTCGGCGAGACCCTCACCTGTGAGGTCACCGACGACAGCAGCACCGCCCCGCATCTGCGCCGGGCCCTGGCGACGGACGAGAACGGGCGCGGGCTCTTCATCACCGCACAGCTCAGCCGCCGCTGGGGAGTCAGGGGCGGCGGCCGGGGCAAGGCGATCTGGGCCGAACAGGAAAGACGCCGGAGGCCGCCCTCCCATGAGAAGACGGCCTCCGACCTGCGACAATGAGGTAAACCTCTGTCGGGACGACAGGATTTGAACCTGCGACCCCTTGACCCCCAGTCAAGTGCGCTACCAAGCTGCGCCACGTCCCGGTGCCCTCACCCGCGGTTCCCCGCGTGATCGTGCGAACAGAACTTTACCCCACGCCGGGGGCTGCTCCGCCGGGGGACGGGGCGCGCGACAATCGGCGTATGACCGGGACATCGGAGACACGGCGGGCCGGCGGACGCGACAGGGACGCCGAGGGGCGGGCACGCAGCGCCCGGCCCCGCGACGGGCTGGGGCGCCCGCTGCCGTACGGCGCCGCCGGGGTGGAGCGGGCGCCCGAGGGCGTCGTACGCCGTCCCGAGCGGACGGTCGCCGAGGCCCAGGCGCTGCTGGACGCGGGCAGGCCGTTCCACGCGCACGAGGTCTTCGAGGACGCCTGGAAGTCCGGTCCCGCGGACGAGCGAGGGCTCTGGCGGGGGCTGGCCCAGCTCGCCGTGGGGCTCACCCACGCGGCGCGGGGGAACGTGACGGGCGGCGCCCGGCTGCTGCGGCGGGGTGCCGGGGCCGTCGAGGAGTGGACGTCGGCGACCGGGCGGGAGCGGCCCTACGACCTGGATCTCGCCGAAGTCAGCCGCTGGGCAAGGGAGTTGGCGACCACGGTGGAACGCGAGGCCGGACCGGTCGACGCCGCGCGGGAATCACCCCGGCTGCGCGGGTCCGCCTGACGAGGGGGCGCGGCGGGGGCGTCCGGCGCGAGTGCGGGGCCGTCCGCCGGACGCCTGGCGGCCCCGCACCCGGGCCGGCGTTCGGGCCGACGCGTGGGCCGGTGTTCGGGCCGGCGGAGGTCCGGTGTCCCGGCCGGTGCGTCCACGGTCGGTGGCGTGCGGCAGACTCTCGGTGTGCGAAAGATTCATGTCATCGGCATCGGCGCGGGCGACCCCGATCAGCTCACGCTTCAGGCGGTCAAGGCGCTGCGGAGCACGGACGTGTTCTTCATCCTGGACAAGGGCGAGGTGAAGTCGGACCTCGTCGGGCTGCGCCGCGACATCCTCGACGCGCATCTGCCCGAGGGGTCGTACCGCCTGGTCGAGGCGCGCGACCCGGACCGGGACCGGACCGCGGGCGGCTCGGCGTACTCGCCCGCCGTCGGGGACTGGCGCAGCGCCCGGGCCGAGATCTACGAACGGCTGATCGCCGGGGAACTGGGCGAGGACGAGAGCGGCGCGTTCCTCGTCTGGGGCGACCCCTCTCTGTACGACAGCACGCTCGGCATCCTGGAGGAGATCCTGGACCGGGGCACGGTGGCGTTCTCGTACGACGTGGTGCCCGGCATCAGCAGTGTCTCGGCGCTCGTCGCCCGGCACCGCACCGGGCTGAACCGGGTCGCGCGGCCCGTGCAGATCACCACCGGGCGGCGTCTCGCCGAGGGCTTCCCCGACGGCGTGGACGACGTGGTCGTGATGCTCGACGCCCACCAGAGGTTCATGCAGTACGCGGACGAGGACATCGACATCTACTGGGGCGCCTACATCGGCACACCCGACGAGATCCTCGTCTCCGGTCCGCTGGCCGAAGCCGCCCCCAGGATCGAGCGGCTGCGCGCCGAGGCCCGGGAGCGCAAGGGATGGATCATGGACACCTATCTGCTGCGCAGGAATCCGGGAACGTAGGGCGGACGGCCCGTACACCGGGCGGGTCGCTCCGCATGCACGGGGCGCCGACCGGTGTGAGGGTGTCTTTGTGACGATCACGGAGGACACCGCGCCGGCCCCGGCGGGGGCGCCCGGACCGCCGGTGCTCGACAACCGCCGCCGCAACATCGTCTTCGTGACGATCGCCCTCGGACTGCTGCTCGCCGCCCTGGACCAGACGATCGTGGGCACCGCGCTGCCGACGATCGTCTCGGACCTGGGCGGTGCCGCGCACATGTCGTGGGTGGTGACCGCGTATCTGCTGGCGGAGACCGTGGCGACCGCGCTGGTCGGCAAGTTCGGCGATCTGTTCGGCCGCAAGGTGGTCTTCCAGGCGTCGGCGATCATCTTCATCACGGGGTCGTTCCTGTGCGGGCTCGCCACGAACATGTCGCTGCTGATCGCCTGGCGCGGATTGCAGGGCGTCGGCGCCGGCGGGCTGATGGTGACCTCCATGGCGCTGATCGCGGATGTCATCCCGCTGCGCGAACGGGGCAAGTACCAGGGCGCGATCGGTGCCGTCTTCGGGGTGGCCACGGTCATCGGACCGCTGCTCGGCGGTCTGTTCACCGACCATCTGACCTGGCGCTGGGCGTTCTACATCAACGTGCCCCTCGCGATCCTCGTGGTGATCGCGGCGGCGCGCACCATTCCCGTGGTCAAGTCCGCGACCCGTCCCGTCATCGACTATCTGGGCATCGCCCTGGTCGCGGTGGGGGCCAGCGCCCTGATCCTGGCGACGAGTTGGGGCGGCAACGAGTACGCCTGGGTCTCGCCGGTCATCATCGGCCTCTTCGTGGGCGGCCTGATCGCGCTCGGTCTGTTCTGCCTGGTCGAGACGCGCGCCGCCGAACCGATGCTGCCGATGCGGCTGTTCTCCAACCCGGTCTTCACGGTCTGCTCGATCCTCAGTTTCATCGTGGGTTTCGCGATGCTCGGCGCGATGACCTATCTGCCGACCTATCTCCAGTACGTCGACGGGGACTCGGCCACGGTCTCCGGAGTGCGCACACTGCCCCTGGTCCTCGGGCTGCTCATCGCGTCGGTCTTCAGCGGCAACGTGGTGAGCAAGACCGGCCGGTACCGGATCTTCCCGATCGTCGGCTCCCTCGTGATGGCGGTCGGGCTCTATCTGATGTCCCGCATGGGCCCGGAGACCGGAGCCTGGCTGGCCTCGCTCTACATGTTCGTGCTCGGCACCGGAATCGGGCTCTGCATGCAGGTGCTGACGATCGCCGTGCAGAACACCGTCGAGTACACCGACCTCGGCACCGCGACCTCCGGGGTCACCTTCTTCCGTACGCTGGGCAGTTCGTTCGGCACGGCCGTGTTCGGCACGATCTACACCAACGCGCTCAAGCCGAATCTGGCCGACGGGGTCAGGGCGGCCGCCGAGACGGGGGCGGCCCGGCCCGCCGTGATCGCGAAGGCGGCGCAGAGTCCGGAGGGGCTGCACGCGCTGCCGCCACGGGCCGCCGCGCCCATCATCGACGCGTACGCCGACACCCTGCACACCGTATTCCTGTGGACGGTTCCGGTCGCGGTCCTGGGCTTCGTCGTGGCGCTGTTCCTCAAGCAGGTGGAGCTGCGCGACAGCGCGCGCCTGGGGTCGACGGACATGGGCGAGGGGTTCGCGTCACCGTCCACCGCCGACTCCCAGCGGCTGCTGGAGGCCGCCGTCGGGAAGATCATCGGCACCACGGAGATGAACACCGCGCGCCGGATCGTGCTGGATTCCGACACCCGGCTGGACGTGGCGGGCGCCTGGGTCGTGATGCAGGTCGAACTGTTCACCCGCATGGTCGGCCACGCCAACCTCGCGCTGATCGCCGCCCGGCGCCGGCTGCCACCCGAGGTGCTCGTCCCGGTCTTCGAGCGGATGGTCGAGGAGGGGTATGTGACCCGGCACGGATCGCTGTTCTCGCACACGGCGGCGGGTGAGCGGGAGGCACGGGTGATCGGCGAGGCCTGGGGTCGCTGGCTCGCCGGGCGGGTCGAACAGGATCTCGGCCGCCCGTCCGGCACGGAACTGCGCGCCGCCGTCGACACGATCGCCAAGCGCCTGCTGGTCGAGGACCTGACCCAGGGCCTCCCTGACCGGCCCCCCGAGCTGACGTCGGCCACGAGGAACTGACCGGGCGGGCCGGCGGACGCGGGGTCAGCGGAGCAGCAGTTGCGCTCCGCCGATCACCGTCGCCGCGATCACCAGACGTTCGAAGAGCAGCTGGTTGATGCGCTTGACGGCCCACTTCCCGAGGAAGGCCCCCGGTACGACGAACACGGCCAGCGCCGCGTCCAGGAGCAGCGAACGGCCGTCGATCAGGCCCAGACCCGCGCTGAACGGCAGCTTGGCGACGTTGACGATCAGGAAGAAGAAGGCCGAGGTGCCGAGGAAGCCGAGCTTGCGGAAGCCCGCCGAGAGGAGATACATCGACATGACCGGGCCGCCCGCGTTGGCGACCATGGTGGTGAAGCCGCCGAGGACACCGTAGGAACGCGCCTTGACGCGGCCCGCCCGGGTCACGACGGCGTCGGGTTCCTCGTCCCGGACGGCGGCCCGGCGGCGCCACAGCGTGATCCCGGTCATCAGCAGCAGGGTCGCGCCGATGGAGGCCCGTACGACACCGTCGTCGGCCCACACCAGGAACAGGGTGCCGAGGACGACACCGGCGGCGACCGCCGGGAACAGCCGCCACAGCGTGGGCCAGTGGGCGTGGCGCCGGTAGGTGGCGACGGCCAGCAGGTCCCCGACGATCAGGAGGGGCAGCAGGACGCCGGTCGAGGCGCGGGCGGGCAGCACGGCGGCGAAGACAGCCAGACTGACCGTGTTGGCGCCGCTGACCGCGGTCTTGGAGAAGCCGACGAGAAGAGCCGCGGCGGCGAGCGCCGCGAACTCCCCGATGGATATGTGCCAGAGCGTCATCGTGTTCATGCGGGGGCCGATGCTATGCCCACGCGTCTCGCCCCCGGGGGCGAGGGTCCGACCAGGCGTTTCCCCGGTCGGCAGGTGGTCCCACCGGGGGCTTGTCCGGCCGGTTCGTCAGGGGCGCTCGACCAGGACCGCGCTGCCCTGCCCCACGCCGACGCACATCGTGGCCAGTCCGCGCTCGGCGCCCGTGCGGCGCATGCGGTGCAGCAGGGTGGTCAGGATGCGGGCGCCCGAGGCGCCGAGCGGGTGGCCCAGCGCGATGGCGCCGCCGGTCGGGTTGACGAGGTCGGGGTCGATGCCGAGCTGGTCGACGCAGGCGAGGGCCTGGGCGGCGAACGCCTCGTTGAACTCGGCTTCCTGGACGTCGGCGACGCTCCAGCCGACGCGGGCGAGCGCCTTGCGGGTCGCGGGCACCGGGCCGATGCCCATGACGTCGGGATGGACACCGGCCGAGGCCCCGGCGGCATAGCGGCCGAGCGATTCCAGCCCGAGTTCGTTCAGGACCCCCTCGCTGACGAGCAGCACACCGGCGGCTCCGTCGTTCATCGGCGAGGCGTTGCCCGCCGTGACGGTGCCTCCGGCGCGGAACACCGGCTTGAGGCGGGCCAGTCTGTCGAGCGAGGTGTCCTCGCGTACGCATTCGTCGCTGTCGACGACCACACCGTCGGGGCGCTCGAAGGGGAGCAGTTCGGAGGCGAAGTACCCGTTCTTGCGGGCGTCCGCCGCGCGCTGGTGGCTGCGGAGCGCGAACGCGTCCTGCCGCTCGCGCGAGACGCCGTACCGCGCGGCGACCTCCTCCGCGGTCTCGCCCATGGACAGAACGCCGTGCAGGTCCTTCATCGCGGGGTTGACCAGCCGCCAGCCGAGCCGGGTGTCGACGGTCTCGATGCGGTGCGGCAGCGCCTCGTCCGGGCGGGGCAGCACGAAGGGGGCCCGGCTCATCGACTCGGAACCTCCGGCGAGCACGATGTCGGCCTCGCCGGAGGCGATGGCGCGGGCCGCGGTGGTGATGGCTTCGAGGCCGGAGGCGCAGAGCCGGTTGACGGTGGCACCGGGCACGCTGTCGGGCAGTCCGGCGAGCAGCGCGGCCATCCGGGCGACATTGCGGTTGTCCTCGCCGGCCTGGTTGGCGGCGCCCCAGTAGACGTCGTCGACGCGGGCCGGGTCCAGGGAGGGCACCTCGGCGACCAGCGCGCGGACGACGCTCGCGGCGAGGTCGTCGGGCCGCACGGAGGACAGGGCACCGCGCAGCTTGCCGATGGGGGTGCGGCGGGCGGCCGCGAAGTGGACGGGACGCACGACAGGACTCCTGACGGACACCGGCGACCGGGCACCGGACGGTGATGAGCACAAGCCAGCAGCAGCATTAATTAGCACTGCTAGTTTTGGACTATAGCCCCGCGCCGGACGCTTGGGAAGATCCCCCCGCCGCCCGCATCCCCCTTCCGCCCGTATCCCTCCATCCGCCCATCCACCCGTCCGCCCCGGACACCAGGGCTCGTACGGGATCGCCCCGGGAGATTTCCGGCCAGGACCGTGGCCGGGGATCGACGGCCGCCCGCTCCGCTCCCGGCGCGGGTGGCAGACTGCTCGCGCACCCCGCCGGACCCAGGCCGACGGGACGAACAGGCCGAGCCGAGCGGGGAGTTGTCGTATGACGGGAACGGGGTCCGCCGCGGACGGGATCGACACCACCAAGCCGCATCCGGCCAGGGTGTACGACTGGTATCTGGGCGGCAAGGACAACTACCCGGTCGACGAGCGGCTCGGGCGGCAGATCACCGCGCGTGATCCGGAGGCCAAGCGGGCCGCGCGCAGCAACCGCTGGTTCATGCAGCGGGCCACCCGTCATCTCGTCGGTACGGCGGGAATCCGCCAGTTCCTGGACATCGGCACGGGCATCCCCACCGAGCCCAACCTCCACCAGATCGCGCAGCGCACCGCCCCCGAGGCACGGGTGGTGTACGTCGACAACGACCCGATCGTCCTCGCCCACGCGGAGGCGCTGCTGCGCGGCACGCCGGAGGGCAGGACGGAGTACGTCCAGGCGGACGTGCGCGAGCCGGGGAAGATCCTCGCCGAGGCCGCGCGGGTGCTCGACCTCGACCGGCCCGTGGGGCTGTCGCTGATCGCGCTGATGCACTTCATCGCCGACGACGGCGGGGCCCACGAACTGGTCGGGACCCTGCTCGACGCGCTGGCGCCGGGCAGCTTCCTGTCGCTGTCGGCGATGACCGCCGACTTCGAACCGGAGGAGGTCCGGCGGGGAATCGAGGCGTACGCGCGCGGTGGTGTGACGCTGGTGGGCCGCACCCACGCCGAGGTGAGCCGCTTCTTCGAAGGACTGGACCTCGTCGAGCCGGGCGTCGTCTCGGTGAAGGACTGGCGTCCCGGGCTCGCGGAGGGCGAGACCCCGATCAGCGACGCGCCGGTGTCCCTGTACGGCGGGGTCGGTCTCAAGCGCGGGTGAGCACGGGCCGGCGGCGTCCGGCCCGGGATCTCGGACCTGCCGGCGCGCGCTCCTCCCCTCCGCCGCGAAGCCGTCGCACCGTTCCGTACAGGTGCCCGGCCGCGGGCACCGGCGGTCGGGCATCATGGCTTCGACGGGCGGTACGTGGAGGGGATGTCGAATGGACCGGAGCGCACACCGTCCGGAGGAGCCGTCGGCCCCGCAGTTCCGGCTGGACGCCCTGCTGGAGGACCTCCAGGAGCAGGTCGAGCGTGTGCGCGGCACCCAGAACCGGGTGCACACCCTCCTCGAAGCCGTTCTCGCGATAGGCAGCGACCTGGACCTCGACGTCGTGCTGCGCCAGATCGTGGAATCCGCGGTGCAGCTCGTCGACTGCCGCTACGGCGCGCTCGGCGTCCTCGGCGACGAGGGCGGCATCAAGCAGTTCATCACGGTCGGGATCGACGAGGAGACCATCGCCCGCATCGGTCACTACCCCCGGGGCGAGGGCATCCTCGGCCTGCTCATCCGCGAGCCGCACGCACTGCGGCTCCCTGTTCTGAGCGACCACCCGGACTCGGTCGGCTTCCCGCCCGGCCATCCCCCGATGACCACGTTCCTCGGCACCCCCGTGCAGGTCCGCGACAAGATCTTCGGCAATCTGTACCTCACGGAGAAACACGGCGGGGCCGAGTTCGACGCCGAGGACGAGGCGGTGCTGCGCACGCTCGGCGCGGCGGCCGGTGTGGCCATCGACAACGCCCGGCTGTACGACGACGCCCGGCGCCGTGAGCGCTGGCTGGCCGCGAGCAGCGAGCTGACCCGCACCCTGCTGTCGGGCGCCGACCCCGTCGACGTCCTGCACGCGTTCACGGCCACGGTCCGGGAGCTGTCCGACGCCGATCTCGTCACGCTGGCGCTGCCGCTGACCGGGACCACGGACCTGGTCATCGAGTCGGCCGAAGGGCGCGACGCCGAGCGGGTGCGGGGGCTGACCCTGCCCGAGGGGACGAGTCTGGCGGCCAAGGTGTTCGCCTCGGGCGAGACGATCGTCAGCCCCTCGCTCAGCCAGGACCCGCGCACCGGGACGGGCAGCGCCTCGGTCCTCGACCTCGGCCCGGCGTTCGTGATCCCGCTCGGCACCCACGAGCGGGTGCGGGGCGTCCTCCAGGTCGCGAACCGGCAGGGCGGCACCGCGTTCCCCGACGCCACCGTCGACATGATCGCCGGGTTCGCCGGCCATGCCGCGCTGGCCCTGGAGATCGCCGAACACCGGCGCGACGCCGAGCAGTTGCTCATCCTCAACGACCGTGACCGGATCGCACGGGATCTGCACGACCTGGCGATCCAGCGGCTGTTCGCGGGCGGACTCAGCCTCCAGTCGGTGCTCAACCGCCTCGCCGACCGGCCCGACGTGGCCGAACGTGTCCAGCGGGTGGTGGACGACCTCGACGACACGATCAAGGTCGTACGGTCCACGATCTACGCCCTGCGGGAGAGCGACCGGTCCGACGCCACCGCGGGGCTGCGCACCCGGCTCGTCACCGAGGTGGGCCGCGCGGCCGAGACCCTGGGCTTCGCCCCCGCCCTGCGCATGAGCGGCCTGCTGGACACCGACGTGTCCGACGAGCAGCGCGAGCACGTGGTCGCGGTCCTGCGCGAGGCCCTGTCCAACACGGCCCGGCACGCCCACGCCACCGCCGTGGAGGTCACCGCCGAGGCCACCTCCACCACGCTGCGGCTGCGGGTTGTGGACAACGGACGCGGGATCGGCCCCGACGTCACCCGCCGCAGTGGGCTCGGCAACATCGGCACCCGCGCCGAACACCTGGGCGGCAGCTGCGCCCTGACGTCCAACGAGCCGAGCGGCACCGTCCTGGAGTGGACGGTGCCGCTGCACCACGACGACCCGGCCTGACCCCCCCGGCGCACCCGCCCGCCCCACGACGGACCAGGACCGACCAGGACGGCCGCCCGGACCGGATTCAGTGCCGGTCGGCCGTGGCCGGGCTGTCGTCGATGAAGCCGCCGGACTGGTGGCGCCAGAGCTTCGCGTACGCGCCGTCCGTCGCGAGCAGTTCCTGGTGCGTGCCCTGCTCGACGATCTTTCCGCGGTCCAGCACGACGAGCCGGTCCATGGTGGCGACCGTGCTCAGCCGGTGCGCCACCACGAGCGCCGTACGCCGCTCCATGAGCCGCCACAGCGCCGACTGGACCAGGAGCTCGCTCTCGGAGTCCAGGGCGCTGGTCGCCTCGTCGAGCAGCAGGATCGGGGCGTCGCGCAGGATCGCGCGGGCCAGGGCGACCCGCTGGCGCTGGCCGCCGGACAGCTTGATCCCGCGCTCGCCGACCATGGTGGCGAAACCGTCCGGCAGCGCGTCGGCGAACTCCGTGACATGGGCCGCCTCGGCGGCGCGGCGGATCTCCGCCTCGGTGGCGTCCGGACGGGCGAAGGCGATGTTGTCCCGGAGGGTTCGGTGGAACATCGCCGGGTCCTGCGGCACGTACGCGATCCGGCTGCGCAGATCGGCCTGGCGCAGCCTGCTGATGTCCTGGCCGCCGATCAGGATGCGGCCGCCCTCGATGTCCGTCATCCGCAGCAGCAGCCGGGTGAGCGTGGTCTTGCCGCCGCCCGACCGACCGACCAGACCGACCTTCGCCCCGCTGGGCACGTCCAGTTCGAGCCCGCTGAACAGCGGCTCGGCGCCGCCGTGGGTGAAGTTCACCTGCTCGAAGCGGACGTCGGCGCCGCCGGCCCGCAGCGGCTCAGGAGCGACGGGGTCGAGCACGGTGGGCGGTGTCAGCAGCAGCTCGGTGAACTGCGCGGCCTCCGTCATCGCGCTCTCCAGACGCCGGTAGATCTGGTTGAACTCGAACATGATCCTGGTCGCGTTGGCGTAGTACGTGAAGGCCACCACGACCGCCTCGACACCGTGCGCGCCCCCGCCGAGCGTGACCGCGAGCAGCAGGCCGAGCGCGTTGGTCAGGACCGACATCGGCGCGACGAAGGTGTCGATGCGCAGATTGCCGTAGTCCCAGGACTGGAGGGTGAGCCGGCGCGAGACGGCGACCCGGGAGCGGTGCTCCGCCGCCTCGCGCTCCTCGGCCGCGAAGGCCCGGACGGTGTCCATGTTCATCAGGCTGTCGGCGACATGGCCCGAGACCCGGGCGATCGCCTCCTCCCGCTCGTCGACGAGTGCCTGACGGCGGCGGATGAGCGGCACCACGCACAGCCCCGTCACGGCGATCATCACGAGGAGTCCGGCGACGAGCAGGGGTTCGTAGCGCCACAGGACCACCGAGCCGAACAGGAGCGGCACGAGGCTGCCCACGACCTGGAAGGTCATGGTGTCGACGAACTCCTCGTAGCGGGAGGCGAAGCTCAGCACCCGCTTGGTCAGCGAGCCGGCGAAGTTGTCGTGGAAGAACGCGGCGTCCTTGGCGAACAGTTCGTCCATGCCGATCACGTACAGCCGCTCGATGCCGAGGGCGTCCAGGCGGTTCAGACAGTGCAGTCCGAGGCGCCAGAACGCCTCCGCGAGGAGCAGGACACCGCCGAAGGCGAGGACGTACGGCAGCGCGTCGCCGGTGGAGACGCCGTCGCCGCCCGCGATCCGGCCGACCAGCTTCGCGACGACGAGCGGCGCGACGTAGCTGATGCCGATGTTGCCCAGCGCCGGCAGCAGCATGCCGGGCACGGTCAGTCGTCGGAGCCTGCGCAGCTCCCTTCCGTAGTAGCGAAGTGCGAGGAGGACCGAGCCCTTGCCCGGCAATGCCTTGCGCGCCTCAGGAGATGCCATCACAACCCTGTGTCGTCGTACGGCTGCCCGCCGCGCCGTGGCGGTTCACCGCGCCGCGGGCTTCCCGGGGCGCAGGTGTCCGGACAGGGGCAGGCAAGAAGTTCGATGGTCCCGTGGCGGGGGCCGCGCGGTCCAAGTGTTTTCCCGGCCACCGGTCCGTCTCGGCCATCCGCGCGTCTCCGCCGGCGGGTGGCCGTGTGCCTCCACCCTCGTCCGGCCCCGCGTGACCTCGCGCTTCGGGGTCCAGGGTCCGGGTACGACGGAGGCCGCTTCCTCCGTGAGGAGAAAACGGCCTCTGAACCACGACTCCGACGAGTCGGGACGACAGGATTTGAACCTGCGACCCCTTGACCCCCAGTCAAGTGCGCTACCAAGCTGCGCCACGTCCCGATGTCCGCCTGACCTGGGGTTTCCCCTGGCCGGACGTGCACGGAAACAATACCGCACTCACGCCGGTGGTCGCGCACCCGTTTCCGCGGGCCAGGTGGTCAGCGGGCCTGTTCGAGCGGCGCGGCGAGGGTGGTCGCGGACCGGGGCACGGGACCGTCGACCCGTACGAGGCCACGTATCGCGGGCACCGAGAGCAGGGCCACGGGGACGACGAGCGACATCGCGCCGGCGCCGAGCAGGACGTTGTCCGCGCCCAGGACCCCGGCGGCGGGCCCCGCCAGCGCCTGGCCGACGGGCATCATCGCCAGGGAGCCCGCGACGTCGTAGGCGTGGATGCGGTTGAGGACGTCGGGGGCGACCTGCGTCTGCACACTGGTCGCCCACATCACGCCCCAGAGCGACATGCCCGCCCCGGCGACCACGGCGCCCGCCGAGATGGCCGCCACGCCGAAGCCCGCCCCCACGGCCGCCGGGAAGCACGCGAAGGCCAGGAGGGCCAAGGACCCGGCGCGCAGCATGCGGCGCGGGCGCAGCCGCAGGGCGAGGAGCCCGCCGATGACCGTGCCGGCGCCGAGGGCGGAGTTGATCAGGCCGTAGGCGCGCGGGCCGTGCCGCTGCACCACCTCGGTCGCCACCAGGGGCACGGTGGGGCCCCAGACGGAGATCATGTAGACGCACCAGATCGCGATGACGCCCCACAGCCAGGTACGGGATCTGAACTCCCGCCAGCCTTCGGCGAGGTCGGCCTTGAAGGTGCCGCCGTGGGTCCGGTCGCCGGGGGCGGCCGGAGGCAGGCGGAGCAGCAGCAGACACAGGGCGCTGAGCGCGTAGGTGCCGGCGTGGGCCACGAAGACCCCTCCGGCGGAGGAGAACGCGACCAGTACGCCCGCGAGGGCGGGGCCGGCGAGCTGGGCGGAGGACTCGGCGATCCGGATGGCGCCGTTGGCCCCCTGGATGTCGGCGGCCAGGCGCGGAACGGTGCTGGCGACGCCCGGCTGGAAGACGGCGCCGGCCGCGCCGTTGACCGCGCCGATCACACAGATCTGCCAGAGGACCACCTGGCCGGTGAAGAAGAGCGTGGCGGCGACCGACTGGGCGACGAGGCGCACCAGGTCGGCGCCGATCATGAGTCTGCGGGTGCTGAACCGGTCGGCGATCACTCCGCCGAAGATCACCAGTCCGGCGAAGGGCGCGGCCGACGCGGCCATGGCGAGGCCGACGGCACCGGCTCCGTACCCGTACCGGAGGAGTCCGGCCGCGAGCGCGACCGGCAGCATGCTCTCGCCGAGCCGGGCGAGGGCTCGCGCGACGAAGAACAGGGCGAAGTCCCGCGACCAGACGGGCCTCGGCGACCGCTCGCCACGGCGGTCGGCCCGGGTGCGGCCGGGGCCCGGCGCCCCGGGCCTCTCGGGCCCGCCCGGACTGCCCCCGTCCCCGCCGGCGTCCGCCGTGCGGCCCCCCGCCGCACGCCGAGAGGACTCTCCCGTCCGCGGCTCCTCGCCCGATGACGTCCTGGACATCCCGCTCGTGCCCTCCCCCGGCCCCGGCCGCTCCCCCACGAGACAGCCCGCCCCACGCTTCGTTCCCCTCGCGGATCACTCCGCGATGCGGATCATGCCACGGGGCACCGGTGGCGCAGAGGCCGTTTCAGTCGGCGGACGGGAGGCCCAACTCGGGGTGGGCGTCCACGAGTCGGGGCGGGGCCGCCTGGCGCCAGGAGTCGGCGAGGACGGCGCGGAGTTCCTCGTCGTCCTCCAGGGCCGCGAGCCGGGCCCGGACCCAGGCGAAACCGGCCTCGTGGTCGGCGATCCAGAACTTCTCCGGCTCGGCCAGGACCAGTTCGTCGCGCTCCTCCTTGGGACACCGCACGGCGATGGAGGTCTCCGCCTCGGGCAGCGTGGCGAACATCTTTCCCGCGACCCGGAAGGTGGGCATGCTCCAGGCGATCTTCTCCGTCGTGTCCGGCAGGGAAAGGGCGATACGGCGTACGTCTTCGGCATCCGGCATGCCACGAACGCTAGCCAATCCCACTGACATCGACCCGGTGAGGCCCGACGTCACAGAGGCGGGCCCGGGGTCCCGGCGGCCGGGCGCACTCGCTTGTGGAAGAGCGTCGTCCCCCGCACTTCGCCGGACGGTGTCGCCGCGTAGTCCGGAATCTCCCCGCTCCGGGTCCAGCCCGCCGAGAGGTACAGCGACTCGGCGGGGCTGCCGGTCTCGGTGTCCAGGTGGAGGAGGGTGATTCCCCTGGCGGCGGCTTCCGTCTCCGCGGTCGCGAGGAGCGTACGGCCGACGCCCTGTCCGCGGCCGTCCCGGTGCACCATCAGCTTGACGAGTTCGGCGCGGTGGCGGCTGTTGGGCCTGTCCGGGAAGGCGAGGGCGACCGTGCCGAGCAGCCGGTCGCCGACGTGGGCCGCCCAGACCGCCTGGTGCCCGGCCGCGACCGCGTCCGCGCGCTCCCGCCAATGGGCGACGGCGTCCGCGTGGCCGAGCGGGGCGAGGAATCCGACCGAGGCGCCGCCTTCCACGGTGTCGATGAGGAGGTCCGCCAACTCCTCGACCACAGCGAGGAGTTCGGCGGCGGCGAGGCGGGTCGTGGTGATCACGGCAGCACCACCGCCAGCGCGTACCGCACGTCCTGGGGGCCGGGGCAGTGGAAGCGGGTCGGCCCCCATACGCGCAGCCGGAGGCAGTCACCGGCGCCGAGGCGGTGCCCGGTGTCCTGCGCGGTCACGTCGAGCCGGCCGTCGAGGACCCAGATGTGCTGCTCCAGGCCGGGTACGGGAGGGCGGTCGTACGCGATGTCCGCTCCGGCCGTGAGCCGCCCCTCGACCAGTTCACCGCGCAGTCCCGGATGGGGCGGCGACACCGAACGCCGGACGAACCCGGAGGCCTGATCCGTCCAGACCCTCTGATCCTCGGCGCGGACCAGCAGGGCGGACTCCCGCTCGACCTCGCTGAGCAGCTGCGACATGGTCCGTCCGTACACATGGCAGAGGCGGTTCAGGAGGGAGGCCGTGGGGCTGATCTCGGCGCGCTCCGCACGGGAGAGCGTCGATCTGCTGATCCCGCTGCGCTCCGCCAGGTCTCCCAGCGTCCAGCCCCGCTCGGCCCTCAGCTCGGCCAGTCGCGCCCCGAGCCGGACGTCGACGGCACCGTCGTCCTCGCTTCCCATATTCGGGATGCTATCCCAGATGCGGGAATCGATGGAGCCGGGCGCAGTCAGTCGACGGTGGCCGCCCGGGTCAGCGCGTCCAGGACGGGTCGGATCAGGGGGTGGTCCTCGGCGCCCCGGCGTACGGCGGCGAAGACGCGGCGGGTGGGGGCGACGCCGTCCACGGGGCGCACGACCACACCGGTGAGTTCCATGCCCCGCAGCGCCGAGCGCGGGACCAGGGCGACGCCCGCGTCCGCCGAGGCGAGGGCGACGACGGCCCGGAAGTCGTCCGAGGAGTGTTCGAGGCGCGGTTGGAATCCGGCGTTCTCGCAGGCCAGGACGACCACGTCATGGCAGGGGTTGCCCGGGTAGGGGCCGATCCAGGGGTCCTTGGCCAGCTCGGCGAGGGGCACCTCCTCGGCGTCGGCCAACCGGTGGGTGACGGGGACGACCGCGTCGAAGGGCTCGGCGTAGAGCGGGACGTGGGTCAGGCGCGGGTCGTCCGCGTCCGGGGCGCCCCGGTACTCGACGGCGACCGCGATGTCGACCTGCCGGTCGAGCACCATCGGCAGGCTGGCGTCGCCCTCGGCGTCCTGGACGCGCACGAGGATGCCGGGCGAGGTGACGGCGAGCCTGGCCAGCGCGGGGGCCACGACCAGGCCGATGCCGGTGGCGAAGGACGCCACCGTCACCGTACCGGCGGACCCGGCGCTGTACGCGGCCAACTCGGCCTCCGCACGCTCCAGTTGGGCCAGGACGGCGTTGGTGTGGCCGAGCAGGATCTCGCCGGCGGGGGTCAGCCGTACGCCCTTGGCGCCGCGCTCGACGAGCCGGTGGCCCGTCTCCTGCTCCAGGGCGGTCAGCTGCTGCGAGACCGCCGAGGGCGTGAGATAGAGCGCGGCGGCCGCCGCCGTGACCGTGCGGTGGTCCGCCACCGCACGGAGGATGTGGAGCCGCCGCGCTTCGATCATGCGACCGATTCTCTCAGGTCACACGGGTTTTCCGGCCATCGGACCGGTGTGCGCCCCCGGCGCGGGGGCGCGTCCGCCGTCAGGCGTCGAGTTCGGCCCGCGCCGCCACGAAGGCGTCCACGGCCCGGTTCACGTCCTCGGTCGAGTGTCCGGCGGAGAGCTGGACGCGGATACGCGCCTTGTCCTGCGGGACGACCGGGTACGAGAAGCCGATCACGTACACGCCACGCTCCAGGAGCAGCTCCGCCATGCGGCCGGCGACGGACGCGTCACCGATCATGACGGGGGCGATCGCGTGGTCGCCGGGGAGGATGTCGAAGCCCTCCTCGGTCATCCGCGAGCGGAACAGCGCCGTGTTCTCCCGCAGCCGCACCCGCAGGGCGTCGGCGGACTCCAGCAGGTCCAGGACCTTCAGGGAGGCGGCGGCGATCACCGGGGCGAGCGTGTTCGAGAAGAGGTACGGGCGGGACCGCTGACGCAGCAGGGCGACGATCTCGGCGCGGGCGGCGACATAGCCGCCGGAGGCTCCGCCGAGGGCCTTGCCCAGGGTGCCGGTGATGATGTCGACGCGGTCCATGACCCCGTGCAGCTCGGGGGTGCCCCGGCCGCCGGGGCCGACGAAGCCGACCGCGTGCGAGTCGTCGACCATGACCATCGCGTCGTAGCGCTCGGCGAGGTCGCAGATCTCCTGGAGCGGGGCGACGTAGCCGTCCATCGAGAAGACGCCGTCGGTGACGATCAGCTTCCGGCGCGCGCCGGAGGCCTCCTTGAGCTGCGCCTCCAGGTCGGCCATGTCGCGGTTGGCGTACCGGAAGCGGCGGGCCTTGGACAGCCGGATGCCGTCGATGATCGAGGCGTGGTTGAGGGCGTCGGAGATGACCGCGTCCTCGGCGCCGAGGAGGGTCTCGAACACGCCGCCGTTGGCGTCGAAGCAGGAGGAGTAGAGGATCGTGTCCTCCTGGCCGAGGAACGCGGACAGCCGCGCCTCCAGCTCCTTGTGCACCTCCTGCGTACCGCAGATGAAGCGCACGGAGGCCATGCCGTAGCCCCAGCGGTCGAGCGCGGCGTGGGCGGCGGCGACGACCTCGGGGTGGTCGGCGAGGCCGAGGTAGTTGTTCGCGCAGAAGTTGAGGACCTCACCGGGGCGGCCACCCGCGGTGACGCTGACGGTCGCGGACTGCGGGCTGCCGATGACCCGCTCGGGCTTGTGCAGCCCGGCGGCGCGGATCTCGTCGAGGGTGGTGCGCAGGTCGTCACGGACGGAGTCGAACATCATCAGTTCCTTAAGTCCTCAGAGGGTCCAGTCGAGAATGACCTTGCCGCCACGGCCGCCGGCCGCGTCGTCGAACGCCGCCTCGTAGTCCCGGAAGCCGTACCGGCCGGTGATCACGGGCATGAGGTCGAGGCCGCTCTCCAGGAGGACCGACATCGCGTACCAGGTCTCGAACATCTCGCGGCCGTAGATGCCCTTGATCGTGATCATCGAGGTGACGATCCGGGCCCAGTCGACCGGGAACTCCGCGGACGGCAGACCCAGCATGGCGATCCGCCCGCCGTGGGTCATGTTGGCGATCATGTCGCGCATCGCCTCGGGGCGGCCGGACATCTCCAGGCCGATGTCGAATCCCTCGCGCAGGCCGAGGGTGCGCTGCCCGTCGGCGATCGTCGAGCCGGAGACGTTGAGGGCGAGGCTGACACCGATCTTGCGGGCCAGCTCCAGGCGCTCCTCGCTCACGTCGGTGATGACGACGTTGCGGGCGCCAGCGTGACGGGCCACGGCGGCGGCCATCAGACCGATCGGGCCGGCGCCGGTGATCAGGACGTCCTCGCCGACGAGCGGGAAGGACAGCGCGGTGTGGACGGCGTTGCCGAACGGGTCGAAGATCGCGGCGACGTCGAGGTCGACCGGGACGCGGTGCACCCACACATTGGTGGCGGGCAGCACGACGTACTCGGCGAAGGCTCCGTCGCGGCCGACGCCGAGGCCGATGGTGGCGCGGCACAGGTGACGGCGTCCGGCGAGACAGTTGCGGCACTTGCCGCAGACGAGGTGACCCTCGCCGCTGACGCGGTCGCCGACGTTGATGTCGCTGACGTCGCGGCCGGTCTCGACGACCTCGCCGACGAACTCGTGGCCGAGCACGAGAGGCGTCTTGATGGTCCGCTGGGCCCAGCCGTCCCAGTTGCGGATGTGCAGGTCGGTGCCGCAGATCCCGGTCCTGAGGACCTTGATCAGCACATCGCCGGGGCCCGCCTGCGGCTCGGGGACGTCCTTGAGCCGGAGTCCGGGCTCCGCCTTCTCCTTGACCAGCGCCTTCACTCGTGCCGCTCCTGTGCGTGAGGTCCCGGGAAAGGGCACGCCGCAGCGGACCGCACCGGGGAGAGGGGTGGATTCACCCAGGAATCTGCCGTACGACGGGGCCCTGGGTCCATCGAGGATTTCTTAAGCGCGGCCCCAGCTTTCCTTCACGCCCGCGTTCTCCCGGCGGGCGGACCGGGGGGACGGTGGCGTCAGGGGACGATCGCGCGGCCATGCGTCACCCCCGTTCCGTGAGGGCTCGTCGCACACGTCCGCGCTGGGGTCCGGCATACCTCACAGGATGAGTCCCGGGCGGCCGGGAGGGCCGGACCCGCGCCCCGGCGCGTCGTCAGATCCCGTGCGCCTCTTCCCGCCGTTCGAGCTGCCCGGTCAGCTCGGCCGCCATCGCCTTGATGGTCTCCAGGCCCGCCCTTCCCCAGGGGCGCGGCCCGGTGTCCACGACACAGATCGTGCCGAGGGCGATGCCGCTGCGGTCGAGCAGCGGGGCGCCGAGGTAGGAGCGGACGCCGAACTCGTCGACGACCGGATTCCCGGCGAAGCGCGGGTAGTCGCAGACGTCCTCCAGGACGAGCGCCTTGCGGCGCACCACCACATGGGGGCAGAAGCCGTGGTCCCGCGCCATGTAGCGGCCCAGTTCGAGCTCGTTCCCGTCCGCGGCGGCCACGAGACGGCCGCCGCCCGCACCGCCGTACGGGGTGCGCAGACCGGCGAAGAACTGCTGCTGCTCGTCGATGAAGTTGACCATCGCGAACGGCGCGGCGGCGATCTGGGCGAGGCGGTCGGCGAAGGCGTCGAGGACGGGCTCGGAGCGCTCCCCGAGGCCCAGCCGGCGCAGCCGTCGCACCCGGGCGGGAGCGTCCTTGTCCTGCGGTGTCAGCAGCAGACGACCGCCCGCCCGCGGCGGGTCGTAACTCATGCACGGGCTCCATGGCTCGGGGAGTGGGCGGGCGCGTGGGCGAGGAGGTGACGGACCAGGGTGAGCAGGGTCTGCACCCCGGAGCTGGAGATCCGGGCGTCGCAGCAGATGACGGGGATCCCCGGGTCGAGGTCGATGGCGGCGCGCACCTCGGCCGGGTCGTAGCGGTGGGAGCCGTCGAACTCGTTGACCGCGACGATGAACGCCAGACCGCGCTGTTCGAAGAAGTCGACGGCCGCGAAGCAGTCCTCCAGGCGCCGGGTGTCGGCGAGGATCACCGCGCCGAGCGCGCCGTCGGAGAGCTCGTCCCACATGAACCAGAACCGCTCCTGCCCGGGTGTGCCGAACAGATAGAGCACATGTTCCGGGTCGAGGGTTATGCGTCCGAAGTCCATCGCGACGGTCGTCTCGACCTTGTTCTCGATCCCGTCGAGCCGGTCGGTCGCGGCACTGACCGTGGTCAGCAGCTCCTCCGTGCTGAGCGGCGCGATCTCGCTCACCGCGCCGACGAACGTCGTCTTGCCGACCCCGAACCCTCCCGCCACCAGGATCTTCAGCGCGGTGGGGAAGGGGTCAGAGCTGTCGTCGTAGTCCATCGAGCACTGCCTCCAGAAGGGATCGGTCAGTGGGGTTGTGGTGGAACCGCGGGGGCTTCGTGGTGAGCGCCCCGCAGTCGACGAGGTCCGACAGCAGCACCTTGGTGACCGCTGCCGGCAGCTTCAGATGGGCGGCGACCTCCGCCACCGAGACCGGTGCCCGGCAGCGTTCGAGCGCCTGGCTGTGCTCGGGGCCGAGGTAGCCGAGGGGTGTGGCTCCTGTGGCCATGACCTGTGAGAGGAGGTCGAGCGCCGTGCTCGGCCTGGTGCGGCCGCCGCTGACGGTGTAGGGGCGCACCAGGCGTCCCGCCGCGTCGTCGAGCCAGGGCCCGTCGCCGGCCGCGGCCCCCTTCAAGACCTCATCGCCGAGGGTTCGACGGCGTGCTGCCGGGGCGCGGTGACCAGATAGGGCCGGACGCTCTTGACCAGCATCGCCATCTCGTAGCCGAGGACGGCCGCGTCGGCCTCGCGGCCCGCGAGCACGGCGAGACAGGTCCCGGAGCCGGCGGTGGAGACGAACAGCAGGGTCGAGTCGAGTTCGACGACGACCTGGCGCACCTCACCGCCGTCCCCGAAGCGCACGCCGGCGCTGCGCCCGAGGGCGTAGAGGCCGCAGGCGAGCGCCGCCATGTGGTCGGCGCTGTCCGGGTCGAGGCCGTGGACGGACTTCACGAGCCCGTCGCTGGAGAGCAGTACGGCGCTCGTGGTGTGGGGTACGCGCTGGACGAGGCCGCTCATCAGCCAGTCGAGGTCGGACACGTGGCCGGTCGGCGCATCGCTCGCCATGGGGGATCGACTCCTTGGGGTACGAAGGTCTGCGGGAGCGGTGGGGGTGGGTGCGGGGGTCGTCATCCGGCCGGTGTGCTCCCGTCGTGCCGGGTGGTGAGGTCGTGACCGGGGGCGAGGTCGTGGGCTCCGTGCGGTGCCCGTGCGTGCGGGGCGCGCGAGGGACCCGGGTGTGGCGCCGGTGTGCCGTCCTCCGGGGGAACCCTTCGAGGCGCGTCCAGAGGTGCGTCCAAGGGTGCGTCCGAAGGCGCGTCACGAAGGGGTACGTCCAGCGGGTCGCCGGCGTCGGCGGAGGTGCCCGTGGGCGGCTCGCGGCGGGTCCTGACCGGGTGGACCGTGCCGCTTTCGCCCGGTGCCTCCAGGCGCGGCCGGTCCGGGAACGACGCCGGGGCGCCCGGTGCGGGCGACGGGCCGCGGGACGGCTCGTGCGGCTCCAGGCCCGCCCCTTCCGCGGGGGCGGCCTCCGCGAGTCCGATTCCGCGCTGGAACGCCGCCATGAGCCCCGGGTCGTGTCCGACCGGGTGTTCCGGGACCGGGCGGGGCGCCTGTCCCTCGCGCAGCTGCGGAACCATGTGCTCCTGGGCGCGCCGCTTGGGCAGGTTGGGCTTGCCCATGGTGCCGCGCACGACACCGGCGCGGGGTGTGGGCGGCATGACCGCGTTCTCGGCGGCGGTGAGCCGGTCCTCGGGGCGGATGCCGGGGACGGCCTCGGCGGGATTGGGCCGTGTGTCCCGGGCGCCGCGCACGGGGAGCGGTGTGGCGCCGTGCGTCCCGGCCGATCCGTCGGCGCCGCCCGGAGACGTGCGTTCCGCCCGTGCGCGCCCTGGCACCGGCTCGCGCGGCGACTGCCGTGGCACCAGGGGGGCCGTCCGGTGTCCGCCGCCGGGAAGGACCGGGACCTGCGCCGGCGGCGTACGGGCGGGCCCGGGGCCGAGAGCGGGCCGGTGCCCCCCGTGCGTCCCGCCGCCCGTCCCGTTCACCGGCGCGAGTGCCCCGGCGACGCCTTCGCCCTCGCCGGCGTCCGGCGCCGCCCCCGACAGGTCCTGCGGGACCACGAGTACGGCCTGGACACCGCCGTAGATGTTGTTCTGGAGCCGTACGTGGATGCCGTGTCTGCGGGCGAGCTGCGAGACGACGAACAGGCCGATGCGCCCGTCCTGGAGCAGTCCGGCGACGTTGACCTGGTCGGGGTCGGCGAGCAGGGCGTTCATCCGGTCCTGTTCGTCCGCCTGCATGCCGAGCCCGCGGTCCTCCACCTCGATGGCCAGGCCCGAGGTGACGTGGTCGACGCGCAGGAGCACCTGGGTGTGCGGGGCGGAGAACAGGGTGGCGTTCTCGACGAGTTCGGCGAGCAGGTGGATGACGTCGGCGACGGCGTGGCCGCGCAGGGTGCCCTCGATCGGGGGCACCAGTTTGACCCGTGCGTACTGCTCGACCTCGGCGATCGCGGAGCGCAGCACCTCGGTCATGGAGACGGGGTTGCTCCACTGGCGGCGCGAGACGGCGCCGCCGAGCACGGCGAGGTTCTCGGCGTGGCGCCGGATGCGGGTGGCCAGGTGGTCGACGTGGAAGAGGCCCTTGAGGAGGTCCGGGTCCTCGATCTCGTTCTCCAGCTCGTCGAGGAGGGAGATCTCGCGGTGCACGAGGGACTGGAGGCGCCGGGCCAGATTGACGAAGACCTCGACCTTCTGTTCGCTGCCCGCCTGGCTGGAGAGCCGCGAGGCCTGCACGACGGCGGTGACGGCGCCGTCGTGGGCCCGGGAGAGGTCGGCGGCGAGCAGTTCGAAGTCGTCGGCGTCCGCGGGCGGGCGGCGGCGCTTCTTGCGCGCGGGCGGGTCCTCGCCGCGGCGCAGCCCCTCGACGACCTCGCGCAGCTCGGTCTCGGTGCGGGCGCTCGTGCGGCGCAGGGCCGCCACGCGGTCGCGTACGGAGGCGGCGGCGCGGTTCGCGGCCACGGCGGCGATCAGGATGCCGGCCAGGGTGACACCCACGGCTCCGGCGAGGACGGCCCACAGGACGGGGCCGGGCCGGGCTCCGGTGGAGCGGACGGTGAACAGTACGGCGGCGCACGCGCTGAGGGCCACGGCGGTCGGCGGCAGGACCGCGAGGCGCAGCAGCTGGGACCGCAGGTGCGTCTCGGGCGGCGCGGCGGTGGCGCGGGCGGCCGGACGGCCGTGCCGCCCGCCCTCGCGGCGGTCTGCGCGTACGGCCGGTGCGCGGAGGTGAGACATCGGCGTCCTCGTACTGGATGCGTCGGGGGCGTGGAGCTCCCGCGGTTCCGCGACTCGGGCCTCGTCGTCGCGGTGCCGGTCGAGAGAGCCGAAAAAATCGGCCCTGCGTCGCCCGTCGGCAACTGACAGTAGTCGCCAACGCATCATGTGCGGTGGGCTGTTGACAAACTCCCCCCGGTGGCGTCCCGCTCTGGTATGAGCTGTCGCACGGCTGACCGATAAGCCTGTCGGACGCATGTTCGCGCCGCCCCTCGGATCCGATCAGGGCTGGTCGGAAGCGGTCACAAGCAAACCGCGAGGGCCGGGGAGCATCACGCTCCCCGGCCCTCGCCACAGGTCGGTGGATCAGCCCGCGGGCACCGTTTCGGGCTCGCCGGTGCCTTCCGCCGAGCCGTCCGCGATGTCACCCGGCGTGTTGTCGGTGACGGCCTCCTCGACGGCCGGCCAGCCGCCCTCGGGCGCGCGCGCCACACCCCTCCACCACGGCTCCGAGGGGACGGTCTCGGTCGTGGGCTCGAAGGGCTCACCGGGGCGGGGCAGCGCGACCCGCGCTCCCACCGCGCGGGCGGCGGCCAGCGTGCCCTCGCCCGGGTCGGCCCAGGCGTGGGTCGAGAGGTTGAACGTGCCCCAGTGGATCGGCAGCATCACTCCGGAGGGCCGCCCGCCCTGGAGGTCCAGATGGGAGCGCATCCCTTCCTGGGGCGTCATGTGGATGTCGGGCCAGAAGTCGCTGTACGCGCCGATCTGGATCATCGTGGCGTCGAACGGGCCGTGGGCGGCGCCGATGTCCTTGAAGCCCTGGAAGTAGCCGGTGTCGCCGCTGTGGTAGATCCGGTGCTCGTCGCCCTCGGCGACCCAGGACGCCCAGAGGGTGTGCTGGGTGTTGCGCAGGCCGCGCCCGCAGAAGTGGCGCGCCGGTGTGGCCGTCAGGGTGATCCCGCCGACCTTGGCCGACTCGTTCCAGTCCAGCTCGCGGATCCGCTCGGCGGCGATGCCCCAGTGCTCCAGGTGGGCTCCGACGCCCAGCGGTACGGCGAACACGGTGTCCGTGCCGCCGAGCTCCTTGATCGTGGGCATGTCCAGGTGGTCGTAGTGGTCGTGCGAGATCACCACCACGTCGACCGGGCCGAGCGCGGCGAGCGGCAGGGGAACCGGGTGGAGCCGCTTGGGACCGGCGAAGGCGAACGGCGAACAGCGCTCGCCCCAGACCGGGTCGAACAGGACCCGGTGGCCGTCGATCTCGGCGAGGACGCTGGAGTGCCCCATCCAGGTCAGCCGCAGCCCGGTCGCGGCGGGCCTGGCCAGGTCGGCGAGGGTCGTCGCGTGCACCGGCACGGTCCCGGCCGGGGAGCGGTGCGCCCGCTCCTCGCTGCGGAAGTAGACCTTCGCGAACTCCACCATGGAGCCGTCGGGGCGGGTGCGGGCGGTCTCGGGGTTCTGGAAGACTCCGTCCGCGAAATTCGGCGAGCTGCGGATGCGTCGCATACGCGCACCAGCCGGATCCGCGCCGAAGGCGGCGGGCCGCAGCGCGCGGAGCCCGGAGCTCAGGGTACGGAAACCGGTCACGGATACCTCCAGATGGAGTCGGTCAGGCTTTCATTATGGTCGTCGCCTCTGACAGCGCCGGGTCACCCCGGTCACTACGCGATGTCCGTGGCCCTGGGTCCGTATGTGCTCAACCCCGTCGCGCCCCCGCTTCTTCCGCTCCGGGGAGGCGTTTCCGGGTGCGATCGCGCCCCCGCGCCCGTCGCCGGCCCGCACCCGGACCTGCCGTGCCGGGTGCGGGCCCGGTCGTACCGAGCCGCCCCGGGCGCCGCGCCGGGCCGCCCGGCGCCTCCGGCGACGGCCGCTCGCACGTTTGACATGACCCGACACCTCTTCCAATACTGACTCGTGGTTCAGTAGTCAGTGTGCGTACCGTCGGTCCGACCGCCGCCGGCACGCACACCGCGGCCGACGGCCGCGCCGGCCCTTCCCCGTCTGGAGACACCGTGTCCGACCTCCCCGCCGACCCGGCCACGGCCGCGGGCGCCCCGCACACCGAGCGGCGCGCCGCCGCGCGGAGCCTGTGATGGGCGAGACGATCACCGGCGGCGAGGCCCTCGTCCGCGCGCTGTCCGGACACGCGGTGACCCGGGCCTTCGGCATCCCCGGAACGCACAACCTGGAGATCTACCGCCACCTGTCCGCGTACGGCGTCCGGCACATCCTGACGCGCCACGAACAGGGCGCCGGATACGCCGCCGACGGCTACGCGCGCGTGACGGGGCGTCCCGGTGTCGTGATCACCACGACCGGACCCGCCCTGCTGAACGCGGCGGCGGCCGTCGGCCAGGCCTACGCGGACAGCGTGCCGCTGCTCGTGGTCTCCCCCGGGATGCCCCTGCGCCACCCACGGCTGGCCACCGGTCTGCTGCACGAGACCCGCAGCCAGACCGAGGCCCTGCGGGGCGTGGCCGCGTTCAGTCACCGCGTGTCCTCGGTCGCCGAGATCGACGCGGCGGTGGCCCGCGCCTTCACCCTCTTCCGCACCGGCCGGCCGCGGCCCGCGCACATCGAGATCCCCCTCGATCTGCTGGAGGCCGCCGAGGAGACCGGTCCCGTCCGCCTCTCCCCGCCTCTCACTCCCCTCGCCCCGGCCACGGAGGCCGTGGAGCGGGCCGCCCGGGCGCTGCGCGAGGCCCGCCGTCCGGCCCTCATCCTCGGCGGCGGGGCGCGCGGCGCCGCCGTCCCCGCGCTGGCCCTCGCCGAGACGCTGGGCGCCCCCGTCGTCACCACGGCCAACGGCAAGGGGATCGTCCCGGAGAGCCATCCGCTGGCCCTCGGCGTGTCGCTGCACAGTCCCTCGGTGCGGAACTGGCTCGCACGACGCGACGCCGTGCTCGCCGTGGGCACCGAACTCGCCGAGTCCGACTTCTGGTCGGCACCGCCGGCCCTCGACGGCACCCTGATCCGCGCGGACCTCGACCCGGACCAGATGTACGCGGGCCCCACCACGGACATCGCCGTCGTCGGCGACGCCCGGCTCACCCTGACGGCACTGCTCGCCACCGTCGAGGGATCCGGCGACGGCGTCCCGCACGCGCGCGTGCCCGGCCAGGAGGCCGCCCTGCGGGCGGAGGCGCTGCGGGCCGCGCGGAACGCCGAGACCGCCGACCGCGACGCCCGCTGGATCCCGTACCTGCGGGCCGTCCGTTCCGTGCTGCCCGACGACGCCGTGATCACCTCGGACAGCGCCCAGTGCTGCTACTACGGAGCGCTCCCCCACCTCGCGCTCGGACCCGAGGGCCGCTATCTTCACCCGACCGGCTACGGCACCCTCGGCTACGCTCTGCCCGCGGCGATCGGAGCCAAG
The DNA here is from genome assembly GCF_055559015.1 of Streptomyces sp. NPDC024698. Classification (NCBI taxonomy): domain Bacteria; kingdom Bacillati; phylum Actinomycetota; class Actinomycetes; order Kitasatosporales; family Streptomycetaceae; genus Streptomyces; species Streptomyces sp. NPDC024698. Next base: position 10,790 of record NZ_JBVHLK010000013.1, on the reverse strand, counting down.
GCGGCGTGCCCCGGCCGCGAGGTCGTGGCGCTCAGCGGGGACGGCGGCCTCCAGTTCACCGTGCAGGAACTGGCGACCGCGGTACAGCTCGGTCTCCCGCTGCCCGTCGTGGTGTTCGACAACGGCGGCTACGGGGAGATCCGCGACGAGATGGCCGCCCGGGGCGACACGCCCACGGCCGTCGACCTCGCTCCGGTCGACCTGCCCGCCCTGGCCCGCGCCTACGGAGGACAGGGCACGCACGTGTACGGCCCGGACGAGCTGAGCGCCGCGCTCGCCGAGGCCCTGCGCACCCCAGGCCCCACCCTGATCGCCGTCCCCGAGGAGACCCGATGACCGCCGCCCCCCTGATGACGCTCACCTGGACGGACCATGTCACCGGCCGTCCGGGGTTCCTCGTCGTCGACCGGCTCGTACGGGGTGTCTCCAGCGGGGGCCTGCGGATGCGGCCCGGGTGCACGCTGGAGGAGGTCACCGGACTCGCCCGCGGCATGACGATGAAGGAAGCGCTGCACTACAACCCCGAGGGCCGGTACATCCCGCTGGGCGGCGCCAAGGGCGGCATCGACTGCGATCCCCAGGACCCGGCGGCGTACGGCCTGCTCGTGCGCTATCTCCGCGCGATGCGCCCCTACATCGAGTCCTTCTGGACCACCGGCGAGGACCTCGGGCTCAGCCAGGACCTGGTCGACCGGGCCGCCGCCGAGGCCGGCCTCGTCTCGTCCATCCAGGCCGTCTACCCGCTGCTCGACGACGAGGCGGCGGCCCGCAGGCGGCTCGCGGACGCCTTCGCCGTCGAGGTCGACGGCATCGGACTCGACGAACTGGTCGGCGGCTGCGGCGTCGCCGAGTCGGTGCTCGCCGCGCTGGACCGGGCCGGAACGCCATACGCGGGAACGCGTGTCGCCGTGCAGGGGCTCGGCACCATGGGCGGGGCCACCGCGCGCTTCCTCGCGCGCGCGGGACTCGAGGTCGTGGCCGTCGCCGACATCAAGGGGACCATCGCCAACCCGGACGGCCTCGATGTCGACGCCCTGCTCGGGGCCCGGGACGCGTACGGAACGGTCGACCGCGGGGTGCTGCGCCCGGCGGACCGTGAACTCCCCGGTGACGCCTGGCTGTCCGCCGACGTGGAGGTGCTGGTGCCGGCCGCCGTCTCGTACGCGATCGACACGGCGAACCAGCGGGAGATCACGGCCCGTTGGATCGTCGAGGCGGCCAACATGCCCGTCCTGGCGGACGCGGAGGAGCTGCTCGCCGCGCGCGGGATCACCGTCCTGCCGGACGTCGTGGTCAACTCCGGTACGAACGCCTGGTGGTGGTGGACCCTGTTCGGGGACATCGGCGCCGACGCGGACGAGGCGTTCGCCCACACCCGGCGTTCCATGCGCGCCCTGATCGACCGGACGCTCGCGCGCGCGGAGGCCGACGGCACGACCCCGCGGGCCGCCGCCCACGCCATCGTCACGGACCGGCTGCCGGTCATCGCGGAGCGGTTCGGCTGGTACCGCTGAGGCCATGGCCCGGCGGGGCTCCGGGGGCCGGGCGCGGGCAAGGTGCCAGCTCCTGTCGGGGTCTCTCCGGTGCGGGCTGTGTAGGGTTGCCGCGTGGCGAGAGTGCGGTTGAGCGTGGCGGAGCGGCGCGAGGAGTTGCTGCGGGCCGCCGTCGAACAGATCGAGGCACGGGGCGTGGCGGCGGTACGCATCGCCGACGTGGCCTCGGCCCTGGGCGTGAGCAACGCGCTGGTGCTGTACCACTTCTCGACCAAGGAGAAGCTGGTCTCCGCCGCGTTCACCTATGCCGCCGAGGACGACCTCGCCCGTCTGCGCAAACTGCTCGGCCGCCGGACGACGGCACTGCGACGCCTTCGGGCCGCCGTGCGGTGGTACGCCCCGACCGGGCAGGCCAAGGGCTGGCGCCTGTGGATCGAGGGCTGGGCGGTCGCCCTGCGCGAGCCCGCGCTGCGCGAGGTCACCCGCGGTCTCGACCGGCAGTGGAAGGCCGCGATGACCGAGGTGATCGCGGAGGGCGTGGCCGCCGGCGAGTTCCGCTGCCCGGACCCCGCGAGTGCGGCCCTCAGGCTCACGGCGCTGCTGGACGGGCTTGCGGTCCAGATGACGGCGTACTCCGGCGGGGTGTCACGGGCCCGGACCCAGGAATGGGTCGACGAGGCCCTCGCCCGCGAACTGGGCCTGGAACGCGAGGCGTTGATCGCGGCGGTGCGCTAGGGCCTGTCGTTTGGATCAGGTCGCAGGGCATCGACGGGACTGCTCTGCACCGGTGAGCGGGCTCGGGCCCGGTGCAGGCACGGGCGTGAAGTCCGGCCCGGCCCGCGTCCCGGCTCCTCCGCACTCCCCTGGGTCTCGGGCGGCGTCGCGGGGTCGTTCTCCGGCCGGGGCGGTGACGGCACCGGGCCCGGCCGGGCAGGTCTGTCCCGCCGGCCGGGCCCGGTCTCCGTTCAGGCCACCGACTCGATGCGCAGCTTGATGTCGTCCGGTGAGAGGGGCCCCTTGGCCTCCACGTGGTCGCCCGAGGACTCCCCGCGCAGCCGTCGCCCGATCCAGGGGACCAGATACTCGCGCGCCCACTGGATGTTGTCGCGGCGCACCTCCAGCGTGCCGCGCGGCGGGAGGAGCGGCCAGGGCTGGTCCGGGTCGGCCGGCACCTCCAGGCCGAGGGCCTGCCCGGCGCGGAGCGCCACCCGGGTGTGCCCCTCGGGAGAGAGGTGCAGCCGGTCGCCGTCCCAGGCCCGGCGGTCCTGGATCGTCTTCAGGGACCAGAGGTCGAGAACGGGACAGCCGTAGCGGTCCGCGATGGCCCGCACATGTCCGTTGTACGTGGCGATCTTGCCGCGCAGGTGCTTGAGCACGGGGACGTCACGGGTGTCGAAGCCGGTGGTCACCATCACGGTGCCCACGGCGGAGGTGAGGTCGGCGACCGCGCGCTCGAAACGCTCCGCGACCTCGTGGGGGTCGGTGCCGGGGCGGATGATGTCGTTGCCGCCGGCGCAGAACGAGACCAGGTCCGGGCCGAGTTCCTTGGCCTCCTGGAGCTGGGTCTCGATGATCTGGTCGAGCAGTTTGCCGCGCACCGCGAGATTGGTGTAGTCGAAATCGCCTTCGGGCCTGCGGTCCGCGAGAAGTACCGCGAACCGGTCCGCCCAGCCGACGAACGCCCCGTCGGGCCCAGGGTCGCCGACGCCCTCGGTGAAGCTGTCCCCCACCGCCACGTACGACCCGATCACTGATCTGTTGTCATCCTTCGAATCGTCTGCCACATCGAGCATGATTCACCTTTCGATGTGAGCTACGCGACCGTAGGGAAGAGTTGACGGGCGGTGAGATAAGCCACTCGCCAAGCATTGGTCAACTCCGGAATAAGGCCCGCATCAAGGATGTTGAAGCAGCGATCGCCCGGATGCCCCGCAAACCGGCGCCACGGACACCGGTGCCACGGACGCACCGGAGGCCGGACCCAGGGGATCTGGGGTCCGGCCTCCGGAGTTGGTCCTGCCGTCAGGAGCAGGAGGTGGGGGGTCAGCCCACGGCGACACCGTGCGAGCGCAGGTACGCCACCGGGTCGACGTCGGAGCCGTAGTCGGGCGTGGTGCGGATCTCGAAGTGCAGGTGCGGTCCGGTCACGTTGCCGGTCGCGCCGGAGAGACCGATCTGCTGGCCCTCGGTCACGGTCTGGCCCGCGGAGACGGACAGCGACGACATGTGGGCGTACTGGGAGTACTTGCCGTCGGCGTGCTGGATGACGACCTGGTTGCCGTAGGCGCCGCCCCAGCCCGCGGAGACGACGGTGCCCGCGGCGATGGACTTGATCGTGGTGCCGGTCGGGACCACGAAGTCCACGCCGGTGTGGTAGCCGCTGGACCACATGCTGCCGGGCACCTTGTAGCCGGTGCCGATGCTGGTGCTGTCGACCGGCAGGGTGTAGCCGGAGGAGGAGCTGGCGGACGCGGTGGTGGTCGCGGCCTTGTCGGCGGCCGGGGTCGCCTCGGACGTCGCCGGGGCCGATGTCCGGGTGGCCGTGTGGGCGGCGGAGGCGGCCCTGTGGCCGAGCGACAGCTTCAGACCGGGGTGGATCAGCGACGGGTCGCCGCCGATGGCGGAGCGGTTGTCGGAGTAGATCTTCTTCCAACCGCCGCTGACGTTCTGCTCGTCGGCGATCTTCGAGAGGTAGTCCCCGGACTTCACCGCGTACGTCTTCGTCGTGGCGGCCGTGGCGGCCTTCGCGGCGGGGGCGGCGGTGACGGCCTTCTCGACGTGCTGCGCGACGGTGGCCTGGGTCGCGGCGTGGGCTCCCGTGGCTCCCATCAGGGGCAGCGCGAGTGCGGCGCCACCGGTGCCGGCCGCGGCGATCGTGCGGGTGAAACGCAGGGACTTGGGACGGCGGTGCTTACCCTTCGCGGGCATGGCGAATTCCTCTCCGGCGCCTGCGGGGTGAGCTGTCGGGTGCGGGCTGGAGATGCCCGGTCGCGCTGCTGCGCGGCTGTACCCCTAGCCTGTTCCGGAAACCGGACCAGGCACGGAACCTGTGGGTCCCCCGCTCCTGCCATGTACGGGTGAGTGTGCGGAATTCCGGGCGGCGGCAGGATTGGGCGTCCGTCCGGATTGAGGCAGAACGTAAGCGACATGAGAGCGCGTCGACAACTATGTGCGGTTTCTGTGCGCTCGCCTTTCTTGATCCATGCGGAATTCGCCGTCACCCTCCGTGGAATGACGATCTTCCGGACATCTCAACCCGCCCGGAAAAGCGGGCGCGTTGAGAAAGGGGGACGGCAACGCATCGTCACGAATATGACCCTCCTCACGCGACTCGCCCCAGTGCGCCCTATTCCAGGGCCAGTTGCCATGAAGGTGTTTATTCGGACAGAACGGGCAGATAAGCCTTTCGCGGATATCCGGCACTTGCGAGCGCCTCTCTTGAATAGAGAGTCGAAACTCCATCGATTCGAACATGCATACGAAGACATAACTCATTGCCTGAGGAACCCATGTCGTATCGTCGAGAGCGCGAGCCGGTACAACTGCCGACGAGCGGCGCCGAGTCCAGCCCGGCGACGCCGGAGGCCGAACAGGAGGAGCCCCGTGACGCAGCAGATCCCGTCGACCGAGCCCGAACTCGGCGGAGTGCGCAACTTCCGCGACGTGGGTGGACTGCCCACCGTGGACGGCCGGCGCGTGCGCCACGGTCATCTGTTCCGCAGTGGGCACCTCGCGCACGCCACGGAGGAGGACGCCGCGTTCCTCTCCTCCCTGGGACTCCACACGATCTTCGACTTCCGCAACGCCGCCGACCAGAAGCTGGAGGGTCCGGACGTCGAACTGCCGGGCGTGCGGAACGTGAACCTCCCGCTGAGCGACCCGGCGGACGGCAGCGAGTTCTGGAAGATGGTCCGCGACGGCGACATCGACCAGCTGCGCGCGCTCCTCGGCGACGACAAGGGCGCGGACCGGATGATCGGCTCGTACCGCGCGATCATCCGGGAGCGCACGGCGGAGCACTCCCAGGTGCTGCACGCCCTGGCCGACGACAGCGTGCCCGCGCTGATGCACTGCGCCGCGGGCAAGGACCGCGCGGGACTGTCCATCGCGGTCACCCTGCTCGCCCTCGGCGTCGAGCGCGAGGCGATCGTGGCCGACTACCTGGAGTCGAACGCCGCGCACCGCCGCTACAAGGTGCACCGCACCAATACCTCGGCCGGCGCCTACTCCCCCGAGGTGATGGAACTGCTCAGCCCGCTGTTCGACGCGCGCGCCGAGTACCTGACGGCCGCGTTCGACACGATCGAGGAGACCTGGGGCGGTGTCGAGGCCTATCTGGAGCAGGGGCTGGGGCTGACCCCCCAGCTGCGGGAACGGCTGCGCGCGCGACTCCTGGACTGAGCCGCGCGCCGGGGCCGGGGCGCTACTGGTTCTGCGCGCCGAGCGTGAAGAGCAGGTAGATGAAGGCCGCGAACAGATGGCCGACGGCGACGTAGATGATCAGCCGCACCCACAGGGCGCGCGGGAACTTGTCCTCCATGGACCGGCGGGGTTCCGTGGGTTCGGTCATGACGTCTCTCCCGGGGTGGGGTGGCCCGCCGCCGGACCGAGGCACAGCGCGGCGACGGGGCTCTGAAGCAGGGTGTGTACGAAGAGGAGCTCGGCCCCGTCGCGTTCCGCGGCGGCGATGCGGTGCGGGGTCAGCGAGTCGAAGTGGGCGCTGTCTCCCGGCGCCAGGACGTGCGCGGTGTCCCCGAGCCGCAGGTCGAGCCGCCCCTGGAGGACGTACAGCCACTCCTCGCCCGGGTGGACGCGCACGATGTCGCCCTGCGAGCCGTACGGGACCCGCACCCGCAGCGCCTGCATGCCGCGGCCGGCGGAACCCGCCTGCCAGTAGGTCCAGCCGCCGGCCGGGGCCGGTTCCATGTCGGCGGCCCGGACGATCGCGTCACGATCGGGGACCGCCTCGCCGAGCAGCTCGGAGACCGTCGTACCGTAGACACGGGCGAGCGTGAGCAGCATCGGCAGCGAGGGCTGGCGCTGGCCGGTCTCCAGCCGGGAGAGGTGGGCGGGCGAGAGCCCGGCGGCGCGGGCCGCGGCCTCCAGCGTGAGGGAGGCGCCGCGGCGCAGGGCGCGGAGCCGGGGTGCCACGGCGTGCAGCTCGGCGGACGGCTCGTCGGCCGCCCCTGGATCGGCGGGGCTCATAGGACCATTGAGCCAAACAATTGCCCGCGAGGCAATTTTCTTGCCCGTGAGGCAAAAAGCTCGGCCGTACCCGCCGGCCGCCGTGCCGGCCCGTGGGTACGGCCGGGTCTCAGCGGTTGGCCACCGCCTGCTTCACCAGCGTCTTCCCGAAGTCCCACATCAGCCCACCGCCGCCGTGGGCGTCCTCCATCACGGCCGTGAAGGCCTCCACGAACCGGTCGACGTCCCGCTCGTCGATCACCAGCGGCGGGATCAGCTTGATCACCTCCAGGTGGTCGCCGGAGACCTGGGTGAGGATGCGGTGCCGCTGGAGCAGCGGTACGACGACCATCTGCGCGAACAGACCCTTGCGCGCGGCCTGGAGCATGGTCCAGCGGCTGCGCAGCTTCAGGGACGCCGGCCGGCCGAACTCGATGCCGATCATCAGCCCCCTCCCGCGCACCTCGCTGAGCAGCTCGTAGCGGTCGACCAGGGCCGCCAGCCGGGACTTCAGCAGTTCTCCGGTGATCCGCGCGTTGGCGACGATCTGCTCGTTCTCCATCACGGAGAGCACCGCGAGACCCGCCGCCATGGCCTGCGCGTTGGAGCCGAAGCTCGCCGAGTGCACGAGGACCCGGTCCATGGAGGAGTAGACCTTCTTGAAGATCCAGTCCTTCCCGAGGGTCGCGCCCACCGGCACATAGCCGCCGGAGAGCGCCTTGGCCACGCACACCAGGTCCGGTTCGACGCCCTCCTCGTGCTGGTAGGCGTAGAAGTCCCCGGTCCGTCCGAGGCCGGTCTGCACCTCGTCCGCGATGAGCAGGGCCTTGTGCCGGTGGAGCAGGTCCTGGGCGGCGCGCAGATATCCGGGCGGGGACGCGTGCACGCCCTTGCCCTGGATCGGCTCCACGATCAGCGCGGCGACGTCGCCCTTCTTCAGCTCCCCGGCCAGGGCGTCGAGATCGCCGAGCGGGACGGCCGTGTCGGGCAGCAGCGGGGCGAAGCCGTCGCGGAAGCCGTCCTCGCCGTTCACCGACAGGGAGCCGGTGGTCAGTCCGTGGAAGGCGTGGGAGCAGTACAGGATCCTCGGCCTGCCGGTGGCGTACCGGGCGAACTTCAGCGCGGTCTCGACGGCCTCCGTGCCGCTGTTGCCGAAGAACACCCGGTCCAGGTGCGGGCTGTGGGTGAGCAGCCGCTCGGCGAGCAGGCCCGGCAGCGGCTGGCAGTCGAAGCGGGTGAGGTCGGCGAGCGAGGCGTCGAGGACGTCGTGGAGCGCCTGCCGGACGACGGGGTGATGGCGGCCGAGGCCCATCACCCCGAAGCCGGCGAGCATGTCGAGGTAGTCGTCGCCTTCGGCGTCCCAGAAGTGCGCGCCCTCGGCCCGTTCGTAGACCTTGTCGAAGCCGATGGTGTGCAGCATGCGCGGGAGCTGGTGGTTCAGGTACTTCGTGTGCAGTTCGTAACGCTCGGCTCCGCGCTCGGCGAGGAGTGCGCCGAGGTCGAACTCCCCCTTCTGGGCAGGGTCGGTCATGCCTGTTTCTCCTTGGGCGACTCTTCCTCGGCCTGCCGGTCGGCGGCCTCCGTCGGCTCGTACGCGGCCTTGTCCCGTTCGTCCCTGACGGCCAGCCCGGCGCTGATCCGTCCGGCGATCTCCACGGGCGTGAGCCCGATGTCGGCGAGCACCTCGGACCGTTTGGCGTGCGCGAGGAACTGTTCGGGGATGCCGAACCGCCGTACGGGTACGTCGACTTCGGCGTCGCCGAGGGCCAGCGCGACGGCGGCGCCGACGCCCGAGGCCCGGCTGTTGTCCTCGACGACCGCGACGAGTCTGTGGGCGGCGGCGAGGCGGGGCAGCTCCGGGTCGACGGGCTTGACCCAGCGCGGGTCGACGACGGTGCAGCCGATGCCGCGGGACTCCAGCAGGTCGGCGGTCTGGAGGCAGACCGGGGCCATGACGCCGACCGCGACGAGCAGGACCTCGGGACGCTCGCCCCGGTGCAGGACGTCGAGGCCGCCCACCCGGTCCACCGCCGGGACGACAGGACCGACGGACTCCTTGGGGAAGCGGATCAGGGTCGGCGCGTCGTCCACGGCGACCGCCTCCCGCAGCTGGGCCTTGAGCTGGTCGGCGTCGCGCGGGGCGGCGATCCTGAGGCCGGGCACGACCTGGAGGATCGACATGTCCCACATGCCGTTGTGCGAGGCGCCGTCGACACCGGTGACCCCGGCCCGGTCGAGGACGAAGGTCACGCCGCAACGGTGCAGGGCCACGTCCATGAGGAGCTGGTCGAAGGCCCGGTTGAGGAAGGTCGCGTACACGGCGACGACGGGGTGCAGGCCGCCGGTGGCGAGTCCGGCGGCGGACACCGTGGCGTGCTGCTCGGCGATGCCGACGTCCCACACCCGGTCGGGGAAGCGCTCGGCGAACTTCCCGAGCCCCACCGGATGCAGCATGGCCGCCGTGATGGCCACGACGTCGGCGCGCTCCTCGCCGATCCTGACGATCTCCTCGCCGAACACGGAGGTCCAGGACGGGCCGTTGGACGGCGCGAGGGGTTCGCAGGTGAGCGGGTTCATCACCCCGACGGTGTGGAAGTGGTCCTCCTCGTGCGCGATCGCCGGTTCGTACCCGCGCCCCTTCTCCGTCAGACAGTGGATGAGCACGGGTCCGTGGAAGCGTTTCGCGCGGCGCAGCGCGGACTCCACGGCTCTCACGTCGTGGCCGTCGATCGGTCCGACGTACTTGAGCCCGAGGTCCTCGAACATGCCCTGCGGGGCGAAGGCGTCCTTGAAGCCCTTCTTGGCGCCGTGCAGCGACTCGTAGATGGTGTTGCCGACGAGGGGGGTGCGCAGCAGGACCTTCTTGCCCCAGGCGAGGACCTGCTCGTAGCTGTCGGTGGTCCGCAGGGTCGCGAGGTGGTTCGCGAGTCCGCCGATGGTCGGGGCGTAGGAGCGTTCGTTGTCGTTGACGACGATGATCAGGGGGCGGTCCTTGGCCGCGGCGATGTTGTTGAGCGCCTCCCACGCCATGCCGCCGGTCAGCGCGCCGTCGCCGATGACCGCGACGACATGGCCCTTCCCGCCCTGCACCTGCCGGGCCTTGGCGAGCCCGTCGGCCCAGCCGAGCGCCGTGGAGGCGTGGCTGTTCTCGATGACGTCGTGTTCGGACTCCTCGCGGGAGGGATAGCCGGACAGGCCCCCCTTGCTCCGCAGCTTGGAGAAGTCCTGACGTCCTGTCAGCAATTTATGCACATAGCTCTGGTGGCCGGTGTCCCACAGGATGCGGTCGACCGGCGACTCGAAGACCCGGTGGAGGGCGATGGACAGCTCCACCACTCCCAGATTGGGTCCGAGGTGACCGCCGGTCCTGGCGACCGCGTGCACCAGGAAGTCCCTCACCTCTTCGGCCAGTTCACCGATTTCCGCCTCGGACAGCGCCTTCAGGTCGCGTGGTCCCCGGATGGTCTCCAGAATCGTCACGTCGGGCCCCCTCTCGGTCCGTGCTGATCAGCTCACGGTGACGGCCGGTTCCCCGGACGCGACGCCGTCGTTCTCCATCTGCTGGGCGAGCTTCATCGCCTCGTCGATGAGGGTCTCCACGATCTTCGACTCGGGGACGGTCTTGATGACCTCGCCCTTGACGAAGATCTGGCCCTTGCCGTTGCCGGAGGCGACACCCAGGTCCGCCTCCCGCGCCTCACCCGGACCGTTGACGACACAGCCCATGACGGCGACACGGAGCGGGACCTCCATGCCCTCCAGACCGGCCGTGACCTCGTCGGCCAGCTTGTAGACGTCGACCTGGGCGCGGCCGCAGGACGGGCAGGAGACGATCTCCAGGCCGCGCTGGCGCAGGTTCAGCGACTGGAGGATCTGGAGGCCGACCTTGACCTCCTCGACCGGCGGGGCCGACAGGGACACGCGGATGGTGTCGCCGATGCCCTCGGAGAGCAGGGCGCCGAAGGCCACGGCCGACTTGATGGTGCCCTGGAACGCCGGCCCCGCCTCGGTGACACCCAGGTGCAGCGGGTAGTCGCAGGCGGCGGAGAGCTGGCGGTAGGCGTTGACCATGACGACGGGGTCGTTGTGCTTGACCGAGATCTTGATGTCCCG